>CALXMP010000005.1 GCA_944389505.1 uncultured Spirochaetaceae bacterium
CGCGGGAGAGTAGGTCGCCGCCAGGTTCTTTTTTTATCCTTCATCCCCCTCTCTATGAGGGGTTTTCTTTTTGATTATCCCTTTTCTGATGTATCATGCTTAAAGGAGAATTCAGATGAAGGCATTGAGTTTTGGAGAGATCCTCTGGGATATAGATGGTGATGTCAGGACATTGGGCGGTGCACCGCTGAATGT
Organism: uncultured Spirochaetaceae bacterium; assembly: GCA_944389505.1. Taxonomy (GTDB): domain Bacteria; phylum Spirochaetota; class Spirochaetia; order Sphaerochaetales; family Sphaerochaetaceae; genus Ornithospirochaeta. The sequence continues at coordinate 196 of CALXMP010000005.1, forward strand.
TCTTGGACATATATCAAAGCTTGGCGGCGATTGTTCCGTCATAAGCGCTGTAGGCGATGATGAACTTGGAAAGGAGACGCTTTCCAGGATTGATAGCCTCGGTATTGACAGAAGCTTTGTCAGCATATCAGCGTATGAGACTGGAAAAGCACTTGTTGCATTGGATAATGGAATTCCTTCATATTCATTCCCGGATCCATCTGCATGGGATGATATAAAGCTATCGGATGCAGAGAAGGAGAAGCTCTGCAGTACGCCGTTCGATGTATTCATCTATGGAACACTGGCATCGAGGCATAGCGTATCGCGTGGGACGCTTTGCTATCTCCTTGAGAACATAAAGGCATCAGAGTTCTTCTTTGACGTCAATCTCCGGCTTTCATTCTATTCTGCAGAGCTCATTGAAGAATGTCTGAAGCATGCGACGATTCTGAAACTGAACAATGATGAGGTTCCTGTTGTGTCATCGCTTCTTGGCATGGATGAAAAGGACTTTCCGTATGAGGTACAGAGAAGATTCCCTGTCAGGAAGGTTCTGATATCATTAGGTAGCAAAGGCTCTGTATGCTTTGAAGGCAATAATGCGATAAATGCCGAAGCTGGGAAGGTCAAGGTGATTGATACAGTTGGGGCTGGCGATAGTCTCTCTGCAGCGTTTCTGTATTTCCTCAGCATGGGCGATGATACAGCTGCTGCCCTCTCAAAGGCCTCAGCCCTCGCTGATTATGTTGTGACAAAGCGCGGTGCGATACCAGATTATGATGAGGATATAAGGAGAAGGCTGAATGCCTGATCCATAGACTAAAACGCTCACCTTTGGTATAGAAATGCTGTGAATATCCTTTTTGTCTGTCATGGGAATATATGCAGGTCACCGATGGCCGAGGCAGTGTTCAGAAAGCTTGCTGATGACCGTGAGCTTGGTGATCGGTTCAATGTATCCTCGTCTGGAGTAAGCAGCGAGGAGTCCGGCAATGATATCTATCCACCTGCTAAAGCAGAGCTAAGGAGAAGGGGCATACCGTTTTTCAGAAGGTCTGCAAAGCGCATAAGCGATAGGGAATTCGAGGATTATGATCTTATCATCGCACTCGATCGTTCTAACCTAGCATCTCTCAGACGCCGTTTCGGTGATAGCCCGAAGATCAGGATGCTGCTTGACCGCGATGTGGCTGATCCATGGTATACCGATGATTTCGTCACAGCATATGATGATATATTAAAAGGATGTGAGAGGCTCCTTGATTCGCTTGCATAGGCAATGAGGCATGGTATCATCAGGGTATGAAGAAGATCCTTGTTGTTATCATGCTGTCTCTGGCAGCTGTCAGCCCCGTATTCTCCGCTCCAAAGGATGTGGAGCCTTTAGTGATACTATCGCTGGCAGCCCCTGCCTTGATTGCTGCGGAGAATCCCGGAGGAGATGTTGATCTGTCCATGACGGATCAGGCTATGCTTCTGATGATACCTGAAGAGATCAGGCGTTCAGGTATCAGGCTTGCTGGAATTCTTTCCGATAATGTCATCACGATAGCGAATGAAGGGCTGAAGGTGGCCATGCTTTATGCCGGATTCGATGATGTGGATATCATAGGAGCGGGAGGTTATGTCTCCTCTTCCTTTGATATGGATGCTATTGAAACGGATAGACTGTTCAGGACTCAGATTTCATTCGATGATGCCAGCGCAATATATAAGTTCGGATCCAGGACATCCAGCACCTCGCTTGATGGCACAATCCTCCTTTCTCTTTCCATCTTTTCCGAGCCGCTCTTCTCATTGTATATCGATACCGGGGATATATTGATATCAGGGAATGAAGGCTATCAGGGCAATGTGCTGGAGATCCGTGTCGATCTCAATGAGGATGCCGTCTATTCCTATTTCGATATGGCAGGTATCAGCCTGGAGGATGCGAGGATGAATGCAATCATGATGTTCATGATGTTTGGCGGCGCTGATTATGATGATGCTATAGGGATGGATCTCTCCTCAATGGATTACAATGAGATAGTGTCTGTCCTTTCCGAGGGGAATCTTCTGGATGTGCTTGATGCAGCGGCATTCTTCTTTGAGGCAAGCAATGACCCTGCAATGGATATCCCCGGAATTGCAACTGTCGCGCTGAAGCCTTCCCTCTACCTCAATGGCAGCCCTGTCCCGGGTGTGGATCTTGAAAAAGCCATGAACCGCTTCATGGATATCTACAGCCTTGCCGAGATGATCGGGTAGGTGGTCACAAAGAGCAGTTTTCCTGCTATATTAGGAATATAGGAGCTTAGTTATTATGGATATTCGCTATTCAACAGGCAAAGAGCCTTTCAAGAGAATGAATACCGATGAACTCAGGAATGAGTTCCTCATCACAGATATCTTCCTTCCGGATGATGTCACCGCTGTATACTCCCATGTCGACAGAATTGTGACAATGGGTGCTATGCCAATCAAGGAGACAATCTCCATCGATAAGAACATCGACTGCTGGAAGAACTTCGGCGTTGATTACCTTCTTGAGAGAAGGGAGCTTGGCGCTATAAATATCGGAGGAAAGGGAAAGATCATCGCAGATGGCACAGAGTACGCTATGGATCATTTCGATGGTATCTATATCCCTATGGGAACAAAGGATGTGAAGTTCTCATCCGATGATCCTTCGGATCCTGCCAAGTTCTATATGTGCACGACACCTGCACACCGCCCGTATCCTGTAAAGCTCATCCCTCTCAAGGATGCCATCCATAAGCATCTTGGATCGCAGGCAACATCGAACGAGAGAACAATCAATCAGTATATCCACCCGGATGTGCTTGATACCTGCCAGCTCTCGATGGGACTTACTCACCTCGAGCCGGGTTCTGTATGGAATACGATGCCTGCGCATACGCATGAGAGGAGAATGGAAGTCTATTTCTACTTCGAGATCCCAGATGACAACGTTGTCTTCCATTTCATGGGAGAGCCATCTGAGACGAGGCATATCGTTATGCACAACGAGGAAGCTGTCATCAACCCATCATGGTCAATCCACTCTGGATGCGGTACTTCGAACTATACCTTCATCTGGGCTATGGCCGGTGAGAACAGGGCATATGATGATCAGGATGTCCTGAAGACCGATAAGGATCTCAGATAATCATACGGTATGACTATGCTTAAGGCTGCAGCAATGCAGCCTTTTGCTATCATTGGGGATCTGTAAATCAACATTGTGAGGATACAATCAGCATTGTATACCTGTTTCTTAATCCAGATATCTGATATAAATAGACTTCGGAGTATTTTATATGCAGATAAGGCTAAGGAATCTGAAGCGGAACTATGCATCGCTCCATGCTGTCGATGATGTTTCGCTTGATATACCATCCAACACAGTCTATGGCATCATAGGACGCTCGGGGGCTGGAAAGTCCACGCTTGTCCGTCTTGTATCGATGCTTGAGAAGCCTGATCAGGGTGAGGTCTATTACGATGACAAGCGTGTCGATAACCTCTCAAAGGAAGAGCTGATCCAGGAAAGGAGGAAGATCGGTATGATCTTCCAGAACTTCAATCTCTTCTCTTCCAGGAATGCTGAGGATAATATCGCCTATCCGATGGAGATATGCCATATGGATAAGGCTTATATAAAGAAGCGCACGGCAGAGCTTCTTGCTCTTGTAGGGCTTGAAGGGCGTGGCAGTGCTCCTATATCCACGCTGTCGGGCGGACAGAAGCAGAGGGTAGCGATTGCAAGGGCGCTTGCTGTGAAGCCCGAGATACTCTTCTGCGATGAGGCGACAAGTGCTCTCGATCCTCAGACAACGAGAGCGATACTCTCTCTTATCAAGGAAATCCAGAAGAAGATGAACCTCACTGTCGTGATGATCACTCATCAGATGGAGGTAGTCCGCGATGCATGTGACCGTGTTGCGGTGCTGGATGCAGGCCATATCGTTGAGGAAGGTCCTGTCTCGGATATCTTCGCTTCCCCCAAGAGCGATGTGACGAAGGATTTCCTATCATCGCTTACAAATGTCCATGAGTCCATTGTGCGCTGGTCGAATGATGGCGGGCACTATACGCTGCGCTTCCGCGGAGGTGCTACCGATGAGCCTATCATCTCCACAGTCTCCGCAAAGACAGGTGCTGTGTTCAATATAAGGGCAGCAGGTGTGCAGACTGTCAATGGTGAGGAGCTTGGTGTGATGATCACTGATATCGGGCCGGATGGGAAGACTGCAGCGGAAGCTGTCAGGCTTCTTCAGGATATGGGCGTATTGGTAGAGGAGGCTGAGTGATGGATGCTGTAATGTCTTTCTTCCAGTCTACGATGTTTACGCTTGTTGTGCAGGCAACATGGCAGACGCTTGTCATGGTCTTCCTTTCGACGATCTTCTCCATGATACTTGGACTGCCGATAGGAATCCTTCTCCATGTGACTTCATCAGAGGAGCAGGGAGGTATAATCCCGCATCCTGTCTTCTACAATGTCCTTTCGCGTATTGTGAATATACTGAGATCGTTCCCGTTCATAATACTCATGATTGTCCTGATGCCTCTCTCCAGGCTTATAATCGGCACAAGCATAGGAACGATGGCTACCGTGATCCCGCTTTCGATAGCTGCGGCTCCATTTGTCGCAAGGATCATAGAGTCTGCGCTCAAGGAAGTCGATCCTGGTGTTGTACAGGCAGCACGTGCCATGGGGTCGACGAACTGGCAGATAATCCTCAAGGTTCTTATACCCGAGGCTCTTCCTTCGCTTGTTTCCGGCGTCACGCTTACGATCATCAATCTCATAGGCTATTCAGCTATGGCAGGAGCCATAGGCGGTGGCGGACTCGGTGACCTTGCAATCCGTTATGGATACCAGAGATTCAGCCCGTCATATATGGTCTCTGCTGTCATCGTAATCATTGTCATGGTTGAGGTGATACAGTTCATCGGAGACAGGATAAGCGCTCATCTGATTGCTAAACGCTGATTGGATATGCAGGTTATCTGAAAAATTTAAGATATTTTAATTATTTATAAAGCAGGAAGATAGCATAATTTCTTCCTGTTTTTTCATAAAATTTGCATCAGCCGCATGGAATTTATGTTGCATATTCTTGCACCTTTATGCATAATCAAGGCATCAAAGATAAAGGAGAGCACGATTATGGCAAAGACATTATCCATCATATCCATGCGCATGTTCTCCATGATGCCCGTGAGGGCATAATACTTCTATTCCACCACATTTCTATAATTGTTCAGGGTCCTTCGGGATATCGTAATACTTAATCGAATTATTTTGGAGATATATTAATGAAAAAGACTTTTGCTGTTCTTGCGGTGCTTCTTATCGCAGTATCTGTTTTCGCTTCCGGTTCCAAGGAATCCGCTGATTCCAATGTCATCAAGGTTGGTGCAACACCCGATCCGCACGGTGTGCTTCTCGGTCTTGTGAAGGACGATCTCGCTGCTCAGGGAATCGACCTCCAGATTGTCGAGTTCACGGATTATGTGACACCTAATGAGGCCCTTGCTTCTGGTGATATCGATGCTAACTACTTCCAGCACCTTCCGTATATGGAGAGCGCAAATGCAGAGCGCGGCTACAAGCTTGTGAATGCTGGCGGCATCCACATCGAGCCTCTTGCAGTATACAGCGAGAAGTATGATTCACTCGAGGCTATCCCCGATGGAGCAAGGATTGCTATTCCTAATGATCCTACGAATGAGGGAAGAGCTCTTCTCCTTCTCCAGAGCGCAGGTCTCATCACTCTTAAGGCTGACGCTGGTCTTGAAGCTGTTCCTTCCGACATCGCAGAGAATCCGCACAACTTCTCATTCTCCGAGATTGAGGCTGCATCGCTTCCACGTGTTCTTGCAGATGTCGATGCTGCTGTAATCAATGGCAACTATGCTATCCCTGCAGGTCTTATCGCAACACGTGATGGTCTCTTCATCGAGAATGCAGATAGCCCGTATGTGAATGTCATCGCAGTCAATGATGGCAACCAGGACGATCCTAAGGTACAGGCTCTTGTCGCAGCTCTCAAGGGAGATAAGGTAAGGGAGTATGTTGCAGAGCGCTATCCTAACGGAGAGGTCGTACTCGTAGACTAATCAGGTCCTTTATTTCTGATTCCGAAGGCTGTTCTGGATGATTCCGGACAGCCTTCTTTTTTTGCGAAATCCCGGTCTGAAACGGACTTTTTCAATAAAAATTGCAATTTTGTCCGTTTCAGGCTAGTATTTCATTATGGTTAAGAATCTTTTTCCCAGAACCAGATATCTGGATAGAATCAGACCCTTCTATCACGATGAGGAGATGATCAAGGTCGTTTCAGGGGTTCGCCGCTGCGGTAAATCATCCCTTCTTTCGCTGGTTCGGGAAGAGCTTATTGCTTCTGGAGTGCCGAAGGAATCGATTCTCAGTATCAATCTCGACAAGAGACCCTATAAAAGCGTGAAGACTACCGCTGCTCTGGAGAAGATAGTCGATGGCTTCTTTTCCGGGGTCGAAGGCATGAAGTATCTCTTTATTGATGAGATCCAGAATGTGAAAGGCTTTGAGGAGACAATCAATGCCTATAGGGAGGAAGGTGATTATTCCATTTTCATCATAGGCAGCAATTCATATATGCTCTCAGGGGAGCTTGTCACAAAGCTGACTGGCAGATACATCGAAATGCGCATGACGACGCTTACATTCGAAGAGTATCTGAAGATGAAGGCATTTTATGGGAAGCCTGTGCTGGATGATCTTGAGAAGGAGCTTAACAATTACATCCTTGAAGGCGGTTTCCCTCGTGCTGTGATGTACGATACGCTTGAACAGAAGCGGGTATACGTCCAGAGCGTAGTTGATGAGATTTTCGATAAGGATATAAAGCATAACAGGAAGATACGCAAGAAGAGGCTTTTTGATCTGATAATGCAGTTCATAATAAACAATTTCGGATGTACTGTATCTGTTGATAAGCTTACAGCGAATCTGAAGTCGATTCTCAGGGAGAATGTCAGAAAGGAGACGGTATACAGATACATCAATGAGATGGAGAATCTCCGTATCATAAGCCGCTGCAGCAGATTCGACCTTAAAAGCAAGCGGTCCCTCAGAGGAGATGAGAAGTACTATCTTTCCGATCTCAGCTTCTATTTCCTTCGCAATACAGATAACAGGATTCCTTATGGTCCTGTGCTTGAGAATATCGTATACCAATACGCGGAGAGCCTATCATACTCTGTCAGTGTCGGAAAGATTGGCAATCTTGAAGTTGATTTCATCCTCCGCAAGCCTGATATGGATTATGCGTATGTACAGGTTGCAATGTATATCTTCAATGGTGCAGAGGACGGTTCCGGTGTGAATCAGACAGAGGAAAGGGAGTATAGATCTCTTGAGGCTATCCGCGATTCATACCCGAAGTTCCTGCTTACCCTTGATCATATGCATCAGAGAAGGAACGGAATCGTCCATGCTAACCTCGCAGAGTTCATAAAAGAAGGGAAGATGTTCTGAAATCTCTATCTGAAACGGACTTTTTCAATGAAAATCGCAATTTTGTCCGTTTCGGTAGCTATTTGGCACATATATAGTTCTGCATATTGTGAGCTCTCCTGATAATATTGATTGCATTGGCATCTGCCCGGGATGATAATCTCTTCTGGAAAGCAAGGAGGAGCTATGGAAGGCTGGAATCAGAAGGGACGGATGATCATCATCACGGAGAGAATCTCCCAGTTCATAAAGGAGCTGAAGGAGAGAAGCATAGCAAGGCGTATTCCGCTCTCCGCTTCCGTATACGTTACCGATGAAAGGCTTCCGCTTAAGGATACCATCAATTTAGAGCGCAGGCCGATACAGCCCGGGACTGAATGGGGCAGGAACTGGCGGTCCGGATACTTCCTGCTTGAGGCTGATGTGCCTGATGATTTCCCTTGTTCTGATGCCTTCCTTTCAGCAGATCTTGGAGGCGAGGTGCAGATCTATGATGATGAAGGCAATGCTCTTTTCGGCCTGACGGATAGATCTGCTTTCGATTGCAATTATGTGAAGAGCGAGGAACGGTTTGCAGTCGTTCCTGGTCATTGCAGAATCTATGCAGAAGCTGCTGCCAATAATCTCTTCGGGTTATCAAGGCGCGAGATGAAGTTCTCAAGGAACATTCCGGAACCTGAAGGGCGGCATATCGGTATATTCCGCTATGCTGACATTGCTATAATCGACAAGAAGCTCCATGAGCTCTATGTCTCCATGGATGCGCTCTTCGATCTCTATCAGAGTATCGATGGGAATTCGATCAAAGCCGTCAGAATCATATCGTCGCTCTTTGATGCGATGACAGCATTCTCAAGATCAGGTACGGACGAGGCTTTGGCGATTATAAGGAAGGAGCTGGCAAAACCTGCATCGGCTTCCTTCCTTTCCACTGCTGTTATAGGCCATGCCCATATCGATACAGGCTGGCTGTGGCCTATTGCGGAGACTCACCGCAAGGTAATGCGTACATTCTCCAGCCAGATTGTGAATCTGGAGAATTATCCGGAATATATCTTCGGAGCATCATCGCCTCTTCATTATGAATGGGTGAAGACTGAGCAGCCAGAGCTTTACCAGAAGGTGAAGGATGCTGTGGCTGAGGGACGGTGGGAATTGCTTGGCGGCATGTGGGTAGAACCTGACTGCAACCTTGTATCAGGGGAATCCCTTGTGCGCCAGATACTGGAAGGGAAGAATTTCTTCAGAAAGGAATTCGGGAAGGATGTGAGAACGTGCTGGATTCCGGATTCCTTCGGATATCCTGCATCCCTTCCGCAGATTCTGGCGAAGTCCGGCATCCGGTATTTCTCTACGCAGAAGATTTCATGGTCGCTCTCCAACCAGTTCCCGCATGACAGCTTCATATGGGAAGGTGTTGACGGAAGCCAGGTTGTTGCTCACTTCCTTCCAGAGCATACATACAACTCCTCAGGAAACTTCGGATCGCTTCTGAGAGCGCAGGAGAATTTCCTGGAGAAAGACAGACTGGATGAATTTGTGACGGCACTTGGCATAGGTGATGGCGGTGGCGGGCCGAAGGCCGAGCATATTGAGAGGATATTGCTTGCCCATGATACCGAAGGTGTTCCCAGAGCATCGTTCTCATCTGTCGAGGATTTCTTTGACCGCCTTGCAATGTGTGAGGATAAGCTTTCGTATTATAGGGGTGAGCTGTATCTGGAATTCCATCGCGGCACATACACATCTCAGGCGAGGAACAAGCGTATGAACAGGATGGCAGAGGAGGCTCTGAAGCCTGTTGAGGCTCTGGATGTGTATCGAGGAGGTCTGTTCAGCAATCAGATAAAGGATGCTCTCCATACCATGCTTGCATTCCAGTTCCATGATATCCTTCCTGGATCAAGCATCGGGGCTGTATACAGGGAGACAGAGGAAGGATACAAGGCCGTATTCACTGCTTTCTCGGATGCCCTCTCAGGAGCCTTGGACTCATCAGGATGTGGATGCTATGGATTCACCTCATCCTTCGCCTCTCGGAACAGCCATGGCAGAATGGGCTATTTGACGGTATTCAGCGGAGACGGATACAGACTTCCGCATATCGTTAAGCTTCCAGCCTGTGATGTGCTCCCGTCTTCCTGCGGTGGACGTGGTATACAGGAATACCAAGGAGAATTGTATATCAATGCAGAATTATCAAGCCAGAATTGGAATATATTCAATCTTGATTATTCTGATAAGCTACGGCAGAATCCGGTGCTTGATGCAAGCAATCTTGTACTTGATAACGGCAGGGTCCGCTATGAATTCGATTGCCATGGCCATCTTCTGAAGGGAATATTCAGGAAGAGCGGCTTCGAATTCACATATTCCGGCATCGGAAATGTCCTTAAGCTCTATGCGGATGAGCCGCATGTATATGATGCCTGGGATATTGAGTACTACTATCCGGAGATGGAGTGCTCACCGGTTGAGTGCATCTCCGCATCGCGCAGTGCCGATGGACCTGTCTTCTCTGCGCTGAGATTCTCTTTCCGGGCAGGAAACTCCCTCATAGAGCAGGATGTCATCCTTCCGAATGATTCAAATGAGATATATTTCAGGACGAAGGTGCAGTGGCATGAGGAGAAGAAGCTTCTGCGGGTTTCATTCCCATGTGATCCCATGGTTGATTTCTGCACCTCTGACATCCCATACGGAGAGATACATAGAAAGACACATGTCCAGAATGAATGGGATGCTGCAGCCTTCGAATTCCCTGCGCGTCTTTTTACCGATGTAAGCAACGATAGGGGAGTTGCACTTGCATCCGACTGCAAGTATGGATACAGCGTCAGGGATGGGCGCATCGGCTTAAGCCTTCTCAGAAGTCCTCTTGATCCCGATCCATACGCTGACCAGGGAGAGCACGAGTTCACATATACTCTCATCCCCCATGAAACATCGCTTCCAATCAGTCATGTCAGGGAGATTGCTTCCTATCTCTCTTCATCGCATCTTGCAATACTCAGTGAGAACATACCAGACTTTGCTTCTGCTCCTTCGGGCTATGAGGTTGCAGGCGATCATGTGCATATCACTGCATATAAGATGGCTGAGGATGGGGACGGTGCAGTGCTGAGGCTTGCTGAGACCGATGGATGCAGTACGGCTGTGCACATTATCTCCAACCGCCCAGGATACATGCTCTCGGAATGCAATCTGATGGAAGAGAGATTGTCCGATGGCTTTGCAGATATCTCAGAGCCTATTGCTTTTTCCCCTTATGAGATAAAGACGTTCCGGGAGGTACGCATCCCTAGTGTGTGATTCTGTCTGGAATCGGTCAATTTGCTCATATTCTGGAGTGAAATGTTGCGTGTGGCTATATTCTGATTTATCCTAATAATCACATTAGATAAATTGCATCAGGAACACACATGGACGAAGAGAAAGAACTGCTTTACGAGGATTACGGGATAAGCGCAGAGAATAAGCTGATGAAGGATCTTCTCGCATTCATCAGGGAGAACAACCTGAAGTCGGGCGATAAGCTGCCTCCTATCAGAGTGCTATCTGAGCACTTTAACACAACACAGAGCCAGATGCGTACGGCATTGCTCCGGCTTGAGGCTCTGGGGGTGCTGATGATCCAGCCGAGAAGCGGATGCTATGTGAAGAATATAAGCCTGGATTCAATGCTCCAGACGTTCTGCCTGCTTTTTGAGACCGCAATGACCAATGAGATGTCTCTTATAGAGTTATATGATCTGAAAACGGCCATTGAATCGACAATCGCGAAGCAGGTTGCCCTGATCAGGACAGAGGGAGAGCTTCTGTCTATAAAGAGCATCCTTCAGCAGCAGGAAGAGGCTGCGGATCGTGATGAGAGGGTCGCTCTTGATGAGAAATTCCACCTTCATCTTGCTCAGATAAGCCGCAATCCATTCTTCTATGCCATCCTTTCAGCTATACAGTCCATACTCCGCAATGCCCGTCGGGAATATCCCGATTACGACGATATGTATGAGCAGATTGTTTCCGATCACAACAAGATATATATCGCAATAAAGGAAAGGAACGAGAATGATGCGTACTACTACGCAAGCATCCATTCGAACCGCAGGAAGGATCGTCTTCTGAGTTACTGCTAGATTTTCTTGACAACTGGTTTTCCAGTGATACACTTAACTCATAATCTGATAATCAGTGTGAATCAATATTCAATAGAGGTTCGCTGCCAAGATTCCACTGTGTATCGGATTTGTCTTGCTGACTTGTATCAGCTGAGGAGAACCTGAAAATGCTTGAGAAGAACTACAATCCAATAAAACACGGTATAAAGGAAGGAAAGAAATTCATTGCTGCCTGGTGCCAGGCTGCAAGCAATATCACGGCAGAGGTCCTTGCCGATAGCGGCATGGATATCCTCATGGTTGACTGTGAGCATGCACCGAGCGGATTCGAGACGCTTATAAGCCAGGAGCAGGCGATGAATGGCTACAAGGCAGTTCCATTTGCACGCGCACCATGGAATGACTTCGTGCAGATCAAGAAGCTGCTCGATACCGGCATGTATGGAATCCTTGTACCATATGTCGAGACGAAGGAAGAGGCTGAGAAGGCCGTTGCAGCAGTGAAGTATCCTCCATTCGGAGTAAGGGGTGTAGCAGGATCCACAAGGGCTGCCCATTTTGGCAATAACAGTCTTGGCTATTTCACGAAAGCTAATGACGAGGTGATGGTATTCATCGCAATCGAGAGCCAGAAAGGCATAGATAATCTCGATGGAATCCTTTCGGTAGAAGGTCTTGATGGCGTTTTCGTCGGTCCTGTTGATCTTGCTACCAACCTCGGCCATCTCGGCAATCCTAACTTCCCCGATGTGCAGGAAGCAATAAGCGCAGTGGAGAAGAAGGTCCTTGATTCCGGTAAGGTTCTCATGGCCCTCGGCGGAGACTGGGAAGGAACGAAGAAGAAGCTCGATGCAGGTGCCCAGATTGTTATCGCGATGAGCGATACGACAAGCCTTGGAAGCATGGCCCGTGAGAATGTGAAGAAGTTCAGGGAGTACTGCGGGGAGTAATGCAGCATGGAGAGAGGGCAGAAGGGCTTTCTGCTCTCTTTTCCGTATTTCTGCATGGTTTTCGATGCATTCTGCTGATATTCCCGATGCAGGATTCTTCTTGGATATTGCTACATGTTCACATTGCTTACAAATAGCATGTTTGCAAATGTAATTTGAACATATGTTACAAATTATTCCAATTGTTGCGACCCCGATGAGCATCTAATCTTAAGGAGGGATCTTATCAGGAGAACAATGATTATGGATATCAGCAGAGAGGACGTTCTTGAGGAGTATCTCGAGGAACGTGGGTTGGTCGGAAAGGGTGATGGCCATAAGATCAGATACCTTTCCGGAGGTGTTTCAGGCACTGTAGCGTTTGTGGAACGGAGTGATTCATTTCCACTTATTGTGAAGGAGGCATTGCAGAAGCTTAAGACGAAAGCGGATTGGGAGTGCGATCCTGGACGTATGGAGACAGAGGCTGAGGCGAATGAGGTCTATCATGAGATAGATCCGGAGTCAGCCCCTAAGGTCCTTTTCTATGATAAGGAGAACCATATCTACGTCAGGGAGGCTCTTCCGGAGTCATGGAGGATGTGGAAGGATGATCTTATGTCCGGCTGCCTCGATTTCAATATCGCGGCAAAGTCGGTGAAGACGCTTCTGGAAGTCCATGAGAAGAGCTCTTCATCCAAGGAAATCAGGGCAAAGTTCGCATCGAAGGATGTCTTCGATAACCTGAGGATCGATCCGTATATCCGCTATACAGTGAAAAAGTATCCAGGGCTGGCTAATCGTGCTGAGAGCGTTATCGCGCTCCTGCTTGGTTCTTCCATCGCATTGGTCCACGGGGATTATAGCCCGAAGAACATAATGACGGATGGAAAGCAGATCGCGGTTCTGGATTTCGAGGTCGCTCACTATGGGCATCCTGCGTTCGATCTCGCATTCTTCTTCAACCACTTCATACTGAAGGCGGTGAAGTTCGCGGAATACGGGAATGCCTATCTTGCGATGATGATGTACATGAAGGAGCTTTACTTCTCTTCTATGTCATATATGGACCGTGATGAGCTGGAGCGTAACGTCATGGAGGTGCTTCCGTTCCTCATGCTCGCCAGGGTCGATGGGAAATCTCCGGTGGAGTATCTCTCATCCGACGAGAAGAAGAAGGAAAGGGTAAGGAATATGGCTTTAGCGCTGCTGCTTGAGAGCAGACCTTCCTTCAAGGACATTATTTCAGCATACAACAAGGAGAATTGAATATGAGAATCAGTGATATCAAAGCAAGACAGGTATTCGATAGCCGTGCGAATGCGACCGTTGAAGTGGATGTCATTCTTGCGGATGGCAGTGTCGGGCGTGGAACCGTCCCTTCTGGCGCATCAACAGGTATATATGAGGTTCTTGAGCTTCGTGATGGAGGCAAGGAACTTGGCGGAAAGAGCGTAAGGAAGGCAATCGGCAATGTCCTGAATGAGATTGCTCCGCGCATCATCGGCCTTGATGCTGAGGATCAGAGGGGCATCGACCAGCTGATGATTGAGCTTGATGGAACGGAGAACAAGAGCAGGCTTGGCGCTAATGCGATTCTTGGAGTATCGATGGCTGTCGCCAGGGCATCTGCAGCATCCAGGCGCGTTCCCCTCTTTAGATATCTTGGAGGGACGAATGCACGCACAATCCCAGTCCCAATGATCCAGATCATAGGCGGAGGAGCCCATGCACTGCATTCAATCGATGTGCAGGATTTCCTCGTGATTCCTCTCTCTTTTGGAACATTCTGGGAAGGCTTCGAGGCTGTCGTCAATGTATACAATGCCACCAAGAAGATCTTCATGGAGCTTGGGCGTCCTACTGCGATTGCCGATGAGGGCGGATTCTGGCCTTCATCATTCAAGACCAATGAGGAAGGTCTTGAGATCCTTACAGAGGGAATCAGGAGAGCTGGATACGAGCCGGGAGTGGATCTTGGTATCGCGCTGGATATCGCATCGAGCGAATTCTACGATAAGGAAAAGAAGAAGTACATCTTCCATCTTGAGAACAAGGAGTTCTCGACATCGGAGTTCGTCGATCTCCTCTGCTCGTGGGTGGACAAGTATCCAATCGTTTCGATTGAGGATGGTACCAGTGAGCTTGACTGGGAAGGCTCCGTGCTTATAACGGAGAAGCTCGGCGGAAGGATACAGCTTATAGGCGATGACCTCTTCACCACGAACATAGAGAGAATCAGGAACGGCGTTAAGCTCGGTGCGCTGAATGCAGTGCTTATCAAGATGAACCAGATCGGTACCATCACTGAGACGATGGATGCAATCGAATTCACAAAGAACAGTGGATACCTTCCTGTTGTAAGCGCACGCAGCGGCGAGACAGAGGATGACACGATAGTCCATCTTGCGATCGCAACGAACGCAGGTCAGCTGAAGGTTGGTTCCGTTGCAAGGACTGAGCGTGCCGTCAAATGGAATGAGGCAATAAGGATGGAAGAGCTGCTTGGCAGGGATGGAGTTTATCCCGGCAAGGCAATCTTCGATCAGATAAGGAAATAAGAATAGGAGATAGTGGGGGATGCAGAAGATTCCGTTCATGAGTTCACGTGAGAGATTCATGGCCGCATTGTTCAGGAAGCCATTTGATGTCTATCCTGCAGCAAGCATAACGAGCACCGTGAACAGCGAGGCTATGGAGAAGACCAGATGCTTCCTTCCTGCCGCTCATTGCAAGGCTTTCGATATGGCTATGCTCTCATCGTTCGTCCATGATGAATACGGCTTCGACTCTGTCTCCCCATACTTCTCACTTCATATTGAGGCCTCTCTCTTCGGATGTAATGTATCATGGGGAGACCAGAACTCAATGCCACGGATCCTATCATCCCCTGAGCCGGGGCTGGAGGATCTTGCTGTTTCCGACGATTTTTTCCAGCAGGGAGCTGCTAAGGAGCTGCTCTCTGCTATCCGGGGTCTTGCAAAGCGCTACCAGGGAAAGGTTGCAATCATAGGGAAGGTAGTCGGACCATGGACGCTGATGTATCACCTGTATGGGGTTGAGAATGTCATCCTCGATTCGATAATCTCCCCTGATAGGATCAAGTCGATACTTGAGCTCCTGACCGATGAGGCCGTGCGTTTTGCCCGCCTTCAGTTCTCAGAGGGCGCTGATGCAGTGGTATGGGCCGACCACGTAACGGAGGATCTTGTAAGCAAAGGCATGTATGAAAGGATGCTTCTTCCGTTCCATAGAAAGGCAGTGGAGATGCTTGGCCCTGATCATCCACTGATCCTCCATGTCTGCGGCAATGTGGAATCCAAATTCCCCCTTTTCAGGGATGCCGGATTCAGGGCTTTCCATGCCGATAGCAGGAACTCCATAGCCAGTCTTGCGTCAGAGAAGGGTGGAATGGCGCTTGCCGGAGCTGTTAACAATCCCAAGACGCTTCTGAGCCTTACTCCGGGATACGTCAAGTCGGAGGTGATGGGGAATATCAGCGATGGGGTGGATATAATCAGTCCCGAATGCGCGATACCAACAAGAGTGCCGGGAAGGAACCTCACGGCACTGGCTGAAGCGGCCCATTCAATCCGATACCGCGGGTGAGATCAGATGGGATAGACCTCGTCGCCTGTCTTCTCTGCTTTCGCCTTTATCGCCAGCATCTTCACCAGAAGCGCATCCTTTATGTCATTCGCTGGATCGAGCCCGGTAAGATTCTTCAGCTTCTCAAGCCTTACAGATATCGTATTCCTGTGCACGTGCGTCCTTTCCGATGCAAGTGAGAGGTTCATGCAGGCATCGACGAATGCCTGGCAGCTGTCAATCATATCAAATGGCAGCACGCCATCCTTTCTGCGGAGTGCATCAAGCGCCGGATCAATGATCTTGTTTATTATCTGCGGGCTCAGCTTCTGGTAGCTGCTCTCGAAGAAGACATCCTCCAGTGTTATGATCCCGCTTGTAAGTCCTTTCTCCTGTGCCAGATCAAGGATCTCCTCGGCTTCCTTATAGCTTGTCCTTATTCCTTTCAGCGTAGAAACGATGCTCCCATACGCTACAGAGAATGAGAGAGAGGAGTACTTACCAAGGGAATCCGACAGGTTCTGTGTTATCACATCGAGGGCTTTATATGCTTTCTTTATATCGGACTTCATCTGGAAGCTCTTTATCACGATTATCAGGGAGGATGTCTTCATTGCGACCATATCCTGGCTGGTGATGTAATCGCTTTCCATTATCTCCTTGAGAATCTCATCCTTAAGCTCCTCGAATGATGCCCTGTAACCAAGGGAGAGGTTTATGTTGAAGTAATTATTCTGATAGAGATTGAGCCTGATGCATATGACGGATCTCAGAAGCGATGGATCCATATCGAAGCTGGCAAGCAGCTTCTCGCTCTCCTCCTTGTCGATATTCGATTTTGTCAGGGATATTGCGAGCTCGGCTCTCTTCTCCTCGATTGTGGTGCTTTTCTCTTCGATGAACTTCTCATACATCATGGAACTTTCGATTGCAGCTTTGAGCTCCTGTCCCGTCTTCTGGACCGCATCCCTCTTTCCTTTCAGCACAATTGCGCCGAACAGCTTGCCGGAGGGCTTTATCGCAGCAGTGTATATGATATTGTCCATGTTCGCATCGTCCTCGCTAGCGAGAACCAGTGGAGTATCCTGCTCGAGCGCATACCTTGAGAACTTCGCAAGCTCGGCATTGCTCTTGCCATTTGCTGAATAGGCCAATTTCGCCTCTGTGTCGAATATGGATATCTCCAGATCATCCTTTGCGTAATGGTCGATAAGCACTGCCAGGAATTTCTGTTCCACGTTGCTCTCCTTTTTGTTTAATCCGCAATAATATTATCCAAAATATTGGACACATTGCAAATCATATCACTGATAAACAGATGTGTGCAGATTATTTTATGCAAAATGCTTGATTTGCATATCTTTGCACGGTGAAATAAGACAACTTTCACTAATTATTCTTTACCCGATATCCGAAACCTACAATAAACTTTACATAAATGAGGATAGCGAACCTCTATTGTTCATAGTCAAAGTCTAAAGGAGGGGTTTATGACTAAGAAACTTATTTCCATTCTGCTTGTGCTCTGTGTAGTTGCTACCGGACTCTTTGCGGGCGGCGGAAATGAAGTCTATCCATCAAAGGATATCGAATTCACAGTAGGTGCTGGCGCTGGTGGCGGTTCCGATACGACATGCCGCAAGATCCTTCAGCTTACTGAGCCTATTCTCGGCGGTACATTCTATGTAACGAACAGACCTGGCGCATCTGACTGCGTAGGTCCTAATATTCTCATGACAGCAAAGACCGATGGTTATTCCCTCGGAAACCTCACATATGGTGCTGTCGTCACTGGTGAGTACCAGCAGATCATGAAGGGCTATACAACAGATAAGCTCGATCTTCTCTGCATGGTCACACGTGAGGCTGACTCCTTCACGATCAGCTCCGACGCTCCTTACAAGACATGGGATGAGTTCATCCAGTATGCAAAGGATCATCCGGGCCAGGTCCGTGTCGGCGATCAGGGAATAGGAAGCCGTGTATACCTTCTTGTAACCAAGGTTGAGCAGTACTATGGTGTTCAGTTCAACAAGATCTCCTATACATCATCAGCTCCTCAGAGAGAGGCTCTTCTCAATGGTGAGGTTGATTGTATCGTATCCAGCCTCGGAGATTTCGCTCCGATAATCCAGAGCGGAGACGCAATCGGTATCCTCGAGTTCTCAGAGGTCCGCAACCCAACATATCCTGACGTTCCTACAGCAAAGGAAATCGGTCTTCCTGATGATTTCATCTCCGGATCGTTCATCATCATCGCAGGACCTAAGGGTCTTTCCGAAGAAGTGAAGACAAAGCTTGTTGATGCATTCCGCCAGGCAGCTACTAGCCAGGAGTTCGCAGACTGGGCAGCAACTGTCGGTATCACACCATCATGGATGGAAGGCGAAGAGCTTCTCGAGTACTGCAACCAGCTTAAGGAGAATGACTTCGCAGCACTCGACGTCCTTAAGGATCAGGGTCTTATCTGATCAGAATCCCGCTCGGGAGTATAGGGGCCGTATAAAAGCGGCTCCTATTTCGGAATTGAAGGAGTTTTATATGAAGAAATATATCCGCGCAGACTTCCTTACACCGCTCATCACGCTTATCGGTATGGTGATCTATTGTATTGAGGCCCTGCGTCTATCTCCCCCTATAGTCAAAGGGGTTGTCCAGGAATCATTCTTTCCTGTGATTATCTGTGTTTTCGGTATTCCTACAGCAATCTCCCTTGTAGTGGATGCTCTCAAGAAGATAAAGGCAAACGGGCCTCTTCCGGAGAAGAGCAAGGATGAGAAGTGGAGATCCTTGAAGTGCATCATCCTCGTTGCTGTCGCATTCTTCATGGTTCTGCTTTTCGATACGCTTGGCTACTGGTTCACAGTTCCAATCTATGTGTTCATTGCAATGAACCTCTATGATGATCATTTCGGCCATTACGTAAAGAGGATTATCTATTCGGCTATTGTATCCGTGCTTATCTATGCTCTTTATGTATATGTCTTCGACATCAGGTTCCCATCACTTTGGTAGGAGGTAGAAGATCATGGGTGAAATATTGACTATTTTCCAGGGTATCGGGGTTGTTCTACAGCCAGTATCCCTGCTTTACCTCCTCGGAGGATTCTTCATTGGAATCGTTTTCGGTGCTCTTCCGGGCCTGACAAGTGCTCTTGCCATAGCGCTCTTGCTGCCTATGACATACTCGATGCCTCTCCAGCAGGCTCTGATCATGTGTATGGGCGTATACATGGCAGGTATCTATTCCGGTTCAATTACCGCTGTAACGATCAATATCCCGGGTGCTCCTGCTTCTGCTATGACATGTATCGAGGGCCATGCCCTTATGCAGAAAGGAAGAGGCGCACAGGCTATCGGCCATGCGACAATCGCATCCGCAATCGGTGGATCGATCGGCGCGCTGCTCCTTATCTTCGTATCACCTCTGACCGTAGAGCTTGCTCTCAAGGTCCGTACGCCAGGTAAGTTCTCCCTTTGTCTCTTCGCTCTTGCAACGATGGTTGTCATCTCAAAGGATAAGAGAAAGGGTCTCATCACGCTGGCATTCGGCCTTATGTGCGCAACAATCGGTATCGATAAGCTTAAGGCTGTATCCCGCTTCACATTCGGATTCCCGCAGCTTGTCGAGGGTATCGATGAGACTACGCTCATCGTAGGCGCATTCGCTGTCAGTGAGTTCATCTCCCAGGTCAAGGTCAGCAACAAGGAGTACAAGGAGCTTTCCGATCAGGCGAACAGAGTGAAGTTCACACGCCGTGACTTCTTCGATATCTGGGATGATATGAAGGAAATCGGTGTATGGCTCTACATCAAGAGTGCTCTTATCGGATACTTCATTGGCGTTCTTCCTGGCGCAGGCGCATCAATGGCAGGATTTGTTGCCTATGCAGAGGCCCAGAGAACAGCTAAGAATCCGGAGACGTTCGGCCATGGTAATCCTAGAGGCATTGCAGGTCCAGAGACCGCAAACAACGCAGTCTGCGGCGGTGCTCTCGTTCCTATGCTCTCGCTTGGTATCCCCGGTGATGGTACGACAGCTATCCTTCTCGGAGTCTTCCTTGTCTATGGTATTGTTCCTGGACCGGACCTGCTGAGAAACCAGCTTGAGACATTCGCACCTATGTATGTAGCGCTGCTCATATCCGCAGCTATACTCCTGCCTCTCTCGCTCTTCCTCTTCGGACCGTACTATCTGAAGATAGTGAAGATCAACAGGCTTGTGCTCTACAGTGCAATCGGAGCAATAGCTCTTATCGGTGTATACGCAGCAACATCATCAGCAGTGCAGATGTTCCTCGCAGTACTTGTTGGAATCGTTATGTACTTCTTCAAGACGCAGGGCTATCCGAACGTTCCGTTCATCCTCGGTGTTATCCTCGGACCTATTGCAGAGGAGTACCTCAGGACAACGCTCACGCTTGGCCATGGCAACCCAATGATCTTCTTCACCGAGCCAGACAGCCTCGTGTTCCTCGTTCTTACTGTAGTCTTCGCGGTATTCCTTCCACGCCTTAACAAGAAGAGCAGTGCAAGTGTTGAGAAGACAACCGGTATAAAGGATGAAGATGACTGATATGACAGCGGTTGAAAGACTGAAAAATGGCGAGTGTATCAAAGGTACGCTCGTCAGGATGATTCGTACTCCTGCGGTTTCGCTTGTGGCGAAGGCCGCTGGTCTTGATTTCCTCCTCTTCGATATGGAGCATGGTTCGTTCTCGTTCGAGACGCTTACGGATATCGCAGCAGCATCACGTGCAGCTGGCGTCGGTATCTTCTGCAGGGTCCCTGAGCTCAGGAAGAGTTATATCTCCAGAGCACTGGATTCAGGCATCGAAGGAGTGATGGTTCCTATGGTCAGCACAAAGGAGCAGGCCGAGGCTTTCGTGAAGCTCGCCAAGTACCAGCCGATAGGCGACAGAGGGCTTGGAAGCAATGGAGGTCTTTCCGACTATGCCGGAATGCAGGGACTGAAGACCCAGGACTTCATGGACAGGCAGAATACCCTCAGCCTTGCAATTGCGCAGATTGAGACTGCAGAGGCTATCAAGAATGTCGATGAGATCGCGGCTGTGAAGGGAATCGATGTCCTTCTTGTCGGTCCGAATGATCTTTCTATCTCTATGGGTATTCCTGGTGAGTATGACAATCCCGAATTCCTTGCAGCTATCGAGAAGGTCTGCAAGGCTGCGGAGAGGAACCATATCGCATTCAGCGTGCATGGTCCTATGAAGCTCCAGACCCATTGGCAGAAGAGAGTCCAGATGCAGATGTTCAGCATGGATATCGATGCCCTGACAAATGGCTTTAAGAATATCCGTAAAGAGCTTGATGCGTTAGACTGAGACCAAGGAGCTTAGTATGAAGATAGTCGTTCTGGATTCATTGCCGCTTGTCTCTGAGGGAATGTCCTTCTCTGTCCTGGAGAAATACGGGACAGTCGAGATCTACGAGAGTTCAACACCTGAGGAGACGCTTGAGAGGATTGCGGATGCCGATGCGGTTTTCACGAATAAGGTGGAGCTTCGTGCAAGGGAGTTTGAGAAGGCAAGGAACCTTAAGTATGTAGGTGTTCTTGCTACAGGGTTCAATATCATTGACCTTGATGAGGCCCATAAGCATTCTGTTGTGGTCACGAATGTTCCTACCTATGGTACAGATTCCGTTGCGCAGTTTGCATTCGCTCTCCTGCTTGAACTCTGCCATCATATCCAGAGGCATTCCGATGATGTTCTCTCAGGAGCATGGACGGAGAGCGGCAAGTGGTGCTACTGGCTCTATCCACAGGTGGAGCTGGCTGGAAAGACTATCGGGATTATAGGCTATGGCAGGATCGGCCAGAGATCGGGTGCTCTTGCCAAAGCCTTCGGAATGAATGTCCTGATGTACGATAACTACGTCAGGAAGGAGCTTGAAGACGAAAGGAGCAGATATGCCTCACTCGATGAGATCTTCTCTTCATCTGATGTGATCTTCCTCCATTGTCCGCTGACAAAGGAGACCGAGGGGATCATCAACAAGGAGAACATCTCGAAGATGAAGGATGGTGTTCTTATCGTCAACAATTCCAGAGGCCCGCTTGTCGATGAGGCAGCTCTGGCAGAGGCCCTGGATTCAGGCAAAGTTGGCGGGGCGGCACTCGATGTTGTCTCATCTGAGCCTATCAGCGCGGAAAACCCTCTTCTGAAAGCGAAGAATGTGATTATTACCCCTCATATTTCATGGGCAAGCTATGAAAGCAGGAAGAGGCTCTTTGATATCGCGATAGGGAACTACGAATCGTTCTTGTCAGGCAAGAGCGTGAATGTTGTCTCCTGATGATGGGACTCAGCTGAATTTTGGTTGTAGAGGCGGTTTTTCCTGCAACTCTCTTTCTTTGGCCGGGAGCGACACCCGGCCTTTCTCATCCCTGATATTCTCCTTGTTTTTCATTTCTGAGCATATATCCAGCATTTCTGCTGTTTCCTCCATCTGCAATCAGTATGCCCTTGCTTATCAGGTCATTAATGTCCCTGAGAGCTGTGGAGTGGGAGCACTTCCCAAGTTTTGCCCATTTGGCTGTAGTCAGTTTTCCTTTGAATCCATCATGGAGCATGTTGATGATTTTGATCTCCCGTGGATTCAGAGATATTCCTCTCAGAGAATCCCAGAATTGTGTCTTCTGGATTGCCTTTTTGATTTCGCCTTCTGCAGCCCTGATTGCATTCTGCAGCGTCAGCAGGAAATATTCCAGGAATCCTGTGATATCCATTGTGCCTTTCTGGCAGTATTCAAGAATTTCGTAATATGCCTTCCGGTCTGCCATGATTGCAGACGATAAGCTGTAGTATCGATGGCTTGTATTATCTGCTCTTGCAAGCAGCATTTCCGCTATAGCCCTTCCGATTCTCCCATTTCCATCTGAGAATGGGTGTATTGTGACGAACCAGAAATGTGCGATTGCTGCTTTAAGCAGTGGGTTCATGTCCTTGGAATTGATGAATTCAAGGAATGCCTCCATCTCATGCTCAAGCCTGTCTGCAGGAGGTGCTTCATAATGTATTATTTCCTTTCCAAGTCTTCCCGATACTACGAACATCTCTCCTTGCCTCCATTGACCGACAAGGATCCTTCTTCCTTCACTCATTCCTGCAGGGAACAATTCGGCATGCCAGCCTAATAGACGTTCTGCCGTCAGGGGCATTTTGTGATTTCTGGCTGCATCGATGACTATATTGACAGCTCCATCGGTGTATCGATCTGCTTTTTCATGCCCTTCAGAATCAAAACCAAGCCTTGATAATATGGATGAACGTACAGAATCTCTTTGCAGTGTGATGTTTTCTATGGAATTCGATGAGAGTATCTCATTCTCAAGATTCCTGGTAAGTATCGAGTTCCTTATCTCTGGATCAATCATCGAAATCCTGCCAAGAAAATATGACTCCATTCTAGTTGTTTCATACAGCAATGGGCTGACTTTCTCCTCATCCCACCTGAATGAAGGCCAATCCGGCTTTTGCCATACGTATATCTTGTAGTTCATAGCCACATTATGAAGTGGAAGAATCGGATATTCAAGTCAAAATATGACGCGAATATTATTTTCGCGTCATAATATGAATCGAAATTGATGTCATTGTCCATATAAATTATAGATGGGAACAAACTCTTCAATGAGCTATTATTCCTTGTATGTCCATTGAAATTCTTGTCCTTATATCTATTGCATTGTCTTCGCTGAGCGTAATCCTTCTGCTTATTGTTGCTGTCAGAGGAAATGGGAGGAAGGATATTTCAAGGCTGTCCCAGGAGATGCAGGATAGGACAGCATCATCATTCGATGCATTCAGGTCATCGATTGAGCAGAGACTCCAGTCCCTTGAATCCGCTATCTCTGATATCAACACATCACAGAAGGGGCAGATGGCGCTGTTTTTCCGTGAGAACAGGGAACTCAATGACAAGCTTGACAGAAGGCAGAAGGAGGGCACGGATTCAATCTCTGCGATACTCTCTGAGATACGCCGCGAGAACATGAAGACGATGGAAATCGTGATGAAGGAGACGGCATCACTGACAGAGGAGGTAGGAAAAGGTATGGAGAAGATCCGTACCGAGAACTCCGACCAGCTTGAGAAGATGCGGCTCACTGTAGATGAGAAGCTCCAGAGCACGCTTGAGGAGAGGATATCAAAATCATTCGAGCAGGTTACGAGGAACCTAGAGGCATTGTATAAGAGCATCGGCGAGATGGATAAGCTTGCTGGTGATATCTCATCATTGAATAAGATGTTCTCGAATGTCAAAGTGCGTGGAACCTGGGGTGAGGTGCAGGCAGAGAACATACTTTCCGATCTGATGACTCCGCAGCAGTATGTCAGGAACTATGCTCCGAAGAAGGGTGGTGCCGTTGTCGAGTTCGCAATTAAGCTTCCAGGCAGGGAGAGGGACGAGGAGGTTTTCCTCCCTATCGATTCAAAGTTCCCGAAGGAGGACTTTGTACGCTATTCCGAGGCTGTATCGGATGGGGATGAGGAGCGTATAAAGGAATCCATCAAGAATCTCAGGGCAAGGGTTCTCTCTGAAGCACGGGATATAAGGGATAAATATATCGTCCCTCCCAAGACAACCGATTTCGCTATTCTTTTCGTCCCTACGGAAAGCCTTTATGCAGAGCTTCTCCGCATGGAGGGGTTCTCAGAGACTCTGCAGGATGAATACAGGGTGCTTCTTACGGGCCCGACCAATTTCGCTGCTCTTATAAACTCATTGCAGATTGGTTTCAAGACGCTTCAGGTGGAGAAGAATACAAGGAGAATCTGGCAGCTATTCAAGGATCTCAAGACCCAGTTCTTCCGCTTTGGAGAGGACCTGGAGAAGACACAGAATGCCATAGACCGGGCATCGGACAGGATAAGCGATGCTGTCAAACGCAACTCGATGATAACAGGCAAGCTTGAAAGGATTGAACTTCCTGATGATATTGCAGGGGAAAAACCTCTTGAAAGGGTAGACACAGAACCCGATCTGCTTGAGTAGCTTATATGGTGTATTCGTGGCTTGCCATAGTTTGGCCTTGAAAAATCTACTGATTGCATTATCATTGATTTTGAATTCAATGAAAAATATTCATTGATTTAAAAATCAGTATAAGGAGCTACAATGTTTTACCATCGCCAGAAGGAAATTGGTACTATCCGGAGTTTCTTCACCGACAGGAAGCATGCCCTTCTTGTTTATGGTAAGAGGCGTGTAGGGAAGACTACTCTCATAAATAAAGCACTTGAGGATTTTGAAGGCAAGGTTGTCTCATTCCAGTGCACAAGCGAAAGCTATGAGAGCAATTGTGTACAGCTGATGAAGGAGATAGAGCTATCTCTTGGAAGGGAATTCGGACGCTTTGATTCATTTCATGATATCTTCCGTTTCCTTGTTAGTCTTGATGTTCCGATTATGGTCGTTCTGGATGAGTATAATGAGCTGAAAGACTCATATGGCGGGGTGCAGGCCGATTCGATGATGCAGAAGATTATCGATAGCCTTGCAGGAACAAATGTTCGAGTCATTCTGTCAGGATCTGCCATTTCGGTGATGGCAGAGCTTCTGGATTCCTCTAATCCGCTTTTCGATCGGTTTGCCGTCGCATTGAAGATAAATGAATTTGATTATTATGAGGCATCCTCATTCATTGAGAAATGGAGTATCAGGGATAAGGTGTCTGCATATTCTGTATTCGGAGGCTCTCCTGCAGCACTGGAATATATAGATAGTTCAGCCTCGCTCGAATCGAATATCAAGCGGCTGGTTGTTGATCCGAGGGGCAGTGTCCGTGCTCTTGTGGAGAATACGCTCCTAAAGGAGTTCAATAAGATAGGACCTGTACTTAGCATACTTAACCGCATTGGCAATGGTAAGAGAACCTACAGAGATCTAAGGGAGGTATTCGATCAGAAGAATACTGGCAACCTTTCGAGATGGCTGTCAAAGATGGTGGCGAATGATGTTGTCACCAGATCGTATCCGATAAATGAGGATGAGAACAGCAAGCATGTTTTCTATTCAATCGGTGACAATTTGTTCCGGTTTTATTTTACATATGTATACCCGAATCGATCGAGGATAGAGAATGTAGGCGTGGATGCGGTCTACGATAATCTTATCAAGCCATCACTGGATATGTATTTCAGTTATCGTTTTGAAGATGTTGCCAGACAGTATTTCTCAATGCTTGCGAAAGCAGGGAGGCTGGATGGCATTATCGGTATTGGAAGCTATTGGTATGATGACCGGAAAAGACAAGCAAATGGTGAATTTGATGTAGTGCTGGAATTCATCAATGGTTACGATGTTTTCGAGGTAAAGTTCCTGAAGAACAAGATGACTGAGAAGCTTGCTGCCACTGAAGCTGAGAAGATCAGATCCATCGAATCATTCAAATCGCGGAGGATAGGATTTGTCTCCATTGAAGGGTTTGATTTCACATCCAATGAGTATGTTCTTATTGATGGGAATATGCTGTTCAGTGTGACTTCTCAGCAATTGGCGTGAAAGATGATTTGTTCGGGATAGATGGCAGAGGCTGGCATATCTTGTAGTCCAGACAGAGTGAATAAGAGGGCTGTTCCAAGGCTGCTCCGTGTTCGTAAGGAGATGCCCCTCCCCAGACTATGACAAGAGGAAGGCAGTAGGCAGATAGCGGGGATCTCGGAGCTTTAGAAGGATAAGCGGGTTCTTTCAGCCGCATTCAATGACAGGACATCTAAGTTTATCGAAATCTTTGCTTCGCTGTAGAAGACCTGAGCTATCTGTTTGTCTTTGCTGTTTTACGATTGTACCGGGTATTGTTTACTGTATGGGAGATACCCTGGGACCTTTCATATGATATATGCCCTTTTTCCGGATAATGATATCAATTATTGTATATATCTGGGGAAAGTCAGAATTACATCGAAGCAGCATCCGGGCTGAAAATATAGGAACAGCATGCGCAGATTCCTATATTATATATTTTTGCTGTTGCATGCTATACTCTGGATACAGGTTCAGGTGATAATCAATGGACGAGTGTCTGACGAAATCAATTAATATCCTGATTGTCGATGATCAGGTTCTGTTTGCTGAGAATCTAAAGCTTATGCTGGAGACGCTCACTCCGGATATCCATTGCATAGATATAGCTTTCAATGGCCAGGAAGCGATTGATAAGCTTATGCATATCTCAGCCCCTGATATAATCCTGCTTGATGTCCGTATGCCTGTGATGGATGGTGTGCAGGCTGCAAAGATCATCAAGAAGCAATGGCCTGAGATAAAGATTGTAATGCTTACGACCTTTATTGATGATGAATATGTCCGTGAAGCCATTGAGTATGGCGCAGCTGGATATTTCATAAAGAATATAAAGCCCATGGATCTTATCTCATCATTGAAGACAATTGCCACAAATGACTCCTCAATCATCCTCCCTGAGGATTGGATCTCTACTCATTTCTCACAGGAATCCAGATCCGAATGGAATAATTTCATCGCACGACTGGGCAACAGGGAGAAGGAAGTACTTAAGCTTGTTTCGAAGGGATATAACAATAAACGCATTGCTGAGGAGCTCTTCATCTCCGAGCCAACCGTAAGGAATTACATCAGCAGGATATACGCGAAGATTGGATCAAAAGACAGACTGGAGGTGATTTCTATTGTTCGCCAGAATACGATTTGAGACATTCATCAGAAAATGGGTGCTTTTGATTCTTGCTATAATCGCATCTCTGGTCCTATGCTTGTTTCTTGACAATAGTTTTTCCATGATTGATTGCATGCTTTGTCTGTTTGTGATTATACAGGCATGGTTATGTTCCTGTACACGGATGAACAATGCTTTTCGCCGGATATTCCATGCTTCTGTCTATTTCACGGTTCTGCTTATTGCATATTATGACTCTGCCCCGCTTCCTAGGGAATATGTCCTTATCCCAATCCTTGTGGCTTCCATGATCTATATTTACCCCTTGTATCTGAACATTTTCCTGATTGTAGTGATTGGGGTAATAGGCAACCTGTTCCTGTCATATGACTATTTCATTACCGAAAAGGTTGATCTTGTAAGTCTCATTGTATATATGGCAACTGCCACATTTCTCATAATCCTTGAGCTTTTCAGCATCCGCAATGAGCGGCTCAGCAGATCCCTGAGTGCTCTGCAGAGCAGAATCGAGCATCTGGATGCACTCAATTCAACATTCTCTAAGCAGATTTTTGCGCTGCAGAAGAATATCTCACTGGAAGAACGAAAGAAGATAACAAAGCAGATTCATGATACGGCAGGATATGTGTTCACGAATATTATAATGATACTGCAGGCTACTGATGCCGTTATGGAAGTCGATAATGTCAAGGCAAAGAAGATGATAGATGATGCCCTTGATTATTCAAGACGCGGGATAAATGAGATCCGCTATATCCTCCGCGAGATGAGGGAGGACGAGTATGGACTTAAAAGCCTGCATAACGAACTGTATGAAATTGTGAGGACTTTCTCAATGGCCTCGCATTGCAGTGTGAATATCGAGTATGGCAACTGGCCCTATACATTCAATCCTGATTATGATGTCTTCTTCATCCATCTTGTTCAGGAATCACTTACTAATTCAATCAAGCACGGCAATGCTGAGCATATATCGATTGTATGCTGGAAAAGTGATAGCCGTATTTCAATATCGATAAGCAATGATGGATTGAAGCCAGAACATGGGATAATCAACTTCGGTATAGGGCTTTCCGGAATATATGAATTCGTTTCAGAACGGAAAGGTAGCCTTGAGTTTCCTCCAGTAGATACGGGCTTCTCTTTATTGGTCGAACTGCCGATTATATGACAATTGTCATAGATTAATGTGACAAACCGCGGAAAGATTATGACACGATGTTTTCTTCTTTCCCCATTAAACTAATACAAAAGGAGAAAACAATGAAACGGATTCTAGTGTTATCACTCTGTATGATGCTTGCTCTGTCTTCCGTATTCGCAGGAGGGGATTCGGAGAAGGAATCTGGACCGATTACTCTTCAGGTATGGCATAGATGGTCTGGTGACAGCGAGGCTCGTCTCAATGAGATTGTAGATAATTTTGAAGCTGCAAATCCGGATATCAAGGTTGAAGTAACTGCAAAGCCTGGCGAATACATAGATCTTCTTCAGCAGATGATTGCGGACCTTGCTGCAGGTAATAATCCTCCTGATGTTCTTCTCGGAGGATATAACCTCATGAATTATATCGCTACAGAACTCAAGCCGAATCACATTGATGAGATTGCTCCATCCGCAGAGGCTTATGAGGCATTGACCCAGAAATTCAATCCAGCGATCCTCAATCTTGGAAAGGTCGATGGTGATATGGTATGCGTGCCGTTCTGTATGTCCAATATGGTCATGTTTGTCAATATGGATATCCTCAGGGAAGCTGGATTATCAGAAGAGGATATCCCTGATACATGGGATGAGGTATTCGAGGTAGGAGAGGTAATCAAAGCCAATACGGACAAGTATACAATCGGTCTGCAGATGCTGGATACCTGGCCAGACCTGACGCTCATTTTCTCCAATGGCGGCAAGCTCCTCAACGAGGATAATACAAAGGTTGCATTTAATAATTCTGAGGCTGTTGAGGCTATTGAGATGTGGCAGAGACTATACAGCGAGGGTCTTATTCCTGTATGTACGGATAATGAGCTCTTTGCAGACTTCATAGCTGGTGAGATGGCTTTCTACTGTGGATCATGCATGAAACTTTCAAGCATTGCTTCCGGTGCTAACTTCGAGCTTGAAGTAGCGATGAACCCTGCTTTCACAGGCAAGCAGAGAGCCCTTCCTGCTGGTGGATCAGGCATCTTCAATTTCAGTAAGGATAAGGATGCTCAGGCCGCTGTCTGGAAGTTTATCGAGTATGCGACATCTGCTGAGGCCATGGAGATCTTCACTAAGACAGGCTATCTTTCGGTAACAACCGACGAGGTTCCGGTTACTCCAGGCCAGGAAGCTGCTTATGAGAGCGTACCATATGCAGTGCCATGGCTCTGTTGGCCCGGTGGATCAACCGGAATGGAGATTGACAGACTCTATTACAATGTAAGGACTGATTGTCTGTTCAATGGCGTTGAGGTCGGCCCGGCTTTTGATAAAGCTGTAGAAGACTTCAATAAGATGCTCTGATCTTATTCCATAATTCATGACACATACTGCTGTGCACCCCTCTCGGGATGCACAGCTTTTAAAAAGGAGGAAATATGTCTGGCATATACACAGATAGGAATGAATATGCGCTCTCATCATGGATCGGTGAGTTCTCGGATCTGCGTGAGATTCTGAAATGCACCAAGGAGAATGGTTTTGATTATGTCGAGCTCTGGGGGGATTCTGTCCATTTTGACCCAAGAGCGGAAATAAACAGAAATGAAATAAAGAGCTGGCTTAAAGAATATAGTCTTTCAGTCCATTCCGTGCATGCTCCATTTAGGCGTTTTAAACCTGTATTCAGGGATTCCCGCGAATTCCTTTCGTATCGTATGAATCTGTGGCATAGGACAATCGAGGACTGCTCGGAGTTCGAAGTCCCTATTATGGTAATGCATGGCCTTGATAGAGGCGAATACAATTATAAGAATTCTGAAATCAGCATAGTAAAGGATGTGTTTGCTGATCTCTGTGATTATGGAAGTAAGTTCGGCGTTACGATAGCTCTTGAGAATATACCCCCATCAGGTGCTGAGGATGAGATAATCTGTACCTTGCAGAATCAGAAGAAGCTGTATGGCGATATACCAGGACTGAAATACTGTCTTGATATAGGGCATGTGGTTCTCTCTGGTGTTGAGATGCATGATGAGATCGATGCTGCGATGCCAGATATCGTGACGATGCATATCCATAACAATGATGGCAGAAATGATCTGCATAATCTCCCGGATGATGGCGTAATCGATTGGCCAGAGGTCCACGACTATATGAGGAAGAAAGGGTATACGGCGCAGTTTGTCCTTGAGGTCTTCGGAGGAGAGAATCCATTTGAGAAGATCCGGGAGCTTTCTTCTTTGTTTGACTGATTGTGGGAGAATTCTATGGTAGCGAAAGTCGAGAGTAGATCGATATATGCGAAGCGTGCGCAGCGGCGTAAGACCACAATGTTCTTTATATATATGCTGCCCGCTCTTGTGACATTTGTTCTGTATAAATTCTGGCCGATAATCTATTCGCTTATACTCAGTTTCTTCAAATGGAACTTTGTCGGCACCATGAAATGGACAGGACTTAATAACTTTGTTGAGATGCTTGGAAGAGAAGCCTTCCAGAAGGCTACGATCAATACGTTCCTTTATATGATAGGGCTGTTCCCATTCTTCATGGTTCTTCCTCTTGTCTTTGCCCTGATGCTTTCGAATATAAGGAGCAGCAGATTCCAGAATTTCTATAAAGCCCTGTTATTTCTTCCTTCGATCCTGGCATTTTCAATCATCTGTCTTGTCTGGATGTGGATGTTCAATCCTCAGTTCGGAGTTCTGAACAATATCCTCAATATGGTGGGGCATCCTGGCTTCGCATGGCTCAGTGACAAGAAGACTGCTATGTTCTCAATCATTCTTGTGTCGGGATGGAAGCATATTGGAACGAATATGATCTTGTTCATCGCAGGTCTCCTCTGCATCAATAAGGAATATATAGAGGCAGCTACGATAGAGGGTGCAAGCGGGTGGCAGGTGTTCCGGAAGATCAAATGGCCTCTGCTCTGGCCAACGACTATTTATATCCTGATAACTTCTGTTATCTTTGCTGCGGAAAGGGCTTTCACTCCAATAAATATCCTGACCTCAGGCGGCCCATCCGATGCTACGACGAATCTGTCGCACATCATATATGTATTCGCATTCGAGTACTTCAATATCGGACTGGCAAGTTCCACTGCAATATTCACCTCGATATTCTTCCTGATAATCACGGCTAGTCTGATTAAGCTTGCTGGAGGGTTATGGCATTATGACGATTAATATATCCAGACGAGGAAAGCAGTCAATTCTGCATATTTTCCTATTTATCCTTGTCATCCTGAATATCTTCCCGATTTTCTGGATGATCTCATCGGCTTTCAAGCTTCCAAACGAACTCTTCACACGCGATATTTATCTTATACCGCATGTGCCGACGCTTGATAATTTCAGGACAGTAATAGAAGATTATGATCTTCTGAACTGGTTCTACAATAGTATTGTCACCACGCTTGGGATAGCGTTGTCTCAGATTGTTGTATCCATGCTTGCGGCATTCGCGCTTACATACTACAAAACGAGATTCAATGCATTCATCTTCTATATGCTCATCTCTACAATGGTCATTCCATTCCAGGTTACGATGATCCCGAATTACATCCTTACCAGCCGCATGGGAATACTGAACACGCCAGCTGCTGTTATTATTCCGAATATTGCCAATGCTTCTACGTTCTTCTTCATCAGACAGCATGTAAGCAGCATTCCAAAGGCTTTCTTCGAGGCTGCGGAGGTAGAGGGGGCGAACTCGTTCTGGATTTTCAGAAAGGTTGTATTCAGGATATGCCAGGGTGCGATTCTGTCAATGTTCATACTCTGCCTTATCGATGGATGGAACCAGTATTTCTGGCCGCTTCTTGTTCTTTCATCATCGGAGCACCAGACGCTTACGATTGGTCTGCAGCAGTTCCTTGATCATGAAGCAGGTAATAGATGGGGACCATTTATGGCAACAGCAACACTTGCATCCCTGCCCATGATGATCATATATGTCTTCATCCAGAAGAATATCATTGATGCATTCGTAGGTTCTGGTATAAAGGGGTAATCTGCGAGGGCTATATGGAAAGTTTATGCGCTGGAATAGATCAGTATTTTGCAGGGCTATCAATTGATGTTGTATTCCTGAAAGTCCTCATTTCAGCGTTCCTCAGCGGTCTGCTTGGACTGGAGCGTACCCAGAAACGCAGACCTGCTGGGGCAAGAACCTACATGCTTGTCTCTCTTGGCGCCACCCTTGTCAGTATGCTTGGCATATATATACAGGAATATATGGGTGGTACTGATCCTTCGAGACTTGGTGCCCAGGTAATAAGCGGAATAGGCTTTCTGGGTGCCGGTACGATAATCTTCAATGGCTATCATCAGATCAAAGGACTGACTACAGCCGCGGGCCTATGGGTGTCGGCATGCATAGGATTATGCGTAGGAGCTGGATTCATAACAGGGGCTGTTCTGGTCGGCATTGCTATACTATGCATACTTTATATTCTGGGCAAGATCGAATCCACTTATTTTGCGATATCAAGACGGATTCAGATAATGATTGTCTTCAATAAGGCGATTGATATGGCAGAGTTCTTTGACAAGATGAAATGCTATGGTGATTACAAGATAATGGATTTCGATACATTCCATAATAGTGGCGATGAAGGATTCCTTATATATATCATGGTGAAGACTCAGCCTAAGGAAGAAAGGCTGAAGCTTATAAGCAATATAAAGAAGATTGCTGGTGTCCAGTATGTCGAGATAATCTAGGGGAGTACTTGTTTATGCATAAGTGCGTTATGTTTGACTTTGATGGTGTTATCGTTGATAGTGAATCATATGCCAAAGACCTGCTCATCAAAGTGATCAGGGAAAATTATGGCACAGAGGTTTCTGAGGCAGATGCAATCCATGTGATTGGTTTCAATACTGTCAGGACAATCGATTATATCAATGGCAAATATGGTTTATCTATCTCTCCAGATGATTATATATCGAAGTATTCTCTATATGACAATTTCTATATGGATTATGATGGAATAAAGCCAATTGATGGTGCTGCTGTATGTCTCAGACAGCTTGCCTGCAATGGATTCCGTGTGGGATTGGTTTCATCTACAGGATCAAAGCTGATCCTATCGGCACTGGATCGCCTTGATATGGTCCGGTGCTTTGATTTCATCGTCACAGGGGACATGATCCAGCATAGCAAGCCTGCGCCAGATCCATATCTGAAAGGAATTGCATTATCCGGACTGTCTGCAGATTGCTGTATTGCTGTGGAGGATTCTCCTGCAGGGGTTGCTTCTGCCAGAGCAGCAGGACTTAAGGTCGTAGGATTCAAAGCTGCAAGCATAAAGCTTGATACCACCGGTGCAGTTGCAGAGGTCGATACATATCCTGCTCTTCTGAATTATCTCTGCACACTATAATCTGAGTGATGGTATTGTATATATTACAGGTATAATAGTGCGCTGGATTCCTTTACCCGCTGGATATTCCGGATATGGAAACAGTAAATGTTTAAGGTAGGGAGAATAGGACAGACTGTAAAAGCTTCTATCCCATTGTATAAAATTGTTTGACAGCTGCTCGACCCCGGGGTATTCTGTTTATGGATTTCAGGAAAACGTTTACGTAATCGTTTTTCTATCAGGGAGGGCATATGGCTGTCGGAATAAAACAGATAGCAGAGACTGCTGGCGTATCCACGGCTACTGTTTCGCATGTCATCAACCATACCCGCTTTGTCTCCGAGGAAACGACAAGAAAAGTAGAGAAGGCGATGGAAGAGCTTTCCTACTGTCCAAATTATCTGGCCAAGATGCTCAAAGAGAAAAAGAGCAATATGATTGGTCTTGTCATTCCTGATATCTCGAATTTCTTCTTTACTGAGATTGCTGCCGCTGTTGAGAAGAAGCTTTCCGGTTCTGGATATAACCTGGTTCTCTGCTCTTCTGATGAAGATCCTGCAAGAGAGAAGGAGAAAATAGCCCATATTCTTACTTATTTCCCCGCTGGGATAATAATTGCTCCTACGGATAGGTCCTTTGATTACCGGAGTCTTCTGGGAGATCTTCCCGCGGTATATATTGATAGAAGGCTGGAGCAGAATATCGGGGATTCAGTCCTTATGGATTCCCGTTCAGCTGTAAACAATGCAATAGGCTATCTTATCGGTTCTGGGCATAAGCGCATAGGCTTTATTGGTGGTGTCGCAGGTATAAGCACCACGGATGAAAGATATAAAGGATATACAAGCGCTTTGCTTGAGGCTGGTATTAAGCCCGATCCTTCTTTGATTGCTTTCGGTGATTCCCGCATACAGGGCGGATATGATTCATGCAGGGCTCTCATCGAATGCAATAGCGATATGACCGCTTTATTTGTATCGAATAATCTTATGTGTATCGGTGCTATGAAATACTTTGTTCAGTATTCCATGCGTATCCCTGATGATATCTCCGTTATAGGATTTGATGATTACGACTGGACTGAGATAACGAATCCTGCGCTTTCTACTATCAAGCAGCCCACAGAGAAGATGGGAAAGATAGCTGTATCATTGCTGCTTTCAAGGATTGCCGATCCATCTAAGCCGATTGAGGAGATAATGCTTGATGGGCAGCTGATTCTCAGAAGTTCCTGCAAAGGAATGGATGTTTGATATGACTGTGCTCACAGAAGGAGGAGAATATGGTTGAGTTCAGAACTGGTATTGAGGATGTTTCAACCTGTGATGTGCTTGTTATCGGAGGAGGACCGGGAGGAATTGCATCAGCGCTGGCTGCTGCCCGCAATGGTGCCAAGACAGTGCTCATTGAACGTGAGGGCTGTGTCGGAGGGATGGCCACAATTGGTCTTGTAGGGCCTTTTATGACATCGTTTGATGGCAGCGGAAAGGTTCAGATTATCCGCGGCATATTCGATGAGCTTGTGAGAAGACTGGAGAAAGCAGGGGGTGCAATACATCCTTCTAAGATCGGTAAGGCTACTCCCTATGCCGCTTTCATACGTAAAGGGCATGAGCATGTTACCCCTTTCGATTCCGAAACACTGAAGATTGTGGCCGAGGATATGCTTCTGGAAGCAGGTGTTCAGCTCATTTATTATACTGATTTCGTCGATACCATCATGGATGGTGATTCCATTGATTATGTAGTTGTGGCAAAGAGACAGGGGGCAGCTGCCATAAAAGCAGGTATCTATATTGATGCCACCGGAGATGCATCCGTAGCAGTGAAAGCTGGCGTTCCGACCTCTAAAGGCCGAGAGGAAGATGGACATATACAGCCTGCAACGCTCTTCTTCAGAGTATGCAATGTGGATTCGGAGCGGGTATATGCATATGTGGAGGAGAATAAGGATCTGATGGGACAGCCCTTCTTCGGTGTTTTCAGCTGGCTTATAAAGGAGGGACGCAAAACAGGGGAGTGGACTATAGCCCGTGATGAGATGGGAACATATGAGACTTGTTCCAAAGGGGAGTGGAAGCTGAACACAACCCGTATACAGAATATAGATGGGACAAGGAGCGAGGATCTTACAAAAGCCACAATCGATGGAAGAAAGCAGGTCCAGGAAGTATATGCATTCCTCCGGAAGCATGTCCCCGGATTCGAGAATGCCAAATTGATGGATACGGCCTCTGTTGTTGGCTGCAGGGAGACTCGCCATATAAAAGGACTATATACGATAACAAAGGAAGATGTGATCAATTCTGTGGTTCCTGAGGATGTTATCCTTCTCTGTTCGAACTCTATTGATATACATGATGCCAAGACCGGTGCGGGAGAGTATATCACCGTTGATAAATGGTATGGAATCCCATATAGATCACTCGTCCCGCAGAATTGCCGGAATCTTCTTGTGGCAGGAAAGACGATATCCGCAACATCCGATGCAGTATCTGCATTCCGTGTTATGCCATGCTGCTATGGAATAGGTGAGGCTGCGGGGGCAGCTGCTGCATTGTGCGTACAAGAATCGACGGTTCCTGCAAGACTGGAATATGGAAAACTCAGGGATGCATTGCTGAATGAAAATGTGTTTTTAGGCGATTGATCTGCTTCTGATTCAAAAGGAGGAATTTATGAAGAAAGTATTGACCGTTCTGTTATGTTCTATGTTGTCGCTGGCTCTCTTCGCAGGAGGTTCCGGAGAGAGTGCTACGGCAGAGTCTGCTGCTGATAATGGCAAGACAAAGCTCGAGTTCTGGACGTGGCTGAGCAGCGATGCCGCGATCGATGCATACAATCAGATGCAGGATGATGTGGAGATCGTTAAGGTCCAGATGTCTCATGCAGATATCAATGCAAAGCTTGCTATTGCTCTTCAGGCAGGAACAGGTGCACCTGATATCTATCAGACTACCCAGCGGTACTATCCTCAGTTCAGGGATAGCGGACATATGTATGATATGACATCCGTTGTTTCCGATATCATGGATGGATATCCAGACAGCCTTAAGGATCTTGTCACCTATAATGGACAGATCGCTGGTCTTACTCCGGATGTCTCCCCTTCTGTTATGTTCTATAGAGCCGATATCTTTGAGGAATATGGTATTGAGATCGAGACATTCAATGATCTTATCGAAGCTGCAAAGATCCTGAAGGAAGATGGAATCTATATGCTGCCGATTTTCAATCCGGCTGGTTCTTGGGGTGCTAATGCCGTCGGTATGCTGCTTGGATCAAGAGGAGGCAATTATTTCACGGCAGATGGGAAAGTAATCCATGATAACAAGGATCTTGAGATAGTCCTTGAGTTCCTCAATACAATGGTAGCAGAGGGATATGGCGAGAGCCTTACATTCTTCACTCCGGAGTTCTGGGGAGAATTCAAGGCAGGAAAGATTGCCGCATGGATCATGAATACAGCAGAAGCTGCCAACCTGAAGACCAATGCTCCAGAGCTCTCAGGAAAGTGGAAAATCATGCCTACACCGAGGTGGGATGATAAGGAACAGGCCCTTTCCGGATACTGGGGAGGAACTGTTATAGCTGTAACGGATCAGTCTGAGAATCCGGAGGCAGCAGCAGATTTCGTGAAATGGCTCTGCGGTTCTGTTGAAGGTCAGGTATGGGCCGGAAAGACATGGTCTGCTGTTCCTGCTTATGAACCGGCTTATTCCGATCCATTCTATCAGGAAGGTGATCCGTATTTCTCAGGGGATAACATATACGATATGATTCTCGATACAACTCCGTTCCATTATTTTGATTGGGCCTCCGTTGAGATGATAATCGGAGAGAAGCTTGATCTTATGTTTGCTGGACAGCTTACACCTCAGGAGGCTGCAAGAGCAATCGAGGATACTATAGCAGCAGAAACGGGCAGGTAATATTCTCTTCTGCTGTTATCAGATTGAGTAAATATGTTTCTGGCCGGCGCAATGCCGCCGGTCAGATAGGAGCTGAGATTTATGAAAGTCCATATAGATTCCAGACGGATTGCACCGTATTTGTTTCTACTGCCATTCCTTATTTTCTTTGCTATTTTCCGTCTTTGGCCGATAATCTGGTCATTTCTCATTAGTTTCTTCCAGCTGGATGATGGCGATATCTCAGGATTCATCGGAATGTCGAACTATATTACGATTTTCCATGATCCGACTTTCATCAAGGCTATATGGAATACATTATACTTTGTTGTTGTATATAACGTAATAATGATTATCCTGGCAATAATGCTCGCCGTTTTCTGTAATAGTTCAATAATAGGCGGGAAAAAGGCCTACAGGGCTGTATTCTTCTCTCCTATTGCTATGTCATTGCCAGTTGTCGCGGTTGTCTTCGATCTTATCTTCGCGAGGAATATCGGATTCATAACTTCGCTTCTGGGTATGTTCGGCATCGAGTACAATTATAGGATTTTCGCATCAATGACCGGTGCTATGTGGGCTGTCATATTGATGCGTGTATGGCGTGGCTCTGGATATTACTGTGCATATTTCCTTGCAGGACTCACATCAATTCCTGAAGAACTGTATGAATCTGCGATGATTGATGGTGCAAATGCTTTCCAGCAGTTCAGGAAGATAACCCTTCCTCTGCTGAAGCCAATGCTTATATTCGTGATAATCATGTCAACGATACTTTCATTCCAGTTATTCGATGAGCCTTGGATTCTTACCCAGGGAGGTCCTGCGAATTCAACCCTCACACTGCAAATGTATCTGTATCAGACAAGCTTCCTTAAGCAGGATTTCTCTAAAGGAGCCGCAGTCTCATACGTTATGACGCTTCTTATGCTTGCGGCCTCCATAGTCTCTGTTTCAAGGCAGAAGGAAAGTTCTTCAGGGAGGAAATGATGTTAGGTACAAAGAGAAAGAGAACGCTGTCAAAGCTCGGCATACACCTGATTCTTATTGTTTATGCTATCTTTACGCTTATCCCATTCTACTGGATGGCTGTGAATTCGATAAGGCCGGCTGGTGACTTCTATAGCAGAATGGAGGGGTTGTTCCCAGACAATATAGATTTTGGTAATTATATCAGTCTATTCAGCAATACGAGTTTTCTGGCATGGTTATGGAATAGCATCATAATCTGCATATTATCTACATTTCTTGGACTGTTGATATGCTCTATGGCTGGTTTTGCTTTTGGGGTGTATAGATTCCGGCTTAAGAATTTCTTCTTCTGGCTTGTACTGGGATCAGTGGCAATTCCAGAGATAGTGACAATCATTCCGGTTTTCCGGCTGATGTCAGATATCGGTATGATAGATACATATTCATCTCTTGTACTTCCGTATGCTGTGAGCATGTTCGGGATATTCCTTATGAAGCAGTATATTGAATCCAGTCTGCCGATGGAGCTTCTTGAAGCTGCTAGAATCGATGGTATAGGTGAAGCTGGCCTTTTTGTACGGATTGCGTTACCACTGGTGAAACCCGGTCTTGGTGTGCTTGGAATATATCTATGGCTGAATGCCTGGTCCAGCTATTTCTGGCCATTGATTATGCTAAAGTCACAGACAATGCTTACTGTTCCTCTTGGATTGGCGACTCTTTATGCCGATCCTTGGAATCTTCAGTATGGTGTTCTGATGGCGGGGTCTCTGATTTCCACAATCCCGATTATCATAATCTTCATTTGTGCTCAGGATCAGTTCATAAATGGTCTTACTGCAGGTTCGGTAAAAGGATGAAAGAGTATGCTGATGCTGAAAGGTGACTATTATGTTTGATGTCGTGGCTCTTGGTGAGTGCCTTATAGATTTCACTCCATCTGGAATGACTGGCGAAGGGATTCCTCTTTATTCTCAGAATCCAGGTGGAGCTCCTGCTAATGTCCTAGCGATGCTATCCCGTTTAGGATGCCATACAGCATTCATCGGCAAGGTCGGCGATGATCCATTCGGATCCTTCCTGCGATGTAGACTTGAGGATGCAGGTATATGCTGCTCAGGATTGTCATTGGATCAAAGATATCTTACATCACTGGCTTTTGTCACTCTCGATGCTTCCGGAGATCGATCGTTTCTTTTCTATAGGGAGCAGGGGGCTGATCTTATGCTTGAGGATAGCGATATAGATAAGGATCTTATTTCCGGATCAAGGATTTTCCATTTTGGGTCTGTATCCATGACAGGAGAGCCCTCCAGAACGACTACCATCGATGTTGCTGGATATGCAAGAAAGGCTGGGGCTGTAATCAGTTTTGATCCAAACTACAGGGCATTCCTCTGGAAGGATCCTGCTGATGCTGAGAAGGTGATATCCAGCGTCATTCCCTTATGTGATATTGTTAAGGTATCAGAGGAGGAGATGAGGCTTATTTCCGGCCGGGATGGTCTTGAGGATGGGTCGGCCTGTATAGCTGACAAAGGGCCTTCTATTGTAATTGTGACCCGTGGCCCATCGGGCGCATTTGTCCGGGCTGGTGGATATATCGCATCTTTTCCAGCTTTCGATGTCAGGACTATTGATACTACTGGGGCTGGCGATGCATTCTATGGGGCATTCCTCAGCAGGATCCTTGCATCCGGTTATTGTAGCCGTGGTGCATTAGCAAGCATCAGCGAAGATTGTATATACGATGCTTTGATATATGCTAATGCGGCAGGAAGCCTGGCAACAGCATCTTATGGTGCTATCCCGGCGATGCCCTCTGCGGATGAAATCAAGGACTGCATAGAAAATATAGGTTTGTTAGGAGGCCATGATGATTATCTCAGATGAAACACTTCCGCTGCTGAAGGATAAAGGAATAAAGGTTCCTTCATATGACAGGAAAACCCTGAAGCCTTCACTTGTACATATTGGGCTTGGGCATTTCCATCGTTCTCATTTCCTTGCATATCTGGATGATCTGCTGAATGCAGGGTTATATGATGGCGGTGTCTTTGAAGTGGATATGATTCCCTCGGACAGGAATTTCATCAATGCACTCCGGAAGCAGGATTATATGTACAGCGTGCTGGCAATTGCTCCCGATGGTAAAGAGGATCTGCGTATTAATGGCCCAATACTCGGGTATGCTAATCATTCTGATGATCCTGGCATCGTTGCCAGAGTCCTTGCATCCCCGGATACAGAGCTTATAACTCTTACCATCACGGAAAAAGGCTATTGCTACCGTGATGATATCGGCAGCATAGACTGGGATAATCCACAGATAAAGCATGATCTAGGAGCTTCTGGGCCTCCTATGACAGCAGTAGGCTGTCTTTCCGCAGCTCTGGCTGAGCGGTACAGGAATAACGATCCCGTTACGATTATGAGCTGTGACAATGTACCGGAGAATGGCAGAATGCTACGTTCCTGCATTCTGCAGTTCTGTAGCCGTAAGTATCCCGCTATTGTGAAATGGGTAGAGGAGTCAATCGCATTCCCCTGTACGATGGTTGACAGGATAACGCCGGGAACTGGTATCGATGATATCAATAAGCTGATGAATGAATATGATCTTGAAGATGGCTGTCCCGTGCACTGCGAGAGCTTCAGGCAATGGGTGATTGAGGATTCATTCTGCACGCCTGTCCCTGATTTCCGGAAATCAGGGGCGCTTATCGTAAAGGATGTTAGACCGTATGAGCTGATGAAGATCAGGCTTCTCAATGGTTCTCATTCTGCGCTCTCGTATCCTTCGTATATGATTGGACATAGGATGGTCCATGAAGGTATTGGTGATCCTGTGATCAGGAAGCTTATCCGCGGATTCTATATGGAGGAGATTGCGGAGACACTTCCTGCTGTTCCTGATGTTGATATCCCATCCTATGAGGATGAGCTGATCGCCAGATTCTCCAATCCATATATTGCGGATACTATCCTGCGTCTTGCATCCGATGGTTCCAAGAAGATCTCTAATGCTATATTCAGGCCATTGGAAGAAGGGTTGTCCAAAGGGCTTCCGATGAAGCATGCAATACTTGTCCTGGCCATCTGGAACTACTATTACATCTACAGAGAGGATGGTATGCCTATGCCGATAGATGATCCCAAAGGCGATGAGCTCCTTTCCGCTGCTGGTGATTCATCTCTGTTCTTCCGGATTGCAGGTCTTGCAGACTGGGTGTTGGATAAGAGCATTTTCATTGGACAGGTTGATGAATACCTTTCGGAACTGAAGACAAAAGGCGTGAAAAGAACAATAGAGGAAACATTATAAAATGTCCGGAGACGATATAGCTGAGCTGGATGGAAAGCATGCGGATCATATCCGTATATGGCTAAGGATTCCTCGGTAGCTATATGCTCTGCAGTTTTTTATAGGAGGAATATATGGAAGGCAAAATGAAGGTTGCTGTCATGGAGGCCATAGGCCGGATAGAGATAGAGGAGAGGCCGATACCGCAGCCTAAGGACAATGAGGTCCTGATCAAGGTTGGGTATGTCGGCATCTGCGGGAGCGATGTGCATTACTTCGAGACCGGGGCAATCGGGGATTTTGTCGTAAAGCCGCCGTTCGTGCTCGGACATGAGGCCGCAGGCACCGTCATTGCGGCAGGGAAGGATGTGAAGAATCTGAAGGTCGGAGACAGGGTTGCTATGGAGCCTGGAAAGACGTGCGGGCACTGCGAGTTCTGCAGGACTGGCCGCTACAACCTCTGCCCTGATGTGCAGTTCTTCGCGACGCCTCCTGTGGATGGGGTGTTCCAGGAGTATGTAGCATACGATGCCGATATGTGCTTCAGGCTTCCCGATAATGTATCCCTGATGGAAGGGGCGCTGATAGAACCGCTTGCTGTCGGGTTCCACGCTGCGAACCAGGGAGGGGCGCATATAGGGCAGAAGGCGGTCGTCTTCGGATCCGGATGCATCGGGCTGATGTGCATGCTTGCGCTGAAGGCCGAGGGTGTGACCGAGGTGTATGTGGTCGACGTCATTGATTCCCGCCTTGGGAAGGCCCTCAGCCTTGGAGCGACGGCCGTGGTGAACAGCAGCAGGGAGGATGCCATCAGGCGGATAGCAGAGCTTGCGGGAGGCAGCGGCGTGGATCTTGCCATCGATACGGCAGGGGCCGATGCGACGGTCAACCAGGCGATAAGGATGGTGAAGCCGGGTGGGACAATTGTGTGCGTGGGATACAGCAGGAGCGGCCAGGTGACGATGGACATGAGCGTTGCGCTGAACAAGGAGATCACATTCCGCACTGTATTCAGGTACAGGCACATCTATCCTATGGCGATAGCAGCTGTTGTGGCGGGCAAGATTGATCTGAAGGATGTTGTGACGAACAGGTTCACGCTTGACCAGATCCAGGAGGCTATGGAGAAGAGCGTGAGCGACAAGGTGAACATCGTAAAGGCTGTCATTGAGGTAGCAGGAGAAGCTTAGAAGCTGAACAGCAGGAACGTAGTTGCGAGGAAGGCAGAAATGCCATGAAGCTGATGGGAGCTGATCCATCATTATTGGTCATACTGTTTAGCATTAGGTTCTCCTTTGGCTAGGAGAGCCTAATAGTTTATGAATAAATATGCAGTAATATTCAAAATATTGACATATTATGCATAAATATTTAGTATATTCTGCATATAGGAGATAATGGCAATGACACTTAAAGGAAGAAGTTTTCTTACGCTCAAGGACTTTACGAAGGATGAGATTCTCTACCTTGTCGATCTTGCGGCTGAGCTTAAGGCAAAGAAGAAGGGTAAGGCACATAGCAGCAATGTCGATGGAAAGCTGCTGGATGGCAAGAATATAGTTCTCCTTTTCGATAAGACTTCTACCAGGACGCGCTGCTCATTCGAGGTAGCGGCTTATGATGAAGGTGCGCATGTCACATATCTCACGAATTCCCAGATGGGGAAGAAGGAGTCGCTTGAGGATACAGCAAAGGTCCTTGGCAGGCTCTATGACGGTATAGAGTACAGGGGCTTTGAGCAGAAGATCGTGGAGGATCTGGCGCTCTATTCAGGCGTACCTGTATGGAATGGGCTGACCGATGATGATCATCCTACTCAGTTCCTTGCTGATTTCCTTACAGCTATCGAGCATACAGGCAAGAAGCCTGAGGAGATGAAGCTTGCGTATGTAGGTGATGGAAGGAACAATGTCGCCAATGCTTTGATGATCGGCGCTGCGAAGGTCGGTATGGACTATACGGTAGCTACCCCTG
Source organism: uncultured Spirochaetaceae bacterium (assembly GCA_944389505.1). Classification (GTDB taxonomy): domain Bacteria; phylum Spirochaetota; class Spirochaetia; order Sphaerochaetales; family Sphaerochaetaceae; genus Ornithospirochaeta. The sequence continues at coordinate 44,663 of CALXMP010000005.1, forward strand.
CATCACTCAATCCTGCAGATGACCTCGTCTCGCAGTGCAAGGTTTGGGCAGATGAGAATGGTTCTTCGATAACAATCACCACAGATCCGTATGAGGCGGTAAAGGGAGCGGATGTTATATACACGGATATCTGGTGCTCGATGGGAGAAGAGGACAAGATGGCTGAGCGCATCGCTCTTCTGAAGCCTTATCAGGTGACGATGGATCTTCTGAAATCAACAGGATGCAATACGATCTTCGAGCACTGCCTGCCTTCGTTCCATGATCTGAACACAACGACTGCTAGGATGGTCAAGGAGAAGTTCGGACTGGATGAGATGGAGGTCACCGATGAGGTCTTCAGGAGTCCTGCTTCGGTTGTGTTTGATGAAGCCGAGAACAGGATGCATACTATTAAAGCAGTAATGGTAGCAACGCTATCAGATATGCTTGCATAGCATTGAGGCCCCATCTTTGGGGCTTTTGCTTTTTCAGGAGGTTATTAATGGAACTCAATAGTCAGAGAGTGCGCAGGCTTGCGCCTGAGAATGATCCGCTTAAGATCGGAATGGGCTGGACGCTGGAGGATCTGGATAAGCCGCAGATAATGGTTGAGAGCACTTTCGGCGATAGTCATCCGGGTTCTGCACATCTCGACAAGCTGGTCAATGAGGCAATGAAGGGAATATCCGATGAAGGAGGCAGAGGTGCAAGGTACTTCACCACGGATATCTGCGATGGGATTGCCCAGGGGCATGATGGCATGAACTATTCCCTCGCTAGCAGGGATATGATCGCCAATATGATTGAGATCCACGGAAAGAGTACCGGATTCGATGCCGGTGTTTTCATCGCTTCCTGCGATAAATCCATGCCGGGCTGCCTAATGGGCCTTGGAAGGCTCAATATGCCCTCGATATTCATAACCGGTGGAGTAATGGAGGCCGGCCCTGATCTTCTTACTCTTGAGCAGATAGGAGCATATTCCGCAATGTGCCAGAGAGGGGAGATCACGGAGGAGCAGTTTGCTTACTATAAGCATAATGCCTGTCCTAGCTGCGGTGCCTGTTCATTCATGGGTACTGCCAGTACCATGCAGATAATGGCGGAGGCACTTGGGCTTATGCTTCCCGGGACTGCGCTGATGCCTGCAACCAGCAAGGAGCTGCTTGAGGCCGCATATGCTGCGGGAAGGCAGTCCGTTGTCCTTGCAAGGAAGGGTATCAAGGCAAGCGATATCGTTACGATGGACAGTTTCGAGAATGCGATAATGGTCCATGCGGCAATCTCCGGATCGACGAACAGCCTGCTTCATATTCCTTCTATTGCCCATGAATTCGGATTCGAGATCGATAGCGATACATTCGACAGAATGCACAGGGGCGCTCATTATCTTCTTGATATACGTCCGGCAGGAAAATGGCCTGCTGAGTTCTTCTACTATGCAGGAGGTGTGCCTGCGGTGATGGAGGAAATAAAGTCCCAGCTTCATCTCGATGCGATGACAGTTACGGGGAAGACTCTTGGAGAGAATCTCGATGAGCTTAAGCGCAATGGATTCTATGATAGGTGCAGCAGATATCTTTCAGAGAAAGGTCTTAAAAGGACCGATGTGATAAGATCCTTCGATTCACCTATCGGGACGAATGGTACCGTTGCGATACTTAGAGGCAATCTTGCCCCCGATGGAGCTGTAGTGAAGCATTCAGCTGTGCCTAAGGAGATGTTCAATGCTGTTTTGAGAGCGCGTCCATTCGATTCAGAGGAGGAGGCAATCGCTGCAGTTCTTTCCCATGATATAAAGCCTGGGGATGCTGTCATCATAAGATACGAAGGACCGAAGGGATCTGGTATGCCGGAGATGTTCTATACAACGGAGGCAATCTCCAGCGATGGCGAGCTGGGCAGGACAATCGCTCTTATAACCGATGGCCGCTTCTCAGGAGCAAGCAAGGGCCCTGCCATAGGCCATGTGAGTCCGGAAGCCGCGGAAGGCGGGCCTATTGCCCTTGTAGAGCCCGATGATCTTATTGAGATATCAATACCTGACAGGAAGCTCGATATAGTAGGTGTGAAGGGCAGGAGAATCAGTCCGGAGGAGGTCTCTTCAGAGCTTGAGAGACGCCGAAAGGCCTGGAAGCCAAGGCCATCAAGGTATAAGTCAGGAGTGCTCAGTCTTTTCATCAGGCATGCAGTGAGCCCGATGAAGGGCGGATACATGGAGTGATTGCAGGAGGGCCTTTCAGGTCCTCCTACCTCCCAGCAGTATTTCTATATGGTGCTCATCGTCTGGAAAGCACGCCAAGAGGGGTTCCTTCATGGTGCTGAATGCGCTTTCCGGGGTATAGGAATCTATCATGCTCTCCGTATCATCGCCGAATACCGCCTCAGGGAGGGCATACCGTGTGATTCCCCAGCCATACTTCCTTCCGTCCTTGGTGAGTCTGTAGTCAAATCCTGAGACGATGACAAAGCCATTCATCTGCAGCCCTTTCATTGCTTCTCCGAAGGAGGAGTCTGAGAGCTTGCATTTCGCTTTCAGGAACGTCGAGTTCTCCTCTCCTGTCTCCTCAAGGATCTGATAGACCTTTCTCTCATTCGACCTTGCATGGCCATCATTGGAGAAGCCCTCGAAATCGTAGCCGTTGCGTCTGTATGCCAGAAGGGGGAAGAGCATTTCCTTCGATACAAATCCCGGGCATGAGCAGAAGAAGCTGCCGTATGCCCCACCTGTCATCTTTATGATATCCTCCTTCCAGTCCCAGGCTCCCATCCCGTCTGGCGGGAACCATATGCTCTTGTCAGCCAGCTCCTCAAGGGAGAGTCCTTTCACCACGGAGCGGAAGAATGGAAGCACTCCGAATCTATTGACAGCATCACATAGTTCTTCTCTGGTTGTTATCATAAGAATATAGTAGCACGGGAAAGCTTTTGAGCTTATGATGGGTTCTGAGGATTCCCATGAAGAAAGCATCGTACGAGATTGACATGGTCAATGGACCACTGTTCGGCAAGATACTACGTTTCTCTATTCCATTAATGCTCTCAGGCATACTCCAGCTTCTTTTCAATGCTGCGGATATAATCGTAGTAGGGCAGTTCACGGGAAGCCATGCGATGGCTGCTGTCGGATCGACAGGAAGTCTGAACAATCTGATCATAAACATATTCATTGGGTTATCTACTGGAAGCAGTGTGCTTATGGCGATGTACTATGGAGCCAGGGACAGGGAGAATATCGATGATCTTGTTCATACATCGATTCTTCTTGCAATTGTCTCCGGCGCAGTGCTTATCGTAGTCGGTATAGCTCTCGCAGGTCCTCTTCTTCTGCTGATGGGCACCCCAGATGATGTGCTCCCGCTTGCTGAGCTATATATGAGGATAGTCTTCTGTGGAATGCCTGCCCTGATGATCTATAACTTCGGGTCCGGCATCCTCCGTGCTGTCGGGGATACGAAGCGTCCTCTGATGTTCCTTACCGCTGCGGGAATCATCAATGTTGTGCTCAATCTTTTCTTCGTCATAGTCTTTGGCATGGGGGTTGCCGGCGTAGCGCTGGCGACTATTATTTCGCAGTACATCTCGGCATTGCTTGTGCTGAGATGCCTTATACATACCGATTCTGCCTATAAACTCACACTCTCACGGCTGAGGATATCGAAGGAGAAGTTCGTGCAGATAGTCAGGATCGGCCTTCCGGCAGGCGTGTCAGGAGCTGTCTTCTCGATATCCAATGTGCTGATACAGTCCTCTGTGAACTCCTTCGGATCGATAACCATGGCAGGCAATGCCGCTGCGCAGAATATCGAGGGATTCATATATACAGCCATGAACTCGCTGTATCAGGCATCGATAAACTTCACCAGCCAGAATTTCGGAGCAGGAAAGAGCGAGAGGATTGTCCGTGTTCTTATCTGCTGTCTCGGTATTGTTGCAGCTGTAGGTGTTATCCTTGGCGTTGGCGCAATGCTTCTTGGGCCTGAGCTTCTCCATATCTACTCCTCTGATCCAGAGGTCATCCATTATGGGCTTATAAGGCTGAATATCATAAGCATAACGTACTTCCTCTGCGGAATGATGGATGTGGCCTGCGGTTCAATCAGGGGAATGGGCTATTCGATAACCCCGACAATAGTCTCGCTCCTTGGCGCATGCGCTCTAAGGGTTCTCTGGATCTTCACGATATTCCAGGTCGACAGATCCTTGTTTGTCCTCTATGTCTCGTATCCTGTCTCCTGGGCCGTCACGTTCCTTGCCCATATGGCATGCTTCGTTGTCTTCTTCCGGCGGTACAAGCTTGGAATCAGGCAGAAGGACATGCTCAGGCGTCTGGATGCTGCGGGACATGTGGATTGACAGCATATGCCTTTTCTGGATATGACAATCCCAGGAGGGCATATGAGAAAGGCTCTTGTTTTTCTGCTTATTGCTTTTACCGTTATCTCATCGGCTGTCGCTGCCGATGATGGCGCAATTCCTGTAAAGGTCCTTATCCTGCCGAAGTTCGAGAATGGTGAGATGGCTGGTGACTTCCCTGGCGAGGCACAGTACTACTATGAGGAATACCTTATCGGCAGTGATGAGTATGATATCAAAGGCGGAACGCCAGGATCGAAACTCTACGTGAAGGATGGGGTTGCCCTCTATGTCACAGGCATGGGCAAGATCAATACAGCCATGAGCCTCAATTCGATACTCCTCGATCCTCGCTTTGATTTCTCCGATTGCTACTTCATCAGCACAGGATGCGCAGGTTCTGCAACCGAGTATTCAGTAATGGGAGATGTCTTTGTGATCACAGCTGCGATTGACTATGACCTTGGCCATCATGCAGATCCAAGGGAGATGGAGAATCCCGATGCTCCAACTTGGTTCCACGATGCAAGCTATGACAGCTCATCCTATAAGCTCCTTGATCAGGATCTCATGGACAGCATCTACAGCCTGGTAAAGGACGTTGAGCTTGAGACAACAGAGAAGACAAGAGCATTCATGGCATATACATTCGATAATGCAGACTGGGCTGTAAGGGATCCTATGGTTCTCAGGGGCACTACAGTCACCGCTGATAACTACTGGAAGGGTGAGTATGACCAGCAGAATGCCAGAGCTATGTGCGAAGTCTATGGCGCTCCAGATCCGTTTGCCCTTTCCGAGATGGAGGATGTCGCACTTGCAGTCGTTCTCGACCGTTTCGGACTTCTTGATAGATATATCATCATCCGCGACAGCGTTAACATGGTCGTATTCATGAACGGTGTTACACCAGAAGGTCTCTGGGATCCTTCAAGATCCTCCGATTCCCTCTCCGATGAGGATTCCATTGAAGCTGCAGATATCTTCGCAACTGCGATGGAGAACAACTTCAAGGTTGGATCCGTGGTTGTCGATGCAATCCTTGATGGAACTCTCTGATAGTCTATAATCTGCAAATCTCCCTCCGTGTGATTGCATGGAGGGATTATTATACTATGCAGACATTGATTCCTTTGCTTTCAAGCTTCTGCACAGTATCTTCATCAATCATAGAATCTGTTACGACTGTATTCACTTTCTCAAAGGGGAAGGCAAGACAGAAACCTCTTCTTCTGAATTTCGTATGATCAATAAGCAATATGCAGTTTCTGGAATGCTCAATCATAAGCTTCTTCAGTCTTGCTTCATTTGGAATTGCTGCATAGCAGCCGATTTCTGGCTCAGCCCCCGTAACGCTTATTATGCATTTGTCGACATAGTATTTCATGAGGTGCTCCTCTGCATCGGCACCAGATACCATATGCGTACCTCTAAGAAGTTCTCCCCCGATAAGAACTACATGGCAATCGTCAGAACCTAGCATAATTTCTGCAATTCCTGGGGAAGTTGTCACCGCCAGGAGATTGTGCTTATCAAGCAGGTGGGCAGAAAAAATCTGCGTTGTGCTGCCGCCATCAATCATAAGGCTCTCCCCATCGTTTATCAGCGAAGCAGCATATTCTCCGATTTTTTCCTTCAAATCGGCATTCTTACTGAGCCTGCTGCTTATTGCTGTAGTCTGCCAGATGGATTTTTCTTTTTCCTTTTTTATTGCACCGCCATGAGTTCTGATTATTATACCTGATTTTTCAAGTGCTATGAGATCCCGCCTTATCGTATATTCCGTTGAATCAAGGATTCTCTCCAGTTCTGTTATTTCAGCCTTGCCATTGACATCGATATATCTTGCTATTTTTCTTCTTCGCTCTTCGATTTTGTTTCGTTCTGCCATATTGAAAGTATCAATGCTTCTTTTCTGCAGGTCAATAGAGAATTGAGCATTTTTTGCACCTATATGGCAAAATTTAGAAAAATCATGCACTAAAACTAGCAAAAAAATGTAAAAGATTTTGTTTACAACTCTGAAAACTGGCCTTAACATGGGCTTGTCATTCAGGAGGCACAGATGAGACTGGTTTCTGCAAAGGATATGCTCGTGAAAGCTCAGAGGGAGCACTATGCTATCGGGCATTTCAATCTTAACAATATGGAAAGTGTCAGGGCATTCCTTCTTGCTGCACAGGAAGCTTCTTCGCCGATTATCCTCGGAGTATCCGGTGGGACAGCAAAATACATGGGTGGTTATCGTACGATTGCTGATATGGTGCAGGATTTTGTTGATTTCCTTAAGATTACTGTGCCGGTCGCAGTTCACGTCGATCATGGAAAATATACAGAAGCACTTGATGCCATAGAAAATGGATTCACATCCGTGATGTTTGACGGATCATCTCTTCCTATCGAGGAGAATATCGAGAAGACCCGAACCGTGGTCAGTCTTGCCCATGCAAAGGGAATTTCTGTCGAAGCTGAGGTTGGAGGCATTGGTGGCGAAGAGGATGGCCATATCGCGATGGGAGAGTGCGCAGATCCAGCTCAATGCAGAATGATTGCTGATCTTGGTGTTGATTTCCTTGCTGCTGGAATCGGGAATATCCACGGGAAATATCCTGCAGATTGGAAAGGTCTGAATTTTGATCTATTGAAGAAAATCAAGGATGCGGTAGGTAATCTCCCTCTCGTTCTCCATGGAGGTTCCTGCATACCCGATGATCAGATCAGGAAGGCCATCAGTCTTGGTGTAAGCAAGATCAATGTGAATACCGAGTGCCAGATAGCATTCACCGAGGCAACCAGGAAGTACTTTGAGGAAAAGAAGGATTACGAGAGCAAGGGATATATGCCTCGCAATGTCCTGGCTCCGGGTCTTGAAGCTACAAAACTCATGTGCCTGAAGAAGATGGAGCTTTTCGGAAGCGTAGGGAAGGCTTGATTGCTGGAAATAGACCGGGAGGCTTGAATCAGAACGATGATGGAACATGGACTGCAGGTCATAGGTGTTGGTCATAGTTGTCTCGATAGGCTCTGCATGATAGAGAACTATCCGAAAGAGGATGATTCAACGCATATAACATCGATTACTGTCCAGGGCGGCGGTGCTGTAGCGACTGCTCTTGCTGCGGCATCGAGGCTAGGTGTGAAATCTGGGTATATCGGAAATACTGGGACAGACTTCGTATCCGATGAGATCATCCGTCTTCTTGAAGCCGATGGTGTGTACACAGGTTATGTTTCAAGGCGTTCTGATGCATTTGGGCTTGAGTCATTCGTTATGGTTAATCCTGCAAACGGTTCTCGTACTAAGTTTCCTGAAAGGGATGTCAATCCACCGATTGAATGGACTACAGAATTGAAAGACGCTATCAGAAATGCATCAATACTGCATCTTGATGGTACGAATTGGGAAAATGCATATGAAGCAGCATCAATAGCTCGTGATTATGGTGTCATGGTTTCGCTGGATGGTTGTTCGATGCAGAGTGACAATACCCGGAACAGGAAGCTTGCATCCATGGCAGACTGCCTGATCATGAACAAGAAATATCCACTTCGTGTGACTGGGGTATCCGATTATGATGATGCGCTTCTTGAAATCTCTTCCTGGGGACCTGGGATTGTGATGTGCACACTTGGTGAGGATGGAGTTAAAGCCGTTATAGATGGGCAAGTAGAGTCTTTTCCTGCTTTCAAGATCAATGTTGTCGATACAACAGGAGCTGGCGATGTTTTCCATGGTGCTTTTATCGCGGGTCTGCTTGATGGAATGGATATACGTGAGAACATACGTTTTGCATCTGCGGTCGCAGCGCTGAAATGCACGAAAGCCGGAGGCAGGGCTGGAATTCCGGATAAGGAAAAAGCTCTGGCATTTATGAATGGGAATATGTAGCCGGGAGGCTATAGATAAAAAGGAGAGAAAATATGAGAAAAGTCCTGAGCATTGTACTTATTGCACTGCTTGCTATCACTGGGCTTGCTGCCAGTGGTGCTTCGGATTCTTCTGGTGAGGCCGGAAAGGGAGAGCTGTATATCTACACTACCGTCTCTGATACGCATTACGACCTTACTATGGCTGCTTTCAATGAGCTCTATCCTGATATCACCGTGTATAGTACATATGGCGGAGCAGGTGAGTGCAAAGCTAGAATCCAGGCAGAGGCTGCAAATCCACAGGCCGATCTTATGTTCGGCGGTCTGCAGTATGCTGATCTTGACGCATACGGTCAGTATTTCGAGACATATGTATCAAAGAATGACGAACTGATGCTTGAGGAATACAGGAACACAAGCGGTAAGCTTACATTCCATGATTCCCAGATTCCATGTCTCATTGTCAATGATGCTCTTGAAGCAGAGCTTGGCATAAAGGTCACTGGATGGGAATCGCTCCTTGATCCAGCTCTCAAGGGCAAGATTGTTACAGCTAATCCTACATCATCCTCTTCTGCATGGAATAACCTCCAGTGCATCCTTACCGATTTTGGCGGATGGGATAGCGAGGAAGCATGGGATTATATCGCCAAGCTGATGCAGAATGGTCTTGTTGTTGTAAGTTCTTCTTCAATCCCATCAAGAAGTACCTTCTCTGGAGAGTACGTTGTAGGTCTTACATATGAGCCTTCAGTTGTAAAGATGCTTGATGGTGGTCAGACAGGTGCTCACATGGTATTCCCGGAAGAGGGAACGACATCTGTTGGATTCGCTTCTGCAATCATCAAGGGCGCAAAGAATCTTGAGAATGCTAAGCTCTTCATGGATTTCCTTCAGAGCGATGCTGGTCAGCAGACATATCTTGATGCAGGTGCACGCCCAATAACAACCCACAAGATCGAGGGCGGCAGCCAGTACATGGTCGACCTTGATACTATCCTCGTGAAGGCTGCAGATACACAGGCTCTTGCGGATAACAAGGCTGCAATCTGCGATAGATGGAATGAGTACTGGGCAAAGTACGGCAATAACTGATTGATTATGGTCTAAGGGTTCTGCCGGAGACGGCAGAATCCTTCAATGATGAGGGTGAGAGCTATGAATGTAGGCATAAAGATAGAGCACGCGGTAAAAAAATACGGGAATTTCACAGCTATCCCGGATCTCTCTCTGGATATCAGGAGCGGAGAGTTCTTTACGCTTCTTGGCCCTTCCGGATGCGGTAAAACCACATTGCTCAGAATGATTGCGGGTTTCAATTCAATTGAGGGTGGTGATTTCTATTTCGGAGATAGAAGGATTAACGATCTTGATCCTGCAAAAAGGAATATCGGAATGGTTTTCCAGAATTATGCGATATTCCCGCATCTGACAGTAAGAAAGAATGTCGAGTTTGGCCTTAAGAACAGGAAGCTTCCGAAAGATGAGATCCACAGTAAAGCAGATAAATTCATGGAGCTGATGAAGATCAGTGAATATGCAGGCAGACTTCCTGAAAAGCTTTCCGGTGGTCAGCAGCAGCGTGTTGCTCTCGCCAGAGCTCTTGCTATTGAGCCTGATGTCCTCCTGATGGATGAACCGCTATCAAACCTTGATGCGAAGCTAAGGGTCGAGATGCGTACAGTCATCAAGGATATACAGAACAGGCTTGGAATCACGACAGTATATGTGACACATGACCAGGAAGAGGCCATGGCTGTTTCCGATCGCATAGCTGTCATGTCTGAAGGTGTGATACAGCAGATTGGAACACCTAAAGCTCTTTATCAGAGGCCAGTAAACCGTTTTGTAGCAACGTTCATCGGCCGGTCGAATGTCATGCCTGCGAAAATCTATGTCGATGGAAATGAGAAGGGCATAAGCTTTGATGAGGGATATAGGCAGCCGATGGATAATCTCATCGATGTCACCGATGGACAGAATGTCATTGTCTCTGTGCGTCCGGAGGAGCTTCTTATCAGGACAGATGGCAATGGTATGAAAGCAAAGGTTGTCTATAGTACATTCCTCGGCCTCAATACGCACTATATGGTAGAGTTCGGGGATGGAGTCAGAGCTGAGATAATACAGGAATCCCAGATTGATGACATCATTGAGAATGGTTCGATGATCAACCTTGTTGTAAATCCTGAGAAGATCAACGTCTTTACTGAAGACGGACGGAAGTCTGTAGTGAAATAGGAGGATTCGGATGGAAAAGAAGAAATCCTTCAATTTCTGGGTTATAGCCAGTCTTGTAGTGCTTGCCCTTTACCTCCTATTCATGGTTTATCCGCTTGTAAAGCTTGTATCCCGGTCCGTTGTGGATGCTGATTCAGGTGGATTCTCCATGCGTTACTTCAAGCAGTTTTTCTCAACCCCGTATTACTCGGGTACGATGATCAACAGCTTCAAGGTTGCGATTGCAGTTTCTGTGACATCGACTTTGATAGGTATTCCATTGGCCTATCTGTATAACATGTATAAGGTCCGGGGAAGAAAAGCCCTGCAGATGCTGATAATCCTCAGTTCGATGTCAGCACCATTCTTAGGTGCATATGCATGGATTATGCTTCTTGGAAGATCTGGTGTTATAACTAAGTTCTTCGAAGCAGCATTCGGTGTGACAATACCGAGCATCTATGGTTTCAAAGGCATTGTGCTTGCCCTTACTATGAAGATGTACCCTATGGTATTCCTTTATGTAAGCGGGGCACTCAAGACGATGGACAATTCCCTTATGGAAGCTTCTGCGAATATGGGATGCGACGGGCTGAAAAGGGTATTCAAGGTTGTCCTCCCACTCTGTATGCCTTCGATTCTCGCTGCAGTACTTATGGTATTCATGAGATCAATGGCGGATTTCGGTACTCCTCTCATGATAGGTGAAGGATATTCGACATTCCCTGTTCTCATCTACAACTCATATGTAGGCGAGGTTGGAACGAATCAGAATTTTGCAGCGGCCATAAGTGTCATTGCCATACTTCTGACGATGATGTTCTTCCTTCTTCAGAAAGCTGTTTCAAGCAGATATCGTTTCAGCATGAGCACGATGCGGCACAATATAGAGAAAAAGCAGGCACGCCTCTTACCATCGATGCTTATCCATATCTTCTCCTATGGTGTTGTTGCTGTATCACTCCTTCCTCAGGCTTATCTTGTCTACCTTTCTTTCAGGAAGACAGGCGTAGGCGGTGTTGTATTCATGCCAGGCTACAGCCTTGAAAGCTATCAGGAAGTCTTCCGGAAGATGGGCAACGTAATCTGGAATACTCTAAGGATCTGCGGTACCTCGCTCGTCCTGATAATCGTATTGGCTATACTTATTGCTTATCTTGTCGTAAGACGGAGAAATGCGGTGAACGGGATTATAGATGCACTATCAATGGTTCCTTATGTTATTCCGGGATCAGTTGTCGGTATTGCTTTGATAATCTCATTCAATAACAGGTATATTCCGCTTGTCGGAACTGCAGCAATCATGGTTGTCTCGATGTGCATAAGGAGAATACCTTATACAATCAGGAGCTCGGTTGCTATTCTTGGGCAGATTCCTATTACGATTGATGAAGCTGCGGAGTCCCTGGGAGCTGGAAGGATAAAGACTCTTTGCACTATCACTGTTCCGATGATGCTAAGCGGAATCTTCTCCGGTGCAATCATGAGCTGGGTTACGCTCATAACCGAGCTTTCCTCTTCGATATTGCTTTATTCCTATAAGACGCAGACTCTGAATGTTGCTATATACTCTGCTGTGTCCAAGGGGACAGATGGAAGGGCATGCGCATTGTCGACCATACTTATGATTTTCACAGTGGTGTCGCTCCTGCTCTTCAATAAGTTCTCGAAGGATGGCGAGATAATGATGTGAAACAAATGGATAGCTTTACCTATTCACTATGTCTCATGAAATTATCTTTGGAAATCAACAGTATTCACTAATTAATTACAGAGCAGGACCTGGTCCTGCTTTGTACTTTTAAATTTCAGGACAATCCATAAAGTGCTATGAATTATCCGCGTCATATCATTAGAGCGGGCAACCGTTAGATCGGGCCCATCTGATTACATTATCGAGACGCTGCTGATATCCCTTGCCGCCTTTCTTCAACCATTCGAGATTATCTTCTGAGATTGCCGTATAGATTTTTTTCTTAGGAACTTTCACTGCATAATGGAACACCGCATCGGAGAAATCCACCTCGGGGATATCTTTTGTATTGATATCCTTCTCCTTCATCTTACCAATAGCTTCAAGTTCCTTCTTCTGGGCTTCTGTCAGAGGCGGAAAATCAATCTGCCTGTAGGCTCTTTCTGTGTTTCTCATATTCCCTTACCTCCTTGGCCGTAGCCTTTCGCGCGGATATTATCCTTGTCTTTCCATTACAATCTGTAAAGCATATGAATGTAATAAGATATTCCTTTATCTTTCCGATTCCTATATATCTATCTTCTTCGACGGAATGGGCGGAATCATATTTTTCTAGAAGGAAAGGATCATTAAAGACTCGTACTGCCGTCTGAAAGCTGATTCTATGCACCTTGATATTTCTCTGGTTCTTCTCCTCATCCCATTCGAATCCATAGTACTCTACATCCATTGTTTCATCCTGTTTGTATTATATATTAATAATATATATAGTCAATATATAATTTTCTTTGGCTCTATTGGAGTCTATTGCAAAAGTATCTATCCTCCCATTCGGAATATAAACTCCAATGATATTCCCTGTTATGGATTCTCCTCAGAATCGATGTTTCCAACATGATTAATGGTTGCTGTTGATTATTTTGATAGACCATTGTACCAATATGTTAGAATCCTAAAGAATGAATGTTCCTATGTTTGAAACGGAGCATCTTATACTCAGAAGGTTCACTGCGTGTGATCTGCATGCGCTGTATCTGATCTATAGTGACAAGGAAGTTAATCGATTTCTTCCATGGTTTCCTGCTGAGAATATTGATGATGCGAAGTCTATTTTTGATAGCCGATATGCTGATCCTTCAGCATTTGCCTATGCTGTCTGCCTGAAGGCTGATGATTACCCCATAGGTTATGTGAATATCGGCAATGAAGAGCCATATGACCTTGGATATGGATTGCGGAAGGAATTCTGGCATAGAGGCATCATGACAGAAGCAGTTTCTGCCGCTGTGGAGTGTGCCAGGAAATGCGGCATCCCGTATCTGACAGCAACCCATGACAGAAATAATCCACGGAGCGGCGGGGTAATGCAGAATATAGGTATGCGGTATGAATATTCTTACGAAGAGCAATGGCAGCCTAAGGATTTCTCTGTTGTTTTCAGGATGTATCAGCTGAATTTCTCAGTGCCTGAGGATTATGTATACAAGGGGTACAGGGATAATTCTTCCGTGCATTTCATCGAATCGGTCAGATGAATGGGATGTATGCTTTGTAATCAAGCAGCTTCTCCGCATTTCTGAGATAATCCCTTATGACAAGAGCGATGTCGTTGTACTGGAGCTTTATCTCCTTATATAGGGCAGGGAAGTCCTCCTGTCTTATGATTGGGTAGAAATCCTTCTGAATTGCAGTTATTAGGTGGATTATCTGCTCCGTCTCATTGCTCTGAATGCTCTTGATGCGTACGAGATAATGTATCTGCTCTAGCTCTGCGAACATGTGCCAGAGGATTATAAGGGCATTCTCGAGTTCCTTATATGATTCATCATCAGGATGTTTTCTTATGTATGTTGCGGCATCCTCATAATACATATGGAAGTCCGTGAGGATATCCGTGGAGACGGAGAGATCGGTTTCCGAGATAAGGCCTCTTCTGATTATATTCCAATAGCTGTTATGCAGTTTGAAGAGAGCCTTTATGCTGTACCTGAACTGCGAGGACTGTCTTATAGGGAAGAAGAATCTGTTGACTATGAAGACAATCAGGAATGCGATGGCAAGATACAGCAGCCTCAGCGATATGGCTGTCGTTTCTCCAAGTGTCATCAGAGCAAGCGTAAGCGTATAGCATGTATGGAACGCAGGATGGTACCAGGTTCCTGGTATGGAGCAGTACATCAGGGATATCATAACGAGGGCGAAGGTTATCTCGCCTCCGACGCCTGGCAGGAATGGATAGATCAGATATTCAGTCAGGCATCCTATGAACGTACCAAGCGGATTCGTCCTCATATGGTAGCTGCTATCCTCTGAGCTTGGCTGCAGCAGCAGGAACGCATTGAGCGGTATCCAGTACGAATGCGTCATCGGTATGAGGTAGTTTGCAATGCCGCTTAAAGCCATCACAATTGCAAGCCTGAGCGCGAACCGCATCTCAAATGATTCATTCGTGAAGCGTATTGCAATCTCATGCCCTATGTTTTTCCAGTTTATTCTCTTCCTGCCGGAATCATGGGATTCCTCCATTACATTGAGCATGTAGTCGACCATATGGAGGATACTCCTTATGAATATCCTGATATGTCCCTCAGGAAGCCTCATTGTATCCAGAAGATACTGTGCATGGTCGATACGTTCGCTCTGCCAGGCTGTGCCGATTGATTTGGATGTCTCATGCAGGAAATCCGAGAGCTTCCTCAGTTCCGCTATATGCATTGCATCGAGTTCATCCTGCCAGTCATCGCCGGAAATCATGTAGGAGAAACGCTGAAGCAGTGTCGACATGATATTCTCTATCTGCGTGTCTTCCGAGCTAAGGGCAGAGAAGCTCTTCCTGTTTCCTGAGATCCTGTATGTCAATGTCCAGAAGCGCACCTTGAGCTCTTTGATTCTTTCCGGGTCAATCATGAGCTTCGTAAGCTCTGAAAGCTCTGAAAGAAGCTCCTGTATTGATATCTTCTCTGCCTTCCTTCCCTTTGCATGTTTTCTGATGAAGAACAGTATTGCAGCCATGTATGCAGTCAATAACCACAGTGAGAGCAGCATGAATATGAATTCATTCTGGTTTCTTGGAGGTACGAACGACATGTATACGAACAGCAGCATGTACGTGTAGTAGCCTTTAGGATTGAACTGCGAGCTCTGTGTGAATACAAGTACGAACGGCACCAGGATATTGAGTATTGTGACAATCCATACATTCAGAGATCCGAGCGATGCAAGGAAAAGCAGAAGTGTTTCATGGAAGATCAGAATGGAGTAACTGGTTGATGATTTCCTGCGCTCTGCATTGAAGAATGCAGCCATAGGTGGAACGGCTACAACGTAATGCAATCCAAACAGGAGATAGAGAAGGAAGAATGATGATATGAAGAAAAGGATAACAGGCAAGGCATTTATGAATAATGCAGTGAGTTTCTCTTTTCTTATCCTTCTCATTTATTCCCTCTGAGGAATTTTAGCATAAGTTCATGACTTTCCACCCTGTGCTGATGTCGGAAAAAGGAAAATATATTATCAATTATGCTATGCATGTTTCTTTTATGCAGTTTTGCAATGGCTCAGCAAATTACCAATTTGTAGTAATATCTGTGCAAAAGGAGTTGGGAATGTCTCAGACCACATACAGTATCCGGATAGACAGTGATCTTAAGAAGGACTTTGATGCTATCTGTAAGGATCTCGGCATGTCTCCGGCTACAGCTATAAATGAGTTTGTGAAAGCTGTTGTAAGGGAAAGACGGATTCCCCTTGAGATCCTCTTCGATAATAAAGGAGGCGAAGCCTTAAGAATACTTCGTGCAACAGCAAAGAAGAACGGGATACAGGATATGAGCCTTGATGAGATCAATGAAGAGATAAGAAAGGCTAGGGAAGGAATAGGGGACTGATTAAAGGGTAGTAATGGATACCCTGTTATCATTGATTGCATATTGAAGATTTGGATCAAATCCTAATGTAATTGGTCATCGAAGAGTTGCAATGGAAAAGGCCGCCCAAATGAGCGGCCTTGATGTTTCTCTGATGTCTCTATCAGATAGCTGCGAGCATTGTCGGTACTACAGAGATGAGCACACCTGCTGCAACTGCAGATCCGATAACACCGGATACGTTCGGTCCCATAGCATGCATGAGGAGGAAGTTCTGTGTATCTGCCTCCTGTCCAACCTTGCTGGATACACGTGCTGCCATAGGTACAGCCGATACACCTGCCGATCCAATGAGAGGATTGACTGGGTGCTTCGGGTCGAGCTTGTTCATAAGCTTTCCGAGGAGAACTCCGCCTGCTGTTCCTACACCGAATGCAACCATTCCGAGAACAAGGATTCCAAGTGTCTCGATGTTGAGGAACTTGTCAGCAGCCATCTTCGATCCGACAGAGAGTCCGAGGAAGATCGTTACTGTGTTCATGAGAGCATTCTGCATCGTATCAGAGAGTCTCTTGATGACTCCGCACTCTGTTGCCAGGTTGCCGAACATGAGAGCTCCGATAAGAGGACAGGCAGAGGGGAGGAGGATAGCACAGACTGTGATAACCATGATCGGGAAGATGATCTTCTCAAGCTTGGAGACCGGTCTGAGCTGCTGCATCCTGATCTTTCTTTCCTTCTCTGTTGTGAGAGCCTTCATGATAGGTGGCTGGATGATAGGAACAAGAGCCATGTATGAGTATGCTGCGACTGCGATTGAGCCAAGATACTCAGGGGCAAGACGGCTTGTTACGTAGATAGCGGTAGGACCATCAGCGCCTCCGATGATTCCGATGGAAGCTGCAACGTTGAGGTTGAAGTTGATTCCAGGAATGAAGGAGAGGAGCAGAGCTCCGATGAGAGCTGTGAAGATTCCGAGCTGTGCTGCTGCGCCGAGGAGAAGTGTCTTCGGGTTAGCGATAAGCGGTCCGAAATCTGTCATAGCACCTACGCCCATGAAGATAAGCACAGGGAAGAGGCCTGATTCGATACCAGCATCATAGAGAATCTTTATGAAGCCTGCATCTCCCGAGGTCGGATCCACAGATGCGATGAAAGCTGAAGGAATATTGGAGAGAATGCATCCCATAGCGATAGGAATGAGAAGCAGAGGCTCGAATCCCTTCTTAATTGCAAGATAGAGGAGGAGGAATCCTACAAGGATCATGATAGCGCAGCCAGGTCCTACAGCACCTGCTGCAGCTGCTCCCTCTCCCCACATTTCCTTGGTAGCATCTGGGAACAGGAACCCGAAGATTCCTGTTGATGTCCAGAGCTGCATAAGTCCGGTTAAGATTGCGTCCATCTGGTTTAATTCTCCTTTAGATGATCATCAGCACTGTATCTGCAGAAAGCTGATCACCCTGGTTTACGAGAATCTGCTTTACCACACCATCGCATGGAGCATAGATCTCGTTCTCCATCTTCATAGCCTCCATGACCATGAGGACCTGATCCTTCTTTACTGCATCGCCGACCTTGACATTGAAGCGGAGCGCGAGGCCCGGCATCGGTGCCTTGATCTCTGTGCCTGCGCCTGCTGCTGCCTGTACCGGAGCTGGCTGAGGAGCTGGAGCTGCCTGAACAGGAGCTGCCTGCTGGACAGGAGCTGGCTGAGGAGCTGGAGCTGCAACTGCAACACCGCCGATTGTCATAAGGACTTCACCAGACTGAAGCTGCTGACCCTGTGAGACTGGGATGGATGAGACAACGCCATCACATGGAGCGTAGATCTCGTTCTCCATCTTCATAGCCTCCATGACCATCACAACCTGATCTTTCTTTACTGTATCGCCGACCTTAGCGTTGATACGGAGCACGAGGCCCGGCATTGGTGCCTTGATCTCCTCGGATCCTGTTACAGCAACCTGAGGCTGAGCCACAGGAGCTGCCTGTGCAGGAGCTGCCTGCTGGACAGGTGCTGGCTGAGGAGCTGGAGCTGCGACTGCAACACCGCCGATTGTCATAAGGACTTCACCGGACTGGAGCTGCTGACCCTGTGAGACTGGGATGGATGAGATGACACCATCGCATGGAGCGTAGATCTCATTCTCCATCTTCATAGCTTCCATAACCATCACAACCTGATCCTTCTTCACTGCATCGCCGACCTTGACGTTGATGCGGAGGACGAGACCCGGCATTGGTGCCTTGACCTCTTCAGAACCAGTTACGACAACCTGCTGAGGAGCAGCCTGCTGTACAGGTGCTGCCTGCTGTGCTGCAGCGATTCCCTCTGCAATCGAGAGAGGATAGGAAACGCCATTGACAACAGCTGCATTAGCATCGAGCTTGACGCCGTAAGCCTTTCCGTTGACTGTGACTGTGTACTCGCCATTGGAAGCCTTCTTTGCAGCTGCCGGAGCCTCTGCCTTCTTCTCCTGGCTCTTGAGTCTGACTCCATTGACCTTTGCCTTGCCTGTGAGATAGAGGATTCCCTTCTCTTTGCAGGTTGAAGCAATGAAGATATTCTCATCGTTGATTGGGAGGTTTGCCTCCTCAAGCATCTTCTTAGCAGCCTCGATACCCTTGTTCGGGTTCT
Source organism: uncultured Spirochaetaceae bacterium (assembly GCA_944389505.1). Classification (GTDB taxonomy): domain Bacteria; phylum Spirochaetota; class Spirochaetia; order Sphaerochaetales; family Sphaerochaetaceae; genus Ornithospirochaeta. The sequence continues at coordinate 63,294 of CALXMP010000005.1, forward strand.
TGTCGTTGATATCAACAACCTTCTCAGTTGTAGGCTCGAGCTTGAGCTGAGCTGCAGCTGCCTTTACAACCTCCGGATCCGGAGCGACAGGAGTCTTTCCGAAGTAGCCGAGGACCATCTTTCCATAGCCTTCTGCTATCTTCTTCCAAGGTCCGAACATAACGTTGTTGAAAGCCTGCTGGAAGTAGAACTGGGAAACAGGTGTAACAGATGTGCCGAAGCCACCCTTTGCAACTGTATCGCCCATAGCCTCGACAATCTGAGGATACTTGTCCATGAGACCGTTGTCCCTGAGCATCTGGGTATTTGCTGTGAGAGCTCCGCCCGGAAGAGGGAAGAATGGGATCTCAGGATTGACTGACTTTGCCTCTGGTGGGAGGAAGTAGTCTGCCATGCACTCCTCGAATACCTTCTCAGCATCTCTTACCTTGTTGATATCGACATCGAGTGTGTAGTCAGTGCCTCTGAATGCATGCCACATCGTAAGAACGTCTGGCTGGCATGTTCCGCCGGAAACCGGAGACATTGAGAGGTCGATTGAGTTTGCACCTGCGTCGAGCGCTGCCATGTACTGTGCAACGGAAACACCAGCTGTCTCGTGTGAATGGAATACGATCTTCACATTTGGTCCGAGGAGCTTTCTTGCTCTCTTGACTGTCTCGAATACATTGTGTGGTGTTGATGTTCCTGATGCATCCTTGAAACATACAGAATCGTAAGGAATGCCTGCATCGAGGATCTGGCGGAGGATGCGCTCATAGAAATCAGGTGTATGTGCGCCTGTGACACCCTCAGGAAGGCTCATCATCGTTACTGTTACCTCGTGCTTGAGGCCTGCGTCGTGGATTGCTCTTCCGCTATCGATGAGGTTGTTGACATCGTTGAGTGCGTCGAAGTTCCTGATTGTCGTCATGCCATGCTTCTTGAAAAGCTGTGCATGGAGCTTGATGATGTCCCTTGGCTGGGAATCAAGACCTACAACGTTGACGCCTCTTGCGAGGGTCTGGAGGTTCGCCTCAGGTCCTGCGACCTGGCGGAACTCATCCATCATCGCGAATGCATCTTCGTTTGTATAGAAATAAAGCGACTGGAATCTTGCACCGCCACCTGCTTCGAAGTGGGTGATGCCTGCTTCCCTTGCAGCTGCGACAGCTGGCATGAAATCCTTAGTGAAAACACGGGCTCCATAGACGGACTGGAATCCATCGCGGAACGCCGTAAGCATGAAATCAACTTTCTTCTTGCCCATTTTCTGCTAACCCCTTTCCTTAATTTCTTGATTTGTCGTAAGCAGCTGCAATTGCTGCGGCGACTGCCGCATCATCGTTCACGGGTGCGGCTGCCACGGTCCTAGCGGCTGTTGCAGCAGGTGCTGCAGCCTCTGTCTTGGCTTTGGCATTGGCCGGATGGTTCGGATCCCTCATGCAGAGCTTACTCATGATTTTCGTGATGTAGATAAGCAGTACAAGGAATACGAAGACCGTGCCCATTCCAAGAACCAGGAGCACAAGACCGTCGTAAAGCTGAGCAATAAGCTCTTCTCTCGGCATGTTATATAACAATCCCAACATGTTTAACTCCTGTACCGAAAAGCATCGGTATTCAAGTCCAGAATATATCAGAGATTGGGAAGTAGGTGCAATATGCGGGCGCGATGGAAAAAGGGGGTATGGAAGACAATAATCGCTGAATTAATACTTTCTTATCATTCTGCAGTGATAATGCGTGAATAATGTTCCAGACGGAATATTATCATGGAGATGATGGCAATATAATGGGAGGACAGAAATAAGGGGGCTTTGCCAGCCCCCTCGGATCGGATCAGTTGAGTGTGTAGGTTATAGAGACCTCTGCCCGTGCCGTCACATCTCCTGCTCTGTATGTCACGCTGCTGTTGCCTGCCATATCCATTGATGCAGCCTCAAGCCTGAAAAGAGGTGCATAGGAAGGAGAGGAGTCGGAAATCCTTTCAACGCTTCCGAGAACCGCGCCTGCGGCCTCTGCATATGTCTCAGCCTTATCGCGCGCATCCTTTACAGCACCAATCCTTGCAGCCTTGAGCGCTTCCGCCATCTTTGTCGATGAGAGCGAGATCGATGAGAGCGTTATGCCATCTAGCTCGGAAAGCCTTCCATATATAGGACCAATGCTGTCCATATTCCTTATTGTTATCTCAAGGGACTGCGATGCGGACTGCCCTGTATGGACCCTCTCCCCATCTTTATAGATATATTCAGGGGTTACGCCGATATATGAGGTAGTTATGTCATCATCGGCAAGCCCATACTCCGACTCAAGAATCGCTATTGCCTCATTGATCATTGCAGACGTCTTGTCCATGGCTTCCTTTGTTGTCTGCTCTGTGAATGAAGCCGTAAGCGTGAATGAAGCCATATCGGGGACTGCCGATACCTCGGCGCTCCCTGATACCGTTATCGTGCCTGCTGCGAAGCAGGATAGCGATGCGGCCAATAATGCCGTTATCATGATTGCCTTTCTCATATTCCGGATTATATTCCATGTTCTGTGGACGAGCATGGAGAAAGGAAGGAGATAATATGTGTTCTCTTTGCTTCACTTGTTCCATTTACAGTGCTATCTTTAAGCTACTATGGCTGATAATCAGATGGATGAGTATGAGGCTCAGGATAAGCGTATCCGCGAGCGGATGGATAGAATCGGACGCAAGATAATGATAATGTCCGGGAAGGGCGGTGTAGGCAAGACCACTGTGACGGTGAATCTTGCGAATGCCCTTGTCGATATGGGATGCACAGTCGGTGTGCTTGATACGGACCTCCATGGACCGAATGTCGCTGTTATGTTCGGCTGCAAGGATGCTGAGCTTATGTCGGAGGATGGGCATACATTCATTCCTGTTACTCCAAGACCCGGGCTTAAAGTCATGTCGCTTGCATTCGCCCTTGAAGATCCCGATGCACCTGTCATCTGGCGCGGATCGCTCAAGAACAGTGCTATCAGGCAGTTCCTTTCCGATGTGGAGTGGGGCGACCTGGACTATCTTCTGATAGACACGCCCCCAGGAACAGGTGATGAGCAGCTCACAGTCTGCCAGTCAATCCCTGAGCTTACAGGCTCGATAATCGTCACAACACCGCAGGAGGTGGCAGTACTTGATGCACGCCGTTCCGTAAACTTCTCACGCAAGCTCGGTGTTGCGATCATCGGTGTGATTGAGAATATGTCGGGTCTCATCTGCCCACACTGCAAGGAGGATATCCCTATCTTCGGCAAAGGCGGCGGAAAGAAGATGTGCCAGGAGATGCATGTGCCATTCCTTGGTGCCATCCCGATGGAAATCGGTCTTCCTGAAGCTGAGGATGAAGGCAAGGAGTGGGTTGCAGAGACGGGCCACCCATCTGCAGAGGCGCTCAAGGCCATTGCCAATGAGATCAACAACGGAACCGCGTGCTCCACATCCCGTGATACATCGTTCCTCGGGACTCCGTCCTGCAAGCCTTCCGCATGTGCGTCCTGCACATCGAACTGCCCATCGAGGAAGAAGCAATGAGAGAGCTTGGCTGGAGGACGGATAGCGAGAAGAAGGTCTTCTCAACCCCTATCTTTGATATCTCCGAGATGGAGAGGACATCGCATGACGGCAGACATGGTAAATTCGTCAGGCTCGACAGCCCTGACTGGGTTGTTGCGATTCCATGGTTCAGAAGACAGGACGGTGTTCCATGCTTTGTCATGGAGGAGCAGTGGAGGCATGGTCCCGGACGTGTGACAAGGGAGTTCCCCGCCGGTCTTGTCGAGAAGGGCGAGAGCGGCGAGGATGCTGCGAAAAGGGAGCTTATGGAGGAGACCGGCATGTCCGGGAAGTTCACTCTTCTTGGAGCTGCATGCCCGAATCCGGCGTTCATGAACAATGTCCAGTCATTTTTCCTCGTTGAGGATATAAGGAAGGAAGGCGGACAGAGCCTCGATCCGAATGAGGAGATAGTCGTAATAGAGGTTCCTGTCGAGGAGGTCATCCGCGATATGGGTGAGGGCCTCTATGATAATGGAATAATGATGGAAGCGATTGGCTTCTTCATGCGCTATGCGGAGAAGCATCCTCAGTTGAGGACGCTCACCGTATAATCATTGAGGCTGTCGTTCTCATAGAGCAGCCTATAGAGAGCCTGGACAAGGGGGAATTCGCCAGCGACGTTCTTCTCCCTTGTTATCTCTCCCATGAGCTTCACGGTCCTGAATCCTTCAACCACCGTTGATGATTTCGATTCAGGATCGAAGCCGAATCCCTTTCCTATAAGCATTCCGAGCGTTCTGTTCCTTGAGAGATCATTGAGGGCTGTCAGTCCAAGATCTCCGATGCCGCAGTAGCGGAATATCGTGTCGGATTCGCAGCCGAAGATCCTCAGGAACCCACGCATCTCATTCACAGCCTTCGTATATACAAGGAAGTCTACGTTCGGGCTATTGAACTTGCCGGATACGAGGCCTATCGCTATCGCATACATGTTCTTCAGGATGCTCATGAGCTCCACGGCACGTACATCGCTGGAGTAATCCAGAGAGAACTGCGTATCGGTCAGAACTTCCTTCTTGAAGTACTCATAGTCCGAACGCTGGCCACCGAATGTGAAAGAGGTAGGGAATCCGTTTATCGTTTCGATTGCGAATGAAGGTCCCTTCATGCTCGCTGTACGGCTGAATGGTATGTTCTCCGTGATGAATGCGCCATCATCGCTCATTCCTTTGGCAAGGTTCACGATGAGAGGTTCCTTATCGGTATTCTTGCGTATCTCCTCGGAGAACGGGACAATGGCCTTTGATGGTATTACAAGCATTATGACATCCGCTTCCTTGAATACCGAGAATGAGGATGTCGCTGTCAGGTATCGTGAGAGAAAGCGGGTAGGGAAGTACTTCCTGTTCTGATGGTGCTCGTTTATATCCTTCTCGACATCCTTCTCAATCGTATGGAGTGTCACTCTGTTCTTTGTATTCCACGATAGTCTTTCAGCGACTGCTGTTCCGAATGTTCCTGCGCCTGCGATGATTATATTATTCAATCCTCGATCCTCCTGATGATGTATAGTCTGGAAGAGAAGTCCCCAAGCATCCTCATTCCCTCCCTGTATCCATTCCCGGATACCTGCTCGACAAGCGATACCCCCGCATATTTCAGGGCATCTCCCGGTACGGTATAGCATTCGCTCTCCTGCGGGTATGAAGAGGCTTCCTGGTCTGTCAGAAGATGACTTCTGGAGAATATCCTGTAGTCATACTCAGAAGATGCCTGGCTGACGAAGATCTTCTCCGCAGAGGTATTCGGTATGATTCTCTTCTGCAGATACAGCATAAGTATCGTGCTCCTGTCCTTGCTTGCAACCGACCAGATTATCCTGTTGCCGTTCTCCTCAAGCCTGAACGAACCGAACTGGAAAAGCATCCTGTAGCTCTTGTAGAACTCAACCTGCTGCCTGAAAGCCGCCATCTCGATCCTGGAGAGCGTGGATGGATCGAGAGAATAGGAAAGCACACCGAATGCCGCGACATTGAAACGCGTCTCCCTGTCTGTGATGCGGTGTGTCATCGAATTTGGCGAAGGTGAGACCGATGACTCAATCACGGAAAGCGGGTAGAGCATCGCTGCATTGGCTATCATGGAAGCTCTCTCGATAGGGTCGGAATCGACGCTCAGCCAGATTGAGGCCGAGTAGCAGAGCATGCCAAGGTCGAAACGCGCACCGCCGGAGGCACTTGTCTCTATATACAGTCCCGGGAATCTCCTTCCTATCGATCCAAGTATCTGATAGAGCCCCAGGATGTATTTATGGCAGAACGTCCCATAGTCCTTTATATCCTGATACGAGAAGATATCCGAATAATGGCGCGACATATCCCACCGGAGGTAATCGACGCGGCAGCGGTCTATGACCGATGATACTGTATTGACTATCCAGTCCCTGACATCCTGCCTTGTCAGATCGAGAAGCTCCTCGCTGCGGCCTTTCGCATTCTCCTCATCGGTTCTGCCTATTATCCAGTCAGGATGCTCTTTGTACAGAAGCGATTTACCACTGATGCCTTCCGGTTCGAACCATAATCCGAACAGCAGTCCCATTCTGTGCACGCTCTCCGAAACCTCAAAGAGCCCTTCAGGGAATTTCATCGTGTTTGCATGCCAGTCTCCGACGCTTGTACGGTCATTGCGCCTTGCGCCGAACCAGCCGTCATCGACGATGATGCCTTCAAGCCCCATTTCCTTTGCGCCTTCGGCCATGTCGAGGACACGCTTCTCTGAGAGAGCATAGTACGCTCCCTCCCATGTATTGAGCATAAGAGGTCTCATCCTGCTCGACCATACGCTTCTGATGATCGCACTGTCGGCGAATGCATGCATCTTCTCCGATGCGCTCCATAGGCCATCCGGGCTGCAGACTATCACAGCCTCCGGTGATGTGAATGACTCGCCTGGATTCAGCGGCCATGAGAACATGTCCGGATTTATTCCCCAGACTATATGGGTCAGACCATGCGGCGTCTGGGAGAAGACTGCTCTGTGAGGACCTGAGTAGATGAGGTTGCAGATATATGCAGTGCCATTGCTGTCCTCAAGTATGAAGCCCGGATTGGCTTCTGCAGATGATGCCATCCTCCTTGATTCCGATACGATGCTGCCTTCCTCTATCTTCCTTGTGGTCTTCCCGAACTCCCTTGCCCATGTCCCTGAGAATGTTGTTACCGCCATATCCCGGGTCCTGAAATCGAGCTGTGCGGATGCTAGTGCACGTATCGTCAGGCCGTTTTTGCCTTTTGCTGTCACGATGCTGCGCCTTGTTATGGCATCGAGGGAGGGGAAAACCGTATAGATAAGCCTCAGCTCGATCTGCCTCAGATCATCGTCGAAGATGAGCTCAAGGGTCTCCGCCTCTCCTGCTTTATCCTTTGCCTGGGGCAATCCGCTGCCCATGGTGAGGATTCCATCATGCTTCCTGTATCCGGAGAATCTGAAATCAGCAGTACGCTCTCCCTTGTCTCCCCATGATAGAGCTATGAGAGGAACCCTGTAGTCTCCTTTTCCCTCCGATGAGAACTCCAGAAGCGAATCGTCGAGCGCGAGGGAGAAGTCATCCTCGGATATATAAGTCGCCATGCCCGGGGAAATGTACCTTTTCTCCCGGATTGCTGTCAGGGATGCCCCCGCGTCCCTGAGCCTCTTTCCATAGTACAGATGCTCAGCATGTCCCGAAGGGAGTATGTGCACTATATAACTTGTATTGTCTGTAGCAATGTGGAATATGCTTCCATTTTCGATTCCTATCATGGCAGACCTCGGCTCTATATTATATAATATTCTATATCAAAGGAGAAATCTGTCACAGTGGATATAAGGCGGCTTGTGCTCTGGGAAGGGCGTTATGCGACATATATGTCGAATGATATATTCGCGGCAACTATCGAGGATCAGGGAGATGTGCTTCTTGAGCTGACATCAAGAGCGCTGTCAGGGGCAAGGATAAATGCCCTCGCGCTCCCATATTTCCGCGCAACGGGCGAAAGCGTTGAGTCAGATCCCAATGGTCCTTGGTGGCAGAATCTCCAGAGCCTCTACCAGGCAGGAGGCGGCTATTTCTCATTCCAGACAGACAGGGGCCTGAGCACCGATTCCTACTGGATACTGAGACGCTATGGAACCGAGGATGAGTTCGGCGGGGTATGGCGTTATTCCGAGCTCAAGATGCGGGGAGATAATGGATACCGTCTCGGGAAGATCGATATGATCCTTCCTGGGCAGCCTGTTCTCTATACGGCTGTGAGGATTGAGAACCGGGGCGATACAGAGCTCAGGGCATCCGCTGCATGGCATTCGATGCTGGGCTATCCTGCAATCGAGACGGGTACGATGATCCAGACCAGTGCCCGGTATTTCACCGCATATGGTATGACACAGAGGGAATCGGGAGTCGGCAGATTCAGGCCAGGGGTTGTATTCGAGGATCTGAAGCATGCGCCTCTTGCGCGCGGCGGAAACGCTGATGCTGGGTACATTCCGGCCCCTACAGGTACATATGATTATATCATAGGGAAGATCCCGGAGCGCGATGATAAGGCGTGGATTGCTGTCAACAATCCGAGAAGCCAGCTCATATTCTTCATGCTTACTCCAAACCGCGCTGTATCCGATGATGATTTCCTCTTTCCGAATGCGGATCTTGCAGAGAACTTCCTGGGGCGCATGGATGCTCCCTGGGCACTGTATGATGGTGGTGTTCCAGAGGTAATGGCCCTTACCTGCGGCTTCAATGCAGGACCTAAGGGAACCCGCAATGTGGTAATTCCTGCGGGAGGATCAAGGATGCTGTATCTTGCCAATGGCTTTGTCAGCTATGATAACCCCAGGATTGGGCTGGGGTATTCCGGGACGGAGTTCACAGACGAGGGTGTTGTATTCAAGCGCACAAAGAGCTGGGCTTTCCTTGCTATCGACCACAGCTTCAGAGCAATCAGACGGCAGGTTGAGAAGGTCTTCGCTGGCGAAGGTGAGGATGCTGGTTGACGTTGTGTCCCAATGCTAATACCTTACGTCTGAAGAGGTATTCTATGGATAGATGGGTCTATCTGGACAATAATGGTACAACCAGGACAGCGGATGAGGTCTTGGAGTTCATGAGGGAAAATTCCGGACTGTACGGAAATGCTTCAAGCATGCATACGCTGGGGCGGAATGCTGCGGCGGGAATCGACTGGGCAAGGCAGAAGACTGCAATGCTCATCGGGGCGTTGCCTGAGGAAATCTATTTCACATCAGGAGCTACGGAGAGCAACAACACCGTGCTCAGCATATTCCGGGACAGAGCCGATGATGGCGATAAGCGATCACGGATCATAATATCCTCGGTAGAGCATCCTGCATCGATTGAGAGCGCAAAGTATCTGAGGAAGAAAGGATACAAGGTCGATCTCTGTCCTGTCGATCATTCAGGGCGTGTCATAGTCCAGGAGCTTGAGAAGCTGATGGGTGATGATGTCGCGCTGGTCTCGATCATGACAGGCAACAATGAGACTGGAACGATACAGCCTGTGGCCGAGTGTGCAGAGATAGCGCACAGATATGGTGCATATATGCATACCGACGCAACCCAGGCAATAGGGAAGATCCCTGTTGATGTCAATGATCTTGGTGCGGATTATCTATCGCTCTCAGCACATAAGTTCTATGGCCCTAAGGGAATAGGTGTCCTTTACGCCAGAAAGGGTGTCCCGATGGCCCCTTACATCCATGGCGGACACCAGGAACATGGAATGAGGGCTGGAACATACAATAATCAGGCAATCTATGGCCTTGGCAAGGCTGCAGAGCTTGCATTGGCAGGTGTCCAGGAGGAGCATGATAAGCTCTGGTCAATGCGTGAGGCTCTCAGGAAGGGCATAGAGGAGAGGATTCCCGATGTTGTCATCAATGGCTCCAATGATGAGGCCCTCTGCCTTCCGGGAACGCTCAATGTATCATTCCCCGGCGCGGAAGGGGAGTCCATACTTCTCTATCTGGATCTTGAGGGAATAGAGGTGTCTACGGGATCCGCATGCGCTACAGGGTCGCTTGAGCCAAGCTATGTGCTTTTAGCATCAGGGCTTGATGTGGAGCTTGCCCATGGTTCCGTGAGGTTCTCGTTCGGCAGGTACAATACGATGGATGATGTCAGCTACGTGCTGGAAAAGCTCCCGCCGATCATCGAGAAGATAAGGGCGATGAGCACAAGGAGAGGATAATGCAGAGTTTCATGTCCCAGTGGGTATATACAGATACGGTCAAGGATCATTTCATGAATCCGAGGAATCTCTGGAAAGAGGATGAGGATTTCACTCCCGATGGGGTTGGTGAGGTTGGCTCGCTAGCGTGCGGAGATCAGATGAGGGTAGGCATAAAGGTTGAGGACGGGAAGATCAAGGATCTCAGGTGGCTGACCTATGGCTGCGCTTCTGCCATTGCTTCGACATCGATGATGAGCGAGATCGCTATAGGAATGACGCTCGATGAGGCCTATCACATCACTCCTCAGATGATTACTGAGAAGCTTGGTGGTCTTCCTGAGCATAAGTTCCACTGCTCGGTCCTCGGGGATAAGGCCCTCAGGGCTGCTATCGATGACTATCTTGAGAAGCACGGGATGGAGAATCCATACAAGGGCACGACGGCCAGGATCATCTGCGAATGCAAGGGAGTGACTGATCATATGATCGAGGATCTCGTGAAGAACGATAAGGTCAGGACATTCCAGGAGCTTCAGGATGCTACTGGCTGCTGCACGGCATGCGGAAAGTGCAAGGAAAGGATACTGGAAGAGCTCAATGAGTGCCTCCATATCTATGGCAAGCAATGATAAGCGTCTATCTCGATCTTGTCCGCGATGCACTGTATCCAAAAAAGAGGGGAACGCTGACAAAGAGGAATAAGTTCCTTGCTGTCAGCGAGCTTTCGGAGATGAGCGCGGAGGATATAAGGAAGCTGAGACTTCGCCTCCGCCTCTCTTCAGGTATGTTCGCATCTATCCTTGGTGTTTCCGAGAAGACGGTAGAGGCATGGGAGAGCGGAACGAACAAACCTGCAGGCTCCTCGCTCCGCCTTATGAATATGCTCTCGGTCTATCCTGACATACTAGTGGAGACACGCACCGTATTCGAGACCGGGGAGGTCAGATAGCACCGTATATAGAGCCCCCGATGAATTCTCTGAGCGTTGAGTCCGGCGGCACGATATCCGACGGAAGAGGATAGACAATACTGAGGAATTCCAATAGCCTCCTTGCAACTGCATATGGCTCACCATCCTCCTTCTTCACCGATTTCAGGAGGGGAATAGCGTATGTTGCTATCACAGGAAGCTCATACTCAAGAGCACTGTTTATCATGACATCGGCATTGTTCTGGAATGGGAAGATGTTGTTCTTCTCCCCACGTTCCACCTGAGGCCAGCGCCTGAGTGTCTCAGAGGCTGTTATACCCCTTGTCCTTGCATCACGCACCATGCGTCTGAGTATGCGGTTATCGGTCGTGCTGATCCTGGATCTTGTATCGAGATTCACCTGCGTCAGCGCAGAGATGTAGACGCGGAAAACCATCTCCTCGGGGAAGTCCGCGATAAGGGCAGGATTCAGGCCATGGATGCCCTCTATGATAAGTATCGAATTCTCTTCCATCTTCAGTGTCTCATCGCTCAGAACGGTCTTCTTTTCCCTGAACGAGTGGACTGCGGGGTGTATTTCCCTTCCTTCAGCCAGGTCAGTCAGCTGGCTTCTGAACAGCGGGATATCAAGGGAATGGAGCACATCGAAGTCCTTCTCCCCATTCTCATCCAGAGGTATATCCTTCTCAGAGAGGTAGTAGTCATCGAGCGAGAGCCTGATCGGATCATAGCCGAGCAGCCTGAGCTCATCGGTAAGCTTCATCGAGGATGTTGTCTTTCCTGATGATGATGGCCCTGCGATGAATACGGCCTTTACAGTCCCTTTCTCCTTTATGGCACGGGCAATTGAGACTATTCTTTGCCTCTGCAGCGATTCAGAGAGCCTTATCGTCTCTGTTATCGATCCATCGGCAATCTTCATGTTGAGGTCGCCAAGCGATTCGATCCCAAGTACGCTGGAAATCCTTTTGTTCTCGGAGAAGACAGAGAAGAGAAGGGGATTATCCGCAAATGGCATAATCTGGAATGGGCTGCGCGACTGCGGGTACCTAAGCAGCAGGCCACCCTCATAGTCCATAAGCTCCCATAGCCCGATATATCCGGCGGATGGGAGCATCGGCTCATAGTACATCTCATAGCATGTTCCGAGCCTGGCAAATCTGTATTCGCTTCCATTTTCTGTCAAGAGTAGCTTCTTTGTCTCTTCGAGATGCCTGTCCCCCGAATACTTGAGTGCCTCCTCTGCAGTCAGCGTAACGAGGTCAATCGGAAGATTGTCCCTGACGGCATCTTCCATTGCCTTGCGGAGTTTTTCTGTATCTGGCTTATGTCCATCACGGTAGCGGAAGAAGAAGCCGTCTCCGAGACTGTGCCCGATTATCAGCGTCCTGTCAGGAGCGATGAGCGCGGATGCATAGCACAGGAGGAAGCACAGGGATTTCCGGTATATGCGCTTTCCTTCCGGGGATATTGTCCTTATGGTCTTGATCTCAGCATTGCCTTCCAGCTTCTCCCTGAGCGATACGATGCTTCCATTGACATATGCAGCGGCTATCGGGTTGTCCATATAGTTTATGCTGTATCTGTCGACAAGCCCCAGAAGCTCTGTTCCGGTTCCGGTCGTCATCTCAGTGCCATCAATCCGTACTATTATCTTTTCCATGCATTAATGATAGCAGAGGATAGAGGGTGATTGTATGAATTTCCTGTCTGGCTTGTGTGCCTTCCTGCAAGCTCTTTCTCAATATGCGGGCGTTGGGGTATAATCACGCTATGCGCATACTCCATATTTCCCTTGATAAGGGAATGTATGAGGATCTTGATACAAGTGAATATAGCGGCAGCCTTGCACTTGAGCTTGCTCTGAAGCTTTATGATAGATTCATCGATGATGATCCCGTCGTCATCGCATCACCATCGCCTGATAGTGCTGCATTCAGGGGATCGGCTGTCTTCTCTGTTGTTTTCCGATCTCCAATCACTTCACGTATCTCTGCTGTTTTTTCAAACCTCTCCCCAGGGTATTCCATGAGACGGCTTGGCATAGATGCCATTGCCATTACCGGAAGGGCCAGGAAACTGTCCTCCATTGCTCTATCAAAGGATGCTGTATCGATAGAATCGGCCGAGAACTATGCAGGCGTGAGTGCTGATAGCTTCGGCAGAGTCTCTACAGGAAGTCCTACCGATTCCTATCTTGCGATAGGACGGGCAGGTGAGAATGCTGTCATCTACGCTTCCGTTATAGCTGAAGGCAGGGAGATTCCATCTGATGGGCTGGGATATGCTTTCGGCATAAAGAATCTGAAGGGAATCACGATGCCCGGATTCCACCAGCCCTCATCCGAGAAGAAGGAATGGACTAAGATGGAGCGGAAGCTGGAGAGATCAAGGGCATTGAGGAACTTGCGCCTTGAAGGAAGCTGCAGGATCATCGACAGTGCACTGCGCCTTGGCTGGCTTCCAGTGAATGGCTATCGCGACCGTTTTGATCCCAGGGCGTATTTCCTTGATGGAAAGGCTCTGATGGACAGGTATGGTATCATGCCGTCTGGCTGCAATGACTGCATAGTCTCATGCATAAGACGCAATCAGGAGGGTAATATCCTTCCTGACTGGAGGGAGTGTGCATTCCTTGGTGCCAATCTCGGGTTCTTCTCCCCTGAAAGCGTCCGAAAGCTTCGGGATGCAGCTATTGAGGAAGGACTCGATACCGCATATACAGGAGCTGTGCTGGCATCTCTGACAGAGCTATCGGATCCGATGCTTCCTTCTCTGGAAGGGGATGGTATCGAGGAATACCTGAGAGTGATCCATATGATAGGTGGAGGAATGGATTACGGGAGGAAGCTTTCCAAGGGAATTCCTGGAGGGATAAAGAGTGCTGATGGTCGGGTGGTTTCCTCAGACCTCAGAGGCTCCTTCCCTGATGCTATCGCATCGATGTACTCATTCCCCATAGTCCCGATTGTCTCGGATTACCTTCCGCATAAGCCCCTTTCTCCTGAAGCAAGCGCAGTCATGGTTTTGTATGAGAGTATCTATACGTTATATCTGGCATCTATGGGTTATTCTCCATTTCCAGTCCTTGCATCATGGTTCGGAAGGTTCCCATCCTGGATATACCGTTTCCCGGTCTTCCTGAGAATAATCGCATCAGGATTCAGGGCATATGGCATAAAGGGCAGTGATATGCTGGAGCGTGGGCTGATGCTTCTTGGCAGATTATCACTGGAAGAGCCTCAGAAGATTCCAGAGAGGTTTGTGACGGAGTTCAATGGCCGTACCGTTCCAGAGGCCCGTCTTATCTCATATTTCTCGATTGAGCGCTCACGTCTTGAGGAAAAGATCCAGAAGCGGCATCAGAGGAAGGGCAAAGTGCGTAAGGGTTCCAAGGATAGAAGGGATATCAACGATAAACCTGAATCATCAAGCAATGCCGCAGATGGTCCCTCCGATGATCTCGGACGCGACGGAGATCCTGGATTGCATATATAGATTCCATTCTCCATTTCCAGTATAGGTACATGTGTGTGCCCTGATATGAAGATATCCCCGGAATTGAGCTGGAAGTCATCAAGCCATAGCCTGTCGCCATGCGTTACCGTGATTCTATGTCCATAGGACTCCATCGTCAGAGAGACGGGAGGAAATGGGATATTCCCGTATTCATAGAATCTATCGCAGTTGCCTCTCACTGCTATCAGCGATAAGAAGAAGGATGCATTCTCCTCGTCAGGGCATTGATCCCCTGCAGAGATGATGCTTTCAGGTCTGAATTTCCTTATGGCATTCTGCAGAAGCCTGACGCCATCTCTGCTGCCATGTATGTCTGAAGTGATAAGGACCGGCATATTGTTAAGGATAATGCACTAGATGGCGATTGTTGCCAAGTAATCCTATATATGCGTCCAGTGGTAGACAGGAAGGTGCTTTGTTTCCTTCTCAAATTCATTTCTCCTGTTGCGGAGAGAATATTCTGCCTGCACGTTCAGAAAGAAGTTGGGACTCATTCCAAAATAGCGTGAAAGTCTCCAGCATACATCTTCTGACATGCGGTTCTTGCCAGCGATTATCTTCCCTAGAGCTGCCGGTGATATACCTAGATCCTTTGCCAGCCGGTATGCGCTCAGATTCAGAGGTTCCATCCAGTCTTCCTTCAGATACTCACCAAATGTTCCTAGCTTTATTTCATAGGTATTGTTCATTTCATCCTCCTATTAATGATAGTCTGTAAATTCCACATCATATGCATCGCCATCTTTCCAGATGAAGCATATTCTGTATCTGTCATTTACCCTTATCGAAAACTGTCCTTCTCTATCTCCTTTGAGCTGTTCAAGATGATTGCTGGGCGGAATCCTCAGATCATTTATGCTTTGCGCATTATTCAGGTCAATCAGTCTGCGCAGAATCCTCTTTGACAATTCCTGCGGTATTCTTCTAGGAGATTGTCCTTTGAAAATCATTTCAGCTTCCTTGTTTCTGAAGGATTTAATCATAGGTTTTCTCTTTCTTTTGTAATAATAAACCAGCGGTTCATTATTTGCAATGGTATTGTGTATGATTGCCCGATGATCCATTTTGTGGCGATTGTTGCCAACATCCTGTCCTGCGGCTAGAATTGGTCTGAGAGGTGATCATGGAGGAAAGAAGGCTTACGCTCTCGGATGGGCATCCATTGTTCTTCAGGGTATGGGATACGGAAGGCGCAAAGGCAACGCTCCATATTCTTCATGGCATGGCAGAGCATAGTGCCAGGTATGACCAGTTCGCGCGGTATATGAATTCCCTTGGTTTTATCGTATATGCTCAGGATCACAGAGGTCATGGATGCACGAAGGCTGAGGATGAGAAGGGCTGGTTTGCTGAAAGCGATGGCTGGAAGCTGGTGTGCGAGGATTCATGGACTCTCGATAAACTCATTTCACAGGAGCATCCGTATCTTCCTCATTTCCTCCTAGGCCATTCCATGGGATCCTTTATGGCAAGAAGCGTGCTTGCGATGCACTCGAATGCCTTCGATGCTGCTATCATCATGGGATCGGGGGCCTCTCAGGGTATTGTTGGGAAGGTTGGACGGATGATAGCAAAGCACAACGCCTCACGCTCTGGCGGCAGGATGCCTGATAACATGATGAACATCCTTGCATTCGGAGGCTATGCTAAGCATTTCCCGGGAGAAGGGGACTTCGGCTGGCTGACAAAGGATAAGGATGAAGTCAGAAAGTATGAGGATGATCCGC
The DNA here is from genome assembly GCA_944389505.1 of uncultured Spirochaetaceae bacterium. Lineage (GTDB taxonomy): Bacteria > Spirochaetota > Spirochaetia > Sphaerochaetales > Sphaerochaetaceae > Ornithospirochaeta. The sequence goes on from CALXMP010000005.1 coordinate 79,200, forward strand.
TCTGCGGCTTCACTTGCTCGTCTGCGTTCTTCAGAGACCTTCTGGAAGGAATCGAGATGGCGAATGACCGCCAGCTGATACAGAATATAAGGAAGGATATCCCGATACTCATCATCTCCGGCGAGGATGATCCCGTAGGGGGCTATGGGAAGGGCATACGTAAGATACATAAGCTCTATAAGAATGCGGGGATAGAGGATGTCCGCCTGAAGCTCTTCCCCGGCGACAGGCATGAGCTTCTAAATGAGATCGATAAGGATGCGGTCATGGAAGAGATAGGCCGCTTTGCAGAGGATATCCTCCGGAGGATGGATGAAGAGTAATATCTTCCACAGATTCGCCTCATGGTGGGCAGGATACATCAATGTCGCATTCACAGCCTTCCGTGGCATGGGGCGCGATAATATCATGATGATATCATCAGGGATGGTCTATTCGACGCTGATAGCGCTCATACCATGCATGACATTCCTTGTCGCTTTCCTTTCGGTATTCGGCGTGCTCCAGCCATTCATGGATCTGATCACAGAGCTTCTTGTCGATGTCTTCGGAGGTGAGACCGGCCACCAGCTTGCAGATTATATCTCACTGTTCTCTTCAAACGCCATGTCGCTCGGTGTTGTAGGTCTTGTGTCCTTCATAATCACAGGCATCCTGCTTGTGGACAAGATCTATATATCCATCAATCAGATATTTCATACGCGTCCGACATCGGGAGCGATGAGAAGGTTCTCGTCATTCCTTACATTCCTGATTGTCGTTGCCTTTCTCATCGTTGCATCCTTCGCGCTCCAGACAATGGTTAGGAATATGTTCTCACGTATTGCGATAGGTTATGGCCCCCGCGGAGGACTTGGCCGCCTTGGAACAACATCGCTTGCGATATGGATGTTCCTATTCCTTCTTTATAAGGCAGTCCCTTCTGCGAAGATAAGGACATCATCCGCTTCAATCGGGGCTACTACCGGGCTTATAGCACTGCTTATAGCTACAAGCATCCTGCAGCAGATTACGGGTATGATGGTCTCGTATTCCGTTATTTATGGATCCCTCGCGTCGGTGTTCATCGCGCTTCTCTATCTCTATGTCTGCTGGTTCATAATCTTCTTCTCAGCAGAGATGGTCTATGTCCACCAGTTCAAGCCTGACAGGACGCTCATCATCGGTCATACAAGGCCTCCTGTGATCCAGGTTGCAGAGGCTGTGAATATGCTTCTTCTCATATCGAAGAAGTACATGGAAGGTGATGGCGCCATGTCGTTAAGGGAGCTTATGAAGAGGCTTGGAGTGCCATCTGCAACGCTTGTTTCCTACCTTTCCGACTTCGAGGATGCGAAGATGGTGATGGCAGTCAATGCCAGACGTTCCTCATTTGTCCCTGCAAGGCCTCTGGACCAGATTACGATAAAGGATGTCATCCTTGTTGTCTGCGGAACTGTAAGCAACAGCGATGTCGAGACGCTTGGCGATGCCGTGGCAATGGATTTCCTTGATAAAGGAACACGTGATACAAGCACTATAACAATAGAGAATCTTCTGGAGAGATTATGATACTTGACCGCAATACAGAGGAAATGGATCTGGATGCGTTCCAGACAATCGTGATGCCTGATTCAGCTGTGATCAGGCGGTATAAAGCCGGAGGCATCGAGATAAGGATACATAGAAGGCCGATGCTTTCCTCTGAATCTGCCGTGATAGATGTACCGCTTGCAGCTACTGCCCACATCGGCGGGAGATATCTGTTTGAGGCGGGGTTTGAGAGGGATGACCTCAGGGCTATGGCACCTCTTATGGGTGCTTCCCTGAAGGAGCTTCAGGCTGATTACGGTGTGAAGGGCTTCTATGGGCCTGAGCATGTCAGTCTTTATGGCGGTGGAATCAAGGAGAGCCTTGGTGAGTACCGTGGCATGGAGGATGATCAGAGCAGAATTGAATTCCTGCTGTCAATAATCCTTGATACCTTCGATGAGATTGCAGAGCCTGAGGAGATTCAGAATCCCAGGTAGAGCATATAAAGACCCAGTGCCAGTATTGCTATCCCGAGGATTGCATTCAGTACCGATGATACCGCATGCATCTTCCCCGACCTTCCCAGCTTTCTGATAAGAGCAGGGGAGAAGCCTAGGATGAGTGCGAGCGATGAGGAGCCGAGCGCGTAGAGAAGCATCAGCAAAGCACCTTTCATAAGCGTTCCTTCCGCTGCGATTACAGATAGAAGCGCTATGATCACAGGCGTGGAGCAGGGGGAGGAGAATACACCTCCGAGTATTCCTGCTATGAATGCGCCTGCATAACCCCTTTTCCTGTTGAGCGCTGACATGTATGTCGATGGGATTATATTGAATATCCCCAGTATCTGGAGCGACATGAGAACCATGAGGATTCCAAGTATCAGATACCAGAGCTTTCCTGCATTCCCTATAAGATGACCCATCAGGGCGGCTGCAACGCCGAATGCCGTGAACGTAACTGCAAGACCTATCGAGTAGACAACCGACAGCCTGAATGCCTTTGCAGGCGATTCCTCTCCGCCGACATAGGCAAGCACCAATGGAAGCTGGGAGAGCGAGCATGGCGTAACTGCCGTTATGATTCCGGCAGCAAGTGCGATGAGCGGTGCTGTGATGCCTCCGCCTGATATGGCATCAGCCATTGATCTCAGTATTGATTCAATCACCTAGGACTTCCTCTATAAGGCCTTCAAGCTCGGATCTTGTAAGATATCCTTCATGGACTGTCATCACGTGCTCGCCTGTATTCCTGTCAGAGTAGAGAATGTATGAGAGCGGCGAATCCTCTCCTGGTGTGAATGGTGCTCCGTTCTTTTCGAATACAGCGATTGTCGGCGTTACGCGGATTGGGAAGTACGCTGCCGCACTCTCGTTCTCCCCGAGATCGATATATCTGATGGAGATATCATCATGGAGACGATGGAGCTCCTCCAGATCGGGCATCATCCTCAGGCATGGCTGGCAGTAGTCCTCTCCGATGACGATTATCATCGGAATCTCCGATTCAGTAACCATCGATGGATCGAAATCCTGGATTTTGAGGTTTTCCCTTCCGCTCTGCAGAACGCCTGCATTCTCATCGATGGAACTCTGCATAGGAGCTATGCTGCCGCTGTTCTTTATGACATACACAGCGGCTATCAGCAGGATGACTACAATGATAGCCGCGGCTTTGATAAGTCTTCTGTCCATGCAGAGAGTTTAGCATAGAAAACCGAGGCAGTCTTCTGTCGATAGAAGGTGATTTGCGCTACAAAGACATGTTATCATATGAATCACGGATAAAGAGGAGGGACTATCCAAGAATGGTAACGCTTACCGATGTTGCAGCCTGTGCTGATGTCGCTGTTTCGACCGTTTCGAAGTACTTCAATGGCGGATCTATCAGGGAATCAAGCAGGAAGAAGATAGAGGAAGCGCTTACAAAGCTCGATTATCATCCCAATTTTGTCGCACGGAGTCTGAAGACAAGGCGCACGAATGTGCTTGGCGTACTCCTTCCGAATCTCCAGAGCAGCTTCGATGTAAATCTTGTGACAGCCATTGAGAATGAGATATCAAGCCGGGGCTATGGGATGATCCTCACGCTTTACGGCAACGATCCAGAGAAGGAAGCGAAGATGCTCCAGTTCCTGCGCAATCAGCAGGTTGATGGCATCATACTCGTACCGTCTGGAACGAATCATAAAGAGCTCTCTGATTTCGTTGCACTGGGCAAGGGGCTGGTCCTTGTTGATAGAACAATCGATGGCATGGATATCGATGCAATCATCACAGATAATGAGGCCATTTCCTATGAGGCTATTTCCTATGCGATAACACAGGGCCATCGGCATATAGCAATAATGACAAATCCATCTGTCTATACAGGCCGCAAGAGGCTGGAAGGATATATGAGAGCGATAGCCGATTCAGGCATTGGATTCAATAACCAGTATGTGAAGGATGCCGGCTGGAGCATTGACTGCGGAAGGCAGATGATGGAGGAGATCCTGGACAGGAATCCCGAGGTCTCTCTTGTCTTTGCCTGCAGTGAGGAGCTTGCGATCGGCGCTTATCAGATAATCCGCGAGAGGGGATTGCGTATTCCTGATGATATCTCTGTCATCGCATTTGACCTCTACGGTGTCTCATTGATCACGAGCCCTGAGATATCTGCAATCCAGCAGCCTATCCAGGATATCGGGAGATCGGCTGTCGATACGCTGCTTTCTGAGAATCCCAGCCATGGCAATCAGGTTTTCCCTTCATCCCTCGTATCACGCAATTCAATCAGAAAGCTCTGAGTCTTTCTTCATCTTCAAAAACGAAACGTTTCGTTTTTTTTCTTGACGAATGGGAAAACCCATTCAGAATAATAGGTAAGGGCCACCTAAGGAGGTATAAATGAAGAAGATTACAATGCTGTTTCTGGTAGCAATGCTTTCGGTATCAATGGTATTCGCGCAGGGAAACAAGGAGTCTGCGGATAGTGGGGTTGTCGAGCTTAATTTCATCGAGACGCTTCCTTCTCCATCGCGTACAGCACTTATTCAGTCGATGATCGATGAGTTCGAGGCTCAGAATCCGGATATAAAGATCAATCTTATATCTCCTCCATATGAGCAGGCTGAGAACAAGATGACGATGATGCTCAATGCGGGCGAGAAGCTCGATATCGTTGAGTCAAGGGATGCAACGATAATGCAGCTGCTGAATAACGGCCATGTCATATCGCTTGAGGGCTATCTTGCAGACTGGGAGCATTCCGATGATTTCATGGATATCTCATGGAGAGCAGCACGCACCGTCGGCGATGAGGCATATATCCTTCCGATGATCTACTTTGCAAAGGGACTTTTCGTAAGAACGGATATCCTTGAGGAGAAAGGCATTGAGATTCCGACTACGATAGAGGAGCTCTATGATGCTGCTGTAGCCCTTACCGATGGCGAGACGCATTTCGGATATGCAATCAGAGGAAAGAACAAGGCATGGAAGGTATCTTCCGATCTTATTTCCCTGGCCAACGTCCCGAATATAAGCATGGATAACTTCTATCTCACAGAGGATGGAACGTTCTCATATGCCACAGAGGAAGGTAAGGCTGGTCTTCAGAGATATGTCGATCTTTATAAGAACGCTGTGCCAGCAGATGGTATAAACTGGGGATTCAATGAGCAGCTCAATGCATTTGTAAGCGGTGTATCGGCATTCCTTATCCAGGATCCTGATTCAATTCCTGTTCTTGATCAGCAGCTTTCCAGGGATAAATACACTGTAGTTCCTGTGCCGGTAGGTGAGGATACTGGCGTCGTATACCAGGATTTCGCATTCCAGGGTCTTTCGATCACATCCAGCTGTGAGCATCCGGATGAGGCATGGCGCTTCATATCATTCATGGTATCGCCTGAGAACAATGCAAGATTCTGCAGAGAATATGGTGCTATACCTGTATTCAACAGCGTATTTACCGATGACGAGTACTTCTCATCCGATCTCTTCAAGGCGTGGAATACGATGTTCAACAATCCTGATGTCTACAAGTTCGTGAACTACCCGATTACAAGCGAGAAGTTCGCAGCATGGGAGCCATACAACCAGCAGTATATGCAGCAGCTCCTGATGGGTAATATCACAATCGATGAGACAATCGCAAAATGGCAGGAGTACTGGGGATATTGATCCGATGACAGTCTGCTAGTTCTATCCGGGATCTGCTGACACATACAGCAATCCCGGATTCTGATAACCGGAGGTCAAATGAAGGAACGCAAAGGATTCGATATCTATCTTCTCTATCTTATTCCCGTATTCCTGCTGATAACAGCAGTTGTCTATTATCCTGTGCTGAAGGGACTTGTATTCGCATTCCAGGACTATAATCTCTTCAATACAACGAACATAACCTTCAATGGCTTTGATAATTTCAGGCATATCATAGAAGATATTGCATTCCCATTCGGCCAGATACTTTGCAATACATTCGTCTGGGTATTCGCAAGCCTGATTCTGCAGTTCGTCTTCGGATTCATACTTGCGATGCTTCTCAAGAAGCCATTTCCAGGCCGTGGAATATATACAAGCTTCGTGTTCTATACCTGGGCAGTCTCCGGCTTTGCCATCGGACTGATCTGGGCCTGGATATTCAATGGCCAGTTCGGTCTCATGAATGATATACTCATGAGACTTCATCTCATAGATAAACCCATCGGATTCCTGTCGGATCCGAAATACGCCATGAAGAGCGTTATCATGGCAAATGTATGGTATGGGATACCATATTTCGGGATAATGCTCCTTGCAGCATTGCAGTCCGTTCCAGAGGAGCTGTATGAGGCTGCGAAGGTCGATGGAGCCAATGCATTCACCCGTCTTTTCTCCGTCACCATTCCGTATATCAGGCCGACAATCATCAGCACAACGCTCCTGAGGATGATGTGGATAATGAATTTTCCTGAGATCATCTATGGAATGACAAGCGGAGGACCTGCCAATTCCACGAATATACTCTCATCCTACATGCTTAATAAGATCTACATAGAGTTCGATTACGGTCAGGGTGCAGCGATAGGCGTGATGATCATGACACTTCTGTTTACCTTTGCCGTCATATATATCGGGATAACATCCCGGAAGGAGGACTAGATGAGTACACACAGCTGCAGAAAAGGCCTGCTGACTGCAGGACGCTTTATCGCTCTTGCTGCATTTCTTCTCTTCTCAATTGGTCCTCTGCTATGGATAATCACAACATCGCTGAAATCTACGGATGAGATCTATACATTCCCTATAAAGTACATACCATCGCATCCCTCGTTTGAGAGCTATCGTAAGCTTTTCAGCTTCGCGGATTTCGGAATGTATATAACCAACAGCTTGCTTGTCACGATCTCCGGATCGATCGGGGCTGTGTTCTTCTCGATGTTCGGCGGTTATGCGCTTTCAAGGCGGAAGAGCCGCAGGTCAAATAAGGTACTGCTCCTTGTGCTGTATTTCACGCGGACAGTGCCGACATTCATCCTCATGGTTCCGCTTTATACGATGGTGGTTAAGTTCCATGGTACGGATAATCTCACCGTTCTCAGCATCATATACATGGTCACGGTCCTTGCGTTCTGCACGATAATGGCAAAGAGCTTTTTTGACCGTATACCAGAGAGTCTTGAGGAAGCTGCGATTATCGATGGATGCACTACAACCCAGGCTCTTTTCCGTGTTGTGATGCCCCTTGTCCTTCCCGGCATTGTCGCTGTTTTCAGCTTTGCATTCACGAATATCTGGAATGAGCTCTTCATCGCGATAATGTTCATATCATCAAGCAGCAAGATGACAGTTCCGATTGCCTTGAATTCATTCATATCGAAGGCAGGAATAAGCTGGGATATAATGAGCGCTGGACTTGTAATGGCTCTTCTGCCTACGATGATCATCTTCGCGGTAGGTCAGAAATATATTGTTGCAGGTCTGACGGATGGCGGGGTCAAAGGGTAGTATATGAAATCATTCTGTACGAGATTGAATCCTGGGAATATAAGGATCGGAGGATGGCTCAGGAATGTCCTTGAATGCTACTCCGATGGTCTTCTGGGCCATCTTGAGGAAATATGGCCCGATGTAGGCCCTGATAACGCCTGGAAAGGTGGCAATGGTGATAGCTGGGAGCGAGGCCCATATTATGCCGATGGTCTTGTCCCGATGGCTTTCCTTCTTGAGTCGGAAGGGCTGAGAGCAAAAGCGGATGTATGGATTAGCAATGCGCTTTCCAGCCAGCGTCCTGATGGTGATTTCGGTCCCGTACAGAATGATGACTGGTGGCCGCGCATGGTTATGCTCAAGGCAATTACCCAGTATGCCGATGGCATAAACGATGAGGCATTCTATGGCCGGACTGAGGCGTTCATCGACCGCTACTTTGAATATTTCCGGAAGAATATAGAACAGAAGTCGTTTTCCATGTGGGCATATGTCAGGGGCGGAGAGCTTGTATCCACAATACTCTGGATGTATGACAGGAAGCATGATGAACGCTATCTCGACCTTGCGCGCATCGTGCTGGATGAGTCCATGGACTGGTATTCGTTCTTCAGCTCAATGCCATTTGAGCTTCCTGCAGGAGCGTATCTTCCCTGGGATGCATTCCAGTCGTATCTTGAGAGATTCAATGCACAGTATGACGATCCAATGAAGCATCGGCGCTATGATGATCCGTTCTTCAGAATCTTCCATCAGACACATGGCGTGAATGTAGCGATGGGACTGAAGTATCTGGCATACCAGTATGCAGTGACAGGGAATGAATCATATAGGAAAACCCTCCATTCAGGATATTGTGCACTTCTTGACCATCATGGACAGATAACAGGTGTGTTCAGCTGCGATGAGCATCTCAATGGGACTTCCCCTGAGAAGGGAACTGAGCTCTGCACTGTTGTTGAGCTGATGTATTCACTTGAAGAGATAATGCGCATCACAGAGGATTATTCCTGGATGGATCTTCTTGAGAGACTCGCATTCAATGCGCTGCCTGCTACAATCGCAAAGGATGGCTGCTCGCATCAGTACGATCAGATGGTGAATCAGATAAGCTGCACCATTGCGCATCGCGGATGGTATAACAACCTCGATGATTCGAATATCTTCGGTCTGGAACCGAATTTCGGCTGCTGTACGGCCAATATGCATCAGGGAATGCCGAAATACGCCTCATTCATCTGGCTTAAGGGTGATGAAGGGTATCGCTGTCTGAGTTATATCAAGGGGAAATATATCCTTGATAGAGAATCCGGCCTGTCGGTGGCAATTGATTCCTGCTACCCATTTTCCGGAGATGCTGAGATACATGTCCATGCGGATAAACCCTGCAGAGCGAAGCTTATGTTCAGAATCCCTTCGTGGGCCAGCAATCCTATATGTTCAGCAGGAGCTATTCCAGAGGATGGTTTCTTTTCCATTGATAGAGAATGGAAGGATGAAACATTATCCATCTCATTCGGTATTCCCAATCATGTACTGAGAAGTCCTCACGGAATTTCATTGGAACGTGGTCCTATCATCCTTGCACTCCCGATCAAGAAGGATGTGAAAGTCGTAAAGGACAGAGGAAGGTTCTCTGATTACGAATACCGTCCTGTGTCTGAGTGGAGATACTGCATCTCTGCAGAGGCATTGGAGAATGCGAGGATAACTGTATGCAATGATTCAGTCTCTGCAGAAGCCGATGCATACAGAGAGCTCAGCTGGACCGATGACGGAGCTTCATGCAGCGAAGTGCCATCATCTCCTGTCAAAGGAAGCAAGGAGACAATACACCTGGTTCCATATGGCATGACCGATCTACGCATCGCTGTCTTCCCTGAGATCGGAGACTGAAGCAGGTAATTGGATTCCTTAGAGAAACGTGAGCAGCAGTGGTAAGAAGTTTACCAGAATCGATTCTGCCAAAATCGTTTCTGGTAAAGCTGGATTGCAGCAAGCAGAGTGAAAAGAACAAGGCCGCGTTATCACGGCCCTGCTGATTATGATATTGAATACAGAGAAGTATTAAGCAGTCTCTCCCTTCTTCCTGCTCTTTGCCTCGACAATCTTATAGAAAATCTTGAGCTCATCCTTGTCCATGAGCATCGGGACCGGGTAGAGAGGATTGGCTTCCTTGTCTGCATAGGCTGAAAGCTCTTCGATATCTTCCTCCCTTACCTCAGGAAGCTCTGCAGGAATCTTCATATCCTTCTCCATCTTCCTGATGGCGATGATGAATGATTCTGCCATATCCTTGTCGCTATTGCCTTTGATGCCGACAGCATCGGCAAGGATTGCAAGCTTCTTCCATGCACTCTCGCCATAGTACTCAAGCACATAAGGGAGAAGGACTGCATTTGCAAGACCATGCGGGGTGTTGTACTTTCCTCCGAGGGAATGCGCAACGGCATGGACGTATCCTACATATGACTTTGTGAATGCGGCTCCTGCAAGATAGGCAGCGCGGAGCATGCCTCTTCTTGCTTCCATGTCCGAGCCGTTCCTGTATGCTCTTGGAAGATACCTGAAGATAAGGCTGACAGCCTCAATAGCTTCTTCCCTTGTCTCCTTCGTCGTTGATCTTCCAATGAATGCCTCAATGGCATGTGTGAGGGCATCCAGGCCCGTTGATGCTGTAATCGAAGCAGGAAGACTCTTTGTGTTCTCTGGATCAAGAACAGCATAGCGGGGAATGAGAGGGAAGCTGTTGATGGGATACTTATGCCTTGTTCTGCTGTCGACGATGACGGAAGCAAGCGTTGTCTCGCTGCCTGTTCCCGCTGTTGTCGGAACAGCAATCAGGAGAGGAATTTTCTTAAGGACTTTAAGTATTCCTTCCATCTTTGAAAGCGGCTTTCTGGGATATGCGATCCTTGCACCTACAGCCTTTGCTGCATCGATGGATGACCCGCCTCCGAAGCCGATGATGGCCTCACAGTCTTCCTTTATATATAAAGCCCTTGCTTCTTCGACATTATCAGTTGTCGGATTGGCAACGGTCTTATCATATACAGAAACATTGATACCGCAGGATGCAAGATTCTCCTCAAGCGGCTTTGTAATTCCAAGCCCCCTTATTGAAGGATCTGTTACAAGAAGGACCGACTTTATGTTCTTCTTCGCGAAAAGCGATGGAAGCTCACTCATCGATGAAAGAATCTCAGGCTTCCTGTAAGGAAGGAATGGTATCGCGATCCTGAATGCAGTCTGGAATGTCCTGCAGTATATTTTCTTCAATGTATTCATGATAGTTGGCAATTTAACACTAAGTGTATAAACTGTCAATAAAAACAAAATAATAGAAAATGTATTAAATAAGATTGCGATAAAGACAAATGGATAATTCGCTGTTGCGATTAAGACAGTGTTTCATTATCTTGATTTGAGCACTTAACAGAGAACCGTATCTCTGGCAATGCTATCTTTACTATCAACTAGGTTCACTTGTGTTATTTTGTCCATATATCACTCTTTTGAGAGTGAATTACGGCAGAAAAAGATTTTCAAACAAAACTTGCAAAAAGACTTGACAAATGCCAACCAGGGGGGGGGGTAAATTGTAGTCATCATTAATTTAGGAATAGGAGAGGAATACGATGAAAAAATCTATTTCTGCAATTCTCGTTGCAGCTCTGATTTTTTGCATTCACAGCTTGTGAGCAGCCTGCTATGGAGATCCCTACTGAGAATGGTAAGGAAATTGCAAATATCTCTGTAACATCTGCGAATGTTTACGCAGGCACCGAAGAGACATCAGTTCCTGCAGTCGTAACAGTAACTTACAGAGATGGGTCAACAACACCAAATGTAGCTGTTGAGCTTACACTTGCTTCGGAGACTGTTGCTGGATCAAATTTTGGCACGGTGAGTTATTCTGGACTTTCTGGAAACAATGCAAAATGGACAGTGGAGTATCAGGGCATTGCTGTATCGAATATTACTCTTGATGTTGCAGAGGAAGATCTTAAGGTAAGTTATACTGACCTGGCTTCTCTCTGCGCAATCACGGGCGATGTAACAATTACCTATGCTGATGGTCATATAGAAACAGTAAAAGATGCAACGCTTAGTTGGAATTCAACTGAGCAGAGTAAGATTACAGCGGTTCAGGCTTCCGTACCAGCTAAATATACTTCAGGAAAAACTGATCTTGTAGCTTCTGCTGATCTTGCAATAACAGGAGGTCCCACTGCTCCTGCTATTACTGGTCTCGTTGTCGAGTATCAGTATCCAGATGCATTTGATGCAACAGGCGCAAAACATTTCTATGGTGAAAAATATACATACAATGTGTATGCAGCTACAGGCTCAACAGGATCATATGTAAAGACTGGAGAACCTCTTGTTCTTAATAGGGATTATTATATCGAAGATGGAAAGACATTCTCTGGGGTATTTGGTGCTGGAGAGACTTTAACTCTTGTTTATGCAAAGAATCCTACAATAAAGCTTCCTGTTACGATTGCTGCTGGTGATGACTATATTAGTAATGTTGCTGGCTCTGGAATAATCAAGGGAACTGCTACTATTTCAAAGAATACAAAGCTTAGTGCTGATGATATTCAGATAGTTGCAACATATGCAAAACCAGCAACCGGTACGGATCCGGTTTATGTTCCTTCGGCAAATCTTACAGTGCTTGATGCTAATCCTGATGCAGGTAAAACAGGTTCTGTAAGAGTTCTTGTTAAGTATGGTAAAGGCGAGTCACTGGCAACAACAGTAACACTTTCCGTTACAGTTCCTGCCGAACAGGGACAGCAGGGCTGATTTAAAGGAATTATCTAAACCTGTTTCAGTAATTATGACTGGAACAGGTTCCTGAATCTTTCTAGGAGGAAGACTATGGAAGAAAATAGAGAGTCCCTCCGGAAACATTGGATTCCAACAGAGAAGCGTAAGGAATGCCTTGAGCTCTTTGAGCAGGGATTTGGGTACAAGAAGACTGCATCAATTGCGGGGTTGAATACATATACTGTAAGAGACTATAAGCGTAAATATGCTGCAGGAGATACTTCTTGGGCTTATAGAGTGATTGAATGATCACCGGCTATATGGGTCATGTCCTATTATAGGATATGGCCCTTAAATTTTGCTTGATGCATGCCATTTGTCTTATGAAATATTCAGTTGACCTTAAGCTTTATTTTCTGATTTGGTGCTCGCAGGTTTTTCTCTGTGTATTCGATCTTTTGTTCTTCTGCCAGTTCCTTTATTGCAGCCCGGAGAGAGGATGTCGGCATAGGATAACCTAATGCATCGGCTAATTGTCCTACCGACATCTTTCCGCAATCAGCAAGGATTGAGAGGATAGCTTTCTTCATTTCTGATTTTGATCTGCGTGTGGGTCCTTTGTCTTTCCTATCTTCTTTTGGTATAAAACTTTCATGAATAGGAAGGATGACTCCGAAATGTATTCGCTCACTGTCTGTTATAAACAATGGTGAAGGAGAACCATTCTTGCTCATAGAATCTATTATCTTCGGTATTCCCGTATTACGACCCTCTGCGAGTTTCAGTTCCTTTAAATAATCCCCAATCCTGCGATTGCGATACTGAAGTCCTATCAGATGACCATTTTCCAGATCCTCATCTGTTATGTAACGATCAGGGCCTGGAAAGCTTCTGATTTCAATCTGCTCGGGTGTAAGGGTTATCGTAATTGGTTCTCGTATCTCATATGACTTATGGTATACGGCATTGACAAGAGCTTCCTCGATTGCTGCAAAAGGATAATTGAAAGTACGTACTGCCTCTGCTGTATATTCGAGCTTCTGGATACGTTCTTTGATTACATATCCTTTAATGAATCTAAGTGCTGTTGTTATCTGCTGGTCCAAAGGCCCTGTGAAGGTTGTTTCAGTCATATTCTCCCCGGCAGGATTGGGTTTATCGACGAATTCAATTCTGGCATACGGGAAGAATCTCTCTGGGTTCTCAGAAAAGAACATCAGGGCAACATTCTTAGGGAATCTCATTTCGGCCGGACCATCCAGAAGTCCCATCTGGAGCATTATATCGTTGATGCCTGTCGCCTGATTAATGGTCAGTGAGCTATTAGTCCTATTCAGGAAATAGGATATAAGATATGGAGCGATATCATTGATACTTGCCTGGGGATTTGGCCTGTCATCGAATGGTATGCTTGACGATATTGAAAACAGGTGTCGCTCCTCATCTGCATTTGCTTTTATAGTATCGGATCCTTTCCTGATATAGTAAGCCTTAGGGGATTTGGTTTTCTTGTCTATCTCTGTGGGACATTTATATGGACGCGTATTACCTCCCGGTATCCACAGTATAAGGATATCTTTGCCTTCATATATTTCATGAGAGATGACGGGTATATATCTTGGTTCAATTAGATTGCATTTTTGCAACAGTTCTTTATTGATTGTATCGATAGAATCCTTATCGATACCCTTGATTGGGAAAACTGGCATTCCATTTTCTTCATCAATGCCTATTACAATATATCCGCCACCGATATTGTCGATATCATTGGCAAAAGCGCAGATGGTATGGATTATCGGCTCAGGATTCCATCCTGCTTTGTAATCGATGCGTGAACTTTCAACTGTTTTCTGCTCAAGAAGATTTTCTATGTTTATAGGCAATGGCATGAAGGTCTCCATACTCTTACTTTAACTTTTACTTTGACTTTTATATATGGAAAAGTAATGGAACATAATGAATAGTCCGACTTATTTATTGATATCCTTATTATCAGGAAATAGCTTATTCCTAATAAGAGTAATCCTGTTATTCGAATTCAATGATTTCCACAGATGAGAATTTGCTGTTTTATATTGTTATATAACATATAAACTATTCTTAGCTAGGAATGAATAATCTGTTATTCAATGAGTACAACAGCCTCTGCCTTTATAGCTTTGCCTTCACCTATTGGGCCTAGACCTTCAGCAGTTTTTGCCTTTACAGAGACCTGCTTGATATTGATTTCAAGTAAGTCCGCTATTGATTTCCTTATCGCTGGAATGTGATTCGCAAGCTTTGGCTTCTCAAGCGTTATTGTCGAATCTATGTTTATTATCCTTGCGCCCGAAAGAATCTGAACGCTCTTCAGGATGGCTAGGCTCGGCATATCCTTCGTATGTGGACTATCATCGGGAAATAACTGCCCGATGTCTCCCATGGCTTTAGCACCTAGTATGGCATCAGATATCGCATGGAGAAGGACATCACCATCGGAATGAGCGTCCTCGCCTTTATCGAAGGGAATCTCGATTCCTCCGAGCATGAGCGGTCTGCCTTCAACAAGCCTGTGGATATCATTGCCGAAGCCAACTCTCATTCCTCATCATCTCCCTGGGACATAAGCTCACGCATCCTGCGCGATGCCTTTGCGCTGTTCCTGCCTTTCTCCCTTGCTGCTGCATATTCCTCAATCTGCTTCTCCGCATCAGGGATATCTGATAGGAATGTGATCTTCGTATTTGCTTTTGATCCTGGAACGACGGTGCAGCTGTAGCCAGCTTTCATGAAGACCTCGGCATCGTCATCGGCTTCAGGGAATGCGAATGAATCGTAGGCATCCATGAGTTCCTGTGCCCTGAAGATCTGAGGAGTCTGCACAGTGATGAGTCCTGTTCTATCTATCGTCTCATTGATGAGTCCATCCTTGCCGATGCGTCTTACAGCATCTGTGACTGAGATTGCGGGGACAGCACCGCCTGCGATTGTTGCAGCTGCAAGTACGCGGATTATAAGATTGCGGTCGATGTATGGACGTGCTCCATCATGGATTGCTATATAGTCGTATCTGCATGGAATGCTGCCAAGCTTCTCAAGCGCTATCCTTACCGATTCCTTCCTTGTGACTCCTCCCGGTACGATCATCAGCGGTATCGTCGCTATATCGATAAGATCCTCAAGCGCCACCGCAGTCTCATCCTCCGAGCCTTCAGGGCAGGTGACAATCACACATGATAGCCCCGGTGTCTCATAGAACGCCTTTGCAGCCCTATAGAGTACCGTATGTCCATCAATGGAAAGGTACTCCTTCTTCACTTTCTCCTTCTGTTCACCTGAAAAGCGGACAGATGCTCCTGCTGCCGTTATTATTGCTGCAAATGGCGGTATACTCATTTCTCAAGTCTGCTGAAGATCTTCTTCTTCATCTCCTCCTGGTCTATACCTAGCACAGAAGATGATTCATCTACAAGCAGGGTGAGCGCACTGTCATAGAGCTTCCTTTCCTGGACAGGAAGCTCCTTAACCTTCGAGCGGTGGTAGAGCGAGTTCACGACCTTTGCAACTGCAAGCATAGAACCTTCCTTCATCAGCTCCTGATTGAGTATCAGCCTCTGCTTCCAGTCAGTTCTGCCCATTTCCCTCCTTACGGAGAGGGAAGAGATAGCCTTCCTTGCCTCTGTAGCGCTCGCAAGATGACGCAGCCCGAGCGACTGGGCTGTATCGACAGGCAATAGCACATCCATATCAGAGGAGTTTATCTGCACTCTGTAGTACTCGCGGGTATTCCTCATCTCCTTCGCGAGTATGCAGCCAACACCCTGAAGAGGGTATACGACATTGTCGCCGATCTTGAAAACTGCATTTATTTCTGTGCTATTCATATACTTATTCTAGCATGGAATTGAAAATCTGGTACATAATATTTGCGAAGTGTCTAGGAAAGAAGGATAGCTCAGAAAAAAGTGCAATAATGTATCTCCCTTGCATTTCATGGGCCATAAACCTTAGAACAATACGCAAATGAGAAAAGAACATTTAGTCTTGCGGATAGCTGTCCTTGTCATTGGCCTGTGGATTATGGCTCTCGGTGTGGCATTCTCGATTGCCGCAGACCTTGGCACCTCTCCGATATCAAGCGTTCCATATACGATAAGTCTGTTTACCCAGCTGTCTGTCGGTGTTGTTACCATAATGATGCATGTCGTTTTCATTGCGCTGCAGATTGTTATCCTTCGCCATGAATACAATCCAATACAGCTTCTGCAGCTGCCGGTTGCTTTTGTTTTCGGGTTCATGACCGATGCTGCCGTATACCTTCTTGGTTCACTTGAACCTGGCAATTATGCAGAGTCACTGCTGTTCTGTCTCATCGGAATCGTACTTGTGGCAATAGGTGTCTCTGCAGAGGTTGCTTCCGATACGGTTCCGCTAGCTGGCGAGGGACTGGCATTGGCAATTTCTGGGAAAAGCGGCATCCGATTCGGTACTGCGAAAGTCTCCGTCGACTGTTCTCTTGTTGCGATCTCCCTGATTCTGTCGTTTGTTTTCCTTCATTCCCTTGGAGGTGTGCGCGAGGGAACGTTGCTTGCGGCGCTTCTGGTCGGGACCTTTGCACGTTTCTTCAATAGGCTCGTCCTGCCTTTGCGTGGTAAGTATCTCTGATAATCTGCTACAATCATCAATATGGCAGAGATAATCGCAAGGCGTACATTCACGACCTCATATATCATCCTGGATACAATCTTCCTCGTGCTTTTCTTTATCCTGCTTCTTTGGCAGAAGAAGCGTATCACCGCGATAGTAGGCATCGTCATGGGTATTGTCTATTTCATCGTGGACTATGGTATCTTCCATCTTCTTCTCGGCACGAGGAGCATAACAGGAGGGGGAATGTTCCTCGTCCTCCTATGGATGTCCATGAGCTATGGATTCACGAACTTCGTATGGATCTGGCTCTGGCTGAGAAGGGATGAGCATCTCTTCTCCTGGTCTCTGCTGATCCTTCTGTGGTGGTTCTGCTGCCCGATGCTCGCATCGTTCATCCCTGGAACGGAGATAACAATCCAGCGTACAACAGGGGCATACCATCAATCGATGGCATTGATCCTCTTTATCGGGTACCTTCTTGCCATCATCTGGAACCTGCGCGAGAAGAGGGAATACCGTATCCCGATACCCTGGCTTCTCGCAATCGGCATACTTGTCCAGGCTGGGTGGGAGCTCTCACTGCTTATCGGTGGTGTCAGAAGTGTAGGGCTGTCCTTCTCCGATTCGATGAGGACGCTTGTCATAAATTCCCTGCTGGAGACGAATCTCGGTCTCCCATACAGCTATTTCATCTTCATTGCAATCACTTCCAGATTCAAAGAGGAGCTTGGAAGACGCCCCAATCCGCTGTCTTTCAGGGCCCGTATAGCAGAGAACAATGGCGAAAGGGCAGGGCTTTTCTGATAGCAGTGGAAAGAAAACGCACAACTCAGCATAATATGGTTAATCAGAAGGGAATGCTCCTGTATATTGATAAGGCCGTTTTCCCTTCTGTTCCGTGGGAGATAGGAATGAAAAGGGAGGCTTACAGAGTTCAGGTATGAGACGAAGGCTGCTGCTTCCTTTTCTTCTCTTCACCTTGCTTCTTCCCGTAGGAGCTGATTCCTATTCGCTCTCTGCATTCATCTCCGGTGTCTCCAATGGTCCTGATAGCTTCGGATACAATCTCTTCCCGCTCGGAACGACATTCGGCTTTGAGAAGTTCTTCCCTATAATCGATGGCCTGAAGGATGCTGAATTCCAGATTGAGATGAATATGGCCTTCAATGAGGCTGTCATCTCCGAGCTATATGACTGGAAGACTGGAAGACCTAAATGGAGTATGACGAAGGAAGAGGAAGCAGAGTATGAATTCCTCAGAGGAACGTATCTCTATCCCCGAGCATACATAGATGTATATCTTGATCAGGGGTTCTGGACCAATCCTCTGTATCCTGATGGAACACTGTTCAATGTGAAGCTTGGATTCAATTCATTCTATTCAGCGGCAGTTGAGCGGCTGGGACTGTCGAGGCCAGGGGATAACGGGCTGCCAGTGTTTACAGACTGGGAAGGGAATCTCAGGTATCCATACACAGAGACCATTCCAGCTTTCCCTTGGCTACAGGGCTCGCGGAATGTCCTGTCGAACTTCATCTATCTCGATCTCTACCTGAATCTTGACCGCGACACGCCGACAGATGCCGAGCCCGAGCATGGATTCTATATGGAATTCCTGCTGCAGTATGGGCCATGGTGGCTCGCGAATAATCTCGTTAATGGGAAGCAGAGCGACTATCTGAGGATGGTACTGTATGCAGAGGAGAAACTGGAGCTCTTCTCCATACAGCAGGAGAATGGCTGGAACTGGGTGAATATGTACTTCGGGCATTCGAATACGCTGCAGTATATTGCAGGGGATATAGTGCCACAGCATATGATTCCTGAAGACAGACTCCGCGGATATATCTCGGATAGGATATGGCTCCATTTCACAGGCCCTCAGTTCATGGCAGGTGACTGTTTCACATTCATCGAGCTGAATCTCTACAATACGATCAGGTTCGGAGGGGTTGTGAATGAACCTGGTAATGTGACGCACGCTGTCGAGCTTCAGTCCAGCTTTACTGCTGTTGTGCAGGTGAGGCTCTTCGGATTCATACGCCTGGAGTATCAGGTGGGATATGATTTCATTCGCGGAATATGGGCAGAGAAGCCGAGATGGTGGCAGAATGCCGCCCTCTCATTCTATGTCTCGGTATAGGAGGAAGCATGAGAAGGGTACTGGCTGTGATTCTGCTATCTGTTATCTCCATGCTTTCCCTGAGCGCGATAGGATTCGGGTACCACGTATTCGAGATCCGGACAGAGCCCGATTTCGCACATGGCGTATTCCCGTCATCGGTCATGTATCAGTTCAACTTTCCGATGCCGGATCTTATCCCGGGTACGAAGACCGAACTTGCATTCCGCCTCGATAACGGTCTTGTGTACAGACATCTCAGGCAGAATCCCGATGATGGTTCGTTCCTTGCCATTGATCCACCGGACTATCCTACGGAGTATACGGTGCTTTTCGATGAGTTCAATCTCTTCTTCGGGCAGGGATTCGTCGATACAGAGTTCTCGGACAATGATCTTGTTACAGTATTCCTCTCGATAGATGGCAGATTCGAGAATGCATATGAGCGTCTCTCATGGCTCTCCAGCCCAAGTGAGACAGGAGGTGTATTCGGATACACCACCAGCAGTGGATGGGTAGACAGATATCCGGGTTCATCATGGATCGGGGCCCCGGAGCTGTCAGGGGACAGGATGATGTTCCAGACATCGATAACGGCAGGTGTCGTTGTCGATTATATGAGAACGCGTGTCACCCGGAGGGATGGTGTGCGCCTTGGATCGTATCTGAGAATGGCCCCGGACTGGATGCTACTCAGCGATAAGACCGGCAACTTCCTCGCTTCCTGGACAGAGCTTGATCTGTCAAAGACGCTCTTTGCTGTAGAGCAGACGGATCCCCGGGATCTGTCATGGGTCAGCATCGTGCTCGATAACCACACGGAGTACAGATATCTCTTCGGAGACAGGATTCCCCAGTATATTCTGGGAGGGGATATCTGGGGAGATTCCGATGTTCCCGCATTCAGTTCTGTTCTGGTAAACAGACTATCGCTGACGGTATATGGCCCGCAGATAAACAGCAGGGATACCTATCCTCTGATAATGGTATTCTGGGATTTCGGCATCGGATTCGGAGAGCCTCTGAATAGTCTGAACCGGTCATCCGGCGTAGAGACTGTAGGAAGCTACGGTTTCCGTGCGGAGTTCATTATCTTTGATATCGCAAAGCTGTATTATGAGATAGGATGCGTATATGACCCGGCATTCAATGAGAAGGTGTATGTCGAGCAGAGATTCGGGTTCTCGGTGGGTATATGAGGAAGATAGCGGCAATTCTGATTCTTTTACTGACAGCAGCGGCGGCATGGGCCGGACCTGCGATGTATCTCAGGTTCTCTGCTGAGTGGTCGTATCTTACGAACGCATTTTCCGATCCGCTTCCAGTGAATGCAAGCGATAGCTACCTCGAGGATATCGAGTTCATAAAGCGCTGGAATGCTGCGCCTGTTATTACGTTTGATACCTTCTTCAATGATTCTGATCCTGCAGGACTTACTCTCAATGCGGCTTTCCGGTTTCCTGTCGCATCCACATCGATAGTCCATGACGGAACATCGTATGTATCCCATGATTCCCTCTCAGAGCAGCAGATAGGTGTGTTCTTTGGCATTGGTCCGGTATTCCGCTACCGGTTCGGCATTGTGGATATAGGCTTTTCGCTCCGCGCATCGCTCGGCAGCTATGACTACTTCAAGACAGGCCTTGTCTTCGGCGTTGAGGCAGAGCCGTTCGTCAATATCGCCTTAACGGATTATATGTACCTGTCGCTTGGGATGAAGTACGATGCCCATCTCATCAAATTCCTCGATTTCACATCATCAAGCATCTATGAGGATGGATTCATCATGATGACTGCGGGAGGTATTGTAGGCATCGGTTTCAGATTCGGAGGCGGGGATGCTTAGAAGGAAGATCGTGGCGGTGACCATATTCATTGCTGTGATGCTCTCCGCAGTCCAGGCCCGTCCGGAGTTCTGGCTTGGAGGAGGTCTCCGCTATGATATGAATCTGGTCTCCCCAGACTGGAAGCAGTACTTCCCTGCATACAATGAAGGGAAGATAAGCTTCATAAACTCTGGAGGACTTGCTGCCAATTTCCTCTGTTTCTATTCCGAGGATCTCCGGCTCGGGCTCTTCACTTCATTTGATCTGCTCTTTCCGGTGGGGTTCGTCGCAGAGAGCGGAGCAACCGAAGGATTCATCTCGTATAAGTTCGATTACAGGATGGATTTCGCGCTTGGTGCCGCTTATTACCATATGCTCTCCCCGAAGCTTGGACTGTTCCTTGAAGCAGGCATGGGCTACAGCCTCTACCGTATAGCTGTCACGAATGATGTCAATGAGCGTGATCCGGGGGAGTTCAATCAGTTCGGCGAATGGATAGCTCTGGCGAATCTTGGTATCGTATCGGTCTATCGCAACAGCTTCTTCAGGTTCTATGCCTCATGCTCCTATTCAATCCTCACCAGTGGCATTCCCATCCGCTTCGGTGTCGGCGCAGGGGGAGGGTTTATCTTCTGAGGGAATCAGAGCATATACTGCAGATACGACAGGGACAGCAATGATCATCCCTACAAGCCCGAAGAGGATTCCTCCAAGCGTGACTGCGGCAAAGACATATATAGGCGGAAGACCTGTCGATGTGCCCACAACACTCGGGTATATGAAATCGCCTTCGAACTGCTGGAGTATGAATATGAATACGAGGAATAGCGCTCCTTTCAATGGTTCTGAGACTGCGATTATGAATGCGCCTGCAACAGCTCCGATCACAGCTCCATAGATCGGTATCAGGGCCATGAGCCCTGTGAATGCCGACACCGCAGCTGCATATGGCATGAGGAAGATAAGCATACCTATGAAGCAGATCGATCCTATGATTACAGCTTCCAGCACCTGGGCCACGGCAAATCTTGAGAATGACAGCGATACCGTCGATGCTATCCGCTTCAGCTTCGCGCCTGTTTCAGGCTTTATTCTCCGCCCGAATATCCTGTGCCCATCATGCCTGAGCAGTTCCATGTTCATCATGAAGTAGAATGCGAATACAAGCGATACGAAGAAAAGGGCTATCGATGATACCGCTCCTGAGATCGTATCGATTGTCATTGTGATAAGCATATTCCTGAGGCTGGCGAGCCATTCGATAGCGCTTTCTGAGAGCGTAATGCCACCTGCAGGGGTCTTATCAATGATCTCATTGATTACGGGAATCGAATCAACATCGATATTGCTCCAGAACCTGCTGTCCGATGCGAATGCGGAGAGCTGCTCGGCAAGGATGCGGCATGCGGAAATGAATTCAGGAATGATGAGCGAGATTATGATTGCGGAAAGAAGAAGTATTATCAGGGCTGAAGCCACGGCAGCAATAGCGTTTGCTCTCTTTTCAGGCATATGCTTTGAAAGCGCTCTTCTTATAGGAACTGCGGGTATGGATATTATGAATGCGATTGCTATGCCGCCTATTATCGGGTACAGAATCGAGGAGAGTGTTCTCCATATAGCAGGAATCGTTATGCTTCCGTTCCAGAGTATCACGAATACGGCAATGAGCATCGAACCGAGAAGGAACGAGCTCCAAAACTTCTTTCTGTCCATGGAAAGAATATAATAATCCTATGCTGTGAACGTGAAGTAGCAACACTGCGGGAATGAGCGCGTGTATCGCCCTATTTGAGGCCGATAGGGGGTGCCATGGGAGGAATGCCCCTCTAAATCCATAAAGCATTACATGATAAAGTGTTGACTAGCAGTATCGTTTATGGTAATTTCTTTAATCGCTGCTGTCCGTGCGACAGCGCATTTATTTAGAATAATTTCATTTATCGGAAATGTTTGGAGGAATAAATGGCTAACAAGTCCGCAGAGAAGAGAGAACGTCAGGAAGCTCAGCGCCGTATCCGCAATCACGCTGCAAAGAGCACCGTACGCACAGCTATCAAGAAGTTTGATGCAGCTGTTGCAGCAGGTGATAAGGCAGAGGCCGAGAAGGCTATGGCTCTCAGCTGCAAGCTTCTCGATACAGTTGCAGGAAAGGGTATAATCCACAAGAATACTGCTGCCAGGAAGAAGAGCAGACTCGCACACGCATATCATAAGATGGCCTGATTATAGATTTCTTTTCCGGAGGTGTATTCATTATGGAACAGAAACTGACAAAGGCTGCGATTATAGAAAGCATTCATGAGAAGCTTGGCACTAACCGCAATGATATTCATATGGTTATCGACGAGCTTTTCGAGGAAATCAAGGATGGTCTGAAGAAGAATCAGATCATTGAGCTGCGTGGTTTCGGAACATTCGAGGTCCGCATCAGAAAGGGCAGGGAGAAAGCACGCAATCCAAAGACTGGTGATGTTGTATCCGTGGATAGACATGGAGTCGCTATCTTCCGTGCAGGAAAGGAGCTCAAGGACTTCGTCTGGGATATCACGGATGCAGCCGATGAGGACTGATCACATTGGATAATACAGCATCAACAAGGGCTGGATATAACCTCAGGACATTCTGTTCTGAGGTTGTTGTTTTAGTAGCCTCTGCATTTGTTCTTTCAATAGCTTCTCCGGGGTTCATGTCTGCAAATGGCGTGTGGCCTTTCGCATTCCTGGCATTGATTCCCGTGTTTGCCGTGATAAGGCATACATCATGGAAGGTAATCTGGCTTTTCGGGTTCCTTTTCGGATTCATATTCCAGGTCTTCTTCTCCTACTGGCTGAAGAGCTTCCATGCGCTTGCAATCCTCCTTATCCCTGTAATAAAGGGATTCGAGATGATGCTGGCCTTCATGGCCCTGAAGGCTGCGGATTCATTCTTCAGGCGTTTCGGATACTTTTTCCAGGCAATCATATGGGTGGCCTATGCGTATCTTTCCGAGAGCTGGTTCGCAGGAATACCGTATGGAACAATCTCCTATGCGTTCTTCCGCTTCCATGCCTTCGTTCAGATTGCTGACATCACGGGAATCTGGGGCATAATATTCCTTGCGGTCCTTCCGCAGTCCTTCCTTGGAAGGTATCTTTCTGACTTTGCCTCAAGGACTCAGATTCCGTTCAGGAAGTATATCCTATCAAACCTTCCTTTCATCATTCTCTGGGCTGTGCTCATGGCCGCGTCGCTTATATATGGCGCGGTCAGGATAAGCGAATGGAGGAACAGAGAGCCTGATAGGATCTGGAATGTCGCGGCAGTGCAGCATAACCATGATTCGTGGAAGGGCGGGTATACAACCTACCTCCATAACTTCAATAATCTCAGGCGCTTCACGCTTGAGGCTCTGCAGGGCTCCGACCCCGATATAGTCATATGGAGCGAGACGGCGTTCGTCCCTTCTGTCGCATGGCATACGAAGTACTCTGAGCCGGGTACAGGCTATGAGGCTACTGCGAAGCTTGTCGATGAGTTCGTATCGTTCGCATCGAATCTCGGGGTGCCGCTTGTGACAGGCAATCCTGAAGGTGTGATAAAGGATCCGTCGCTCCCTCCGATACTTGAGGATGGATCGATGAACAGGACGGATTATAATACTGTTATTCTCTTCGATGATGGAGCTATCCAGGAGACTTACAGAAAGCAGCATCTTGTCCCGTTCACGGAGTACTTCCCGTATGAGAAGGAGCTCCCATGGCTATACAACCTGCTTCTTGCCAATGACTATAACTGGTGGGAGCAGGGTACTGAGCCTGTGGTATTCAGCTCCGATGGTGTGAGGTTCTCAACACCGATTTGCTTCGAAGATGTCTTCGGGTATATCTCATCGGAGTTCGCAGCAGCAGGAGCTGATGTCATTGTCAACATGACGAATGACAACTGGTCGAAGAAGGTAAGCGCGGAGATGCAGCATGCGGCGATGGCTTCGCTCAGGGCTGTTGAGACTAGAAGACCAATGGTCCGCGGTACGAATAGCGGCATCACATGCCTCATCACTCCCGAAGGAACAATCCATGATATCATGGAGCCGTTCGCGATGGGCTGGAATCTTTATGAGGTTCCTATCTACGAGGACAACCCCGTTACATTCTATTCAAGCCATATCGATCTCTTTGCCCATATCGCGGTCTATATATCCTACGCGGTCCTTGCAATCGGAGCCGTTCTGAGGATCATCAGGGCAGTGAAGGAGAGAAAGAATGAACGCTAGTCTCATAATGATAGGAACAGAGCTTACACGGGGAATCATCCAGGACAAGAATGGCCCGATGATAAGCCGTGAGCTTACCCATCTTGGCGTTCATGTATCGCAGTTTGAGATACTCCCGGACGATGGCACTATCGGATCGGTACTTGCTGCGGAGATTGCACGCTCTGGCCTTGTGGTTATAACAGGAGGGCTTGGCCCCACCACCGATGATATGACGCGCAATGTCATTGCTGATGCTTCTGGCCATAAGCTTATAAGGGATGAGGGTAGCTGGAACGCCCTTGTCGCAAAGCTCGGGGAAAGGGCATATGGCCCCAATTCGCGCCAGGCGATGATTCCGGAGGGATTCACTATAATCCCGAATGGCAATGGTACGGCTCCTGGCTTCTATGGTTATGCCGGTTCCTGTCTTATTGTCTGCCTTCCAGGACCTCCGAGAGAGCTTGAGCCGATGCTCTATGACTCCGTTCTTCCATTGATCAGGAAGAAGCTCGATCTTCCTGATGCCGAGCGTGATGAGTATTCGACATTCATAACGGCAGAGGCGAAGCTTGAGGAGCTCTATGAGGGCATCGATCCGGAGCTTGACTGGGGAACGAGATTCCAGGATTACAGGATATCATTGTATGTATCCGGAAAGACGAGGCGTGAACGCGATGAGGCGATCTCGAAGCTGAGATCCGTGCTTGGCGAAGGCCGTGTCGTTGATGGCGATACAGATCCGCTGTCAATGCTTATTGATTCGCTGAAGTGCCATGGTGCTACTGTATCAGCAGCAGAAAGCTGTACCGGCGGACTTGCTTCCGCCCTGCTTACCGAGCGTCCGGGATCATCTTCGTTCATGCTTGGTGCCGTGACATCATATGCCGCATCCGCGAAGGAGAATGTGCTGGGCGTCCCTGCTTCGCTGATAGATGAGCATGGAACTGTCTCATATGAGTGCGCAGAGGCGATGGCTGAGGGCGTAAGGCGCATAATGGGCTCTGATTACTCATTCTCGATTACAGGCGTTGCTGGACCTGATGAGGATGAGGGAAAGCCTGTCGGCACTGTCTATATTGGATTTGCCGGCAAAGACAGGGAGAGCGAGAGCATAGTGCTCCGCTTCACTTCCTGGGGAAGGGCATCTATCAGAAGACGTGCTGCAGCTGCCGCTTTCATCCTTCTTTCGATGTATATCGAGGGAAAGAGCCCTGAGAAGATAGTGTCTTCATGGGATAACCTGTGAATTTCGTTCATTTCATGGTTTGCGGTCATAATGGAATCGCATGTTGACTACAAACCATGAACCGATTAACATCCAGATTGTAGTTTGATTTGCCTTCTGAAGAGGGCACTCCAATTCTTTTAACTGAAATAACCCGGAGAATATTCAATGTCAGATTTGTTTGACGAGGCTGGAGAAGCTGAAGCTGCTGTACCTGCAGTTGCGGCAGAGGAAGCGGCCCCGGCCAGAAGAAGGCCAGGAAGACCAAGAAAGACAAGACCAGTTGCAGAAGGTGAGAAATCGCCTAAGCGCGTTACGATAAAGAGAAAGCCAAAGGTGACGGTCAAGGCCGCACCTGCACAGGCTGAGGCTGAGGTCAAGGAATCGCCAGTTGAGGCTGCGGCTCCTGCAGCTATGGAGATTCAGGAAATCCCTGCAGAGACCATTGCGGATGAGCCCGTTGCACAGGAGAGCAATCCCGAGTCCGACGGCTCAGCTCCTGTCCCGGAAGAGGCAGATGCAGCATCTGCCGAGGCTGAGGATAATGGTCAGAGATACCGCGATGAGCGTTTTGACAGGAACGGCTATCGCCAGAACCGCCGCGATAAGCATATGCGGAACAACAGCAGGGGAAGGAAGGAGGAGTATCCGCCAGAGGTCAATCTCGACGAGCATCCCGATGCACCACAGCTCTTCATATCCGTCCTTACAGCCCTTCATCTCGATGCATTGAGGGACAGAGCAAGAGAGGCTGGTATTCCAGAGGATGTGATCTTCGATTCGAGGAAGCAGGATCTTATCGCAAGGATGCTCAGGCTCCATTCCGCAGCGGGCGGGGTTCTCCTTGTAGAAGGCGTGCTCGAGATTCTGCAGGAAGGTAGTTTCGGATACATCAGATATGCGGTGAATAACTATCTTGCAGGAACGGAGGATGTATATGTTCCTTCATCGATCATCAAGGCTGTCGGCCTTAAGACCGGTGACTTCGTATACGCACAGATCCGTGCTCCGAGGGAAGGCGAGAAGAGCGCTGCGGTCATCCGTGTCCTCAAAGTGAATAATGAGGAGCCGCGTATGGCGAAGGTCCGCGCTCCGTTCGATTCCCTTACTCCGATCTTCCCCGATGAGAGACTTCATCTGGAGGTTATCCCTGAGGATGGCAGCGCAGATCTCTCCACTAGGGTCGTCGATCTTTTCTGCCCGATCGGAAAAGGCCAGAGGTCGCTTATCGTCGCACCTCCAAGAACAGGTAAGACGGTCCTGATGCAGAAGATCGCGAATGCCATAACAGCCAACCATCCGGAGGTCATACTCATTGTCCTCCTTGTCGATGAGCGTCCTGAGGAGGTCACCGATATGGAGAGGAATGTAAAGGCCGAGGTAATCGCTTCTACATTCGATGAGCAGGCTCAGCATCATGTCCAGGTTGCAGAGATGGTCATCGAGAAGGCAAAGAGGCTTGTTGAGTACAAGAAGGATGTTGTCATTCTTCTCGATTCGATCACAAGGCTTGCCCGTGCATATAACCAGACAGTTCCTGCATCAGGCAAGATTCT
Organism: uncultured Spirochaetaceae bacterium; assembly: GCA_944389505.1. Lineage (GTDB taxonomy): Bacteria > Spirochaetota > Spirochaetia > Sphaerochaetales > Sphaerochaetaceae > Ornithospirochaeta. The sequence continues at coordinate 107,040 of CALXMP010000005.1, forward strand.
CTCGGGCGGCGTTGATTCCAATGCTCTCCATAAGCCTAAGAGATTCTTCGGAGCAGCGAGGAATATTGAGGAAGGTGGATCCCTTACGATTATCTCGACAGCGCTTATCGAGACAGGCTCCAGAATGGATGAGGTCATCTTCGAGGAGTTCAAGGGTACGGGAAACAATGAGATTGTGCTTGACCGCAAGATGGCTGACAACCGCCGCTTCCCTGCAATAAATATCAAGAAGTCGGGTACAAGGCGCGACGATCTGCTGCTTGCTGAGGATGTTCGGTCCAGGATCTATCTCCTGCGCACGGCGTTCGGTAATCTCGATGATATGGATATGTCCGTAAGCATCATTGACAAGATGCGGAAAACGAACAACAATAAGGAGTTCCTCGACTCGATGAATACACCGGCGAGGATGATATGAAATCTTTTGTCTGTGAAAGCAGGCGATATATTCAATAGACCGGAGGAAGGAAAATGAAGAAGAATATCCACCCTGATTATGAGCTTCAGGAAATCCATTGCTCTTGCGGCAATGTGATCAAGACAAAGTCCACTGCAAAGAACCTGCATGTTGAAATCTGCTCGGCATGCCATCCGTTCTTCACAGGAACACAGAAGCTTGTTGATACGACAGGTAGAGTTGAGCGCTTCAACAAGAGATACAACAGAACAGCAAAATAAGACAGCTGAATCGTATTGCAGGGCCGGGTTTTATCCCGGCTTTTGCTTTGTCTGGCTGTACTTGCAGGAAAACCCTGTGATTTATTATAATTCCACCAGAAAGGTGGGATGCATATGGACGGCATTGAAAAAGCCCATACTGAGGAATATGGAGGGGAACCAGCTGTATTGGTTGAGGTTCCTCAGGTTACTACACTGCTCGGGGCATTCTCGGAGTTCTGCAATGGATATGCCATCACGAGTACAAATGATCATGGATTGAGGGTTGCGATAACCCCTAGGACAGATAATCTTGTGCGGGTCTATAACGCATCCCGCAATGAACGCAAGAAGTTCCAGCTTGCAGTGATAAGACAGCGCAAGGAGGACAAGTGGGCGCAGATCGTCAAAGCAGTATGCCAGGCGGTCATCTCCGCAGAGCTTCCCATTACCGGATTCGATATGACATTCAAGGGACAGAGCGCCGTGGCGGACAATCCGTCTCTTACAGCGGCCCTTGTATCCGGGCTTGTTTGTGCCCTCAATACGCTTTTCAATTTCGGACTCGATGCCGATGGGCAGGTAAGGCTTGCATTCAGCACAAACAGATTCTCAGAGGTCTATAAGCTCAGGCTCCGCGATCTTATAACGATATTCACAGCAGAGCCGGGGAAGATAATCTTCTTCGATCTTGAGAGCTATGACTATGAATCCTTTGATTACCCATTTGTGAAGGGCAGTGGTGTGGGCTCATATTTCATTGACTGCAGCCTCCCTGAGGGGGAGCTCTCGGAAGAAGTCATAATCTTCAGGGAGAACTGCGTAGAGGCTGCAAAGCGCATGAAGGAGATTCTTCCAAGAGGTGAAAAGCTCAGGCAGCTGACGGAGCGTGGCATACGCCATCTCCATCTGCCATTCTCTGAGGAGCTCAAGCGCACGCTGTCATTCGTCGTAGAGGATTCAGCCTTTGCCAGGAAATCGATGGATTCGATAAAGAGCGGCAATTCCACAGCATTCGGCAAGATATTCACTGCAGAGCAGAGGAATCTCTCAGAGCTTGCGGAGCTTACTTCCCCAGAGGTTGACTGGCTTGTGAAGCGTGGCATAGAGGCCCATGGAGTCAAAGGCATCACCGAGATCTCTGTGGGGATATCAGGGACACTGGTTGCTCTTATAGATGATGGAGCGGAGGAGCTATATAGAAAGCAGCTTGAGGAGTATGAGCGCATTTTCGGCTTCCATCCGATCATGAGGGAGTATGTTCCCTCTGGAAGCATCAAAGTGATAAGCGGGAAATGACGATGAATATACTTCTTTCAAATGATGATGGATATATGGCTATGGGTCTGAAGGCCCTTGATGCCATCCTCTCCGAGGCGGGACATAAGATATCTGTGGCTGCTCCTGATAGCGAGCAGAGCGGTAAGTCCCACAGCTTTACCATAACAGGAAGGATGAGGGCTGTTGAGTATGCCCCCGGTCATTACCATTTCTCCGGTACTCCTGTTGACTGCATAATATACAGCCATCGCTGTTCTTTATTCCAGGAGATGCCCGATATCGTGATATCAGGGATAAACCATGGATATAATCTCTCTACTGATATCATATACTCCGGGACCTGTGCGGCTGCGAGGCAGGCTGCTTTGTATGGCATGAAGGCTATTGCGGTATCGCTTGAGCCAGGGGCTCCTTCCTATATGTTCGGCGTCGCTGCGGAGTTTATCCGTGATAATCTTCCATCATTTGCTGCAGCTATCCCTGAGTATTCCTTCATGAATGTTAATATCCCAGCTTCATTCAATGGGGAATGGAGGCTTTCCGGCATAGGGGTCTCCTCATATTCCGATACGATCATCATCGCAGAGGATAACGGTTCGGAGAAGATCCTTGCTATGGCTGACAGCGAGATCACAAGAGGGGGAGATGCTGGGGATTATCCTGTCGATTCAGATGTATGCAGCAGTGGTATGGCCTCAGTCTCGATCGTGAAATGCTTCCCTGAGATCGATGAGAGGGGAATGGGTCTTCTTTCCTGATGTGGGATGATATCTGCGAAGGATGCGCTCTATGCTGTTATGAGCGTACTGTATCTGAAGATCATGTAATAATCGATCTGTCTTCTCCCTGCAGGTTCCTTGATGAGGAAACAAAGCGCTGCACTGTCTATAAAGATCGTACCCGGCTGAATAAAAGCTGCAGCAGGCTTACCCCGCTGCATGCCATGTTCTCTTCATGCCTTCCTCCCTCCTGTGCTTATATCAGATGGGCAGAGGATCATCATATAAGATTCAGGAAGGGGAAGGAGATGGTTCTGGAAAGCTAATTCCAGGGCCAGGTATCTGTCAGTCCGAACCTTGCTGAGAGCTCATTGATCACTTTCTGCAATGATTTAGGTACAGGGCAGCCATGCTTCATCCTGTAGCCTCTTGCCTCCCATTCCAGTTCTCCTGCTGTATATATCCTGTCCTCTCCTGGTGCTTTCCTGCTTTCCCTGAGTTCCTTTAGTATCTGTGTGGAGATTTTCCTGAAAAGCTCTCTTCCCATGAAGAAACCGGGATCTATGGCAATGAAGAAATGTCCGAGGTGGTATGGCTTTGGATTGCCATTGGCATCTTTATCTGTAAGATCCTTCAGAAAGCTGCCATCCTGCAATGCAGCGGAGAGAATCTCTACGACAGTCGCATAGCCGTAGCCTTTGTATCCTGCTCCGTCTGTACCTATGCCGCCTAGCGGTGCAAGCGCGGCCTTGCCAAGCGTAAGATCCTTGAGTATGGCTTCTGTATCGGTTCTGGTCTTTCCGGTCTCATCGATTACCCATCCAGGAGGTATCTCTTTTCCAGCTCTTCCATAGACTTCGATCTTCCCACGCTGCGATACAGATGTAGCTGCATCGATTATGAATGGGAACGGATCATCGGTCGGGATACCAATGGTAAGTGGGTTTGTCCCGAGCATGTTCTCCGTACCAAAGGTTGGAGCGATTGACGGCCTTGCATTTGTGCCGGTTATGCCTATCATTCCTTTCTCTGTTGCCATTGAGGCATAGTATCCGGCAATGCCATAGTGGCTACTGTTCCTGACCACGGACATTCCCATACCGTATTCAGCTGCCTTGCTTATGGCAATCTCCATTGCTTTGTGGGATGCGACATGTCCCATGCCATCATGGGCGTCAATGACACAGGCTGTTTTATCATCCTTTATGATCTCGACCTCTGTGACCGGATTCAGGATGCCTTTGTCTATCCTGTCGATGTATATCGGCTTGAGGCGTCCGATGCCATGGCTGTCTATACCGCGTTTATCGGATTCAATAAGGATATCTGATATGATGTCTGCATCATTCTCAGGTACGCCTGAATGTATAAGACAAGCCTTCATGAATGCCTCTAGCTTATCGAAGGGAACGAATGCATCATCTTTGTACTTCTCAAGGAATTCCTGTTCTGTCATGTTGACTCCTTTTCTCAGTAGATTATATATCCCAGTGGTGGGGGAGTGAGCTGGTCCCAGCTATATCCTGGGAATCTCCAGGATATTCCTATATATCCAGTACCGGCAAAATTGAATGTCCTCTTCGGATCGGCCTCATCTATTACCAGGAACTGAGGATATAGCGATGTTCCGACAGTCACGCCGATATTCGGATACGTCGTATCGAAGTAGTAGGTGAACGATGCATCGATTCCAACTCCAAAGCCGAAAGAATCGCCTCTGGCATATTCAACGACAACACCAGGTCCTACTGTAAGGTTAAGGGCTATGTTCTCTGCTACCCTGAATTCAAAGCCTGGACCTGCAATGAACCCGACCATGAATCCGAAATAGTTATGTGAGAAATTGAATGCGACATCGGCATGGGTGCTGAGGCCTATCCCGAAGTATCTCGATATATCTCCTAGATACTGATACGTAGAGTTGAATCCGAGAAGCCCAGTACCTCGTGTGGAGTATCCTCCATTGAAACCCAGATTGCCTGTCTCTGTTGCAGCGCCTAGCGGCATGAAGACTATTAAGACAAGCAGGATTATCATTGCGATCTTTCTCATAACGTTCCCTCGGCTATAGTATACAGGAAAACAGAGAACCGGATGAAACGAAATCAGGAATTAACATAGCATGGATAGTATCATGCTATGGAAAGAAGACGCATACATTCTCTTGTTTTCTCGATAGTCTTCAAAGGATTATTCACTGCGATAGGAATCGGTCTCATGATCGGCGCGCTGGCAGTGATGCTTTCTGGAAGGAATTTCATCAGGAATTCCTTTCCTGTCTCTGGGGAGATCATCGATATCGCGTGGGATGGCCTTTCTGAGACTTATGAGACGATTGCAGGGTATGAAGTCGCAGGGGAATCGTATATCAGGGACATAGGATTCTATTCATCAGATATGCGGCCAGGGGATGTCATAGAAATACTCGTATCAAACGTAGATCCCTGGGATATACGGTATCCGGGAAGTGATACATTGGCTATCATAGTATTATTCTCGATGGGCACGGTTTTCCTGTTCTTCGGGGTTATGTGCATTATCATCGATCATAGGAAAAGAAAGAAGACTGAAGATCTGCTTGCAACGGGTATCAGGGTAGAAGCAAAGATCATCGATATACGGGAGAATACCAATGAAAGCCTCGATGGCTATCATCCGCTTATAATATACTGCCGCTATGATTCACCCGATGGCAGGATATATCTATTTCATAGTGATTCCGTCTGGAAGGAAAGCTATCAAATCAACCCTGATGCATTGGTTCCTGTCTATGTGGATAAGAACAATCCATCGCACTACTATGTTGATACAAATGAAATATAAGGACAAATTCGTTTATTTGCTTGATTGAATTGGATTCTTCTGTTACAGTCTTAAAGCAACTTAATAAATGGTGCGATACCCAAGTGGCCTAAGGGGGCGGTCTGCAAAACCGCTTTTCATCGGTTCGAATCCGATTCGCACCTCTAGAGCTAACTCCTTGCGATGCAAGGAGTTTTTTATGTAAAAATGCTAAAATTATGTTGATTTGCCCATTAAATAATGTACATTAATATATGGATATTAAATCTGACAGAGAAGAGTCGCGATGGATTATTTGAATGGGATACCGAAAAGAACAAAGTGAATATCATCAAGCATGGAATCTCGTTCTCTGAAGCCATAGGCATCTTTCTTGATTCAAACAGGCAGGAATTCTTTGATGAGCTGCATTCATCAGAAGAAGAACAGAGATACATAACCATAGGAAGGTTGCCAGGAAAATTTCTTGTTGTGCTTGTCGTCTCTACTGACCGGAATGGAATAACAAGAAGCATATCCGCCAGATATGCTTCGAAAAAGGAGGAACAGCTTTATTATGGATGATAAAAGACTAGATTTCTCAGATATTCCGGAGCTCACACCGGACTATCTAAAGACATTGAGAAAAGTGACTCCCAGGGAGTTTTATAAAGTAACCCCAATCAAAGAATCATGTCACATAATGCTCGACAAAGATGTCCTTGATTTCTTTGGCAAGGGGAAGAAGAAAGGCTATCAGACGAGGATAAATAAAGCCTTGAGAGAATATATGTCAGAACATATTAATGAGTATCATGCTTAGACCAAAAGCCTTGAGGGCAATCAAACTATTAGCTGATTTTGGGAATGCGCTCAGAGAACCTGACTCAAACCAATTGGAGATGGGATATTCGAACTGAGGGCTAAGCTTGGCACAGATATAGTTCGGATTTTGTATTTCTTCTGTGAAGGACAGGCTGTGGTCCTGACAAATGGATTTGTGAAGAAAACACAGAAGACACCGGATAATCAGATCCGGCAGGCTAGAATATACAGGGCTGATTACCTGGAAAGGAGAAAAGCAGAATGGATGATTTCAGAAAATTCCTCAATAAGCAGCTTGAAGATCCTGATTTCAGAAAGGAATGGGATGAGATGGAGCCTGAATACCAGATTATGAAAGCTATGATTGCGGCAAGAATGGAGACCGGTATCACTCAGCAGCAGCTTTCAGAGAAAACGGGTATCAACCAGTCAAATCTCAGCATGATTGAGAATGGCAATGGCAATCCTTCGGTATCTTCTCTTAATCGTATTGCCTCTGCTCTTGGAAAGAAACTCTCGATTTCCTTTATTTGATTGGCGGAAGGATATCAACCTCATAATCGGCAAGCAGACCCTCCTCGCCCGGATAGCGGAGGAAAACTGGTTTGATTTTGAGATAATAGAGAACTGCAACGTGTGGATGGAATAGGTTGCTAGGTATCTGAGAGAACAAGGTGCTAAAAAGTATGACGAGATATCTAGTACTGTAATATAATTTTAGAAGGGTCTTATATTGATCTCGCTTATCATGTACATCGGAGGTAATAGTATGATGATAATGGCAAGAATCATCTTAGTGCTACTTGCTTCTTTTATGGTAATCAGCTGTTCTCCTGTAACAAACCAGAATAGTAATAATGATGAAGTAATCGATGTTCCTGCAATTGATATGGATAGTGATTATTCAATTGAGCAGGGTATGATAGGAACATGGGTTTCCACAGATGGAAAGTATAGACTCATCTGTACAACTGGAAGCAGAGCAACTTGGTATACAGATAATGAGATAATATGGGATGGAACTTATGCAGTTGTTGACCGAAGCCTGACAATCAAGGTCCCTCCTTATGTCGGGCCGGTATTTAAGGTTAATTCAATCTCTGTAGAATCTATGAGTATTACAGGGACTGGTCGTTATTATTTTACTAATCAGGTATTGAGTTTTGTGAGACAGTAATCCTTTTTGACATGTAATATCACTGATGAATTGCAGTGTCTTATGCATGCGTATACAACATGGAATTTGCTATTTCCTCACTGTCTTGATAATCACTCTGTCATTCTTCCATTGGTTCCGTTCATGTGCCCTAACATATATAGTCCTTACTTCGCCATCTGGCTCTTCCAGCTGCCTTATATGAGCTCTGACAGGTGTCAGTTCCTGATGTTTTCCTTCTTTGCTCAGGGCAGATGGTGGAACCTTCTGTTTGGATTTAGGATATTTGTATTCTGCCGTCAGATGGACAAGCTTATGGGTGAAAAACGGTTGGTTATTCTGATCATCTGATGGAGCAGTTACTTCAATGCTGGTTGCACGCTTTTCACGTTTTGCCTCAACCGTCATGACAGGTTTATCAACCTTTTCGAGCAGCCTGTATTTTATGACGAATGCCAGGCAATTCGCGAACAGCTTCTTATGCTGCTCCTTCATCTTGTCTGTATAGAGAGGATCGCCCCAATTGTAATCCGATGGCCGTTTGCCGAGGAGCACATCAATGAATTTCTGAGGGGAATAGGTAAGCGTATGGATCTCTGTTCTGTTTAGGTCATCGGCTATCATGGAGACTATGATCTTGCATTCGTCATTGATGGTACCAATAAGTACGCCTTGCACATTCTCCAGTTTCCTGCCTGATGATTTTGTTTTGGAGAAATCGATGAACACTGGAGAGAGATATTTCACTAAATCCTCTTTGATTTCCCTGATCTCTGCTTCATCTATAATCCTGCATGCCTCGAAGTCCGGGACGATTATCTCCTTGAATGTATTCTGTCCGACAATCTCCAGGGTCTGTCGTTCCATGTCGAACTGCTGTTCCACCGCATAAAGAGAGAAGAATCCATTGCCGAGCCTCGCGTCAGTATATTCTGCCATCTTTTGTGAGCGTTTGGCTTCATTATCTGCATTCAGGATTGCCGTTATCTCATCGACGTCTTCTAGCTGTTTCAGGAACCTGTAGACTGTTTCCTTCATATCCATCTCAGAGTGAATAAATCTCCGGAGCTTCCCATTGAGTATGCTGTTATAGCTCTTAGCCATTATGAGGATCAGGTTGGATTCAGGTTCTCTTTCCATTGGCTGATTGTTACTCGCTAAAAGATATTCTCCTCTCAATCCAAAGGAGACATTGGGGAATATTCTGAATAGCTTGAAGGCTGAGTGCTTATTATTCCATATCCTCAATTCTTGTGTTGAGGAAAAAGGAATGTTTCCCAATGTTCCAGCTGTATCCATGAATTGTCCGACTACAGTGTAGGATGAATTGCTGTTCATAACGTAAGGGTATCATGAAACAATCAATTACGGTGACATCATGTGTTGTCATCAATCAATAATAAAGAGGCGTGCCGTGTATTCTTCGTTAGAGCTAGGGATAGAAGAAGTCTGGTAGATTAAATTTGTGATATGTAAATGCAAAGTTGCAGATTAAGCTTGTTAATTGATTGGTAGTGGAAAGATATCAATTCGATAATTAACAAGCGAATGCTTTTCATCTCAGTATCCGCATATGCATAAATAAGCGCGGTCTCAGGATTTGATGTCTAAGCTAGCTGCCTGACAATTGAGAGGCTTATGCCATTTAAAATAGTTCTATTGCACTGCTATAATATATGCAATATACTTCTATTAGAGGTAGATTATATGGCAGATACAACGAATTTCAGTTTGCGCATAGATAATGATTTAAAAAAACAGAGTGAAGTTCTTTTTGCTGAACTTGGAATGAATCTTACAACCGCAATAAATGTTTTTCTCCGTCAGGCTGTGCGGGATGGAGGTTTTCCGTTTAAGGTCAGGCTAGACGTGCCGAATAAACGTACGATAGCAGCTATGGAAGAAGCTCTCGCATTGATTGCTGACAAGGATGCCAAAAGGTATTCCGTTGAAGAAGCGCTGCAGGAACTGAAGAAATGAGCCTCAGTGTAATATGGACCTCACAATTCAAGAAAGATTATAAGAAAGCTTTTAAACGCAATCTGCCAATCGGGTTGCTGGATGATATAATCAGAAAACTTGCAGCAGGAGAGAAACTGCCAGAGAAGAATAAGGATCATGCACTTTCCGGTACTTGGAGTGGATTCCGGGAATGTCATATCCTGCCTGACTGGCTCCTGATATATCGGATTGAATCTAGTATTCTTGTGCTTACTTTATCGAGAACTGGAACTCATGCAGATTTATTCTGATTCAGTATTTAAGAATGTCATAAGTGAAAAAAGGATTTTATGCTTAGACCTACAGCTGTTAATGTACTTGCACTTGATGATTTCCGTATTCTTGTTGAATTCGATACTGGAGAGAGAAGGTTCATGGATATATCAAAGGCGAATGGTATGATATGTTCTCCGATCCTTCCTACTTCCTACAGTAAGGACTAATGGATATACAGTAGAGTGGAAGGATGGGCAGGATCTTTGTCCTGATGAGCTGTATTACTGCAATACTCCAGTTTATTGCCATTGTTAAAAATGGATAGGATGCTTATGCAGGGCCTATCCATTTGTGATTCAGAGTGAAGCTGCGAATTCCGATATCGCCTTAAGTCCTTCTCTGAGCGTATCGGTGTCAGAGCCATAGCCGATGCGCATGCATTTCTCTTCGCCGAAGGCATCTCCGGGGGTTACGAATGCTCCTGTCTTCTGGTATAGCGATGTGCAGAAATCATAGGAAGGGATATCGTAATCATAATATACGAGCGCTGTAGTTCCTGCCTGCGGCTTAACGAAAGAGAAGTGGGGTTCCGATTCAATCCAGTCTGAGAGAATCCCGAGGTTCTTCCTTACAATGCCACGGTTCCTTGCAAGAATGGCATCCTTATGCTTCAGCGCAATTGAGGATACTGCATCGTCGAACATTCCGCAGCTTATGAGATTGTAATCGCGATGTGACAGGAATGCCTTCAGCGCATTATCGTCATGAGTGAATATCCAGCCCATGCGGAGACCTGCAAGGGAGAAGACCTTTGACATGCTGCCTACGGAGATTCCTTTCTGGTAGAGGTCCGCAACGGATTCGCACCAGATATCCTCCTGAGTCAGATGTCTGTATACCTCATCGCAAAGGAGATATGCATCATTCTCTTCAGCTATGCTTATGATTTCTTTCAGGAGAGCTGTTGGAATCAATGCGCCTGTAGGGTTGTTCGGATTGTTGATGCAGATCATCCGTGTGTTCTTCCTTATAAGAGAACGCAGCTCGTTTATATCAGTAAGATACCCATTTTCCTTTCGCAGATGCATTATGCTCACTTCCGCTCCGATAGATTCCGGTATGGAATAGAGCTGCTGGTATGTTGGCATTATGCTTATCACATGGTCGCCCGGAGATATCAATGAGCAGAAGACATGGTGGTTTGCTCCTGCAGCTCCATGGGTTGGTACAATAAGATCTGGCGAAGCTGTCTTATACAGCTCGGAAATGCCTGATTTAAGCGCTACGCTGCCGGTAATATCACCGTATGTGAGCCGGCGAGATGAGAAAGAAGTGAGGAATGCATTCTTATCCTCTCCTGCAAGCTCAAAGAGCTCATCAAGCGATACTGAGTCGACACAGGTCTCTGCTATGTTGTACTTAGCCCCTTCCTCGTATGCGTTCATCCATTCCTCAACCCTGAATGGTGTGATATCCATGGAAATCCTCCTTGGTGTATATTCGGTTTTCTCTGCGTCTGGAGTCAATATAGTTCGTGTTTTCCTTCAGGAAGAATATATACTTGCTCCCGCATAAGTCATTATTATTCCGTATCAGGAGATTGTTTCATGAATATAGTTGTGATCGATTCGCAGGGAGGGGGTATTGGACGCCAGGTCGTGTCCTCGATAAAGACAGCGTTTCCAGAGCAGAGCATTACTGCTATTGGAACGAATGCCCAGGCAACTGCAGCGATGCTGAAGGCTGGAGCCGATCAGGGTGCAACTGGAGAGAATCCCGTCATTGTCGCAAGCAGGACGGCCGATGTCATAATCGGGCCAATCGGAATCGTCATTGCCGATTCAATGATAGGCGAGGTATCTCCCGCGATGGCCCTCGCTGTATGCCAGAGCAGGGCAAAGCGCATCCTGATACCGGTCAATCATTGCGATAACATCGTCGTTGGCGTTGCCGACCTCAGCCTTTCCAGGCTTATACAGGAGGTAGTTGACCGCATCCGCGAGCTGAAAGCAATTTGACAACGTGTCAGCTTGTATGTAGTATTCCTGACGTAGATTCTGCATGAAGCAAGTCTCTGGAGCTGTAGCTTCAGGAAATAATCATATCGAAAGAGGCCATTTGGACGGCATCTGACCGGGACTTCCCGAAGGGAGCCCTTTTCCGGATGGACTGTATAATCAGGACTTGCTCTGTGGGACGTTTTCTGTTTTTCATATTCACTGCTGTTGCCCTTGTTACCTCTCTATCTGCCAATGGTGTATCGGAGCAGACTGTCTCTGAGGAGAATACAAGGGTTGTCACGGATGTATGGAACCGTGATGTCGTCATTCCTGAGGATGTCGATTCAATAGCCGCAATCGGTTCCATGGGCCCACGGATGGCCGCTTATCTTGATGTCGTTGATATGCTTATTGGAGCTGAGGATAGCGATATCCGCACAATGTCTGTGCGATATGATTACAGCCCTGTATATCACGATGCGATGAAGAATCTGCCCAGCATCGGAACAGGAGGCGGAAGCGGTGAGAACAATGCCTATCCAGAGGAACTCATCATGCTCGATCCCGATGTCATCATAGCGGGATTCAATGAATCTGCCTGCAATGAGCTCCAGAGACAGACCGGAATACCTGTAGTAAGCATCAGATACCGTACTCAGGGCTTTATCGATGAGGGATTCTATCGTTCCATACGCATATTCGCCGATGTTGCTGGTGCGGAGGAGCGCTGTGAGGAGATCATATCATACATCGATGCATGCAAGCGCGATCTGCAGGAACGGACAGAGGATATTCCCGATGCATCCAAACCATTGGCATATACCGGAGCTGTGACATTCAATGGTCGTCATGGATTTGCATTCACCTATGTTGATTTCCCTCCATTCGATGCTGTGAATGCATTGAATGCTGCCGATGTGCTTGCCGAGGAGCAGACAGGAGAGGCTTCAGACATAGCTGCCGGATCAGGAACGGCATATCTTGGCAACAATGGCTTTGAGGTCGATCCTGAAATGATAATCGAATGGGATCCTGACATCATATTCCTAGACCCGGGAAATATGGATCTGGTGAATGCTGAATATGATTCGAATCCTGGCTATTTTGAGTCGCTGAGGGCAATACAGGAAGGAAATGTCTATACGATGCCCTCTTCGAATTCCGCAGGTCCTAATATCACATACCTGCTGATGAATGCATATTTTGCAGGCAAAGTCCTGTTTCCGGATGCTTTTTCCGATATCGATTTCCGTTCAAAGTGCGGTGAGATCATGGAGATGATGCTCGGACGGGATTTTTTTGATGAGATGGAAGATGGTGGGCTTTATTACGGCGTGATAGAGATGGGAGGTGCTGAATGACTACGGCAGGATCAGGCAGCTATCGGCAATATATAAGGCGTAAATGGGCAGTACTTATTCTTCTTTGCCTTCTTACCGCTGTTTTCAGCATCATGTCCCTTCTATCCGGATCGGCAAACATGACCTTCTCAGATGTTATCGCATCCATTTTCGGAAGGGGCACAAGGCAGATGAACACCATCATCTGGAATGTAAGGATGCCAAGGATTGCCGCCGCCATGGCTGTAGGGGCAGCTCTCTCAATGTGTGGCTGCATAATGCAGAATGTGCTCCGCAATCCGCTTGCTTCCTCGTCTACGCTTGGGGTATCGCAGGGAGCTTCATTCGGGGCTGCTGCAGCGATAGTCTGCTTAGGAGCCGGAACACAGATCAACTCTGGCAATGGCGCGTCTGCGCTGACAATCACCCAGCCATATATGGTTTCTCTTGCGGCTTTCTGCGGAGGAATGCTTACAACAATCCTGATGCTCGGCTTGTCGAGGCTCAGGGATGCCACACCTTCGGTGATGGTTCTTGCAGGAGTTGCGCTGAGCTCAATGTTCACAGGTGGGACGACGCTTATCCAGTACTTTGCCGATGATGTCATGGTTGCCACTATTGTCTACTGGACCTTCGGAAACCTTGGAAGAGCAGGATGGAGCGAGATAGGGCTCATCGGGATTCTATCGTTTGCGGCATTCCTGTTCTTCATTATCAACAGCTGGAATTACAATGCCATTGAAAGCGGCCATGATACTGCAAAGAGCCTCGGGGTGAATACTGGTCTGCTTGTCCCTTTGAGCCTTGTTATCTGTGCCCTGATAACATCCGTCTCCGTTGCTTTCACAGGCTGCATAGGCTTCATAGGGCTTATTGCCTCGCATATCATGCGGCGCTTTGTCGGGAATGATTACCGCTTCCTGCTTCCATGCTCAGCTCTGATGGGAGCTGTGCTTCTTCTGGCTGCGGATATAGCGTGCAGGATGATTGTCTCTCCCATTGTATTGCCTATCGGAGCGCTTACTTCCTTCATGGGGGCTCCGCTATTCCTCTATCTCATACTCCGCCAGAGGAGGTCCAGATGATAGAGATCCGCGGACTGTCTTTCTCCTATGGCTCGCAGCGTATCCTCCATGATATCTCCTTCTCTGCAGATGATGGGAAGGTCGTAGGCATACTTGGGACCAATGGGACGGGCAAGAGCACGCTAATAACATGCATAAACAGAATCAGACGTCCCGATTCCGGTGAAGTGCTGATCGATGGAGTGCCTGTAAGCCATATGGATCGCAGGACTTTGGCCCGTAAGATAGCCTACGTTCCTCAGCGTAGCGAAGCGACTGCAATATCCGTCTTCGACAGCGTGCTTCTCGGAAGAAAACCCTATATGGGATGGGGAGCAGGAAGGGATGATGTCGCTGTATGCCAGAGCATGATTGATCGCATGGGGCTTGGAAGGTGCCAGCTCCGCAATCTTGATGAGCTTTCTGGCGGAGAGCAGCAGAAGGTGATGCTGGCCCGCGCTCTGGTGCAGGAGCCTCGGGTAATGCTTCTGGATGAGCCGACAAGCAGCCTCGATCCGCATAATCAGTATGGAATGATGGCTAGAATACGCGATATGGCAAAGGAGAATGGAATGACGGTCCTTGTCGTTCTCCATGACCTCAATCTTGCCATGGATTACTGCGACAGCTTTTTCTTCATGAAGAATGGAACTGGTCTGCGGTATTGCGCGCTTGGCGGGATTGATTCTGCTCTGATCGAAGATGCCTATGGTGTCCGGGCAGAGATCGCAGAGATAAAAGGACGTCGTTTTGTCCTGATAGATAAGGAGTCCTGAATGGATAGATTGGATAAGGAAAGCCTATGGCAGCGCTGTCAAAGCTTCCATGGCCATGTATGCGGAGGCCTTCTGACTGGTTTTCTGGCCTCGCTTTATGCCTCAGAGCTGCTGGATCTTGGGATATCCCAGGATGAGGAGATTGTCTGCATCAGCGAGAATGATACCTGCGCAGTTGATGCTGTCCAGGTAGTTCTTGGATGCACTGTCGGCAAAGGTAACCTTCTTTTCCACATGACTGGCAAGCTTGCATTCTCATTCTATAGCAGGGAGACTGGTAAGTCGGTCCGTCTCATCAGAACTGGCATGCTTCCTGATCCCAGAACTATAGATGTAATAGATTACTGCATGAATAATCCTTATTCGGATGTATTTACCGTAAAGGATACCGTGATACCTCTCCCGGAAAGGGCCCGTATCTTTGATGCTTATATCTGCGATAATTGCGGAGAGAAGACCGGGGCAAACTGGATTCATCTGCAGAACGGGAAGAAGCTTTGCCCTGACTGCTATGTGAAGTATGATAGATTCCGTATCTGATAATGGAGGCTGTATGACACTGGAAGGATTCTTCGCTGAAAACAGCAGGGTAGCTCTTGCATTCTCGGGCGGGGTTGATTCTGCTTATCTCCTCTATGCCGCGATGAAGGCGGGTGCTGATATCACTGCCTATTATGTCAGGACTGTCTTCCAGCCGCAGTTTGAGCTTGATGATGCGATGCGTCTTGCCAGGGAGCTCAATGCAAAGCTCAGGATCCTTGATGCAGATGTCCTTTCATCTCCCGAGGTTTTTTCCAACCCTCCGGACCGGTGCTACCACTGCAAAGCGATCATAATGGGAGCAATCAGCAGGGCTGCCCGTGAGGATGGTTATCCTGTGATCATAGATGGAACCAATGCAAGCGATGATATCTCCGACAGGCCAGGTGTCAGGGCACTCAGGGAATATGGCATACGCTCACCGCTCAGGGAGTGCTCTATCGGCAAGGAGGAAATCCGCAGAAGGTCCAGGGAGGCGGGACTCTTCACCTGGGATAAGCCTGCGTATGCCTGCCTTGCTACAAGGATTCCTACTGGAGAGAAGATAGATGCGGAGAAGCTTAGAATAACGGAGGAGGCAGAGGATTTCCTCCATTCCATCGGCTTTTCCGATTTCCGGGTTAGAATGCTCGATGGCAAAGCACGGATACAGCTCCAGAGCGGGCAGTTCCCGCTTCTGATTGAGAACCGTGAGAAGATTTTAAGCACTCTGGGAAAGCTCTATGGGGCTGTGCTTCTGGATCTGGAGGCTAGGAATGATTGATATAAGAACGCTTCTTGAGAATGTCCGGGACGGTAGAACCGGGATTGATGAGGCTATCCTTGAGCTGAAGGAGAAGCCTTTTGAGGATATAGGATTTGCAAAGGTGGATCTCCACCGACGCATCAGGCAGGGTGCTGCCGAGGTGATATACGGTCAGGGCAAGACTCCTGAGCAGATTATTGGCATTCTTGATGCCATGAAACGCAACGGGCAGGATACGGTACTTGTCACAAGGTTATCGAAGGAGGCGGCAGACATTGTCTCTTCAGTTCATCCTCTGGATTACCATGAGGAGGCAAGGATCGGAATTGCAGGCCCTGTTCCAGAACCGGATGGTATCGGGACCATCGTTGTGGCGACAGGCGGCACCAGCGATATCCCTGTCGCGGAAGAGGCTGCTCTGACAGCGGAGGTTCTTGGCAATACCGTCATCAGGCTTTATGACGTCGGGGTTGCAGGGCTGCATAGAACTCTCAGCCATCTTGATGAGATCATGAGTGCTGATGTTATCATCGCGATAGCGGGCATGGAAGGGGCGTTGGCAAGCGTTCTCGGCGGTCTTTCGGACTGTCCTGTGATCGCTGTCCCGACAAGTGTGGGCTATGGGGCCGCATTCGGTGGTCTTGCAGCTCTTCTGTCTATGCTCAATTCATGTGCAAGCGGCGTGTCAGTAGTCAATATAGATAATGGTTTCGGTGCAGGCTATCTTGCCAGCATGATAAATCATAAGCGCATTAAGGAGGAACGATAATGAAGACACTATATATTGATTGCGGAATGGGTGCTGCCGGCGATATGCTCACAGCTGCCTTGCTGGAGCTTGTCCCGGACAGGGATGGTTTCATAGATGATTTCAATAGCCTTGGGATTCCTGGAGTCCATATGTCTGCAGAGAAAGCCGTGAAATGCGGTATTACAGGAACGCATGTATCCATTCTCGTGAACGGAGAAGAGGAAGGCGCCGGACATCATCACCACCATGACCATGAACATGAGCACGAGCATGACCATGAACACGTCCATGAGCACGAACATGAGCATGACCATCACCATGAGCATCATAGGCTTGCGGATATAGAGCATATTGTATGCCATCATCTCAATCTCCCTGAGAATGTGAAGAATGATGTTATGGCTGTATTCAATCTCATAGCTGAGGCAGAGAGCCATGTCCATGGAGTCCCTGTCACGGATATCCACTTCCATGAGGTTGGGACGATGGATGCCGTTGCTGATATCACAGCAGTATCGATGCTGATGGACCGTATCCATCCAGATGAGGTAGTCGTTTCTCCGATTCATGTAGGGTATGGGCATGTGCACTGCGCGCATGGCATCCTTCCCATTCCTGCACCTGCAACAGCATATATCCTTTCAGGTCTCCCGATATACTCAGGGAGAATCGAAGGTGAGCTCTGCACACCCACAGGGGCTGCGCTTCTTAAGCATTTCGCTACATCATTCGGGCAGATGCCGCTTATGAATGTCGATGGAATCGGCTATGGCATGGGAAAGAAGGACTTTGAGGCAGCTAACTGCGTCAGGGTGATGCTTGGAGAAAGATCGGGTTCTTCTGACAGTGTTATCGGTCTTTCCTGCAATGTCGATGATATGACAGGAGAGGAAATCGGTTTTGCGATGGACAGGATTTTTGAAGCAGGTGCCAAAGATGTCTATACAGTTCCTATTGGAATGAAGAAATCCAGGCCCGGCATCATGATATGCGCAATCTGCCTTGAAAGCGATATGGACAGGATCGTAAGGACCATATTCCGCTATACCACTACGATTGGAATCCGCAGGTCCGTCTATGACAGATTCGTGCTTGATCGCAGGGCTGAATCCGTTGATACGGAATATGGGAAGGCCAGGGTCAAAATTTCCGAAGGCTATGGAGTAAAGCGCATCAAGGCCGAATACGATGATATGGAAAGAATCGCAAAGGATAATGATATAACGCTGGAGGAAGCCAGGAACGGGATTAATACTTGAGTCTGTTGGCTCCATTCTACCAAATGTGTATTTTCTCTCGGATTTCATCTTATTTTAATCTTTCTGTGGGATAATCCTCCTGACTAATAGGAGGACTACAATGACTCGGAGAAAAACACACGCAGCCATCGCAATACTCCTGATGGCTGTTTTTTTCGCTGCTGGCTGCCAGGCTGGCGGTGGCACCGTGCCCTCAACGACAGAGGAGAAGGCTGTATCGGCATTCAGAGCAATGGCTCAGGCCGCAGATGTTACATCTCCTTCGGGTGATGAGTACACGGTACGGAATTTCATAGCGGATGATGGCTCGGTCATAAACGGAACATTCAGGATGGATTCTGCAGGCAATGTTCTTGAGGCAGATCTTGAGATGACTTTTGCTAATAACCAAGTGATCAGATTCGCAATGGTGCCGGAGACTGGAAGTACTGAACCGGTAATCACTGTTGATGACACCACTGTTCCAGATGCTGTCATTCCTGATCCGATGACCGATGAGGAGAGAAGAGCTTTTATGCTGTTCCTCATCGGGTTCGATGAAGCACAGGATGAGATAAGGGATGAGATTGAGGATGTGTTTGAGCATCTGGAGGACAGAGCTCCTGGAAGATATGATATCCCATCAAACAGACTTGGTATCAGCGGGACAGTCATAGTTGATTTCGAGGAACGTGGAGATGATGATACAGAGGTCGTAGGTGGCAACGTCGTATTGTCTGGATTCAGCCTAGGTGGAGGCAATAACATATCCGGATCATACAGCTTCACATCCCGTGATGACTACGAAGATGCTGAGATGGACATCTCAATCAGTTCCTTCACTGACGATGGCATTACACTCAGCAATGTGAGAATTGATGGAAGGATTACCGAGTCTGAGCTATATGATGACGACAGGTTCGAATTCAGCGGCTCCATCTCTGGAATGTTCAGCGCAAGCAGGGGAGGGAGCGTAGAGGTATCATTCTCCGGAAAGATGGATGCGATGGAGGATAGGTATCTTAGATTCCCGGAATATGATCTCAGGATCGATGGCAAGCAAGTTGCTATCGGAAGGGAAGATGCTACTCCTTTCCGCAGATGATGATCCAGCCTCCTTCGGGAGGCTTTCATTCGTAATATGCATTCTTGCACTTCATATTAGATATCGATTGCATATGGAGGATGAAGGTCGTATACTGCTTGCAGAATATAGATGAATCTTCAGGGCAGGGTGTGATTCCCTACCGGTGGTATAGCCCACGAGCCGAAAGGTATGATCCGGTGAGACTCCGGAGCCGACAGTAGAGTCTGGATGGAAGAAGATCGTACGCAGGTTTCCTGCATATAGGTTGAAGCTCTGGATTGCGTTGCATTCCGGAGTTTTTCTTTTCCCTCATCCTCCCTGATGGTCATGGGAGGATATGATGGATGACCGTGGTTATATGAAGCTTGCGCTGAAGCTGGCTGAGCGCGGTGCGGGATGGACTTCTCCGAATCCCATGGTCGGAGCTGTTATAGCACGGGATGGCAGGATCCTTGGAGAGGGCTGGCATAAACAGTACGGTGATCTGCATGCAGAGAGGAATGCCATAGCATCCGCTTCTTCATCCCTTAAGGGCGCAACGATGTATGTCACGCTTGAGCCCTGCTGCCATTATGGTCATCAGCCTCCATGCACAGATGCAATCATCGAGGCCGGGATAAAGCGTGTTGTTATCGCATCAGGAGATCCGAACCCGCTTGTCGCAGGCAAAGGCATAGAGATACTCAGATCCCATGGGATAGAGGTTGTTGAGGGAGTATTGAAGGAGGAGGCTGACCGTCTCAATGAGATATTCCTCCATTACATAACCGGAAAGACACCATTTGTTGCAGTCAAATACGCTATGACGATGGATGGGAAGATCGCATGCTATACCGGCGCCTCAAAGTGGATAACAGGAGAGGAAGCCCGGCATCACGTACACATGCTGCGGGGTCGTTATTCCGCCATTCTTACAGGTGTCGGGACCGTAATCACAGATGATCCGCTCCTTACATGCAGAATCCCGGGAGGAAGGAATCCTGTCCGTGTTATTGCCGATACATTCCTTCAGACTCCATTGGAATCTCAGATTGTGCGTACCGCTGGGGATATAAGCACAATCATAGCGACATCTTCCGATGATACCAGTCGTATCCGCCAGTACACCGATTCAGGATGCAGAGTACTGCAGCTTCCATCCAAAGAGGGGCATATAAGCCTTAAGGCTCTTGTTTCGAAGCTAGGAGAGGAAGGAATCGATAGCATACTTGCAGAGTGCGGCGGGACTCTCGCCTGGAGTCTTTTCAGGGAGGTGCTCGTCAATAAGGTCTATGCATATATCGCTCCAAAGATATTCGGAGGAGCGAAGGCCTTGACACCTGTCGGAGGCCAGGGAGTAGGCGATCCTGCATCTTCATTCATTCTGAAGAACAGCAGGATAAGACAGTTCGGCCCCGATTTCATGATTGAGAGTGAGGTGGAGCAATGTTCACAGGGATAATCGAGGAAATAGGAACGGTGAAGGAGGTCCGCCACGGTCATCGTTCTGCCACAGTGACTATCTGGGCTGAGAAGGTCCTTCTTGGGACATCGATAGGAGATAGCATCGCGGTCAACGGTGTATGCCTGACTGTAATAGCGATGGATGATGATTCCTTTTCAGCCGATGCGACTCCAGAGACGATATCAAGGTCATCGCTGGGGCAGATGCATAGAGGAAGCAGGGTGAACCTGGAACGTGCCATGGCCGCTGATGGCCGGTTCGGAGGCCATATAGTCATGGGCCATATCGATGGGATAGGGAAGGTATCCAGGGTAATTAAGGATGATAACTCTGTTCTGCTTTCCATCGAGGCGCCCCCTGCTCTCATGCGCTATATCGTTGAGAAGGGATCGATAGCCATCGATGGCATAAGCCTTACTGTAGCGAAGGTCTGGGAATCGGGGTTCACAGTTTCCGTTATCCCCCATACAGCTTCTGAAACGACTATCGGATGGATGGTGGCAGGGACAGCTGTGAATCTTGAGGCCGACATAATCGGGAAATACGCAGAGAAGTTCCTAATGCATGAGATCAGTCCCAGAAAGAAGGGAATAACGGCGGAGATGCTCTCCGAATATGGATTCTGAAGAGGAGGAGATGATGAATACAATAGAGGAAGCTCTTGAAGAGCTCAGGAAAGGCCATCTGATCATAGTGGCTGATGATCCCGACAGGGAGAATGAAGGCGATCTCATCTGTGCGGCAGAGCATGCCGATACAGCCAATGTCAATTTCATGGCGAAGTATGGCAAAGGACTTATATGCATGCCCATGGCCGAGAAGTTTGCCAGAAAGCTTATGATCCCGAAGATGGTTGAGGTGAATACAGATAACCATGAGACGGCTTTTACCGTTTCGATTGACCATGTATCAACTTCGACGGGTATCTCCGCAGCTGAGCGTTCCATAACGGCAAAGGCCTGCGTTTCCGATGATGCCCGCCCAGAGGATTTCAGACGTCCAGGGCATATGTTCCCGCTTATAGCAAAAGCAGGAGGCGTACTTGAACGCGGAGGACATACTGAGGCAACCGTTGATCTGATGAGACTTGCAGGACTAAAGGAATGCGGGCTCTGCTGCGAGATTATGGACGATGATGGCTATATGATGCGTGCTGCGGGACTGAGGGAATTCGCTGAACATCATGGTCTTAAGTACATCACGATTGAGGACATCAAGGAGTACAGGAAGGTCCACGATAAGCTTGTGGACAGGGCAGCTACCGCAAAGCTTCCTACGAAATATGGCGAATTCACTGCATATGGCTATGTCAACCGTCTCAACGGAGAGCACCATGTCGCGCTTGTCATGGGAGAGATCGGCGATGGCAGGGACATGCTCTGCAGAGTGCACTCAGAATGCCTGACAGGTGATGTCTTCGGTTCGCTCCGCTGTGACTGCGGTGACCAGCTTGCTGCAGCAATGACCATGATTGCCAAGGAGGGCCGTGGAATCCTTCTGTACATGAGGCAGGAGGGCCGCGGCATAGGCCTGATAAACAAGCTCAGAGCGTATGAGCTCCAGGAGAAGGGAATGGATACCCTTGATGCGAATATCGCTCTTGGCTTTGAGGCAGACCAGAGGGAGTACTTCATTGGAGCGCAGATACTCAGGGACTTAGGTGTGAAGAGCATGAGACTGCTTACGAACAATCCCGATAAAGTCTACCAGCTCTCTGAGTTCGGTATAGAGATAACAAAACGTGTTCCGATCCAGATTCCTGCGACTGAATATGATCAGAGATATCTGGAGACGAAGCGTGATCGCATGGGACATATTCTCGATTGCTAGGAGGAAGATATGAGAAAGATTGAAGGCAATCTTGTTGCGGAGGGAATCAGGATAGGAATCGTCGTATCCAGATTCAATGAATTCATTACATCAAAGCTTCTAAGCGGAGCTATGGATGCTCTTATACGGCATGGCGTCAGCGATGATGATGTCTCGGTTGCATGGGTTCCAGGGGCATTTGAGATTCCTGTGATAGCTTCCAGAATGGCGAAGAGCGGCAAGTATGATGCTGTAATCTGCCTTGGTGCTGTCATCCGCGGATCAACAGATCACTACAACTATGTCTGCAGCGAGGTCTCCAAGGGTATTGCCTCCGTCTCGCTTGCAACGGGCGTGCCTGTGCTTTTCGGCGTACTGACCACGGACAGCATCGAGCAGGCTATAGAGCGCGCCGGTACCAAAGCGGGGAATAAGGGATATGATTCGGCTTTGAGCGCTATAGAGATGGTCAATCTGCTGAAAAACATCGGCTGATTGTTTGTTTTTTTAGATATTCTTCACACTCTCCGCACTCTGTCCTTTAATGACGCGTCCTGATTTGGTACTATCTGGACATCCGTATAAAAAAGGAAGGTTTTCTATGGCAGAGAAGGAGTATCTCATGCCGAGCGAGGAGGTTATTTCCTCTCTCGGCTCTTCTAAAGATGGCCTCGCGTCCTCCGAAGTTCCTAAGAGACTTGAGGAGTACGGCCGGAACAAGCTTGAGGAGAAGAAGAAGGACAGCCTTTTCAAGCAGTTTCTAGGCAAGCTTGTCGATCCAATGCTTATAATTCTTATGGTAGCTGCTGTCCTGTCCGTTGTCGCATCATATGCCTCAGGTGAGACAGAATGGTCCGATGCTATCATCATCCTCATTGTTGTTCTTATCAATGCAGTTCTTGGCGTGGTGCAGGAGTCAAAGGCTGAAAAGGCAATTGAAGCGCTGCAGAATATGTCAAAGGCGAAGTCTAAAGTAAGGCGCGATGGGAAGATAATGACAGTCGAGAGCGAGGAGCTGGTTCCTGGCGATGTGATAGAGCTCGAAGCTGGTGATAGTGTCCCTGCCGATGCGAGAATTCTGTACTCCGCCTCAATCAAGGCAGAGGAAGCTGCCCTTACAGGCGAATCTGTACCTGTCGATAAGGATGCTGCGACCCTTTCCGGAACAGAGATCCCTCTTGGTGACAGACGGAATATGGTTTATATGGGATCTACCATAGTATATGGAAGGGGAGAGGCAGTCGTAACGGCGACCGGAATGAGAACGGAGATGGGCAAGATTGCTTCTGCGCTCTCTGCCGCTGCTGACAATGAGACTCCGCTCCAGAAGAAGCTCAATCAGCTCTCAAGAGTCCTTACATGGCTTGTCCTTGGTATCTGTGTATTCATGTTCGCAGTCAATCTCATAAGGATGTCCATTGAGGGCGACATCCACCTTGATGGTGTTCTCGATACATTCATGATTGCTGTATCGCTTGCCGTAGCCGCTATTCCTGAAGGGCTTGCAGCCGTTGTCACGATCGTTCTCTCAATCGGAGTCACGAAGATGAGCAAGAAGAATGCAATCATCAGGAAGCTCACTGCAGTTGAGACTCTTGGCTGTACAGAGGTTATCTGCTCCGATAAGACAGGAACGCTGACACAGAACAAGATGACTGTAGTCGATTCCTATGGCTCCGATAAGATGCTCCTTGCCCGCGCTATGTCGCTCTGCTCGGATGCCCATCTGAATGATGAGCTGAAGGCTGAAGGTGAGCCTACCGAGGCTGCTCTTGTCAACTGGGCAAGCTCGATGGAGATGAACAAGAACCAGCTTGAGGAGGGACCATACAAGCGTGTCGCAGAGGCTCCGTTCGATTCGGAGAGGAAGATGATGAGCACAGTCCATTCCAATCCCGAAGGCGGGTACGTCCAGTACACGAAGGGCGCTCCAGATGTTCTGCTCTCAAGGTGCACCGAGATCCTCACTATGGAAGGTGTAAGGGCAATGACGGAGGATGACAGGAAGAAGATCCTCGGTAAGAACAAGGAGTTCGCTGACAAGGCCCTCCGTGTCCTTGCCGGTGCAATGAGAAAGCATGATTCTATTCCTTCCGATTCCTCTCCTGCAGCTCTTGAGCATGATCTCATCTTCCTTGGCCTGACAGGAATGATCGATCCAGAGCGCCCGGAAGTAAGAGCAGCAATAAAGGAATGCAGATCTGCTGGCATAAGACCGATAATGATCACTGGAGACCATATCGATACTGCAGTCGCAATCGGAAAGAAGCTCGGCATTGTCGATTCTGCGGCAGAGGCTATAACGGGCGCTGAGCTCGATAAGCTCTCCGATGATGAGTTCCAGAAGAAGATAAGGAATTACTCCATCTATGCGCGTGTACAGCCTGAGCACAAGGTAAGGATCGTTAAGACCTGGCAGCAGGTAGGCAAGATTACGGCAATGACAGGCGATGGCGTCAACGATGCCCCTTCGATCAAGAATGCTGATATCGGCATCGGAATGGGTATTACCGGAACGGATGTCACGAAGAATGTCGCCGATATGGTTCTTGCTGATGATAACTTCGCTACGATCGTCGTTGCTGTCGAGGAAGGCAGGAAGATCTATGATAACATCAGGAAGTCTATACAGTTCCTGCTTTCATCGAATCTCTCCGAGGTCATAGCTGTATTCATCTCATCGCTTATGGGATTCACGCTTCTCCAGCCTGCCCATCTCCTGTGGATTAATCTGATCACAGATACATTCCCTGCAGTAGGACTCGGTATGGAGCATGGTGATCCTGATATCATGAAGAGGCCTCCTCGCTCATCGAATGAAGGACTCTTCGCGGGTGGTCTTGGCGTAAACTGCGCAATACAGGGCGCGGCTCTTGCTATCATCACGATAGCTTCTTATATCATCGGTGAGATCTTCGAGAGCGGAGCATTCACATTCGCTACAAGCAATGACGGAATGACGATGGCATTCCTTACGCTCTCAATGGCAGAGCTCTTCCAGTCGTTCAATATGAGATCGCTGGATAAATCCCTGCTGAAGGTGAAGGGACACAACAAGATCCTCTATGGATCGCTTGTAGGTGCATTCGTGCTTACGCTCGCAGTCCTCTATATTCCTTTCCTCAGGGATGCATTCCACTTTGCTCATATCTCGCTTGCGGAATTCGCAATCGCCCTTGCAATGGGTTTCCTCATCATTCCTATTGTTGAGATCCAGAAGGCAATCCAGAGAGCATTGAAGAAGAACTGAGATGCTTTGGGGATTATGAAATATGGCCTGTTCCATTCCAGAAGCAGGCCATTAGTTTTCTTCAGGGGAGCCAGATATTTCCTTGTCAACGAATTCATCAAGCGCTTTATGGAGTCTTTCGATCTCTTTCTTGATATGAGATTTCATAATGCTGTCCAACCCGTTGTATTTTCGTTCCTCTTCGGACAGGAACAACTCGGCAGGAGAGATATCGAAAGCCTTGGATAGTCTGTATATAGTCTCCGGTTTCGGAAAAGTACCGGCATTCTCTATATTCATGATTGTCCTGCCGGTTACATCGATCATGGCCGCAAGATCATCCTGACTGAGCTGTTTTTGCTCTCTGAGGTACTTCAGATTCGATCCCACGAGCCTCTTAATGTATTCCGTTCCGTCCATTGGAAATAGTATAGAGTCCGCAGATTCCATGCTCAATGAAGTGGTATTTCAGCATTGTCCTGGAATCCATGAAATACTATTTCTCAAAAGGCAAGTCAGCCTCCGTTTCTGTTCCTTCTCCTTGTCTCCGTTGCAAGCTGTCCGCAGGCTCCTGCGATGTTCTGTCCTTTGCTTCTTCTTATCGTATAGTTTATGGCGCGGGATCTGAGCTCACTCTCAAAGCGCTGTATCTCCTTACCGCTTGGAGCTCTGAACTCCATCCCTTCAACAGGATTCCATGGTATCAGATTAACGATAGCATCGAGTCCCTTCATGAATGATTTCAGCTTGTCGGCGCTCTCCCTGTCTGTATTGATTCCTCCGAGCATGCAGTATTCGAGCGTTATTCTCTTATCCTGATGGTGCTGGAAAGAGACAAGCGCGCTCTTGAGCTCCGAAAGGGGATAAGTCCTGTTTATGCGCATGATCTCTGAGCGTGTGCTATCGTCTGCCGATACAAGGGAGACAGCAAGCCTGACAGGTATGGAGAGCTCGGAGAGTCTACGTATGCCTGGAACATACCCTGAGGTGGAGATTGTCATCCTCCTGTATGAGATATTGAATCCATCCTCCCTGTGGAGAGCTTTTATGGCATCCATGGCGGCGGTGAAGTTCTGCAGGGCCTCGCCCATGCCCATGAATACTATATGTGTTATAGGTTCTCCGAGAAGCGTAAGCTGAAGGAACTGCTCAGCAATCTCCGATGCATCGAGGTTTCTTATGAATCCCATCGTACCGGTGCTGCAGAAGGCACATCCCATAGCGCATCCCACCTGGCTCGACAGACATGCTGTGTACCTTCCTTTCCCATCGGACAGCCTCACGCATTCGATTATGCTTCCATCCTGCAGCAAAAGCGCAAGCTTTACAGCAGAATCCGCTTCGGATCTGTTGACGACCTTGGATGACAGGAGCGATCCATGCTCCTCTGAAAGCCTCTCCCTGAGAAGTTTTGGAAGCGAGGTCATTTCCCCGAATTCCGTCACTCCGTTTATCAGGGCATGGTAGATTATCTTTGCCTGATATGGTTTCTCCAGCCTGAGATTCTTTGCTATATCCTCATAGCTGTCAGTAAGTATCGATCTTTTCATAGCATTGAGGCTATGGCGATTATTACGCCTGTGATGCCTTCTCCTCCAAGTAGTCCTGATGATATAAGAGCTGCATTCTCCTGGCTCTTCTCCTTGTTTTTGCCAAGTCTCTTCGCAACTTCCATGATCACCGCTCCGAGTGCCATTGCCGATGAGATGTATGTCGGGAGGTATACTCCAAGGCCGAATGTTGCTGATGGAAGGCCTGTCAGGAACAGGATTATCCCGATGACCGTTCCGATTGCGAATGCTGTGGGATTGTCCAGACCTCCTGCCATGGCTGCTACAGCTGCCGCCTGAGGTGCCGGAAGCGCTTCTGTCCCGAAGCCTCCCATGCTTGCGGCAAGCACCTGAAGAGCAACCGCAGCAACGATAGCACCGATTACTCCTCCGATTCCTTCAGCTATTATCTGATAACGGGGTCTTGTCCCGATAAGCGATCCTGACCTGAGGTCATTCATAACATCGCCTGTGAGTCCGCAGGCTACAGCTGTGACTCCCGCAATGGAGAATGCTGCGCCGATGGTAGGGGAGAACAGTGCAGAGGCTGCAAGGAGAACAAGAATGGCGAAGATTTCCATCGGATTGACTCCTGTCTGCCCTGTGAGCATTGCAGAGAGGTATGTTGTCAGGTAAACACCAAGTATGAGAAGAATCCCCTCGGGGATTGTAATCTCAGTGAATAGCGCGAGTATGATGATTGCGAAGACTGAGAATACCGCTGCAGGTACAATAAGCCTTCTGATGCTGCTTCCTCCGCTGTTTCTGCCGCGGCGTATAAGCGTTATGACTGCTTTTATGGCAACTCCTATGCCTGTTCCTATCATCAAGCCGATTCCAAGGCTGCTTCTGAATGAATCAGCATCAGCCATTGATGAGAAGAAGCCAGAGGCGAGTCCGATTGGTGTGAGTATGAAGTAGCCGATGACCGTTCCCAGAAACCACATCAGGGCGAGCACCGGGCCTATTATCGCACCGATGCCAAGTGCCATCGGTGATACCCAGACAGCAAGGAAGGGGAATACAGTGCTTCCTCCGAATACAGTGAGTATGGCAGGAATCTTCCCAAGTCCGTCCCTTATGAATGTGAATACTGCTGATAGCGTGAGCGAGGAGAAGAGGATCGGAGCTCCTTTTCCTTCCTTTCCCGCGATGAGCGTATTGTAGGCTGCTTCTCCCATTGGATACGGTAGCTTCTCCTTCTCAATCAGCGTATGGCGGAAGATCATTGTGAAGAAAGTGCCGAGAAGAGCGCCTGTCACAGCGATTACTGCAATCTGGAAGAGTGAGATCTCTGCTTCTGAATCGAGCATCCAGAGACCGGGCAGGGTGAATGCAAGACCTCCTGCGACCATAGCTCCTGCGCTCATCAGCGTATGCGTGCAGTTTATCTCTTCAAGAGTTGAATTCTTTGCTTTGCCGAGAATTGCCATTGATACGACAGTTACGAAGACTGTTGGCCATGGCAATGCGCCCATGCGGAGAGCAACATACATGCTGGATGCTGTTATTATTATCAGGCCAATGATACCAACAGCCAGACCACGTACTGTAATGGGGTTTCTAGAAGTATCCATGCCCCGGATTTTATAAACTAATCCGGGTCTTGTATACTCCATTTATGTGGACTAGGATAAAAGTATAATATTATAGAAAACCAGGAGGAAATGATGAAGAAAAAAGTACTGGTGCTTCTTGTTATTGCTATTTTGGCAACAGTTCCTGCCATGGCAGCATCTACCCGCGGGGCTGCAAAAGACGGTTCTATCGGAGTAGGCCTCAACCTTGGAACGAATTCCGGTCTTGGACTCAAATTCGGCATGGGAAAATTCGATATTTTCGCTGATGTTGGTCTTAGCGTCATAGGTGGTACAGGTCTTGGTGTAGATGCTGGTGTCAGCTATGAAGTTTATGATGCTGATTTCGGCGGTGGGCATCATATGCCAATCACTGTAGGTATTATGGTCCCAATGTCTTTCCGCTGGAATAATCCTTTTGCATGGGATCTGGGAGTTCTTGCCCAGGTAGGTCTTGAGTATCAGATTCCTGATGTTCCTGTTCTTTTCTATCTGCGTGTCGGCTTGGGTGTAAATCTTCTTATTGCTCCAGAATTCAAACCTGATGTTGGTGGAGCAGGAAGCCTCGGAGTTCTCTACGTCTTCTGATAGAAGATATGCACAGTTCAGGGCTATCCTTCGGGATGGCCCATATATTTTGCCATCATCTCCTTCCTCATCCTCGCCGTTACCGTGATCTCTCCATCTCCGTATTCGATATTCTTCACAGTGCCATCATGATACAGGTCGCTTATAAGGGATTCAGAGCATGCTGCTGTTATTGTGATATCCCCAAAAGCTTCATCCGTGACCTTCATCATCGCTGAAAGCAGGCTGTCGATGCCTGTTCTGTCCTTCATGCTTGTTTCTGCAATTATGTATTTCCTTGCTTTCAGTGCAGCATATGAGATGTCATCTGCTATCGCATCGGTCTTGTTTATGACGAGAATACGGGCTTTATCCAGAGCCCCGAGATTGCGCAGTGTGTTCTCTGTCTCCTCCAGGCATCCTGCAGCATCGGGATGCGAGGCATCTGCGACGATGATGAGGGCATCTGCCGAGAGCGCCTCCTCCAATGTTGATGAGAATGCCTTCACCAGCCCTTCCGGAAGATTCGATATGAATCCTACCGTGTCTGAAAGGAGGACTCTCTGCCCATTCGGGAGCTTCAGAGCACGTGTGGTTGTATCTAGAGTTGCGAAGAGCTTATCCTCAGCCAGCACCTCGCTCCCAGTGAGGGCATTGAGTATCGTGGATTTCCCTGCATTGGTATATCCAAGGAGGGCAAATGAGAAGATGCCGGACCGTTCACGGCTTTTCCTCTGCGTCCTGCGTACATCCTCCGTCGCCTTTATCTCCCTGTCCAGAGCTCTTATACGTTCGGAGATCCTTCTGCGTTCAAGCTCTATTTTCCTTTCACCTTCGCCCTTGGCTCCTCTTACTCCACCGCGCTGCTGAGAGAGCTTTGCCTCTCTGTCAGCCAGCCTTGGCCTGAGATACTCGGCCTCTGCTTTCTCAATCTGTAGCCTTGCCTCCCTGCTTCTTGCATTCTGGAAGAATATTGCAAGGATGACAGCCTCCCTGTCAGATACAGGGACTCCGAAGATGCGTTCAAGGTTGTTCTCCTCGCGTGGTGTGATGAATGCATCTATGATCACCTCATCCGGAGAGTAGGCAAGGACTGCTTCCCTCACCGATTCTGCCTGTCCTTTGCCAATATACGTCGTATTGATCCGCTCCTTAATGGTGAATTCCATCGAGTAGATGATCCTCAGTCCAAGCGTCGATATAAGGCTTCTGATCTCTGCAGAGCGGAGGAATACCGCTCTTTCATCCTCGCCAGGTTTTCTGAGAGTAATCAATAATGCACTGCTTTCCACAGCTGGATATTCTACAGTGAATATTGGACTAGGCAAAGCACCGTTGACAGAAATGCCATGTTGGTTGATTATTCGAACGGAAAAGAGGTGAATGCATGGCACTTAACTGCGGTATCGTGGGACTTCCCAATGTAGGTAAATCGACAATATTCTCAGCCGTGACTTCCGCTCCGGCAGAAGCTGCTAATTATCCATTCTGCACGATCGATCCGAATATCGGAATCGTATCCGTTCCTGATAAGAGGCTGGATGAGATTGTAAGGCTTATCCCGACAAAGCGTGTTGTTCCTGCGACTGTTGAGTTTGTTGATATAGCAGGTCTTGTCAAAGGCGCGAGCCAGGGAGAAGGACTTGGAAACAGGTTCCTTGCATCGATAAGGGAAGTGGGTGTCATTGCCCATGTCGTAAGGTGCTTTGATAATGGCGATATCATCCATGTGAACAATAAGATCGATCCCGCTTCAGATATCGAGACAATCAATATCGAGCTGGCACTGGCCGATCTTGAGACTGTCGAGAAGCGCTATGACAAGCAGTCAAGGCTTTCAAGGGTCTCAAAGGAACAGCAGAAGGAGAATGAGAAGCTCCTGCCTCTTTATGAGAGGCTTATCAAATGCCTCGGGGATGGGATACCGGCCCGCACGCTCGGTCTTGATGAGGATGAGATGGCTCTTGTGTATGATCTTCATCTTATCACTCTTAAGCCTGTAATCTATGTCTGCAATGTCGATGAGGATTCCATCACAGAGGACAACGATTACGTGAGAGAGGTAAGGAAGATCGCGGAAGGCGAGAATGCTCCAGTCGTTGTGATCTGCGGAAAGATCGAGAGCGAGATTGCAGCACTCGAGAGCGAGGAGGACAGGAAGGAGTTCCTTGAAGCCTCTGGTCTGACTGAGAGCGGCCTTAATCCGCTTATCCGTGCAGCATATAAGGCGCTGGGTCTCAGGACTTTCTTCACCGCAGGTCCCGATGAGGACAGGGCATGGACCTTCCATGAAGGTTCGAAGGCTCCGCAGTGCGCAGGAATAATCCATACGGATTTCGAGAAGGGCTTCATCAAGGCAGAGGTCTACAGCGTTGATGATCTCATCAAGTATGGATCGGAAGCACATGTCAGGGAAGCTGGAAAGCTCCGCCTTGAGGGCAAGGAGTATATCGTTCAGGATGGCGATATAGTCTTCTTCCGCTTCAATGTCTGATATATTCATATAATCCTTCGCTGACTTGCTGTCCCGTGCTACTATTGTTCCAGAGGTTTGCTATGGAACTGACTAAGAGACAGCAGGACATCCTTGATGGAAAGGAAGGGGATGTCAAAGCGAAGGTAATGAAGACCCTGATAATGTACGGGGAGACATTCGGTGCGCCGAAGATGGTTGATGTCACAGGTAAATATGGCCACCTGGTGACAAGCTTCGGCCTATCTGTGATGAAGCCTGTGTATGACTTAATGGATACGCTGATCGATGGAGGTGCCTTGTCCTCACAGAAATTCTCCGTCGACCCTCGACCTCTTGAGAATTGTGTTCCCCGGAATCTCATACAGAATATATTCTTCAAGGTCATGTACTCTAAGCAGGCCGATTACGACAAGCAGCTGAAGACTCTTGGCATAATGGCAGATGATGCATATACATGCACGTGCTATATGGATGAGGTTGGGAATATCCCTGATGAGGGTGATATCCTCTCATGGGCAGAGAGCTCTGCTGTCGTATACGCCAATAGCGTACTTGGCGCCAGATGCAACCGCAACAGCGGTATTCTCGATCTCTTCGGTTCAATTGTCGGATGTGTCCCATACTTCGGTCTGCTGACAGACGACGGAAGGAAGGCGGACTGGCTTATCGAGGTCAGGACCTCATCGCGTCCGGAGGCACAGCTCCTTGGATCCGCTATCGGTATGAAGGTCATGGAACAGGTGCCATATGTCACAGGCCTCGATAGATACTTCTCTGAATTGGATGATGAGGCCAAGGCATACTTCAAGGATTTCGGCGCAGCGACTGCGTCTAACGGGGCTGTGGGCCTCTACCATATAGAGAATCTGACTCCTGAGGCCAGAAAGCAGGGCAGGAGCCTTCTTCGTGAGAATTACAGGACATTCGTCATCGATGATGCTGTTCTGGAGGAGACAGAGAGGAACTATCCTGTGATCTGGAAGGACAGGAGTGCCTCTCCTAAGCTTGCATTCATAGGCTGTCCCCATCTGTCGGCAGCTCAGCTCGAGTCCTGGAGCGATAGAATCGATGAGGCTTTGAAGCGGAATGGCAAGGATAAGGTTTCCGTAAAGACCGTCATGACCGCCGCTCCTGCTGTGATGGAGAATTTCAAGAAGAGCGATAAGGCTGTCAGGCTGCAGAAGGAAGGTGTCATCCTGAGCCATATCTGCCCGCTGATGTATATGAACAATCCCAAGTGTGCGTCCATGCCTGTCATTACATGCTCGAACAAGCTCAGGACATATACCTCCGCAAAATACTGCAAGGAAGCGGATCTGCTTGAGGCTATCACAGGAGGTGCAAGATGACGAAGAAGGTATTTCAGGGCAGGGCAGTTGTAAAAGGTTCCGTGACAGCTGAGGCTTTGGTGTCGAAGGGCGGATTCAATACGCTTGCGAGCTATCAGCACGCACTGATGTTCGGAGATAAGGAGGGAAAGTGCTCCGATCAGAATAATCAGGATCTTTATAAGAAGCCTATGTCCGGGAAGGCGCTGTGCATGCCACAGACAATAGGGTCAACGACGGGAGGCCTTGTGCTGTACTGTGCGGCTTCGATGTCACGGCAGCCTGCATGTCTGCTCTTTTCAAAGGAGATAGATTCGCTTGCCGCAGCCGGCGCAATACTTGCTGATGTCTGGACAGAGAGCTCGATGCCAACTATCGATAACCTCGGGGATGAATTCCTGTCCTATGTTCAGACAGGCGATAAGATCACAGTGAGCGAGGACGGAACGGTCACAGTTGAGAGGGAGTAGAGGCCGGATTGCTCCGGCCCTGGCTTTCATATCTTCATCGCTGTCTCATACGCTCCCCAGATAACGCTTCTCAGGTTGCCGACCTTGAGGGAGTCTCCTATGACATAGATGCCCTGACCCTTGCCTGCAAGAGGAGCAGGGATGTATCCGACACTGCTTATTGCGCTGTCGCACGGGATGGACTTCTCTGTTCCGTCCTTGAACTTTATAACGACAGTTGCATTCTGGATCTCCTTCACGCATGCTTCAAGGTAGACAGGGGTCTTATGGAGCGCAAACCACTCCCTGAGGTATGAACTGTTCGCAAGACAAACACCTTTCTGCGAGATAAGGTCATCCTTCATCTCGACAATGCTCACATCCTTTCCATTGAGCGCCAGCTCATATGCGATCTCACAGCCTGTAAGGCCTCCTCCGATGACGACAACCCTATCTCCTACCGGCGTTCCTGTAAGATACTCGCATGCCTCGATTGTCTTCTCGAAGCCAGGTATATCGAGCTTGCGGGGTTTTGCTCCTGTCGCTATTATCACCTCATCCGCATGCAGGTCTGCGGGGTTGCTGACCTCGGTACCAAGCCTTACATCAATGCCTAGCTTATCCATCTGGCGTCTGTACCAGGCAAGAAGATCCCTGAGCTTTCCTTTGTATGACTCAGCGCTTGCTGCGATGAATGTTCCTCCGAGCTCACTCCCTTTTTCATATATGACAGGGTTGTGGCCTCTGAGCTTAAGCACCCTTGCAGCTTCCATTCCGCCGATGCCCCCTCCGATGATGGCGACGGTCTTCGGCTTATCTGTCTTCTTTATGTAATGCTTGTCCCACTGCATGGTCTCGGCATTCACAGCACATCTTGCCAGATGGAGGCTGTCAGCAAGGTCCTGGTCATTGGGAACACCTTTATAGTGGCACATGTTGAAGCACCCGTTATGGCAGAGGATGCATGGCCTTATATCCTCGCTCTCGTCATTGATCATCTTTGTGACCCATTCCTGATCTGCGAGGAACTGCCTTGCGAATCCTGCTCCGTCAAGCTTTCCTTCCTTTATGGCTTCTGCCGCTGTAAAAGGATCGAGTCTGCCTGCAGCTACTACCGGGATGTCGACAAACTGCCTGATGTGCTCCACATCATCCAGATTGCAGTTCTCAGGCATATAGATCGGCGGATGGGCCCAGTACCAGGCATCGTATGTGCCGTTATCGCAGTTGAGCATATCGTATCCGGCATCCTGGAGAAGCTTTACAGCTTTCTCCGATTCCTCCATATCGCGTCCTACCTCGATGTAGTCCTCGCCCGGGAGAGCACCTTTCCTGAAGCCCTTTGTCTTCGATACGACACTGTATCTCAGAGAGACAGGGAAGTCCTTCCCGCATCTTTCCTTGATTGCCTGTACGATCTCTATTGCAAAGCGGTACCTGTTCTCCATCGATCCGCCATACTCATCCGTCCTTTTGTTGACATAGGGGAGTGTGAACTGGTCAAGGAGGTATCCTTCATGGACCGCATGGATCTCCACGCCATCAACCCCTGCTTCCATTAAAAGCCTGGAGCTTTCAGCGAATGCCTCGACCATCTGACTGATTTCCTTCTTCGTCATCTCCCTAGACGGGACCTTGTCCGACCACCGGTTGGGAGAAGGACTTGCTGATGCAGTGATCCTGTCAAGATCCATCACTGGTTTTGACAGCACCCTCAGCAGTGGATTTGTGTACAGCATCTCCATCATGCTGCTTATGGTGAAAGAGCGTCCGAAGCCTGCTGTGAGCTGGATGAACAGCTTCGCGCCTGTTCTATGGAATTCGGGCATCCATTCAGCCAGATCCTTATACATCTTCTTGTTCTTATGGAGCCACTGCCCGAACATCGGGTTGTAGACGGGCTGGCATCCAGGAAGCACAAGCCCCGCGTTGTTCTTCGCAACTTCAAGGATGAATCTGGCACCTTCCTTATCGAAATGGTTCTTCTCCATCCATCCAAAGAGATCCGTGCCTCCCATGCTTGTGAGCACGATTCTGTTCTTGATCTCGCACTTGCCGATCTTCCACGGCGTGAATAATGGGTTCAGTCTGGTATCCATATCTAAATGATACGATGACATGGAGCAAATCTCCACCATTTCATGGAATGCATATTGGGAGTAGTATAGGAGAAGGCGGAATCCGGAATGAGGGCAATACGTGTAAGCGCTGCTGTGATTATAGATGGCAATCGTGTATTGGCAGCAGAGCGTGGCTATGGAGAATACAGAGGGTACTGGGAATTTCCCGGAGGCAAAAGAGAGTCCGGTGAGACAGGTGAGGATGCAATTGTCAGGGAAATCAGGGAAGAGCTGGGTGCTGTCATAGCTGTCGATGGCTTTCTTGGCACAATCGAGCATAGCTATCATGATTTCCATCTTGTGATGGACTGCTATATAGCTCATATCCAGAAAGGAGCGATTGAGGCAAAGGAGCATATGGCACTTAGATGGCTTTCCTTGGATGAGCTTGATAGTATCAGCTGGCTCCCTGCTGATATAAAGATACTCCCTGCAGTCAGAAATCTACTGTAAGA
Source organism: uncultured Spirochaetaceae bacterium (assembly GCA_944389505.1). Lineage (GTDB taxonomy): Bacteria > Spirochaetota > Spirochaetia > Sphaerochaetales > Sphaerochaetaceae > Ornithospirochaeta. The sequence continues at coordinate 143,221 of CALXMP010000005.1, forward strand.
AAAACAGCACCGGAGAGGCTCCGATGCTGTATGAATGCTGATGGAAGAGTCTATCAGACCTTCTGTCCAGCTTTCTTCGTGATGAGCTCCTTGCCCGATGTGATGACGATTGTCGCACCGAGGATCATGAGAAGGATTGCAACGATAAGCTGGAGACCTTCGACCATGAACACACCTGTTCCTGCAGAGAATGCTTTGATGAGAGCGATGAATCTCTGTACAAGTGCGGAGAACGTAACGATGATCATGATGACAAATGGAGGAATGAGTGTCCTCATCTCTCTTCCTGTCACCTTGAGGAATACGCAGAGCGTGATGAGAACAAGCGCACTCAGGAGCTGGTTTGCGCTTCCAAAGAGCGGCCAGATGTTGGAATAGCCGACCTGGGTGAGGATGTATCCGAATACAAGTGTGATCAGTGTGGATACGTACTTGTTGCAGAGCACCTTCCTCCATGATGCGGCATTTGCCATATCGTCGACGCTGAAGAGCTCCTGGAAGGACATGCGTCCGATACGTGCAACGGAATCAAGCGTTGTGAATGCAAGTGCTGATACACACATTGTCATGAAGCTCTGTGCAACGTATACAGGGATTCCGAACATCTCAAGAAATCCTGCAACTCCTGAGGAGAAGATCTGGAACGGTGTTCCTACAGCTGGTGTTCCATCAATGCCTGCCGCAGCACCTGCGACACAGAGTGCGATAACTGCGAGTACACTCTCAAGAACCATGGCACCATATCCTACCTTGAGCATATCCTTCTCATTGGATACGGTCTTTGAGGATGTTCCTGAGGATACAAGGCTGTGGAATCCTGATACAGCTCCGCATGCTACCGTTACGAAAAGGATCGGGAAGAGCGTTCCGAGCTGAGGATTGTTGAAGCCTGTGAATGGCTGAAGGTTCATTGTCGGATGAGCAAAGAGAAGGCCAAGCGCTGCGCCGAGGATCATGCCGATGAACATGAATGTGGACATGAAATCCCTTGGCTGCATGAGAAGCCACATCGGGAGTACTGCAGCGACGAAGATGAATCCGAATGCAAAGTATACCCATGCATCCTTACCCCAGAGAATAGGAAGATTCATACCGCAGACGAATGAAAGAACCGTGAACGCAAGCCCGAGCACGATTTCCTTCCAGCCTGTAAGCTTTGCCTTGCGCTGGATGAGGCCGACAACGACTGCGAAGATGATGAAGAAGATGGAGATACTGCCTGCAGCTCCATTTACAACTGCATTCTCAACAAGCGTTTCCGTGCCATCGACTACTGTATATGCATTGAATGTGCCTGCAACCATATCGGCGAATGCTGCGATGACGATGAGGCAGAAGAGCCAGCAGAATCCAAGGAAGAGCTTGCGTCCTGTCTTTCCGATATACTTCTCAATGAGAAGTCCCATTGACTTTCCGTCATTCTTCACGCTGGCATAGAGCGCTCCGAAGTCTGTTACAGCACCGAAGAAGATGCCTCCGATGACAATCCAGAGGAATACAGGAACCCAGCCGAATACCGCTGCCTGGATAGCACCTGTTACAGGGCCTGCGCCCGCTATCGACGAGAACTGATGGGCAAATACGGTCCATCCATCTGTGGGCACATAGTCCTGCCCGTCATTATGAACGACAGCAGGGGTCTTCGCCTTCGGGTCGATTCCCCACTTCTTTGCAAGCCAGCGTCCGTAGAGCATGTATGCTGCTGCAAGACACACAGCTGCGATCAAAACTATTACGAGAGTATTCATGCTCAGCACTCTACCGCTTTCTTTTATATGAATAAAGTGTTTGAGGGGTATGAATTGGAAAATAAATATATTTTTTTCGATTAATCTTCTACCGGATGCGGATGTGAAATAAACCACACGCAATCTGGTGGAGTTTTAAAATCCTGTAGCATAAAATTATAGCTAAGATCACCTTCTGCAGGGCTATCACGGCCGGCTTTCCTTGACTTTTAATATGAAACAATCGATATTTAAAGCAATAAAACTGAAACTTATTTATTAGGAGATTCTGATGAGCATTATCGAATTTATCGAAGCTAGAGAAATCCTTGATTCCCGCGGTAATCCTACCGTCGAGGTTGATGTAATCCTTGAAGATGGCTCAATGGGCCGTGCTGCTGTTCCTTCCGGAGCATCCACAGGTGTCCATGAGGCAGTTGAGCTCCGCGACGGAGACAAGAACCGCTTCGGAGGCAAGGGCGTTCTCAAGGCAGTTGACAACGTAAACAACATCATCGCACCGGCTATCGAGGGTATGGATGCTCTTGATCAGGTCGCGATTGACCGCGCAATGATTGAGCTTGATGGCACTCCGAACAAGGGCCGCCTTGGCGCAAATGCCATCCTTGGTGTTTCCATGGCTGTCGCACGCGCTGCTGCTGACTTCCTTGGTCTGCCGCTCTTCAAGTATCTTGGCGCATACCATGCATGTGTTCTTCCTGTTCCGATGGCAAACATCCTCAACGGTGGTGCTCATTCCGATAACAAGGTTGACTTCCAGGAGTTCATGGTTATGCCTATCGGCGCACCTTCCGAGCGTGAGGCTGTAAGGTGGGTTGCAGAGGTATTCCACTCTCTTAAGAGCGTTCTCAAGAGCAGAGGATACAACACTGGCGTAGGCGATGAGGGCGGTTTCGCTCCTGACCTCCAGTCCAACGAAGAGGCTCTCGAGGTTATCATGGAAGCTATCAAGAACGCTGGCTACACAGCTGGCCGCGATGGCGACTTCATGATCGCTCTTGATCCTGCTTCTTCTGAGCTCTATGACGAGAAGACTGGCAAGTACACTCTCAAGTGGACAACTGGCGAGCAGCTCACTTCTGCTCAGATGGTTGATCTCTGGGAGAGCTGGGTCAACAAGTATCCTATCATCTCCATCGAGGATGGAATGGCTGAGGATGACTGGGAAGGCTGGAAGATGCTTACTGACAGGATCGGTGACAGAGTCCAGCTCGTTGGTGACGACCTCTTCGTAACCAACACAGAGCGTCTCAAGATGGGTCTTGAGAAGGGTGTTGCAAACTCCATTCTTATCAAGGTTAACCAGATTGGTACTCTCACAGAGACATTCGAGGCTATCGACCTTGCACAGCGCAATGGTTACACAGCTGTTGTTTCCCACCGCTCCGGCGAGACTGAGGACAGCTTCATCGCTGATCTCGTAGTTGCTCTCCAGACTGGTGAGATCAAGACTGGTTCAATGAGCCGCTCCGACAGGCTTGCAAAGTACAATGAGCTTCTCAGAATCGAGGATGCTCTTGGTGATACAGCAAAGTATGCCGGCCGCGACGCTTTCAGAGTTCTCTAATAGATTCTGAAGCAAACATAAAGCCCTGGGGTCCCTGATTCCGGGGCTTTTATCATGACTGCATGTTCGGGATTTTTGCTGAAACCATTATTTTCCAGTTTGAATTCTGCAATTTCCCAAAATTTTCAAAACCCGTTTACATCCCCATTTCCGGGAGGGTAAAAGCCCTCTGAATAATCCTGACAAATTCTTCATAACTGTAAAGGATAGTTAGACTTAGCTAGTATTTATCGAACAGTAGAGCGCTGCATTGTTCGATAACTCCAGTTTTGTGAGCTTTTTAAAAAAATATCGTTTTTATAGTGTAACCATTGTGTTGAATATGAATTTAACTTGACAGTTGAATGTAGTGGTTGCTACAATTCTACACAAGAATAACGGAAAAGGGGAAAATCGGCCTCCTTCGAGACTGCCCCTGGGATTATTTGGAGGAAGTAATGAAGAAAGTACTTGTTTCACTGCTCGTTCTTGCTCTCGCAATGACAAGCGCATTCGCAGCAGTTGATTTCACAGGTGAAGTTGTTGCTGGTTATGTTTTCCAGCTTTACAATGATGAGTGGAACTTCGCTACAATGGGTGAGGATGGAACAGGATCTGCTCCTATCAAGCTCAATGCTAGCGTTGCTGATGAAAATGGTTATTGGAATGTAACTCTCAAGGGCGACCTTGTTGCTGATAGCAGACTCGGTGGAAATGCTAATGTTGATCTTGGAAAGATCATCATGGGTGCTGACAGTGATGTTTCCATTAAGCTTGGTATGTATGCTATGGATCGTGTTACTGGCTACAGAGCATATGCAAACCAGTCTGGTCTCAACCTTGACAGAGTCAGAACAGACAAGGAAGGACTCTGGTTCAACCTTGATGTTGCTTATGGCGATCTCGTAGCTGTTCAGGTTGCTGGTGGTCCATCTCTTTCAAGCATGATTCCTGGCATGGATAAGCCAAATGGTGAGACAGCAGATTATACAGCTGGTGCAGACCTCCTCGTTTCTGCAATCGTAAGACCTATTAATGGCCTTGCAATTTCTGCAGCTTATGCTCTTGGTGGTGATAACTCCATTCCTTTCGCAGCAGGAACAGATGGCTATGTAAATGGTGCTGTTAATGTTGACCTTGGAGCAATCCTTGGAACAGATTGGACACTTGGTATTTCTGCTGCTGATAAGTATGCTATCGGCGATAATACAAACCTCTTCCTTGCTTCTGTCTACGGTGGCATCGATGTATTCCAGCTCGCTGTTGAGTATGGTCTTATCAATGGTTTCGATAAGAATCTTACAGCAACTTCCAGCAACGAGATGGTTAACATGCTTTATGTTGGCGCTGACATCAACGTTCTTGAGGGTCTCCTCCTCAATGCTTATTTCGGATCTGTTGATCTTGTTAGCTTCGATACAAGCTGGTATCTTGGTGCTAATATTGGTTATGAGGTCTATGATGGAATCACACTTCAGGTTAACCTGCAGTATGCTGCAGACGATGCTCCTGGTGTTATCGGTGGCGATATCTCCGAGGGCTCTGTCAAGGCTGCTGGATTCTCCATCACGCCGAAGATGTCCATTGCATTCTAATAGAACGCAATCAATCTTGGGTGAAAAAAACAGGCTCCATCTGGGGCCTGTTTTAATTTGTCAACACTTGCTTTGTGATATCCCACATCATCAGAATGTAACTTCAATTTTGAATCAACCATTAAGTTTTTCTCGGAAAATTCATCCATCGATTGGCAGTGATGGGCACCTGAAGCGTATAGATATCAAATCAAGGAGGAAGATATCTATGTCTTCAAATGCAGGTGAAAACAACTATAATGATGGTGTGAAAGGAATCATAACCGACAGGTTCAGCTTCGAATATTTCATAACGAATGATTTTCTGTACGTCGACAAGACGATGTACGCTTATGAGCTAGTAGAATCGGATAAAAACTTCTTCTTCGTCTCCCGCCCGAGGAGATTCGGCAAGTCCCTCTTCTGCTCTATGCTCCATTCAATATTCGATGGAAGGAAGGATCTCTTCAAAGGGCTGTATATAGCAGAGAAGACGGACTATTCCTTTGAGAAGTATCCTATCATCCACCTGGACTTCAGCAATCTTACACTGATATCAGAGGAATTTGTCCTCAGCGAGATTCAGGGGAAGATACTCAGTGAGGCAGATAGCAATGGGGTATCGCTGGAGAGCGGGACTCCAGCAATGATGATGGACAGCCTGATAAAAGGAGCCGTTAGAAAGACAGGCAAGCAGGTTGTCATAATAATCGATGAGTTCGATTCGCCGTTCACATCCGAGCCTGATCTTGGAGATGATCTCATCGGATACATGAGGAAGCTCTTCAATTCCCTATACAAGACGATAAAGGCAGACAGCGCATATATAAGGCTCTTCTTCATGACAGGATGCGTTAGGCTGTCCAATCTCTCGATATTCTCAGCTATGAACAACCTCTATGACATATCTATGGACAGGAGGTTCGCAGGGGCATTCGGGTATACGGAGAAGGAGCTTGAGGACAATTTCGGTGAAGGGATGGATGAGTACCTTGAGGCAAATCCCGGGATATATGGATCGAAGGAAGAGTTCATAGGAAGGATAAGGGACTACTATGATGGGTACAGGTTCTCACCTGACTCTGAGGTGAAGGTATACAACCCTGTATCTATAGGCAGGTTCTTCGACAGCCTTGAATGCAAGTTTGATAACTATTGGGAAAAAACAGGTGTCTCTAGGATGGTTGTTGAACTTGCGACGAAGTATGATCTCCTGTCCATTGTTGAGGAAGAGCCTGCTGTAGGCAAGGGATCCTTCACCTCATTCGATATCTCGCTTCTTGCTGAGAAGAAGCTCCGTGTCAATGATATCTATGCGCTGCTGTACTATGCAGGATACCTGACGATAAGCAGGAGCAATGAGTACACGCTGTATCTCCGCTTTCCAAACAAAGAGATATCATCGACATTCTCCACATCCCTGATGAGCAGGTACACGGATACCGATGTGGAGTCAATCATTGGCAATGTAGCCGAGGCAGCGGATGCATGCAATATCGAGGGGATGATTGGAGGCATCAATACGTATTTATCTAGCTTTCCGTATCATTTCTATGAGAGGAAGGATGAGAGGCTCTTCCATACTATGATGCATGGGTTCTTCGTCTGCATGAAAGGTGAAGCATATGCGGAGGATGCAGGGAAAGTCGGGAGGGCCGATGAGGTCTTCATAAGAGGCAGGCATATTTACATCTTCGAGCTGAAGGTAGATGGGGATGCTGGAGAGGCGCTCCAGCAGATAAAGGAGAGGCACTACGCTGACAAGTACATCCATATGGCAGGGGAGAAGGGGATGGAGATCATCCTTATTGGTCTCAGCTTCTCTTCCAGCGATAGATGTATTGCTGAGTGGAAAAAGGAAATTCTTGAACTGTGATGCTATGAGAAGGGGGTATCTGTAGCCATTTGTGGATTGCTATGGGAGCATTGATGCTTTTCTTAACCCCTCTATAAAAGATTCATGTTTTTTCTATTTTGATTGGCAAAGATGAGGGGCTAGAGCGTATAGATAGCATGGAAATACGCTATGAATACGTGAGACCGATAAGCATTTCATCTTCCATCTTTGAGAATTATATCCGTAGGGGATGACTTTATGTTGACAAAAGCGAGTATGCCTATAGATTGCTGACTATGGATGATGATCCTATATTTTGTTTTATATCAAGACCGAGAAGATTTGGTAAGAGCCTCTTTGTATCGATGCTTGAAGCAGCTCTAAGAGGGCGAGCAGAGCTTTTCAATGGATTGTATCTGGGAAATTCCGATTACGATTTCCATCAATATCCTGTGATACATCTCGATATGTCTGATCTGTCTTTTGTTCATGGCGTCTGCAATTTCACAGCCCAGCTTAGTGAACCACTCCATTCTAGCTAACGCTTGAGGCTGGAGCTTCCGGCTTCATCGCAGAACGCTTCCATGCCCCTCATACGAGGCATCAAAGCCTGACATCCGCTCCACCGGAGTAGGTGTCTGTCCCGGACACCTGCAGGCTATCTCATGCTTGCCTGCAAGAAGCAATGTCTTAGCACTCTTAACATCACGGTCCTCCGTGTACCCGCATATAGGGCATGCGAATATCCTGTCCGAGAGTGCGATGCTTTCATGCATATGCCCGCATATGGGGCACATCTTCGTCGATGGGAAGAATCTGTCTATCACAAGGACATCGGGATTGGACATGAGCTTCCTCCTCAGCGTGCCAAGCGCAGAGCTCTGCACCTCCTTCCCGAAGAGCCCTTTGTGCCATCCCTTGATGTTCTCGTACTGCATTACAACAAGCTTTCTTCCCGTGACGATGTCATGATATACCTGATTGGCCTTTGCCCGCCGCCTGTTGGCGAGCTTTTCGTATTCCCTCCTGATGAGAAGCTTTGTGCTATACCAGCCCCTGGAACCCTTCTTCTGGCGGGCAAGCTTCCGCTGAAGCCCCTTGAGGCGTTCCGATTCTCGGACCGATATATCATATTTCTCTCCATCGGAGGTCGTTATTGCTGTCTTTATCCCGAAGTCGATGCCGAGATCAGGCTTCGTCTCTGATTCCGTGCTGTCTTCATGCTTCTGTATATAGCATGTCAGCATTAGGTATATGCCCGAAGGCTTCTTCACGAGCTTCGCATTAGCGTATTCAGCTCCGGCAGGTATCTGCTCCATGCCGAATGTGCGGATTAGGCGTTTTATGCCTACGATGTGGATCGTATTCTTATATTTCCCGTGTTTATTGCCAGATGGACCGAAGCATATCCAATGGGTATCTCCATACTGGTTGAGCTCTATCGAGTCATATGATGACCTGAACTTCAGCTTCCCGTTCCTCTTACCTGTCTTCCTGCGCTTTGCGGCAAGGGATGCCATGTCCTGCTTCAGGGATGTGTATACCGTCTGTATGAACTTTGCTGGCATCGTCAGTTCTCTTTGGACAGTATTGCCATCCTTATCAAGGGATGTGATGCATCGTGTCCTGGTATCGAAGCCCCTGAACATATCATTGCTGAGGCCAAGGAGATGGTTGCAGAGCCATCTGCATTCAGCGAAGAAGAGAAAGAGCTTATTGCGTTCTGCGTTGTTCAGGCACTTCAGATCCAGCTTGAGCTCCACTGTGAGAGGGCGCATAGAGGCATGGCGGAGGCGTGTGGCCTCGCCCTTTTCCCTTATCCTTCTGCTCTTGTCTTCCCTCTCCTCTCTTGTCATATCATATTTTACCATGGATCGGAATATTATGCAAAAGGAATATGCGATATCCCATGATTCATCTCTCCTCTTATGGAAACGGGAGTCTTCTCACGGAGCAAGGATAAAAGATACTGGGATGGATACAGTGGTCTGGATACTTATCTGATAGGGATGGATATCGATCTGGAGAATGATAGGAAGCTATCATGCGAGGTACAGCATCTGGAACGTGATAGTTAATCCTTCTTCCTTAGAAGCTTAGCTGATACGCATGCGCAGATTATCGTGGTAGGAATCGATACCCCGACATTTGAGATAAGCATCATAATGCCAAGTGCAGTGGCTCCATCGCTTATGAAGCGCTGAAGTATGAAGAGGACAGGTATTCTCAGGACGAATATCTTCACGAAATTCAGCACAAGTGTTATCTTCGTTCGTCCAAGTCCCAGGAGGAAATCCATGCCTGCACCGTTGAGGGCTATGCCAAGACAGCTGAAGGCATCGAAGAGGAAGATCCTGCTTATCGTGTCATGGAATGATGCATCGAGACCCGATCTGCTTGTTGAGAAAAGCCTTATCAGGGGTTCATCAAGCATGAAAAGGAATGCAAGGGCTATGAGGCTCACTGTGAATGTTATGACGATATTGGCTACATATGCCTTTATGGCCCTGTCATATTTCTTTGCGCCATAATTCTGGCTTACAATCGCACTGGAGGCATCGGAGAAGCCGTTTTCGAAGTTCGATGCTATCCCGCACATATTGTTTGATATCCCCAAGGCTCCTATCATCTCGGCACCATATGATGCGGCCAATGAGCTTACGACCACCTTTCCCAGAGAGAATGTCGAGTCCTCTATGGCAACCGGATATGAGATTCCTATGAGCGATTTTGTGTATTCCTTCTTTCCTTTGAAGATAAGTCTGGGATTCACGTAGAAAATACTCGATCTATCGAAGATGTGCGTAAGTGAATATGCTGCGAAGAGCGCATAGGTGATCAGGGTTGCAAGTGCTATGAACGTTATGCCTTTATCAAGGGCATAGATGAAGAATGCAGATAGGCCAAGCTTTACGATCATGGAGGCTATATTGATGACCATGATTACACCGGTGCGTCCACGGGTCTTCTCTATATTTATGTAGACAAGATTGATGAAGTTCAGAGCAGATGCGATAAGCAGGATTCTGAAATACAGGGCGCCTTCCTTTATGAATTCCTCTGGTGTGCTTATTGCTCTGAGGATATCGGGGACAAATGGTATCATCAGGATGAAGAGAACCGAGAGAGCCATAAGCAGTCTGATAAGCGTATTCATCAGTATGCTTACCTTTCCATTATCCCCTGCACCATATGCCCTGTTTATAAGGATCATCGATCCGGTGATTAGTCCTGAGCCTATTGCATTCAGGATCATCCTCAGCTGGTTGAGATAGGCTACTGCTGATACATCGATCGTGCCCAGATGGCTTGCCATCATCGTATCAAGGATGGAGAAGAGGCAGTTGAACAGGGCAAAGACTGCCAGAGGTGTCCCTACCTGGATTATAAGACCATAGAGATTTCCCGAGAGCGAATACTCTCGGAATTCCGTTTCAGTCATCCGTCCCATCAGCGTATCCCACCGCTGATTCTGCTCCAAATCGTCTTGCAATGGAAGCCATAATTGCAAAAAACTCTCAGCTGATGCTACATTGTCCTCCGGAGGGATGTATGGAGAGCAGACTTACGGAGGGAAGCGTTGCGAAGGCGCTTATTGGATTCACGCTTCCGCTTGTTCTCAGCGGCCTGTTCCAGCAGCTGTTCAATTGGGTTGATGCATTCATTGTAGGCAATGTGAACGGGGAAGCTGCTTTGGCAGGTATAGGAGCAACTACCTCCATATATAATCTCTTCGTAACAGTGCTTACAGGATTCACAGCAGGCGTCTCTGTTCTCACAGCGCAGCAGTATGGCAGAGGGGAGAAAGACAGGATAAGGTCTACGCTCTCTTCCTATTCGCTTCTCCTCGGTATTGTATTTCTGATAATCGCATTGGCTGGGATAGCATTCACTGACAGGATTCTGGCTATCATGGATACGCCAGATAGGATACTGCCGAGTGCTTCAGGCTATCTGGGGATAGTCCTTGCCGGAGTTCCGTTCCTTGCTGTCTACAATGTATTCTCTGCTGTCCTTCGCGGTATAGGCAACAGCAGAGCTCCGTTCATGGCAATCCTTGTCTCTTCCGTATCGAATGTCATCCTCGATCTTGTCTTTGTCGCAGGTATGGGGTGGGGTGCTACAGGCGCTGCCGCCGCAACTGTAATTGCACAGGCGGCAATGACCCTGTTCATTGTATTCTATGCATGGATCAGGTATCCGGAGCTGAGGTTCATGGTCTCACTTTCCTCTATCCATGGAAGATCTGTCCATGAAGGTCTTTCATTCGGTATGCCCACTGCAATCCAGTCCGGAGCAACCTCAATCGGCAGTGTGATCCTTCAGCAGTTCATGAATGGATTCGGGGCTGCTACGGTTGCTGCGATCACGACGGCTTATCGTATCGATACGGTAATACTCCTTCCAATCATCAATTTAGGCTCTGGCATAGCGACCGTCGTGGCCCAGAACATAGGAGCAGGGAAGAATGACAGAGCCAGAAGTGCCATACATGCAGGGCTTAAGATGATGACTGCTGTCTCTCTGATACTGACCATGCTTGTATTCATAGCAGGGGAGCCTCTGATATCGCTTTTCGGACTTACCGCCGAGACTACGGCAATCGGAGGAGCATTCTTCAACAGGATTGCGGCCTTCTATATTGTGTTCGGCCTCAGCACTGCTATCAGGGGATACATCGAGGGAATCGGGGATATGCTCTTCTCGGGTTTACTCGGAGTGGTGTCTCTTATTGTCAGGATTGCCTGTTCATATATCTTCAGGGATGTATTCGGGAATATGGTGATAGCCTATGCTGAGATATTCGCATGGATCTTCATGCTGATTGTCTATATTCTCCGCTATCTTCAGAAGACCCGGCGATTAGGATGAGGCAGAAAAAATCCTGCGCCATCTCTGACGCAGGAATTACAATCAGCAAGCTGATTATTTCTCTTCTGTCCAGGCTCTTCCGTAGAAGGAGTCGAGATAGAGCTGCTTGATCTGGCTGATCAGCGGATAGCGCGGGTTGGAACCTGTGCACTGATCATCGAATGCCTTCACTGAAAGCTCATCGACCTGAGCGAGGAACTCATTCTCATCGACGCCCCAGTCCTTGATCGATGCAGGGATGTTCAGCTCTTTCTTGAGCTTCTCGATGCCATCGATAAGAGCCTGTACCTTATCTTCCATGCTCATCTTCGAAGTGGTTGCGATGTAATCGGTGTTCTTCGTATCGTTGAGAGCCATAGAGATGTAGTCGGCTGCACGTGCATACCTTGAGATTACAGAAGGATACTCGTACTGCGGGAAGGATGCCTGCTTTGTAGGATTGTCATTTGCATTGAAGCGGATGATGTTCGTAAGAAGCAGAGCATTTGCCATTCCGTGTGGTACGTGGAATGCAGCACCGAGCTTATGAGCCATTGAGTGGCAGAGACCGAGGAATGCATTGGAGAATGCCATACCCGCCATTGTGGATGCATCGTGCATCTTCTCCCTTGCTTTCTTGTTTGTTCCATCGGCATAGGCCTGCGGCAGATACTTGAATACGATCCTTGCAGCCTCAAGAGCCAGCGGATTCGTGAAATCCGTGCTCATTGATGAGACGAGAGCCTCAAGCGCATGGGTGAGTACATCGATACCGCAGGAAGCTGTAAGTCCCTTTGGCTGACCCATTGCGAGCTCGCTGTCGACGATAGCCATGGTCGGTGTGAGCGCATAGTCTGCGATAGCCCACTTCATTCCTGTGTTCTCGTCTGTGATGATTGCGAATGGTGTGACCTCAGAACCTGTTCCGGATGTTGTCGGGATACATACGAGATCGGCCTTCTTGCCCATGTCTGGGAATGAGTAGATTCTCTTCCTGATATCCATGAACCTGAGAGCAAGACCCTCGAACTTTACTTCCGGGTGCTCATAGAGAAGCCATATGATCTTTGCCGCATCCATCGGAGAGCCACCGCCGACTGCGATGATTACATCCGGCTTGTATGCATTGACAAGCTCCATAGCTGTGTTGATTGTACCGAGTGTCGGATCTGGCTTGACCTGATGGAATACCTCTGTCTCAACGCCGATCTTCTGCAGGGTCTCTGTGATGCGGTCAATCATACCGGAGGAGAAGAGGAAGCTGTCTGTTACGATGAATGCTCTCTTCTTTGTCTCAAGCTCCTGAAGAGCAACTGGCAGAGAACCGTACTTGAAGTAAATCTTCGGTGGAAGCTTGAACCAGAGCATGTTTTCCCTCCTTTCCGCTACTGTCTTGATGTTCAGAAGATGCTTCGGGCCTACATTCTCTGATATAGAGTTGTTTCCCCAGCTTCCGCATCCGAGCGTGAGAGATGGCTCAAGACGGAAGTTGTAGATGTCACCGATAGCGCCCTGGGATGCAGGCATATTGATAAGAACACGGCTTGTCTTTACTGTCTTGCCGTATGTGTTGATCTTATCCTGCTCCTTCTCATCACAGTAGAGAACGGATGTATGGCCGAAACCACCGAGTGCGATGAGCTTTGCAGCCATTGCAGCGCCTTCGCCGAAGTTATCGCATGAATACATTCCAAGGACAGGGGAGAGCTTCTCATGTGCGAATGGCTCGTCCATCTCGATTCTCTTGACCTCACCGATGAGGACCTTTGTTGTTGATGGAACTGTGAATCCTGCAATCTCTGCGATCTTTACAGCAGGCTGTCCTACGATCTTCGGGTTTACAGAGCCCCTCTTCGGATCAAGGATGATTGGCTCGAGAAGCGCAAGCTCTTCCTTTGTGAGGAAGTGTGCTCCCTGCTCCTTGAATTCCTTCTTTACCTCATTATAGATGTCCTTGTGGACGACAACGGCCTGCTCGGAAGCACAGACAACACCGTTATCGAATGTCTTTGACATAAGAATCGATGCAACAGCCATCTTGATGTTGCAGTTCTTGTCCAGGAGGGCAGGTGTGTTTCCAGCACCTACGCCGATTGCAGGCTTACCCGATGAATAAGCGGACTTGACCATTCCAGGACCGCCTGTAGCGAGGATGAGGTTTACGAGAGGATGCTTCATCAGATAGTCTGTCTTCTCCATCGTAGGCTCTTCGATGAATGCGATGATATCCTCAGGAGCACCTGCCTTCACAGCAGCCTCAAGAACGATGCGTGCAGCATCGCATGTGCACTTCTTTGCTCTCGGATGAGGGGAGAAGATGATTGCATTCCTTGTCTTGAGTGCTATGAGTGACTTGAAGATAGCTGTTGATGTCGGGTTTGTTGTCGGGATGATTCCGCAGATAACGCCCTTTGGCTCTGCGATCTTCTTGATTCCGAAGCCCATATCATCCTCGATGATGCCGCAGGTCTTATCATCCTTGTATTTATGGAAGATATATTCAGCAGCGAAGTGATTCTTTATTACCTTGTCCTCGATGATTCCCATGCCGGTCTCAGCGACAGCATCCTGTGCAAGAGAGATTCTTGCGTTGTTTGCCGCGATTGCAGCTGCACGGAAGATCTCATCGACCTTTTCCTGCGGATAGTTCGCATATACGAGCTGTGCGCGCTTGACTCTCTCGATCATTTCCTGAAGCTCGAGCTGGCCAGGGAAGAGTTCATTGACTTCTGCCATATTTTACTCCTTATATATCGATAAATTTATATACATAGAATCGGGCAACAGTGTCAATATATATTATATAATCAGGTCATAAAAAGAGATAGTCCGATATTGAAAATAAAATTAAAAGAACAGTTATGGCTATTAATGTGAATGCAGGAATATTATTTGATGAGATGTGGCTATTTTTGTGCATGTCGGATGCAAGAGTTCTCTGTACTTTCTCTGCAAGGGATCCTTTCTGTTCATGAAAGGATGCCAGAAGTGCGCTGAAGATCGATAGTACCTGTCCGAGGAAACCGCTCTGGGGTGCAATGGCCCTTGAGAACCCCTGTGAGAGCGCTATTGAGGCAGACAGTTTGAAGCTTTTAAGCATCGCAGCCTGCACAGCACCGTCAGTGATGGGGAATGAGAGAATCCTGAAGAGGACCTTCCCGGATGGGGTAAGGATGGAGGAGATCATGAGGAATATGAACAGCAATATGTGGGGCAGGATTCTGACCTTCCTGCCTGTGGCTCTCTGGAATATGATGCATGAAACCGCTGCTGCCGCTGCTATTGCTGGATTTCCGATTGGGATCAGTGCCAGAGCAGATAGGATGAAAGCAAGGATTGCTATCCTGCTGCTTTTTTCTTCCCCGCTGTTTTCTATCGTATAGGATATCTCCGGGATCTCGATCCTTTTTGATACTGCTGCTGTCAGGATGGAGGCGGGGAGGGATAGTATAAGCATAATAGGAAGGATGGATAGTGCGCCATTTCCTGCATACAGTGAGGCAATGCCGATCTGTGCCGCATCAGAGACAAGAGCGCCTGCTGCGGATATGGAATAGACAGAGATTCTTTTAGAGAATCTTTTCAGGAAGAACATCGTAAATCCTGCAAGTACTGTCTGGGTGAGGGACATAAGAAAGAAAGGGGAGAATAGCGTACCGGAGATATATGATGTTCCGATTGCCTTTACCAGCAGAAGAATGGAGAACTCATTGATAGGCAGGCTGAGTGCAGCCATGACCGGGATATTCGCAAGACCGATTCTGAAGAATGGCACGACCCTTGGAATGAGAAGCTCTATAGCGGAAAGAAAGAGGGATAACGCCCCGAGGTATGCTATTCTATCCCGATATCGCATCGGCTTCTCCTTCTGATGAGCTTACTGCTATTACTCTGTTTGGCAGGCAGCAGAGGGTATCGGACCATCCTGCCTTGATACATATCCCATTAGGACAGGGGGAGGAGACAACCCTCGCTTTCCCATCCCTGATCTCTATTACCGTTTCTCCGAGAGGACCGTCAAAGCTATGGAAGCCATCCTCTGAGAGTGAGAATGCGTACTCATGTCCATCGGCGCTGACTTCAAGGATATCCCCTCCGCTTCCCGCTGCGGCTATCGCTGACAGAACTATCGCCCCACCATAGATCAGGAATATTATGAAGTCTGGAAGCTTTGGTCCGGCCATGCTCTGATGATAATCCATTCAGGAGGTTTGTGACATATCGCGGATGTCTGTTCTTTCTGTGAAGTTTGGGGGCTATCTATTGAAATTGGCTTTGCCTTCCGGGAAACTTCCGTTGTATGAAACTGATATACATTGTCGAGGATCATGAAGTAATCTGCCAGGGCGTTGTCCAGTATCTGTCCCTCTCCGGATATGATGCAAAGGGTTTTAAGTCCCTGGAAGAGGCGAGGACTGCTTTCTCAGAAGCAGTGCCTGATCTGCTTGTCGAAGATGTCATGCTCCCAGATGGAGACGGGTTCTCATTTGTAAAGGAGATGAAGGCAAAGTATCCTTCGCTTCCTGTGATATTCCTTACAGCACGCGTCGATGAGTCGGACAGGATTCTTGGGTTCGAGCTGGGTGCTGATGATTACATCACGAAGCCATTCAGCCCGAAGGAGCTTGTACTCAGGATTCAGGCGCTGTTCCGCAGACTTGATGAATCAGGCACTGTCTTAGGCCATGTATACTCATACTCCGATCCCGATGGCAATTCGCTTGTGATCGATGATAATGAACACGTACTTACGATCAATGGAAGCCCGGTATCGCTGACAGCAGCGGAATGGAGAATCGTGTTCTGCCTTGCAACGAATGCCCCGAATCTCATAACAAGAGCGCAGATACTTGAGGAGTGCTTTGATTATAGCTTCGAGAGCTATGAACGCGTCGTAGATACCCATATAAAGAACATAAGGGCGAAGCTTAAGCCTGGGACATGGATAGATACAGTCCGTGGATACGGCTACCGGTTCTCCGGAAAGAAGGGCTGATAGAAAGTGCGTCACCAGTTCTTCCGCATGTTCCTTTCCATAGCCCTGATTATCTTCGTGCTTGTCATGGTACAGATAGCTATGGTCTTTGTGGGGAATTACCGCTTTCTTGCGGAGAACTGGAAGCGTGAGGTATTCGAGGAGTTCGCCTCCTCTGTTCGCCGTGCTATCCAGCGCATAGGCTCTGCCGATAATGAGGCTGTCATAAGCATGATTGCCGATAGCTCTTCCGAAAGGGTCTCAGGCCTTATACTCAGGGATGGCAATGGTGATTTCGTTGCTTCCCTTGGCTTCTCTCCCGATGGAGAAGAGGTTCCGAGCCCGCGTGAGGCCGATTCCCCGCGGATACCGTCTGGGAGGCTGTCTGCATTCTATCAGAAGAAAATAGATTATAAGGAGGTCAGGATAGCTCCCGCCCGCTATGAGCTGGCAATAGCAGCATCCGGAGAGCTTCCATTTGTCCAGAGCATAGATTTCCGTCCGATAGCCGCCAGGACACAGCCTTCATCCAGGGTTAGCCTTCCGGCAGTCCTTACAGATCAGGACATCGCAGGAACGATAATGGTCTCATTCAACGGCGATCCGCAGGGATATATCGATGTCCTTGTATATAAGCTCAGCCTGTATGCTCCTACAGCATTCGCCCTGCGTGAGATAATCGTTGTGTTCATAATCTCCCTCCCTCTTTCCTTCCTAATCGCGCTGCTGCTAGCTGCGCTGTATTCAAAGAGGACCGAGCGGGGAGTCCGGGATATCCAGACGGCGCTTCAGAAGCTTTCCGCTGGCGATTTTGATATCAGGCTACCAAAGCAGAATACAGTCGAGATGTCAGAGATCGCCTCTTCAATCGAGACGCTGGCTATGGATCTCAAGCGGCATCAGCAATCCAGGAAGGAGTGGATAAGGAATATCTCCCATGACCTGAATACGCCTCTTGCCTCAATACAGCTTCTGGTAGATGGAGCAATTGATGGTATATTCCCTGTGGATCAGGAATTCCTGGATAAGCTGAAGGCAGAGGTCGGAACTCTTGCGATGAGGATATCATCGGTAAGGTACTATTCATATCTCCTGTCGCCCGATGCTGAGGCTAGGAAGGAGCACCTGTCCCTGCCTTCTGCATTCCCTGGGGATATCATTGAGGGATGTACTGTCGATGGCGATGCTGTGCTCGACGCAGATCCACAGCTCCTGTGGAGGGCTATGAAGGAGATCGTGGAGAATGCCAGGGAGTATGGCAACCCCGAAGAGAGTCCTTTCATAAAGCTTTACAGAGGCTTAGGCAATGGTGTTATCGAGGTCAGGAACCATGGATCACTTCCAAAGCCGCTGCCTCAGTTCTTCGAGCCATGGGCAAGAGGGGATGATTCCCGCACCGAAGGGGGCTCGGGAATGGGTCTCCCGATTGTCTATCAGATAATGGATCTCCACGGGGGAAGCATTACGATAGGGGAGAAGGGAGGATATGTGTATGTCTCCCTCATCTTCCCAGATGCATCATCCGCTCTCCTGTCTTGAGTGAGATCACGTCTATATCCCCGTCATCGTAGACCGCATATGAAGGATCAAAGCCTCCTTTCGGTATCGAGGTCGAGCCGGGGTTCAGGATAATCAGGCCATTCTCATTCTTCAGAACAGGTATATGCGTGTGCCCTGAGAAGAAGGCATCTATTCCGCCGGGATGCTTCTCTTCCGTCCAGATATGCCCATGGGTGAGGAATATGGAAAGGCCATCTGCGAAGACAAGGGCGCTTTCGGAGAGAACGGGGAAGGGCAGTACCATCTGGTCTACCTCTGCCTCGCAGTTTCCCCTTACTGCCATTATGGAATCGGAAAGCTCTGAGAGTATGCTGATCACTTTCTTCGGAGCATAGCTTTCGGGCAGTTCGTTCCTCGGCCCATGATAGAGAAGGTCTCCGAGAAGCAGAAGCCTGTCGAAGTTTCCTGCCCTGTATATTCTGCTGATTTCCGCAGCTGGCTCAGCTGATCCGTGTATATCTGAAGCAATAAGGAATCTCATGCCGTGATTCTAGCCTCATGTTCACATCTTCTGCAAGAATACTCCATCTTTCTGCAGACTATCTGCACCCACAGATCCATATACCGGAATTATCTTTAGATTGTAAAAGGAGAAAAGATATGGAAGAAAATCCGATGAGACTGGCAGGATGTCTTTTCTGGACAGAGAGGAATGGCAGCAGGTATGTCCTTCTATCGCTCCCGGAGGGTAACAGCCCATTCTTCCCTCCCGGATACTATTCCGTTCCATCCGCTGTAGCAGATCCTGGCGAGGATCTTCTCGATGCCGCGATGCGTGCTGGCTTTGAGCGTACAGGTGTGCTTGATAATAAAGCAAAGGCTGTGCTTTTCTGGAGTACGGCAGGGGATGGCCTCGATTATTCCATCTATTCTGTACGTGTATCACCCTCAGTGAAGGCCGGAAGGAATTCTGCATGGATTCCACTTGATGGAAGTCTTGACGATGTTTCCGCGCTTGGCCGTTTCCATCTCAATGCATTCCGTGGATCGATAGCAGAGAAGAAGGCTGTATCCTGATATCATACCTTGACACCACACCCCCGTGGGGTGTATATCGAGAGTATGAAACAAGAACAGTTCGATGTGACCGGGATGAGCTGCGCTGCATGCTCTTCCCGCGTAGATAAATGCGT
This sequence comes from uncultured Spirochaetaceae bacterium, assembly GCA_944389505.1. Taxonomy (GTDB): domain Bacteria; phylum Spirochaetota; class Spirochaetia; order Sphaerochaetales; family Sphaerochaetaceae; genus Ornithospirochaeta. The sequence goes on from CALXMP010000005.1 coordinate 162,445, forward strand.
CAGGGCCCTGGACGGGGTTTCCGATGTATCGGTGAATCTGCTCAAGAACAGCATGTCAGTTGTGTTTGACGAGTCAGCAATTGACGATGGCACGATAATCTCCGCTGTCGAGAAGGCCGGGTATGGTGCTTCCGTGAAAGGTGCAAGCCCTGCCGCAAAGGAATCGGGGCAGGGAAAGGATGCTGCAAGAGAAGAGTATCTCAGGATGAAGCATCGTCTCATCGCATCCATCGTCTTTGCAGTTCCTTTATTCTATATTTCGATGGGTCATATGATGGGCTGGCCTCTTCCAGGGTTCCTTTTAGGAACAGAGAACTCGATGGTTTTTGCCCTTACTCTTTTCATCGTTGTCATTCCGCTTCTTTTCATAAACAGGAAGTTCTTTGTAAATGGCTTCCGTGCATTATGGAATAGGGCTCCGAACATGGATTCGCTTATAGCTCTCGGCTCGGGTGCCGCAGTCATATATGGCATATATGCGCTTTACAAGATCGCATCTGCTCTCGGACATGGCAATATGGAGGTCGCACATGCATTTGCAATGGATCTCTATTTTGAATCCGCTGGAATGATTCTTACCCTGATTACGCTTGGCAAGTTCTTTGAGGCGAGAGCGAAAGGAAGGACATCTGACGCAATCAGAAAGCTGATGGATCTTGCGCCGAAGAGAGCAGTGGTGATCAGAGATGGCAGAGAGATCGAGATTGATGCTGCTGATATCATGAAAGGGGATATAGCAGTGATAAAAGCAGGGGATTCCATACCTGCCGATGGGCTTGTCAGGGAGGGAAGCGGTGCTGTTGATGAGGCTGCGATAACAGGCGAGAGCATACCTGTCGAGAAAGGTCCTGGAGATAAGCTGATAGGCGGTACTGTCCTTGTATCAGGCTATGTAAGGATGGATGTGCAGCATACCGGAGATGAGACTACGCTGGCAGGCATCATAAGACTGGTCGATGAGGCAACATCATCCAAGGCTCCCATCGCCAAAATGGCAGACAAGGTCAGCGGGGTTTTCGTCCCTATCGTTATCTCAATTGCGATTGTCGCATTCGTCTGCTGGATGATCGCAGGTGAAAGCCTTGAATTCTCCCTCTCTATTGCTATATCCGTGCTGGTGATTTCCTGCCCATGTGCGCTCGGGCTTGCGACTCCTACTGCCATAATGGTCGGTACGGGAAAGGGGGCGCAGAATGGTGTCCTGATAAAATCAGCGGAGGCGCTTGAAATCCTGCATGATGTCAGGACAGTTGTTCTGGACAAGACAGGTACGATAACGGAAGGGCATCCTGCTGTCACCGACATAATCATACAGAAGGGCTGGGATCATGACAGAGCAGTTTCCTATGCAGCTTCTGTGGAGAAGCTTTCCGGCCATCCTCTTGGGGAGGCTATTGCAGAGTATGCATCCATGAATTCAATCGCTTCAGCGGAGGCTTCAGGGTTCAGAAGCATCCCGGGCGAAGGCATAAGCGGAATGGTTGACGGGCATCTCATCGAGGGCGGCAACAGAAAGCTCCTGGAGAAAAATGGACTCTATGGAGAGGAGGAGAGAAAGCTTGATGAGCTTCTTTCCAGTCAGGGCAAGACACCGCTTTTCTTCCTTTCTGACGGGGTGCTGTTCATGGTGATTGCTCTTGCCGATACCGTCAAAAAGACGAGCAGAAGCGCAGTATCCGAGCTGAGGAGCATGGGAATACGCACAGTTATGCTTACCGGCGACAATCTCCGCACAGCTAAAGCCATACAGCAGAAGGTGGGTGTTGATGATGTTATCGCAGAGGTTCTTCCCGAAGATAAGGAGAAGGCTGTCAGGCGGTATCAGGAGGAAGGGGCAAGGACTGCGATGGTTGGCGATGGAATAAATGATGCGCCGGCACTGGCCAGAGCCGATGTCGGTATCGCAATCGGTGCAGGAACCGATATAGCGATTGAGTCCGCAGACCTTGTGCTGATGAAGAGCGATCTGATGGATGTTCCGGGGGCTATACAGCTTGGCAAGGCTACGCTGAGGAATATAAAGGAGAATCTTTTCTGGGCGCTCTTCTATAATGCGATATGTATCCCAATTGCAGCTGGTGTCCTTTACCCAGCTTTCGGGATAAAGCTAAGCCCTATGATCGGGGCATTTGCGATGAGTTTCTCATCTGTATTTGTCGTATCGAACGCGCTCCGTCTGAGGTTCTTCTCCCCGAAGCATCCTGCGATTGACGATGAGGATTCAGCTGGTGCGGATGGAAGAACATGCAATATATCGGAAACTATCTTCACAGATAGAGGAAATACTGGGAATATACCAGAGGAGGAAGGTAAAGCTATGGTAAAGAAAATCGGTGTAGAGGGAATGATGTGCCAGCACTGCGTAAAGCACGTTCATGATGCCCTTATGAAGGTAAATGGCGTTGAGAATGCAGAGGTATCCCTTGAAGGGAAGTCAGCTACTGTAAGCTATACTGGCAATGTCTCGGATGATGATCTGAGGAACGCTGTCGTCGATGCTGGATACGAGGTGACCGGGATTGAAGGCTGATCACGCTGATGCGACAAAGAAGATAAAGATTGCCAAGGGGCAGCTCGATGGGATTCTCCGCATGATCGATGATGATCGCTATTGCATAGATATCTCCACACAGCTCATGAGCACAATAGCCCTGCTGAAGAATGTGAACAAGATGATTCTCAGGGCCCATGTCAGAAGCTGTGTGAAGGAGGCCTTGAGTACCGATGAGGATAATCCGAAGGTTGAGGAGGCTCTGGCCGTGCTTGAGAAGATGGCAGACCAGGCCTGAGCTATATTGCTCTGTTGACATTATTTTCTGCAGTCCATAGAGTAGCTGTTGCCCAGGAATTGGGATTCCATTCCTGGCTTCTTGCGTTTCTTTCTGCCAGGAGAGTCAATGAGAAACAAAGCACAGTATGATCTTTTCGTAAGAACAAGTCCCGGGAGGCTTTTCCTCAAGGCATCCGTCCCGGGGGCAATCGGCATGCTTGCATCTGCTATGTATCAGACACTGGATGGTGTATTCGTGGGCAATCTGCTTGGGGATACATCGTTTGCGGCTCTGAATCTTGCCATGCCGTTTGTCATCATCAATTTCGCTATTGCTGATCTGATAGGAGTAGGTTCCGCAGTCCCTATTTCAATCGCACTAGGTGAGGGGCGGAAGAAGGATGCAGACAGGATATTCACGCTTTCCTGCATACTCATAGTCGTTCTTGGTGCGGCCATGGGAGCTTTTCTTTTCATGATGGCTCCTGTCTTCATGCGCCTGATGGGGGCAGAAGGGAAGTTCGCTTCCGATGCCGTGGCATACTTAAGGACATATGCCATGATGTCTCCTCTTTCGACGATGGTTTTCGCCTCGGATAACTATCTGAGGATCTGTGGCCGCATACGCACAAGCATGGGGCTTAATATCTTCATGTCTATATTCTGCGGTGTTTTCGAGTTTTTCCTTCTGGGAATCTGCGGATTCGGCATATGGGCAGCTGCATTCGCATCATGCACTGGCATGATCATCACAGCATTCCTTTCACTGCTGCCGTTCTTCCGTGGGAAACTTGCTCTTGGATTTGTACGTCCCGTGTTCTCTCTCAGGATAATCGAGAAGATTGTTGCATGCGGGCTTCCGAGCTTTCTGAATAATATCGCAGGAAGGCTCACCTCGATAATCATGAATATCATGCTGGTACGTTATGGCGGGGAGGCCGCGGTCTCGGTATATGGTGTTCTTATGTATGCCGATGGAATCGTCTTCCCGATAATGTATGGCTCATGCGATTCCCTGCAGCCTGCTATAGGCTATAACTGGGGAGCAGGCTATCCATCGAGAGTGCGCTCCATCGAGAAGCTCTGTTATTCTGTTGCTGCATCGATCTGTACGGCTGCATTCCTGATCTGTTTCCTCAACCCCGAGGGAATACTCTCGGCATTCATCGCAGGAGAGGTGCCTGCATATGCTCCATTTGCTGTGACAGTCTTCGCATTCACATATCTGACGAGATGGATATCATTCTCGACCCAGAGCTTCATGCTGGCGCTTGAGCGTTCACGCTATGCTGCTGTGATTTCCGTATCAATGGCATTTGTCTTCCCCGTTGCGCTTCTTTTCGCAATGCAGGGACTGGGGCTGACAGGCATATGGCTCAACTTCCCGCTCACATCGCTTCTGGGAGCCATGCTTTCGGTCTTCGTGCTCTCAAGAGAGCGCCATACGATAATGATGAAGGATCATCCTGAGAGCATCGATCAGTAGTAAAGATCAGGTATTGTTCATCAATACCTTCTCACAGGCATCTGCAACGTGCTCGCATGCATCGGCGCACTGCTCGAGGTATCTGTAGATATCACGCCAGATGATGATTTCAAGCGGATCTGTCTCGGAGGTATGAAGGCGGCGCATGCTTGCTATGAAGAGTTTATCCGCTTCCTCTTCCATCGTATTGATGTTGATTATCCTCTCCTTGAGCGTCTTCGAATGCCTGAAATCAGCAAAATCCTCCGTCATGAGGAGCATTTCCTTGCAGCAGCGCTCAACGACATCCACGGATTCTGCCATATCTGGGCGTATTGAGCGTACGTTGTCGCAGTAAAGTCTGAGGACGACATCCTCGAGCTTGTCCACGACCTCATCGAGGCACTGGCTCATCAGCATGATATCCTCTCTTTCGATAGGAGTGATGAAAGCCTTCACAAGCACATTGATGAGATCATGCTTCTTCATATCCGCATCATGCTCGACCTTGTGTATCTCTTCGAGTATCGGGTCAAGATTATCCGGATCATAGTCCGTTATGCACTTGCGGAGTATTTCCGATGCCTTTACGGCATGAGCTGCGCATGCTGTGAATGTATCAAAATAGAATGTGTCCTGTTTCTTTGCCATAATCCAGACTCCTTATCCAAAGATGGCTAGGAATATCTTTGCCATCACAAAGCTTATCAATCCGCATCCTGGGAATGTGAATATCCAGGTAAGCATCATGTCCTTAACAACCGAGAAATTTATCGCACTGATTCTTTTCGAGGCTCCGACGCCCATAATCGCACTTGTTTTCGTATGCGTTGTTGATACAGGGATGCCGAATACCGATGAGAAGAGGAGGCATAGCGATGCTGCTATATCAGCGCTGAAGCCCTGGTATTTCTCAAGCTTCACCATGTCCATTCCGACTGATCTGATGATCTTCTCTCCTCCGACGCTTGTTCCAAGACCCATGACGATTGAGCAGAGGACCATCAGCCATACTGGAATCATGACGCCATGGACGCTTGTCTCACCGTTGGCGAATGCGAGACCGAGAAAGAGAACGCCGATAAACTTCTGCCCATCCTGTGCTCCATGCATGAAGCTCATTGCTGCAGCGCCTGCAATCTGCGCATAGCGGAAGAATCCATTGGCTTTCCTTCTATCAAGGTTTCTGAACAGGAAGGCGACAACACGGCATACGGCATATCCTGCAATGAATCCCAGGAGAAGGGAGAGAACAAGACCGTAGAGGACCTTCACCCATTCAGCTCCATTAACAGCCGCAAGTCCTTCCTGCGTTGCTATCGCAGCGCCTGTGAGACCTGCGATAAGGCTATGGCTCTCGCTTGTGGGTATTCCGAAGTATGATGCAGCTGTACTGTATACGACAATCGAGAACAGAGCCGCAGAAAGCGCAAGCAGGGCTGTGGTGGTATCAGCACCGAAATCAACCATATTGCTTATTGTTGAGGCAACAGATGCATTGATCCGTGTCATTATGAGAACGCCCAGGAAATTGAACGCAGCGCTCATCATTATCGCAGGGCGTGGCCGCATGCAGCGAGTCGTTATGCATGTGGCTATCGCATTCGGCGCATCTGTCCATCCATTGACGAAGATGACGCCCAGCGTAAGGGCTGCTGTTATCATCAATGCAGGAGAAGAGAAGATCTGCTGCCAGAAATTCGCAAATGAAACATCCATCAGAAGAAAGCGTAAATTAATCGTTAAATACGTGTAAAGTGTGTGTTGTGCAAAAATGTGTTAGGAGTTTGTTAAATGTTTGGCTCTGTGTTTTCCTGTTCTAGAGTGATACTTGATAGGCAACTCTTGACACTTATTGTTAAGGATGCTAATGTTGCAGAGCAATGGGCGGTTAACTCAGCGGGAGAGTGTCACGTTGACATCGTGGAAGTCGCCAGTTCAATCCTGGCATCGCCCACTAAAAGGCATCTTATTGCTGGATAAGCGATGAGGTGCCTTTATTTATGCTTGCAAATGTTTTGGTCCGTTGAGTAGCATCAATTATATTAGGAGAATCATAAGAAGATGCTGTTTCAGAAAGTCCAGAATGCATTGAAGGAAATAAACCCCATCGATTTCAAACTGGAAAAAGATATTCAGAGATTGCTGGATAATAATCTTGGAACAGTGTTTGGCTTGCAGTTTCTTGAGACTGAATTCCCTTTAAAGGATATGCGGTTTGATACTGTTGCATATGATGAAGAGAATGGATCTTTTGTCATTATCGAATATAAGAAAGTCCGCAGCACAAGTCTCGTGGATCAGGGATATGCTTATCTTCATACTGTTCTTGATCGCAAGGCAGAATTGGTTCTGCTTTACAACAAAGTAAAGAATGATAGAAAGCAGGTCTCTGATTTCAGCTGGGATATGACAAGAATTTATTTTGTATCGCCATATTTCAGCAAGTTCCAGCTTGCTGCTACGGGCTTTGCAAAAATGCCATTCAAGCTTTTTGAGATCCGGCAATATGAAGGCGGTTTAATCGAGATAATCGAACAGGAAAACAGTACTAAAACAGAATTTGAGCTGTCTAAGCAGGATAAAGTTATCGAATCGGTGAACAAGGAAGTCAAAGTCTGGACTTTTGATGATTATTGCAATAAGACAAATCCCGGCGATGAAGTGCTTGAGCTGTACTATCGTCTTATTGATAACGTGTCAGATATAGCCTCATTCACAATCGACTATAAGAAAGTCTATATTGCCTTTAAAGTAAAGCATACGAATATCTTTGATTGTGCCTTCACTAAGAAAAAGCTAAAAATATGGCTTAATCTTAGATGGAATGAGTTAGGAGAGATTCCTTCTGAACTGCATGTAATTGATGTCTCGAACATAGGGCATCATGGTAATGGTGATTATCAGTTTGATGTCTCAACAGAGGCTGAGATTGAAATGCTTGTTCCGTTAATCCGGAAGACTTACGAGAAAAAGCAGAATAAACTGTTGTGAGGATTGGGAATGGAAGATAGGACAATTGAATATAAGCGTGAGCTTACAAAAGATGTAGAAGGTCTTGAGAGGGAAGTCGTATCTTTTCTCAATACATATGGTGGAGAGCTGCTTTTCGGAGTAAACAACGATGGAACGGTGTACGGTATCGAAGATGCAGATGCTGTCCAGACAAAGATAGCTCAGAGACTTGATTCCAATATCCATCCTTCCTGTCTTGGCCTTTTTGATATCCATGTTGAGAGACGAGGGGATAAGCACATTGTTAAAGTCGTCGTTTCAGCAGGATCTGAACGGCCATATTATCTCACAAAATATGGAATGACTCCAAAAGGCTGCTATTATCGTGTTGGCTCTTCATGCCGCCAGATGCCTGAAAGCAGGATTAGAGAACTATATTCAAAGCGTATTCCTCGAACGATAGCGAATATAGAATCCCCTGATCAGGATCTGTCTTTCCAAGTATTGGAGATATATTACAGGAATCATGGACTGACACTTACAGATCAGTTTGCGAAGAATCTTGATTTCCTTACTCCCGATGGAAAGTACAACTTCGTTGCTTACCTTTTTTCAGATAATAATCATATGACATTCAAAGTTGCTAAGTATGAGGGAACTGACAAATGTAATCTTATTGAGAGTTCGGAGTATGGCTTCGGATGTCTTCTTCAGACCGCAGACAGAATAATTGACCGTCTGCACGTAGAGAATAGGACATGGACAAGGATCACTTCAAAGTATCGTATTGAAAGGCATATGTTTGAACCTGTTCCTGTAAGAGAAGCGGTCATTAACATGCTCGTCCACAATGATTACACCCATGGTTATACCCCTGTTGTTGAGCTCTTTTCAGACAGGCTTGAACTGACATCCCATGGAGGGCTGCCTGAAGGCCTTTCTGAAGATATGTTCTTCAAAGGAGTCAGCAGACCTCGCAACAGGGAGATAATGAGAATCTTTCATGATGTTGATATGGTTGAGCAGCTTGGATCTGGGATGAACAGGATTCTGCAGTATTACGACAAAGGAATATTCGAAATCTATGAGGATACCATCAAGGTTGTTTTCAAGTTTGCAATGTCTGTGGATGAAGCCATTCCGAATGGTTCGCAAATAACTCGCGAACAGTCCGCGATTAGTCCGCGGACTGATGAAAAGACTGTGATTAGTCCGCGGACTGATAAAACAATCCGTAAATCTGTTTCAAAAGAAGCTGTAAAAGCTGACATTCTTTCTTTTCTTCGGAATAACCATTCGGCTTCTTATCATGAAATAAGTGAGACTGTCGGTGTTGCTAGAAGTACTGTAGGAAAATATGTGAAAGAATTGGTGGGAACAGGATTGCTCAGACGAGAAGGTAATACGAGAACAGGATGTTGGAAAGTTCTTTGATGCATTATCAAATGCAAATGCACTGCATTCGTATTTATATCGAAATGATAGGAGTCTTTCGGATTCAGTTCAAAATAGAGTCCGAAAGACTATGAAAGGATACGCTCTTAATTTCTTACAAAATCTGAAAATACTAGCCCATTCAGTTGTTGCTATATTGGGTAATGATTCAGATGAACCTAGAAACAGAAACGTTGTAGATTTCGGAGGGCTTCTTTGCCATCATCCTACTAATAGGCTTTCTGTCATTCTCAAGATTTGATATGAACTGTTTTGTGGTTCCAAGCATTTTAGCAAGTTCAGGCTGAGTCATTCCTTTCAACTTACGATAGAAACGGAGAGCTCTGCCGGGAGTATCCTTTGCAGCTTCCTCCTTATACCATTGCATATCCTCTACATTCAACATGTCATCAAGCGAAATTTGCTTTTTATCTATCATTGCGGATTATTCTTTGTCTTTTTCTTCCCAGTCTTCGATGAATGTCTGTACTTCATCTTCTAATGTTTTCTTATCAGGAAGATAGAGAACATATTTTGATGCGAAGATTCTGTTCTCGAGTCCTCCGAGTACATATTCAATCTTTGTTGAGGGCTTATCAGTACATAGGATGATACCGATTGGATCGTTATCATCGAGATCATTAACCTCCGCCTTGTAGTAGTTGAGGTACATATTGAGCTGTCCGACAGCGGCAGGTAATAGCTTCCTTGTCTTCAGCTCGATTATTACATAGGCTCTGAGAATCTTATTATAGAAGACCATGTCAGCATAGTAGTGCTCATTGTCGAATGTGATTCTCTGCTGTCTTCCCACGAACATGAATCCTTTTCCAAGTTCCAAGAGGAATTTCTCAATATGGTTGATCAATGCATCCTCAAGATCAGCTTCCATTACAGGCTTGTTTTCAGGTAATCCCACAAACTCGAATACATAAGGATCTTTCAGGATATCTTCAGGCTTCTCAATCTCCTGTCCTTTCTCAGCAAGTCTTTTGACTTCCTCCTTATTCTCTTTTCCACAGGAAAGGAGAAAACGCTCATAAAGTGATGAATCAAGCTGTCTATTGAGTTCTCTTACAGACCACTTGGAAGCAATGCATTCCTTCTCATAGAAGCCGCGTTTGTTATCATCGGATATTGTCAGAAGCTCACAGTAATGAGACCAACTCAATTTAACAGACAGTGTCTGTTGATTTGGATAGGCAAGGAATAGACGGCGCATGAATTGGAGATTTGAAATCGAGAAGCCATTTCCAAGTTCTGCTCTCAGGCGCTTTGATATATGTTTCAGCGTCTGCTCTCCATACTGTGCTCTTTCCTGATTCTTCTGCTCGACCTCAACAATGAGTCTCCCGATATTCCAGTAAGCGGAAAGCATCTCGGTATTTACGCTGCGTACAATGTTCTTGCGAGAGGTAAGGATTATCTCCTTGATGCTTTCTATAAGGCTGTTTTTATTTACTGTGATATCGGCTTTATCCATTCTGAATCTCCTGATTAGAATTTTACGTGGTAGCCTACGGACTATGCATGGAGTGCTGTTTCTGTGCACTCTGTAGTGCCCGTAGCAAGGTCCTGAAAAGTACCAAGAATAGGGAGAGAATCAGGATTTCCTGCCTCATGTTTGCCAAGTCTCTAGGTGAAGCTATTCCAAATGGTTTTGAAATGACTCACGATTAGTCCGCGATTAGTCCGCGGACTAATGAAATATTCGCGCAGGGAGACTTTTCCTATATAATGCAGCACAGTCCAAGACTGCGTGGATTATAGGATGAGAAGAGGTGAGGATATGAGGATATATGAAGTACAGAACAGGACTCCCGAGTTGATAAACAACCTGCTTTCAGTATGGGAGTCATCGGTCAGAGCTACTCATCTTTTCCTTTCAGAGTCCGAGATTCTGAACATCAGGGAGTATGTGCCTGAGGCATTGTCTGGTGTTGCCCATTTGATTGCAGCTGAAGATGAGACAGGTGTTCCTGTTGCCTTTATGGGGGTGGAGAATGGTTCTCTTGAGATGCTTTTCATAGCGGCAGAGGCCCGGGGGAAAGGTCTTGGACGACAGCTTATCGAGAAGGGAATCAATGATTATTCGATTAATCGTCTTGCAGTGAATGAGCAGAATCCTCTAGCAAGGGGATTCTATGAGCACATGGGCTTTGAGGTTTACAAGCGTACGGATCTTGATGAGCAGGGCAATCCATATCTGCTGCTGTATATGAAGCTTTCCGAAGGCAGACAGACTACTTGATACGCACCTGACAGATTTAGCCCGAATGCTAAGAACTTTTCTTATTCCTCTGGGTCTTTCATCTGGTATCATCATAAGAGGTTCAGGAATTGAAGATAGGATGTCAGGTGCTCTTTTTGCCAGGCGTATAGGTATAAATGTAATATTCGTGGCATTCTTTTTCTATGCCATCGCATACAATGTCATCGGTACGCTTGTGACGGATGTCATGGAAACAACGGGTATGGATCTCTCCCATGTTGGTTTCCTCATGAGCGCAATTCAGGTCGGGATACTCATTGCCATCTGCTCCTCCATGCTGTTCCTGCGGAGATTCCCCAGGACAGCCATAATACGCACAGGGATGCTTTTCATAGTCATCGGTTTATTTATGATACTGCTCCTGCCATATGAATGGTCCCTGTATCTGGCTTTCATTGTATTCGGCTTCGGTGGCTTCTGTATGGACTCCGGCTCGAATTCCTATCTCTCATCATCTCCTGATTCAGATAGCAGGAGGAATGTTCCGCTTATCCATTTCGTATACAGCACGGGCGCACTGCTCTCTGGCTATATAATAATTCCGTTCAGGGATCTGTCCTGGAGGATTGGGTACGCAGCCTTTGGCCTTGCCATACTTATTGTCCTTATATCTTCTTTTGCTGGCAGCGCCCAGCAGGAAGATGGAAAGAGCAGGAGAGGCGAATCCAAGCCTGTTCCGATCAGAAGTATTGTAAGCAATCCTTCATTCATTGCATTGACGATATCCCTAATGCTTTATATGACCGCTCAGCAGATTGGATCGAACTGGTATCCATATTACATAGAGACAACATTCAAAGCTTCTGATGCTATCGCAGCGGCGGCGATGATGTCTTTCTGGATAGGTATAGCGGCCATGCGGTTCCTTTCGAGCATTCTCCTGTCAAAGGGATTAAGCCCCATCCTGCTTTCAGCCATAGGCTTGGCTATTTCCGGGACAGGGCAGGTGCTGGCTGCTCTTTCCGGCAATGCGGCCATGGCCCTTGTCTTCATTGCTATATCAGGATTCGCGGCCGGAGCAAACATTCCATGCTATATCGTCGAGGTTAGTTCGTGGTATCCTGGCAACACGTTCTTCGTATCTACTCTCTATCTGCTCAGTGGTACGATAGGCCGTATGGTGATGCAGCCGATTGCAGCGTTTGCCGTGGATCGGATTGGACCGGGCAGCATGCTCCTTCTGTTCTCATCATTCCTCTTTGTGGGTGCTTTACTTACTCTATATGTGATGCTCCGCAGAAAGAGAAGCAGATTATAATGAGGTGAAATATGAAGCATATTCTTTGTTTTGGCGATTCCAATACTCATGGCTCAACGACGGAGTTCCTTGGCCGCTATGATTATGATGACAGATGGACGATCATCCTGGAGAAGCTTCTTGGGGATGGGTATCATGTAATTGAGGAAGGGCTTGGTGGAAGAACAACTGTCTTTGATGATCCGTTCAGCCCCGGGAAGAACGGCTCTGCGGCTATCTCATCCATACTCCAGACGCATAAGCCGCTTGATCTTGTGATAATCATGCTTGGAACGAATGATACGAAGCAGGTCTACAACGCCTCGGTCAAAAGCATTGCGTATGGTGTCGAAGTGATAATCGAGAAGATACGGAATGAGGATATGCCAAAGCCTGAGATTCTGATAGTCTCCCCGATACGTATAGAGCAGGGGATCGAGAATGGCCGGTTCGAGTCCTATGATATCACATCCCATACCAAGAGCCTTGAATTCCCTTTCTGGATGAAGCGCACTGCTGAGAGAACGGGATCGTACTTCTTCGACGCCGCATCTGTCGCCCATGCAGGAAGCGACTTTCTGCACATGACAAAGGACAGCCATAAAGCTCTTGCGGAAGCTCTCTGTCCGATTGTTAAGGGTATTATTGGCTGAAATCGGGAAATCTTTTATCAATCTGCCCTCTGCATTGCTTATTTCTTTTACCTTTTGTGTTACAAAAATTCTGGGGGGTAAGCTATGCAGTGTCCACAGTGTGGAAGAGAGATCGATGACAGATATGCCCATTGTCCTTTTTGCGGTGCTGAGATATGGCATGGACGCCGACGTACCTTCCGTCCTCATGTCGCGCTCTTGGCATCATTGAGCATAGCATTGATACTGGTTCTTTTTGCCGTAGTATTTGCCTTCACCCGCATAAATAGCAGGGAGACAGCCGCGCAGGGCGCTGTCCAGCAGCATATGTACCGTGGACTTCCCATGGATGATATATTCCGGTCTCTCGATGGCTGCCGCTGGCGTATAAGCGGAGACAGAATCGTGAGCGTAAGCGGCACGCTCTCTCATGATGGCTATTCAGCCGATGTCAAAGTGGATTTCGGGGTCGATGGGCCGGATGACATATATGTGCGCTCTCTCTTTGTCAATGGAGCGCTGCAGCTAGTCTCTTCTGTAAGATCCATGCTTGACAGACTGTATGGCATGTCAAAGGCCGGTAATGTGCCTTATTGAGCACTATGCGAGCATCGTTCTGAATATGCTCTTTCCTGTCTCTGTCCTGAAAATCCTGTCATAACCTTCCTGAAGTGCTTTCCCTGTCAGAGCATGCTCAAAGGCATTCACTAGGAAATCAGCTTCGAGGAGTATCCTCCAGTCGATGCCTTCCACCCCGCTGTATGTGTGATGATGGCCGACAAGGAAAGCAATCCTTTCAGTCCTTTTTCTGTCTGTTCCGATTGCCTCAAGCATTCTGGTAGCCACTTCAGGACCTTCTTTCTCCTGAATAGGTCCATCGGAACGGCCATACTTCTCCTCCGCTATCTTTATGCCGGCATCATGGACAATCGCGGCTAGGACTATTGTCTTCCGCAGATCCGCACCAAGCTTCTCTCCTGTGGCAATCATATCGGCAAATGAATATACCTTCAGAGCGTGCTGAATCCTCTTTGGCTGCCCAGCGTAATAATCTATGAGTTCTCCAATTAGCCTGTATTCATCATGTTCCATACCCTGATGATACTCCCGTATTGGTGCTGAATATAGTCCCTCCAGTCTTCTGCTCTATCGCCAGAACACGGCTATTCCTGCTAAAATGCATCTGCGATGAAAGGACTTTGCGTCTACATTAAGGCAGGGAAGGGACATTACGTTCCTGCCAAAGCCGTGCATGAGCAGCTGGAAGCCATGGGTATGGATTCCGAGCTTGTGGACTTCTTCAGCTATCTCGATCTTGAGTGGATGGAGCGGCTGAATCAGGGAATGTGGCGGCTTATGCTCAAAATTCCATTCCTTGAGGAGCATCTCTTCAGGTCTCTTGATCGTTCAGGATGGGGAATAAAGCTTGTTGAGAAGTCAATCGACAGGCTGAGGCGGAAGAAGCTGGCTTCACTTATCAGCACATCTCGCCCCGATTTCATATTCGCTACCCATCCGTATCCGGGGACAGTGCTGTCGACAATGCTTCACGATATGGGTGAGTATATACCTGTGTATTTCTACTCAACCGATGTCTTCTCTGCCCCGGTAGTCTCAATCTGTCCTTATCTGAGGAAGTTCCTCCTCCCTACGGAGGAAGGTGTGGAGCGCGTGCGGGCCATGGGGCAGAATCCTGATTCCATCATGCTCTGTCCATTCCCCCTCCAGGGATCCGTAGCAGATCAGCCAAAGCTTTCGAAGAGGGAGGCAAGGAAGAGAATAGGGTTGGATGAGGATGCGTTCACGCTGCAGCTTAATCTTGGTGGAGAAGGGCTCGGTTCCCTTAATCTTCTTGAGGATATCCTGAAAGAAGATCTTCCTGTGCAGATAGTGATCATAGGAGGAATCCGAAAGGATATGGAGAGGCGTATCCGGAAGGTGATGGAACAATACAGAGGTGGAAGATCTTCCGTGCAGATCCGCGGCTTTGTCGATAATGTCAGCGAATATCTTGCTGCTTCGGATGTCATAGCGGGAAGGGCTGGCATCAATACTATAGTCGAAGCAATATATGCGCATAGGCCGTTCTTGATCACAGAGCTTGTCTATATTGTCACGGCATCTGCTGAATATATTGAGAAGTATGGCGTAGGGTGGAATGCCACAGGGGATAGGGAGAAGCAGATAGGTATTATCCGCGATCTGGTTTCCAATCCTGACAAGCTGGAAAGGATATCCTCTGCGTTCGATGCTGTGCCTATTGAGTATAGCGCAAGGCACCTTGCCCAGATGGTTGCTATGGATGCTGCTTCCTATGCGGAGGAGAGATTATGAGGAATATAAGGCGCTTTCTGCTTTCCTTCATGCTGCTAGCCATGGTCTTCCAGGTCTATGCCGGAACCATTGTCGACTATTCCGACAGGTCGAACTGGGCATACTTTGCAGAAGGGACCGGAAAGGATGCAGATCTCTTTATCATCTGCCCGACTGTCGATCTAGGCAGGGCTGGCAATTTCAATATGAGCATGGATGATGAGGCTATGAAGAAGAGCTTCGTCGGTGCACTCAATATGGAGAGGGGGATATATGAGGATTCTGCGCTGCTGTATGCTCCATTCTACAGGCAGATGACATTCCCTCTCTATGAAGGAACGGAGGAGGCGATGCAGCCCTATCTCTCGATTGCCTATGGCGATGTGAGGGATGCGTTCATCTATTATATGGAAAATGAAAATGATGGACGTCCTTTGATTCTTGCGGGGTTCTCCCAGGGGGCACAGCTAGCTCTGATGCTTCTTGAGGAGTTCTTCGATGAGGCTGAATACAGCGATAAGCTCATTGCCGCATACTGCATAGGCTGGAGGATCACAGAGGAGGATCTCGAGGAGTATCCTCACCTGAGGATGGCCGAGGGGGAGAGCGATACTGGCGTCATAGTCTCATTCAACACTGAATCCCCTGCCTCAAATGGATCGATAATCGTTCCTGAGGGCATAAGGACGATAGGCATAAATCCCCTGAACTGGAGTACCGAATCTGAATTTGCTGACCGCTCGCTGAATGCAGGAGCATGCTTCACGGATTATTCCGGGAGTATAACCAAAGAGATTCCAAAGCTGACAGGCGCTTATCTGGATCCGGAGAGAGGAACGCTCAAGGCTGTCGATGTTGATCCAGCCGATTATTCGAATTCGCTCTTCCCAGATGGGGTGTACCATCTCATGGATTATCAGTTCTTCTACAGGAATCTCCAGGAGAATGTCAGAGTGCGTACTGATGCATGGCTTTCTGCTTCATGATATCTCCATCCGTGGATATATGTCCGTGCTATAGGTTTTCTGCTATACTTTGAAAATATACGGAGGACGCATTGGATATTCTGAAGCAGCTGAAGGAAGTCACTATATCTGTATTGCCGATAGCTGTGTTCGCTTCTGTCTTGTCGCTGCTGCTTGGAGTGATGGATGGCGGTGAATTCAGGATGTTTATAGTTTCCTGCGTATTTGTGATAGCTGGCCTTACCATCTTCCTCACCGGCGCTGATGTCGGACTCCTGCCTATGGGAACAAGGATCGGTACGACTCTTACGAAAAGCAGGTCCCTTCCGATTCTGCTTGCTGTCGCGGCAATCCTTGGATTCATAATCACAGTCCCTGAGCCGGATGTCCAGGTCCTTGCTTCACAGGTAAACCAGATCAGCAATGATATTCCCATACCGGTCTTCATATGCGCAATCGCGGTCGGAGTAGGCATTTTCCTGGCGCTTTCGCTCGCGAGGACGATATTGTCACTTCCGCTGAAGGTGATTCTATTCATCGGCTACATAGTCATATTCTCATGCGCACTCTTCTGCGATGGCTTCTTCGTTTCGGTTGCATTCGATTCAGGCGGTGCTACGACTGGACCGCTTTCCGTTCCATTCATAATGGCAATCGGAATGGGTGTTGCATCGATGAGGAAGCACTCTGAGGAATCTGAGTTCGGATACGTAGCTATGGCATCGATTGGTCCTGTGCTTGCAGTTCTTATACTGGGAATCATATACGGGTCGGGCGGCAGCATGCCTGATACGGCGGAGACATCTGCCGATATAAAACTTCTTACGCTGTTTGGAGAGAAGCTTAGCGGTGTCGGGATGTCCTTCTTCCCTTTGCTTATCGTATGCATCCTTATGCAGATCTTCTTCATAAAGATGCCGCACACGCAGGCTATCAGGGTATTCGTAGGTATTTTCTATTCATTTGTTGGACTTGTCATATTCTTCACAGGTGTTGAATACTCATTCTCCGATGTAGCAAAGGAGCTTGGAGTCGCGCTTGCAGATCATCCAGTCCTCCTTTATTCATCCGGTTTCATATTCGGTCTCTGTGTTGTGCTTGCTGAGCCAGCGGTAATCGTCCTTACTGGTCAGGTTGAGGAGATAAGCGGGGGGCATATCCGCAAGCCGATAATGCTTGCTGCCCTCTGTCTTGGTGTCGGTCTTGCTGTTGTCCTTGCTCTGATCAGGACCGTATATTCCCTCCCGATCCTTCTCTTCCTTGTCCCAGGATATATCCTGATAATGGTCTCAATGATATGGACGCCTGGGCTCTTTTCTGCAATCGCTTTTGATTCAGGCGGGGTCGCGACAGGCCCGATGAGCTCGACATTCCTGCTTCCCCTTGCTATCGGGGCAGCTTCGGGGACGGCTTCTGCCTCCCTTGCATCATCGTTCGGCATGATTGCGATGATTGCGATGATGCCGATTCTCCTCATTGAGATTCTCGGTATAGTCTATAAAGCACGGCTCAGGAAGGCCGAAAGGGGTGGAAGATGAAGTGGCATACGATGATAGCTATTGTCGGCCGCGGCCAGGCTGATAAAGTCATGGCTGCTGCAAGGGAAGCCGGTGCTCCCGGTGGCACCATATGCAATGCACGCGGGACGGCCTCCAGCTCCATCCTGGCAGCTCTCGGACTGGGGGATACGAGGAAGGAAGTACTTTTCAGCGTAATAAGCAGGGGCAATCCGGATGCTATCCTTTCAGCTGTGCATAACGTGAAGGCCAAAGGTGTCGTGATGATGACCGATGCAGTGGTCGATGAGGATTACGAGGAGGGGAAGATGGATTATAAATGGGTGCTTATAGAGGTGATCTGCGAAGAGGGCTACAGTGAGGATATCATGGTGACAGCCAGGAAGGCAGGCGCTTCCGGCGGTACCGTCATCAATGCCCATGGAACAAGCACAGAAGATGATGTGAAGTTCTTCGGAGCCCCTCTGGTTCCTGAGAAGGAAATCCTCATGATCGTGATGGAGAAGGAGAAGGCCGACAGCGTTGTCGAGGCAATCAGTTCCATGGAGATCCTGAAGAAGAAGGGAATGGGGATAATATTCAGCATCCCTGTCAGAACATTCTCTAATCTTGGATGATCATCCGCTCTGGCGGCTTATCAGCTCCCATCGGAGCAGTACCGATTCTGCTGCAGTCCCTTCAAGCATCTTCAGAAGAAGCTCTGCCGCAGCGATTCCGCTTCTAGGGGCCTTATGTCCGAGCGAGGTTATAGGGACGGAACCTATCTGGCTGTAGAAGCTGTTGTCGAAGCTTACAACCGCGATATCATCAGGGATTGTCCTTCCGCGCCTGAGAAGGTGCTGTATAGCAGAATATGCTATCTCATCGTTGTAGCAGACAAGCGCAGTCGCATCCCCAAGCCGTTCATCGATGAATCTGCTCAGCTTTGTTTCCTCCATCAGGTCCCCTGACAATATATCCTTCCTGTCCTCCGTATCGTACCAGCAGAATCTGCTGTCATCGATCCGTATCTGGGAATCGGTCATCGCTGAAGTGACGCCGTAGTATCTTTCAGGCCCCTGTGAATCATCGCTCTTGAATATTCCCGCTATCCGCGTATGGCCTTTTCCGATCAGGTACTTTCCAAGCTGGTAGCCTCCACCGACGTTGTCATCGAGCACTGAAGGGAATCCTGGGAGATTGCTGTACTTCCCATGTAGGAAGAGTACCGGTATCCCACGCTTCCGGAGGCAGGTGAAGAGCGATGTGTTAGGGGTAGGGTATGCTGTCCTGGATCCTTCGATGAGTATCGCATCTATCTCCCTGTAAAGGAGCTCTGATAGTATCTCATTCTCCTTGCCGACACTGTTCTCCGTTGTGTAGACAAGTGTAGAGTATCCATGGTCGGAAAAGATCCTCTGCGCATCATGGAGTATTGAAGGGAAGATATAGTCATCGATGAATGTTGTCACGACAGCGATATGATTCGAGCTATGTACTGGTCTTGCGGGATTGATATACGATCCGCTTCCCTGCCGTCTTTCGATAAGGCCTTCGTCCTCAAGTTCCTTTAGCGCACTTCTGACGGTCTGCCTGCTTACGCTGTAGGATGCGGCAATCTCCATCTCTGTCGGAAGTCTGCTTCCTCCTTCCTCCTGTATCTTTCCGGCATCGCGCCTCAGCATGTCAGCAAGCTGCTTGTATTTAGCTGGCATTTCCCCTCCTTTTTTTATTAGGATATCATCAGATTGAAATATTTGTATTAATTTTACAAAATTTATGAGAATTTGTATTAAAATCGTAAAGTCGAACAATGTGTTTGATCTGTTCACTTCATTAATCCGTATTATTTGTATTGAAATTCTCATAATGTATGAATTTGTATTCATCCCAGCTCGTTTTTTAGGCAGGAAGAGCAAAATTCATTGACAGATGAAAATTCCCATGCTCCAATTTTTTTAGATATCGGGAATTCCGATAACACAAAAAGAGAGGTTAGAATATGAAAAAGGTTTTGCTTTCACTCCTTGTACTCATTCTGTCCGTATCCGCAGTATTCGCTCAGGGCGCTGCTGAGGCATCCGGATCGGATAGTGGTCTCATCAGAGTTGGTATCATCAATAATGACCCGAACGAATCGGGATACCGCACAGCAAATGATGCAGATCTGAAGAGAGTATTCAATGAGGAGAATGGTTATGACGCATCGTTCTATTACAGCCTCAGGAATGATGAGCAGATCGCAGCTGCACAGCTCTTCATCCAGGATGGCGTTGATTACCTTCTTCTTTCCGCTGCTGGTACAGCAGGTTGGGATTCCGTTCTCCAGGATGCATATGATGCCGGTATCTATGTAATCCTCTTTGATCGCACAGTCGATGCAGATCCAAGCTTGTATGTTGCTGAGGTTGTCTCCGATACTAACCTCCAGGGACAGACAGCTGTTGACTGGCTCGTTTCCCAGAATCTTGATGAATACAACATCATCCATATCCAGGGCGTCATGGGATCATCTGCTCAGATTGGAAGAACAACTGCCCTTGATGAGATGGTTGCAAGCAATGACAACTGGAAGCTCGTGACACAGCAGACAGCTGAATGGAATGCAGAGACAGCACAGCAGATCACGCAGGCTGTCATCGATTCCGGCGAGCCGTTCAATGTCATCTATGCTGAGAATGACGATATGGCAAGAGGCGCAGTAGCTGCTCTCGACAGAGCCAACATCTCCCATGGCGTCGATGGTGATGTCATAATCATGGGCTTCGACTGCAACAAGTGGGCTCTTGAGGAGCTTCTTGCTGGCAGATGGAACTATGATGGCCAGGCCAATCCGTTCCAGGCAGATACAATCGATGGAATCATCAGGAATCTTGAGAATGGCATAGAGCCAGAGAGCAAGACAATCTACCTTGTCGAGCAGGGCTTCGATGCAGCTACAATCACTCAGGAAGACGTTGATAAGTACGGAATCTGATCATAGATATCAGAGATAGTAGATGCAAGGCACGAAGGAGCATTAGGATGCAGTCCGCGTGCCTTGCTGTGTTTCTGGCAAAAGGAAGGTTATTGGGATGCAGAAGGATTCTGTTCTTGAAATGAGGGGAATCTATAAGACTTTCTATAGCGTAAAGGCTCTGCAGAATGTCGATTTCACGCTCAGGGAAGGTGAGATACATGCTTTGATGGGTGAGAATGGCGCAGGCAAGTCAACGCTGATAAAAGTTCTTACAGGTGTTTATTCCAAGGATGCAGGACAGGTATTCCTCAAAGGACATGAGGGACCGATCAGCATCAGATCCCCGGAAGAGGCCCAGAAGGCAGGTATAAGCACCGTTTATCAGGAAATCACTCTCTGTCCGAATCTCACGGTAGCGGAGAATATGTATATTGGGCGCAGCAAGGGTATTCTGACGAACTGGCATAAGATGAATGCCGCTGCGGATAAGATTCTTGAGTCGCTTGGTATTCCGGCAAAGGCGGAGCAGCAGCTTGGTTCCTGCTCAATAGCTGTGCAGCAGATGGTGGCAATCGCCAGAGCTGTCGATATGGAGTGCAAGGTCCTCATCCTTGATGAGCCTACATCATCGCTCGATGAGTCCGAGGTTGCAAAGCTTTTCCGTCTCATGCTTGATCTCAAGGCACGCGGGGTTGGAATCATCTTTGTTACTCACTTCCTAGATCAGGTATATGAGGTCTGCGACAGGATAACGGTTCTCCGCGATGGACAGCTTGTCGGCGAGTATGCAATAGAGAATCTGCCTCGTGTTGAGCTTGTATCCAAGATGCTTGGCAAGGATCTCGATGATCTTTCGGAGATCAAGAGCGGCGATGAAGAGGCTAATATCGGAAGCGAGATCGTATATGAGGCCGATGAGCTTTCAAGTGTCGCAGCGAGATTCCCATTCCATTTCTCAATCCATAAAGGCGAGGTCAATGGCTTTACAGGACTTCTTGGATCGGGACGCAGCGAATGCGTACGTGCTATATTCGGTGCTGATAAGGTCACCGGCGGCAAGGTCCGGATCGATGGCAAGGATATCCATATAAAGAAGCCCAGAGACGCTATGAAGCATGGTATAGGATATCTTCCTGAGGACAGGAAGAGGGATGGTATAGTCGGCGATCTCTCCGTCAGGGACAATATAATCCTTGCGCTTCAGGTTATGGAGGGATTCTTCGGACCTATATCGAAGGCCAAGGCCGAGAAGTTCGCTGATGAGTATATAAAGCTTCTTGAGATCAAGACAGCATCCACGGATACACCGATCAAGTCCCTTTCCGGAGGTAATCAGCAGAAGGTTATACTTGCAAGATGGCTTCTGACGAATCCTCAGTATCTCATCCTCGATGAACCGACGAGGGGAATAGATATCGGAACAAAGATCGAGATCCAGAAGCTTGTGCTCAAGCTGGCAGGGGAAGGAAAGAGCGTTACCTTCATCTCCTCCGAGATCGATGAGATGCTCCGCACCTGCTCGCGTCTTATCGTCATGAGGGATGGAAAGGAAGTGGGAGAGCTTTCCGGAAGCGATCTTACTCAGAGCAAGGTTATGAGCACGATTGCAGGAGGTGCGAGATGACAATAGCTAAGACCGGAGAAGCCGGGCTCCTTAAGTCCGGAAGCATCTTCCGCAGGCAGATATTCATTCCTATCGCAGCCCTGCTTGCGCTTGTGCTGTTCAATCTGATCACGGATCCATCGTTCTTTGAGATCAATTACTCCCTCAATAGCGCTGGCGATCCTGTTCTTTCGGGATATCTTATAACGATACTCGACAATGCCTCTGAGCTTGCCATCCTTGCTATCGGAATGACGCTGGTTACAGCTGCATCCGGAGGTCAGGATATAAGCGTCGGAGCTGCGATTGCCATAAGCGGAAGCGTGGTTCTGCGTGTTCTCTGCGGTGACAACCCGCGCCCAGAGGAGATGCAGGCCTCGATCCTCACAGCATTCCTTGTCAGCTGTGTTGTCTCGATGCTGTTCGGGGCATTCAATGGAACGCTTGTCGCATATTTCAATATACAGCCGATGATCGCTACGCTGATTCTCTATACGGCAGGGCGCTCGATTGCAGCATGGATCAACAACAACCGCCTTCCGATCATCAGCGATCCTTCGTTCGGATATTTCGGGTCATTCCTTCCTGGTATACCGATACCGACCCCGATCTTCATAGCGATTATATGCATGATCATCATTGCGCTTGTGCTTAAGTTCACGACGCTCGGTCTCTATACGCAGGCTGTTGGAATAAACCCCCATTCTGCTAAGCTGAACGGTATCAATCCGGCATTCATAAAGTTCATCACATATGTGATCATGGGCCTCTGCGTCGCTGTCGCAGGATTCATCAAAGTCACCAGGTTCTCTACGATCAACTACTCGGTCGTTGCTCTCGATATAGAGATGGATGCGATTCTTGCGGTCGCACTTGGAGGGAATGCGCTTTCTGGAGGCAAGTTCAGCATGGCCTCATCGATTCTCGGCGCGTATGTCATACAGTTCCTTACGACAACACTCTTCAAGTTCAATGTCTCATCCAGCGCGCTCCCGGCTTATAAGGCGGTGGTAGTTATCATCCTTGTTGTCCTCAGCGCTCCTACTGTCAGGGAGAAGCTTGGCAAGGTCTGGAAGAGCATCCAGCATGCAAGAACCGGAAAGGAGGCTGCCTGATGAAGATCGGAGTTGATAAGAAAACCAGAAGACTTGCACCGATGTCAGACACGAATCTGCTTTTGACGATAACCATTGTCGTATTCTTCGTGATGTACATAGCTGCCATGCTTTTCATCGGAAGGGGATTCCTTCGTGTCCAGACATTCTTCAATATCCTGAATGAGAATGCTGCCCTCATAATCCTCTCATGCGGAATGAGCATTGTCATGATTGCCGGCGGTATCGATATATCTGTCGGAAAGCTTACCGCTCTCATATGCATGAGCGCCGCTGTCAATCTTGATTACCATGGCGGAAGCGTCATGAGCACTGTGCTCCTTTCGCTTGCAATCGGTCTGGCATTCGGTATTGTGCAGGGAGCACTTGTTGCCTTCCTTGATATACAGCCCTTCATCGTGACGCTCGCTGGAATGTTCTTTGCGAAGGGAATGACGACGATAGTCAATTCAACCCAGTTCAACGTCCAGAATGAAGCATTCGTTGCACTGAAGAATACAAGGATCTATATCCCGTTCCTCGGCTCAGTGAACAGAAGGGGTGTATTCGTTCCTGCCTATGTTGAGATAGGAGTCGTAGTAGCGATTGTGACCGTCATCGTACTGTTCTTCATTCTGCGCTGGACGAAGCTTGGAAGGAGCTTTTATGCCGTAGGTGGAAATCCGCAGAGTGCTAACATGCTTGGCATCAATGTCAGGAAAACAAGATTCCTTTCGCACCTGCTCTGTGGTCTTCTCGCTGGTATCGGAGGTTTTGTCTACTTCCTCCATGTCGGCTCTGGTGCTCCTTCGCATGCTACAGGTGCGGAGATGAATGCAATTGCCTCATCGATCATAGGAGGCACGATGCTCACAGGAGGTGTCGGGAATATCATAGGGACATTCTTTGGTGTACTGTCGCTCAGCACAATCAAGAATATCGTCTCGCTTCTTGGCCTGGATGATGCGTGGTGGACGAACATTACGGTAGCAGCAATGATCTGCATATTCCTTGTTGTACAGTCCGTCGTGCTTCTCAGGAAGAACAAGAACAGCTGATCAGGAATTCATTCTATTTGCCGGAGGTCTGACCCGCCTCCGGCTTTTTCCGTATATAATGGCATAGGAGGAAAGATGCTCAGGATAACTGCGCTGATGGAGAATAAGGCATCTGCAAACAGGGCTCTAGTGAATGAGCATGGACTTAGCCTGCTTCTGGAATCAGATGGAAGGCGAATCCTGTTCGACTGCGGGCAAGGTGCCCATTTCATTGATAATGCCCATAGGCTGGGTATTTCCCTTCATGGCCTTGATGCTGCGGTCATAAGCCATGGGCACTATGATCATGCCGCTGGCTTCCGGGATTTCCTTGAATCCGGCTATGCTGTCCCATTCCTATCTATCGGTAAGGGGTTCTTTGATAAAAAATACTCTAGGAAGGGCATACGCTATGCAGATCTCTCCGCGGGCTGGAACGAGGCATTCGCGCTTTCTCATGGTATTGCTGTGAGGGAAATCGATTCTGATACTGAACTCTTTCCCGGTATGACTATTTTCCATGGATTTCCTCGTATACATGTAGAGGAGATAATCCCCGAGCGCTTCGTCAGAGAGACAGAGGAGGGTATCATCCACGATGATTTCAGCGATGAGATAGCTATTGGGATCGATACTGATAATGGCCTTGTCCTGATAACAGGATGCTCCCATCCTGGTGTGATGAACATCCTGGATGCTGTAATGGAACGCACTGGTAAGGATGTCTATGCTGTAGTAGGAGGCTCCCATCTTTCTGAGGCCGATGATGTCCGAATTGCGGATACGCTCTCATATCTCAGGGCAGCAGGAGTTGAGATCGCAGCACTCTGCCATTGCTCTGGGGCAAGGGCAGAGGAGCTTGCTGGCGATATATTCGGCGAGAAAGCTGCAGGACTAGCCGTAGGGGAAAGCATTTTCCTCTGATCAGAACGCGAAGCCTGAGAATACAGGATGCCCTGTATAATCGAACGCCTCCTCCTTGCCTTCAAGCACATCCAGGACAGAGTATGCCATGGCTTCCTGCTCAACCTCGCCGGGATAAACCTCGACAGGTGCGATGAATGAGCAGCGTTTCTTTATGCCATCGATTATATCTTTGAATCTCATAAGCCCGCCTGTAAGGATGATTGCATCAACATCCCCCTCCAGGACAGTAGCCATCTCCCCGATGGCTTTCGCAATCTGGTAGATCATGGCATTCCATATGAGAACAGCTTTTCTGTCGCCTTCCTCTACGAGTCTGTGGATTTTATTGGAATCCGATGTGCCGAAGTGGCTGACAAAGCCTCCCGAGCGCGAGCATAGCTCCTCGGTCTTCTTCTCCCCGTTCTCCTTCACATATCTTGCAAGCTCAAGCGCTGGGACAGAACCTATGCGCGTAGGTGTGAATGCTCCCTCTCCGCCTGCACCCTCGGTTCCATCGACCATCTTCCCGTACTTATGCGCATTGACCGTTATGCCTCCATCGATATGGCATACGATGAATCTGCACTCATCGTAGCGCTTGCCGAGCTTCTGTGCATGGAGCTTCGCGACTCCTTTCTGGTTAAGCACATGGCTCTGGGCCCTGCGGTATACACCAGCTATTCCAGTGATCCTTGCAACATCTTCAAACTCATCAACGTTCGTCGGATCGACGGTGAACATCGGTTTTCCATACTCCGTCCCCAGCTGATAAGCCATCATTACACCAAGCTTTGCAGGATGGTCGCTCCCGCCTTTGTCGTCCCTTGTATCCTCATAAAGCCTTCTATCGATGCGCATTACGCCTTCCTTCTGCGAATATGCACATCCTCCGCGTCCTATGAATACATCTATATCGTTTATATCAATCCCGTGGGCGGCGAGGAAATCCATGACAACCTTCCTTCTCATAGGAAGCTGGTCGCTGACTGTCTTATAGGCAAGCAGCTCCGGTGCATCGTGGAATATGCTGTTGGTGAATAGATTCTTCCTGTTCTCGAATACGCTGATCTTCGTAGATGTCGATCCTGGATTGATGACAAGCATTCTGTAGATTCTGTCCATGCTCAGATTCTACATCATAATCGAAAAGTAATGAATTTCCATATTCAGGGCATTTATTGTGTTGACGCCATCTTTTTCTTCATGTACCGTCAAAGCATGGAAAGAGCATGGAGACATCATCATTGCCTATCTGAATCATGATAGCCATGATGGGTTTCCTATTGTAAGAAGGCCTCCCATTTGGCGGAGGTCTTTTTTATTTGCTTATCCGAGGAGGAGTATGGACACAAGACTCAGCATTGCAGTACAGAAGAACGGAAGGCTTTCCGAGAAGAGCCTTGAGCTTATAAAGTCGTGCGGCATTGATTTCTATGCAGACAGCCGTGTGCTGAAGGCTTCCGCATCGGGTTTTCCGCTGGATTTCCTCTTTGTCCGTGATGATGATATCCCTCAGTATGTTGCCGATGGTGTTGCGGATATAGGTATCGTCGGACGCAATGAGTACGATGAGTCTGGTGCTGATCTCGATGTTGTCCGGGATCTTAAGTTTGCATCGTGCAGGCTGTCTATCGCTGTTCCGAAAGGCTTCGGGTATACGGGTTTGAAGTCTCTCGAGGGCAAGCGTATTGCCACGTCATACCCGAGGATACTCTCAAGGATACTCTCCGAGAACGGCGTCAATGCAGAACCTGTCGTTGTCTCTGGATCTGTTGAGATCACTGTGGATATCGGGATAGCGGATGCGATTGCCGATCTTGTCTCTACAGGCACGACGCTGAAGATGAACGGGCTTGAGGAAGCTGAGTGCATCTATCGCTCCTCCGCGATAATGGTTGCATCGAAGTCGATGCCCGATGAGAAGAGATCTGTGCTTGCAAGACTTCTTGAGCGTATCGATGCCGTGATGCTCGCAAGGCACAAGAAGTATATCCTTTTCAATCTTCCCTCAGATAAGCTAGAGGAGGCTGCAAAGATCATAGGAGGAATGAAGAGTCCTACTGTGACTCCTCTGATGGATAAGGACTGGGTATCAGTGCAGTCAGCTGTCGATGAGGCCAGGTTCTGGGCTGTCTTCGAGGAGCTGAAGGCTCTCGGGGCTGAAGGCATCCTTGTGATGAATATCGAGAAGATGACGGAGTAAGTATGTATATCGGATTCACGGATTATGACGAATCGCTTCTTATGCGTCCGTCAGGAGGAAATCCCTCAGTGACGGAGGCTGTTGAGGCAATCATAGAGGATGTCAGAAAGCGCGGGGATGCTGCTTTGTATGAGTATGCAAAGCGCTTTGATGGTTCTGATCTCAGATCGCTTTATGCGGATGCAGCAGAGATTGATGCTGCTGAGGAGCTTGTATCTCCCGAGCTGAAGGCGGCTATGCTCAGAGCAAGGGACAATATTGAGGCATTCCATAAGGCGGAAATCCCGGAGGGCGAGGTTGTTGAAACCTCTCCCGGTGTTACCTGCTGGAGGCGCATTGTTCCCATCTCCCGCGTGGGACTTTATATCCCGGGAGGCACTGCCCCTCTCTTCTCGACTGTGCTTATGCTTGCAATTCCTGCTCGTCTTGCCGGCTGCCGTGACATTATCCTTGCAACACCTGCAAGGAATGGGGTTATAAGCCCAGCAATCCTCTATGCAGCGAAGATCTCCGGAGTCAGCAGGATACTGAAGGTCGGTGGTGCGCAGGCTATCGCCGCATTCGCATACGGGACTGAAAGCGTTGGGAAACGCGATAAGATATTCGGACCGGGCAATGGCTATGTCACCGAGGCAAAGCGCATTGTATCCGCTGTCACCGCAATAGATATGCCCGCAGGGCCGTCTGAGGTAATGGTTGCGATTGATAAGACCTCCAATCCTGCCTTCGCAGCGGCTGATCTTCTCTCGCAGGCTGAGCATGGCAAGGACAGCCAGGCAATGCTCGTGATACGTGCAGAGAATAGAAGCGAGGCCGAAAAGCTTCACAAGGCGGTTGATGAGGCAATCGGAAGGGAGCTTGGGATCATCGGTCGGCATGAATACATGCTTCCGTCCCTTTCCCATTCCTATGCTTTCCCCGCATACTCTGACGAGGAGCTGGCTGGGATAATAAATGCATACGCACCCGAGCATCTTATCATATCGACAGAGAACCCTGACAGCATCCTGCCGATGGTTGAGAATGCCGGTTCTATATTCCTTGGACAGTATACGCCTGAGGCTGCCGGCGATTATGCATCCGGTACGAATCATACGCTTCCAACCTCCGGCTGGGCGTGCTCCTCATCCGGCGTCTCAATAGATTCATTCATCAAGAAGATCACAGTCCAGAGAATCACAAGGAAGGGACTTGAGGACCTTTCCTCAACCATTGAGTGCATGGCTGCCAATGAAGGACTTGATGCGCATGGCTATGCTGTGAAAGTGAGGCTAGATCATGATTGAAGAACTTCTTAACCCCTGGATCAGAGATCTCGTTCCATATAGTTCGGCAAGGAGCGAGTTCTCAGGCAGAGCGGATGTATTTCTGGATGCAAATGAGAGCTGGGAAGGTCCGGATTCTGGCATCAACCGCTATCCCGATCCATTCTGCAGGGAACTAAGGCAGGCAATCGCCGGATCCATGGGTTTTCCTTTTGATATGACCGCTATCGGAAATGGCTCCGATGAGATAATCGATCTCCTTATAAGGATGTTCGCGTATCCTGGAAGGGATGCCATCATGGTAGAGCGGCCTACATATGGTACATATTCGGTATTCGCTTCCATATCCGGTGTTGAGGTAATCGATGTTCCGCTTACGCCTTCGCTGGATCTGGATGAGAATGCGATGATTGATACAATCAATAGAAGAAAGCCTAAGATCGTATTCATCTGCTCCCCGAACAATCCTACCGGCAGGGTTTATCCACTGGATAAAATTCTCCGCATTGCTGATGCGAATAAAGGCATAACCGTTGTCGATGAGGCCTACGCTGACTTCGCAGAGGATTTTGAGTCAGCGGCATGTGCCATTAAGGATAACCCAAGGATTGTGGTACTCAGAACGCTTTCAAAGGCATTCGGGGCAGCAGGCGCAAGGCTTGGGGTTATTATCGCAGATTCCGCAATCCAGCAGGTATTCATGAAAGCAAAGCCGCCATACAATGTGCCATTTCCATCACAGCTGGCAGGCATCAGAGCCGTGAAGGATATAGAGAATGTCAGGAGAAGAGTGGAGGAGACAAGGATCAGAAGGGCAGAGCTCTCATCGTTCCTGAAGACGCTTCCATATACGAAGGAAATCTTCCCTTCTGAAGCTAATTTCGTGCTCTTCCGCGTGACCGATGCTTCCAGGCTCTACAGTTACCTGCTGGAATGCGGGATTGTCGTCCGGAACCGCTCTTCTGAGCCGATGCTCGATAACACAATACGCATAACCATTGGCTCCGATGGGGAAATGGAAAGACTGAAGGAGGCTCTCAGTGGATGGGAAGGATAGGAAGAAGGTTCTCTTCATAGACCGGGATGGGGTCATCGTGAATGAGACCCAGGTCGATTCATTTGAGAAGATCGTGTATATACCGCATGTCTTCGAGGCGATGAGGGAGATATCGAGACGCAGTGATTATCTGCTTGTGATGGTATCGAATCAGGATGGGGTCGGGACTCCGCTGTTTCCATACGAGGATTATATCGGGCCTGCAGAGAGAATATTCGATACACTCAGGGGCGAGGGCATTGTCTTCGATGATATCCATATCGATTTCTCGCTTCCCGAGGAGAACTCCCCGATGCGCAAGCCGGGTACCGGAATGATTGATAGCTATCGCTCCGATGAATATGATATGTCGAAGTCATTCGTGATTGGCGACAGGATAACCGATATGATGCTTGCCCGGAATATGGGCTGTAGGGGATTTCTTCTCAATGGCCCTGAGGTTGAGGTGCCTGAGGATCTGGCTTCGACGGTTGTCATGCACACATCAGACTGGCTCGATATAGCAGCTTATCTTCTTGATGATAAAAGCCTTGCACACAGGAAGGCATCCGTCTCCCGGAAGACTCTGGAGACAGATATAGATATATCAATTGATATAGATGGTACCGGAGTTGGAAGGATTATAACGGGAATAGGTTTTTTTGATCATATGATGGACCAGGTTGTCAGGCATTCGCGCTTTGATGCTTCCGGTTCTGTCAAAGGCGATCTTGATGTTGATTTCCACCATACTGTGGAGGATACGGCTCTTGCTCTGGGGAGCGCCGTCCTGAAAGCGCTTGGCGATAAGCGGGGTATAGAGCGCTATGGCAGTGAGATTGTCATGATGGATGATACGGTAGCAACTGCTGCAATAGATTTCTCAGGGCGCCCAGAGTTCATCTTCGATGCTGAGTTCTCCCTCCCTATGATCGGTGATTTCCCATCAGAGCTTATCCGCCATTTCTTCCGCTCGTTTGCGGCTGAGGCAAAGTGCAACCTCTATCTTTCTGCAAGGAAGGGCGGAGACAGCCACCATACTGCAGAGGCGCTTTTCAAGGCGTTCGCCAGAGCAATGAGGAAGGCTGTGAAGCGTATACCCGGAGACAGCCGTGTAGCTAGCACGAAGGGGGTGCTATGATTGCGGTCATTCGCTACAGCGCGGGGAATGTGCTTTCGGTGATGAATGCGCTTTCCCGCCTTGGCAAAGATGCTGTCCTTACCGATGATCCTGCGATGATAAAGAGCGCAGACCACGTAATCTTCCCCGGTGTAGGTGAGGCTTCGAGCGCTATGCGGTATTTGAGGGAGCATGGACTGGATGAGGTGATAAGGAATCTTACCCGGCCTTTTCTCGGGATATGTCTTGGCATGCAGCTGATGTGCTCTGCTTCCGATGAGGGCGATACAGGATGCCTCGGGATATTCCCTGAGCGGGTGACGCTCTTCCCAGGCGGCAGAGGATACAAGATACCGCACATGGGATGGAACAACCTGGAGAAGCTGTCCGGACCGCTTTTCAGTCATGTATCTCCTGGAGAGTATGTCTACTTTGTTCATTCCTACTATGTCCCTGCATCCTGCTATTCATCGGCTATTACTGAGTATGATGGGCTTTCGTTTTCTGCATCGCTTTCAAAGGATAATTTCCATGGAGTGCAGTTCCATCCTGAGAAGAGCGGGGATGTCGGCGAGAGGATTCTCAGAAGCTTTCTGGAGGAGATATGAAGGTAATACCTGCGATAGATCTTATGGACGGTACGGCTGTAAGGCTTTCCGGCGGTGATTTCTCAACCAGGAAGAGCTATGCATCGGATCCCGCAGCTGTTGCCCGTATGTTCGAGGATGGAGGCCTTTCCTCCCTCCATGTCGTTGATCTCGATGCAGCCCGGGGAAAAGGAAGCAATATAGGGACGCTTGAGCGCATCGCTTCAGCTGTTTCGATGACAATAGACTTCGGAGGAGGCATAAGGACTGCTGAGGATATAAGAAAGGTGCTTGATGCAGGGGCAGAGTACGTGAATGTCGGATCGGTTGCATCGAAGAATCCTGAGGAGGTCGTAAGATGGGGAAGTCTCTTCCCCGGGAGAATCATACTCTCTGCTGATGCACGCAATGGAATGGTTGCCGTATCGGGATGGATGGAGGATACCGGAAAGGAGTTGATTCCATTCATAGAATACTTCCTTCAGAACGGTATAAGCACTGCGACTGTTACAGATATATCAAAGGATGGAATGCTTACTGGTCCTTCGTTTGGCCTTTACAGCAGGATAATGGATGCATTGCCATCACTCTCATTGATTGCCTCTGGCGGTGTCTCATCGGCAGATGATTTATTCAGATTAGCGCAGAATGGGCTGTATGGAGCTATAGTTGGGAAGGCTTACTATGAAGGGCGCATCACTATAGCGGAGATGAAGGAGGCAGAATGCTCGCAAAAAGGATAATCCCTTGCCTCGATGTCAAGGATGGAAGGACAGTTAAGGGGGTGAACTTCGTTTCGCTCCGTGATGCGGGGTCCGCACTGGAGCTTGCATCATTCTACTCATCCAATGGTGCCGATGAGCTTGTCTTTCTGGATATAACGGCAACGGTTGAGGGGCGTGGTACCTTGATCTCCCTCGTGCGCGATGTATCAAGAACAATCTCGATACCATTCACGGTAGGGGGAGGAATAAGGTCGGAAGGCGATGTCGATTCGATCCTTGGAGCAGGTGCTGACAAGATTTCCGTCAATTCATCGGCTATACGGAATCCAGGTCTTATCGATACACTCGCAAAGCGCTTTGGAAGCCAGTGCGTTGTGCTTGCGCTGGATGTGAGATCCAATCCTGCAATGCCTTCGGGCTATGAAGCTGTCATCGACGGAGGCAGGACTCCGACAGGGCTTGATGCTCTTTCATGGGCATCAGAGGCGGAGCATCGGGGAGCAGGCGAGCTGCTTCTCACTTCGATGGATAAGGATGGAACGAAGGATGGCTTCGATATCCCTCTGACACGTCTTCTCAGCACATCGCTTGGTATTCCCGTGATTGCCTCTGGCGGAGCTGGATCGATGGAGGATTTCAGAGAGGTATTCGATGATGGAAAGGCTGATGCGGCGCTTGCAGCCTCTGTCTTCCACTTCCATGAGATAGATATCCCGGAACTGAAGGAGTATCTGAGAAAGGAACGCATTCCGGTAAGGTAAAAAGGAGGACATATGGTTATTGATTTCGATAAAGGCAATGGACTTGTTCCCGCTATTGTTCAGGATGCAGTTACTGGCAAGATCCTGATGCTTGGATACATGAACAGGGAAGCTTATGAGCTTACGGAGGAGAAAGGGCTTGTCACATTCTTCTCACGTTCCCGCGGAGAGCTTTGGACCAAGGGAGAGACAAGCGGGAATTACCTTCAGCTCAGAAGCATAGCGGTTGACTGCGATGGCGATACGCTCCTTGTTAAAGCTGTCCCGACTGGTCCTGTATGCCATACAGGAAGTGATACCTGCTTCGGGGAGGAGAATAATCCGCTTTCCGTTTCTTCTGTTGATTTCCTCCCATACCTTGAGAGCGTGATACGTGACAGGAAGGATCATCCCCAGGAGGGTTCATACACCAACAGGCTCTTCTCAAAGGGAATCAATAAGATAGCGCAGAAGGTAGGAGAGGAGGCTGTCGAGCTCATCATTGAATCCAAAGATGATGACAGAGAACTATTCCTCGGAGAGGCTGCCGATCTGATGTATCACTATCTTGTCCTTCTTGTTGAAAAGGGATGCTCCCTGTCCGACGTTGCGGAGGTTCTGAAGACGCGTCATAGCAGATGAGTGTGTTCATCACTGCAGGAACACATAATAAGGCTTATCCTGAAGCGAATTGGTCTAATGCCAATCGAGGATGGATAAGCCTGATTTTATTCTTTATCCCTGCTCCGCGAGAAGACTCCCGCTTCCATAAGAGGAGAGATGAATCACGGAATATCGCATATTCCTTTTGCATAATATCCCGATCCGTGGTAAAATATGATATGACAAGAGAGGAGAGGGAAAACAAGGGCAGAAGGATAAAGGAAAAGGGTGAGGCCACACGCCTCCGCCATGCCTCGATTCGTCCCGTCGTCGTTGAGCTGAAGCTCGATCTGAAGTGCCTGAACAACGCAGAAGCAATAAGCTCTTCCTATACTTCACCGAATGCAGATGGCTCTGCAACTATCTCCTTGGCCTCAGCAGTGATATGCTCAGGGACTTCGATACCAGGACACGATGCGTCACATCCCTTGATATGACTCAAAGGCTTTTGCAAATGTGCTCGGGGTTTCCAAAAGGACTGTAGAAGCCTGGGAGACAGGTCGGAGCACACCTTCTCCTACAGCTAAGAATCTGATTCATCTAATATCCCAGAAGCCTGAGCTTATGCCGATGTTGCAGGAAGCGCGGAGCGATTATTCAGTCTGCCCCGGATTTGGCTTCTCAAGATTCTTGAATCTTTAGCTTCTGTAGAGCTTTGACCTTAATTTGTCCTTTTGAAATAAGAATGGGCTGCCCGCAAGCAGCCCATATGTCGCTATTCAAGCATTGCTCAGTCAAGAGCATGTCCAGCAGAACCGAGAACTTCGATGTTCTTGTGCATGTACATCTTCTTGAGTTCTTCTCTTGCTGGTCCGAGGTACTTTCTTGGATCGAACTCAGCTGGCTTCTCAGCAAGGACCTTCCTTACCATAGCTGTCATTGCAAGACGACCATCGGAGTCGACATTGATCTTGCAGACTGCAGATGCTGCTGCCTTTCTGAGCTGCTCCTCTGGGATACCTACGCTGTCAGCAAGCTTTCCGCCATACTGGTTGATAATCTTCACATATTCCTGTGGAACGGAGGATGATCCATGGAGAACGATAGGGAATCCTGGGATTCTTCTCTCGATTTCCTCGAGGATGTCGAAACGGAGCGGAGGTGGAACGAGAACGCCATCAGCGTTTCTTGTGCACTGTGCTGCTGTGAACTTGTATGCTCCATGGCTTGTTCCGATGGAGATAGCGAGTGAGTCAACACCTGTGCGCTTTGAGAAGTCCTCGACTTCCTCTGGTTTTGTGTAATGGGAAACAGCTGAGGATACCTCATCCTCGATTCCTGCGAGAACTCCAAGCTCTCCCTCTACTGTTACATCATACTGGTGAGCATACTCTACAACCTTCTTTGTAAGAGCGATGTTCTCCTCGTAAGGAAGATGGGATCCATCGATCATGACAGAAGAGAAGCCGTTGTCGATACAGGCCTTTGCTGTCTCGAAGGAGTCGCCGTGGTCAAGATGGAGCGTGATAGGAATCGGGCATCCAAGCTCTGCTGCGTACTCTGTAGCGCCGCGTGCCATGTTGCGGAGAATGTTGATGTTTGCATAGTCTCTCGCACCCTTCGAAACCTGAAGGATTACAGGGCTCTTGGTCTCAACACAGGCCATGATGATTGCCTGCATCTGCTCCATGTTGTTGAAATTGTAAGCAGGAATGGCATAGTGACCTGCCATAGCCTTCTTGAACATATCCCTGGTATTCACCAGGCCTAGATCTTTATAGCTGACCATACTGATCCGCCTCCTTTAACCAATCTTTGGGATTATATTATCAGAATGGATGATGAATGTCATTGCGAATCAATATGTTTCTATCGATTTCCTGTGCACTGTTCACAACATTCCTGCGATAGGCTATCATCAGGCTGTGAAGAAGAGGGTTCTTGCAGTAGTCATCATTATATTAGCTGTTCTGCTGGGAGCTCTTGTATTCTTCCTTACCAGACCGCGTATTGCTATCTATGA
This sequence comes from uncultured Spirochaetaceae bacterium, assembly GCA_944389505.1. GTDB lineage: Bacteria > Spirochaetota > Spirochaetia > Sphaerochaetales > Sphaerochaetaceae > Ornithospirochaeta. Next base: position 197,885 of record CALXMP010000005.1, read on the forward strand.
ACCAGGATACCCATCCGGTTATGAGATAATATCGCCATCTTCATTCTCATTGTCATATAGAGTTGTTTCGGATCCTGCATCCGCCGATCTTGTGCTTGCCCTTCCTGGAGCGGTTCTTCCAGAGGGAATTGAGGGAATAACGATAGGGGGCGAAGGGGCTGATCTTTCCATCGATGAGAGCGCTATGTGGATGACTGCCATGGGAGATGGGGTAGAGTGCCTCCTGTATGAGTCTTCCGACCAGTATGCTTCTAAGATAGCGGAAGATCTTCTTGAAAACGATGGCAATGCCTATGCGGTGACCTATGATGAGAGGGTATCTGTTGAGAATATGCAGAGACTTCTTTCGTCTGTGTCCGGCTCTGATAAGCTCCTGCTGCTTACGCCATCGTCATCGATACGCCTTGTGCGTGAGAACCAGGTCGATGCCGATACAGTGATGGATTATCGTGATGCAGCAGCTGTTGAAACCACTGATATTGATGAAGCTGTATCGATAGACTGGGACAGCACGATCAGATCGATGCTCTCAGGAAATCCTGAGCTTTCTTATGCTCTCGTTTCGCTTTAGGAATGAGAAGAGATTCCTGATTACCGCTTCCTTGAGCTCATCCCTGTCCTGATGCCTTAACTCTGCAAGAAAATCCAGCGTTGTCTCCGTATATTCCGGTCTACAGGGCTTTCCCCTGTATGGAATCGGAGCAAGGTATGGCGAATCGGTCTCGATGAGTATCCTGTCATCTGGTACGATCATCGCGGCACGCCTTATCGCATCATTGCCTTTGTATGTCACGTTCCCTGCGAATGAGACATAGAGTCCTTTATCAAGTACGAAACGTGCCATATCGGCATCGGAGGAGAAGCAGTGCATCACAGCCGATGCCCTGAATGATTGGGATGAAAGGGCTTCCATCATCTCCCTGTCCGCATCGCGGGAGTGGATTATGAGCGGGAGGTCCAGCTCCGCAGCAAGCTCTGCTTCTTTCATGAAGAGCTCCATCTGGGCCTCTGGTGTCCCATACTTCCAGTGATTGTCGATGCCGCATTCGCCGATGGCATCCACGGAGCATCTTTCAGCCTCGGCCTTGAGCTTCGCTATCTCATCATCTGCGGAGATGAACCTGTCTCCATTGAGAACCCATGGTCCCGATCCTGCAGATATGAAGATGCTCCTAATTTCCGGGAGAGAGGCTATCATCATCTCAGCCTCTCCCGGCTCTGTACCGATTGCTATCCCTGTTATATCCTCAGGGAGATCGGTGATTCCTTTCTTTGCCATCGAGAGCGGATGGAAATGGCTATCAATGATCATATGCGTTTTTCCATATACACGACGGATTGGAGCTGGCCAAGCTTCTCCCCGCAGTCCGTGAGTCTGCCGCAGATTGTGTATCCCATCTTCTGATGGAACTCGACGCTTCCCCATCCGGGGTAGGTGACGATGGCATAGAGATTGTGGACATCGATTGATTTAAGCTGTTTCTCAAGCTCTGCGTATAGTGCTTTCCCGATGCCTCGTCTTTGCATATCGCTGTCGAGATAGATTGTCACCTCAGCGCTGCGCCTGTATGCCGGGCGCTCGGAGAGCGGATGAGCATATGCATACCCGATAACAATCCCATTCTCCTCTGCGACGATATAAGGGTAGGGGCTGAATGCGGCCATCCTCCGCCCGATCTCAGCAGCATCGGGCGGTACAAGCTCAAAGGATATCGCTGTATCAAGGACATAATGGGCATAAATCTCAGCAATCCGCCCAGAATCCCCGGGGACCGCATTCCTGATTGTCATCAGAGCCTCTCCAGCATGGCGAGGATATCAGCAGCTGAAGGAGGGCATCCCTTTACGGAGTGCTTTGCTCCACTGCAGCAGACACCGGAGCCTATCTCCATAGTCTTTCCTTTCCAGCCCTGGCCGCATGCGATCTTCATATTGCCAAGCTTCCTCATGCCGCCATTCTCCTCAAGCCTCTTGAGAGCATGGATCAGGGATGCATAGCAGGCTGAGCATGCCATGTCAGGGGCTGTATGCGATGCAAGACGTGACACAGCACCTGTCGGCCTGATGCTTCCTGCCTCTGGTTTGTTGAGTTCCGTGATCTTAGCGCTTTCGATATCCATCGAGCCGCGTCCATAGCTTTCAGCGATAGGTATGTATTCAACCTCTTCAGGAGAGAAACCCATCAGCGATGCGCCATAGGCGTCGAGGAGCACAGGATCGGTTCCAATCATCATCCTGTCAGTCTCGACCGGATTCCCGCCTTCCTCGAAATCGAGATCGCCGGAGATGCTGTCTATGATGTGGAGCGATGGCTTCACGAGCATGTTCAGCGCAGCAATCGGCTGCATGAGACCCCATCTGTGGAAATCCCTCTTCGACCTATCAGAGAGACAGCCCTTCATATTCTTCAGGCAGCAAGTCATGAGCGTCTGGCAGTGGCCTTTGAGGACAGGAAGGTTGATGAAGAAGCCTGCATTGAGCATCGTCTCCGATACCTCCATTGTAAGTCCATCGTATGTGAGCTTCCTGAATCTGTCCTTCTTTGTATCAACAAGCTTGACGCCATACTTATCACGTATCTTGTAGTAGCCATTGAGCCTGAAGGCATCTTCGGTATTCGAACCGACCCATGATCCTTCTGCTATCGTTATGTTCCCGAAGCCATGGTCCTGGAGATACTCGATCAGCGCAGAGATTATGCCCATATGCGTAGTAGCCCCGCTTTCAGGCTTCGCAGGCACAACCAGATTCGGTTTGATGACGACCTGGGTGCTTCTGTCCCCGATCATATCCTCGAGCGGAATCGACTCGATAAGCTTCGTAGTCATTGCCGCGGCATCCTTTCCGTAGATGATTCTTATCTCATTGCTTTCCATACCTGATATCCTATCAATTAATCCTGACAAGTGCTATCGTACAAGGGAAATGGGGAAGAGAATCGCAACGGTATTTGCTGCTGCCATGCTTCTGCTGCCGCTTCCGGCTGTCTCCTTCGAGGCAGAAGGCGCTATCGGCTACAGGAGCACAACGGCACTGTCATTTCCAGCCGCATCATCAATAAGCCTGTCCTTCGATGGCTTCTCTGCAATGTTCCGTGGCCAGGGAGCAAGCCAGTTCGATGGGATCATCGCCTATGATATCGCTGTAGGCAGAACGATATCGAATGAGTTTTCCTTTCATTCGGCATACAATCCGTCGGAAGGCGGGTGGAGCGATCTTGCCTATCTTTTTTCACAGCGCTTCCGGTGGGACTTCTTCGCGCTTGAATACGGACTTGGAATCTCAGCTGGAATTGCATACTCTGAGTATTCCAGCATACTCAGCTGGTCCCTGTCCCCGCTTCTTGCTCTCTCCGGCACTTTCTATATCGATCCAGTGTCGATAACCCTTTATTTCTCGATGCTTGAGGAATGGGAGAGGGACTGGAAAGCCCTTCCTGTGTTCGGGCTGAGGCTTGAGTGGGATATCGATGGCTCATCATCCATATTCGCCGATGGCTATGTGAAATGGGCAGAGTACCTTATGGATCCCGTTGCCATGATCTCCGGTTATGGCATACGGCTCGGCTATATATACAGAGGTGATATATGAGAAAGCTTATCCCTGTGTTTCTTATCCTTATCCTTGCCGTGGCATGTACCGTTCCGGAATCCATCACCGCAGGTGTCGCTTCAAATCCATTCATCGATGCGATAGATCTTACAGCACCGGGAGTTGCTGTGACAGGAGTGGATGATGGAGCTCTCGTCGCTGAACCTTATGGGAAGGCCATCAGCTCTGACAGGATTCTGTTTCCGCTTGTTACCGATGTCCATACGGACAGGACGGACTCGGGAGTTACCGAATTCAAGGAAGAATTCATCGATTTCCTTGGAAAGGGGGATTATCCATTCGTTGTCTGCCTTGGCGATCTTTCGGATACGGGGGACTATGCTTCCGATGGAACGATGAAGTTCATAGCAGAAGCGGGAAGACAGGCGAACGGGAATTTCATATATGTGATAGGCAATCATGAGCGCCATATCCATGATGCATCATACTGGGACCGCTTTGCCAGAGCACTTGTCCCAGAAGGATTCTCTCCACGGATGGCGAGGTATGTCTTCGGGCCATTATCGATCTATAAGCTCGATAACTCCACAAGGATATATGGCAGGGCACAGCTCGATTACCTTGAAACTGCACTCGCAATGGACAGCAATCCATACAAGATATTCATTACGCATATAAACAATACAACGGGCGGGGTTCCTGATCAGTCTATTATCATTACGGGAATGGCTGATATAGCAGAACGCAACAGGATCTGCAGGCTCATGGATCAGTACGGGGTATCGCTTCTGCTGACTGGTCATCATCATAAGGGGAATATAGCATACAGACTCGGAGACCATTCCTCTGAGTTCAATGCAGCCGCCCTCCATAGACGCGACTTCATGGGCATTGAGAGCGAAGGGTATTGGTATACTGTGGAGATAATCCCTAAAGAGGGCATCATAAGGATAACCCCTTACTTTGCGGAGACAGGGGAGGCACTGGATGCCTACGAATTTCCGCTCTGAAGAGTTGCCTTGACGTGCTGTCGGTATTATATTTCTCAAGCATAAAGGAGATATGATGATAAGCGAGCGTCTGATGGGAATCCTTGTCGATTCCTTCTGGAACATCCTGATTCCCGGCCTGACAATGACGATACCGCTTACCATAATTTCATTCGCCATTGCCATGGTTATTGCAATCATCACGGCCTTAGTCCAGTTCGCGGGCATAAAAGTGCTGAAGGAGATTGCAAGGTTCTATGTCTGGGTTGTGAGGGGTACTCCGCTCCTGGTCCAGCTTTTCGTTGTGTTCTATGGTCTCCCGAATATAGGCATACTGATTGATCCATTCCCGGCTGCAGTCATTGTCTTCTCTATCAATGAAGGTGCGTACTCTGCCGAGACGATAAGGGCAGCGCTGGAGGCTGTTCCAAGAGGACAGATGGAGGCTGGGGAGTGCGTGGGTATGACCTATCTCCAGATCATCCGCCGCATCGTGCTTCCGCAGGCGCTCCGCATTGCGTTCCCGCCTCTTTCAAACTCGCTGATTGCAATGGTCAAGGATACATCGCTTGCTGCGAATATAACAGTGACAGAGATGTTCATGGCAACGCAGAGGATAGTTGCCAGGACGTATGAGCCGCTTGCGCTTTATATCGAGGTCGGCTTGATCTATCTCCTTTTCTGCACAGTTCTCACAAGACTCCAGAGAATAGGGGAAAGGAGGCTTGGTGCGTATGGCGGGTGAGCTTCTGTCCGTTAAAGGTCTGTCGAAATCATTTGGCGAGGGAAAGATTCTTGATGGAATCGATCTGTCCGTTGCGAGAGGCGATGTCATAGCAATCCTTGGTCCCAGTGGGGCTGGCAAGACAACGATGCTTCGGTGCATCAGCTTCCTTGAGCGCGCAGATGCTGGCGATATGATCTTCGATGGCGTGGATTACAGCCTCCGTGATGCTTCGAGGAAAGAGATCCTCGAGTTCAGGAGGAAGACAGGATTCGTCTTCCAGAACTACAATCTCTTCAGGAACAGGACTGCGCTTGGGAATATCACGGAAGGGCTTATTACTGCTAGGAAGATGCCTAAGGCGGATGCGGAGGAGAAGGGAATGGCCCTTCTTCGGAAGGTTGGGCTTGAGGATAAGCATGGAAGCTATCCTTCGGAGCTCTCCGGAGGTCAGCAGCAGCGTGTCGCCATTGCCAGGGCTATGGCATCCGATCCCCTGATGATCTTCTTCGATGAGCCTACATCGGCACTTGATCCGGAGCTGACGGGAGAGGTCCTGTCTGTAATGCGCCAGCTTGCAGAGGATGGAATGACGATGCTTGTGGTGACCCACGAGCTCGGGTTCGCGGAGAATGTCTCGGATCGTGTTATATTCATGGAGAATGGCAGTATCGTTGAAGATGCTCCTTCTGGTAAGTTCTTCTCCGATCCGGAGAAGAAGAGGACAAGGGAATTCCTTGCAACATTCATAGAGAGGTAGAGATGAGAAAAGCGGCAGCTTATATATCAATAGCACTTATGGTGGTGCTTCTTTCAGTATCATGCACCAAAAAAGATGATGAGGATAAAGCCCTTCTTGATACAATAAAGGAGAAAGGCGAGATCACGATAGCCATGGAAGGCACCTGGGCTCCATGGACATTCCATGATGAGGAAGACGTTCTTACCGGTTATGACACGGAGGTAGGAAAGCTTATAGCAGAAGGGCTTGGTGTTGAACCTGTATTTGTGGAAGGTGAATGGGATGGCCTTCTGGCCGGTATCGATGCAGGACGCTACGATATAATGATCAATGGAGTTGACGTCACCCCGGAGAGGGCGGAGAAGTATGACTTCTCAATCCCTTATGCATTCAACCGCACAGCAGTCATCGTCCGCGCCGATGATGACAGGATAAAGACGATGGATGATCTTGATGGCATGCATACTGCCAATACGATATCGAGCACATACGCTGAGCTTGCCGAGTCATACGGGGCCGATGTTACTGGCGTTGATGATCTTAATCAGACATTCGAGCTTCTCAAGTCCGGAAGGATCGATGCGACGCTCAATGCGGAGGTCACCTATTACGATTATATGAAAGCGCATCCGGAATCAGGTTTCCGCATCGCAGTCCTTGCGGATAACCCCACAGAGGTCGCAATTCCAATGAGGAAAGGTGCTGAGACGGAGACGCTGAGGACGGCTATCAACGAGATACTCACCGAGCTCTCGGAATCTGGGGAGCTTTCTGCTCTATCCGAGCAGTTCTTCGGCACTGATATCTCCAAAGGAGCATGAAAAACACACACTTTCCATCTTGATTTCAGCTTATCTTCTGCTAATCTAATTCCAGAGGTAGGTTTCTGCTGTGTTCCGTATTGCGATATGCGATGATCAGGATGATTCGCTGAGGCTTATAGACAGAGCTGTAACAAGATACTTTTCGGAGAGATCGGACCTCCAGGCCGACATCTCCAGATTCGATAATCCGCTGGAATTCCTGAATGCGCTGCATTCATCCGGCGGATGGGATATTGTGATACTCGATGTCTGCATGCCTGAGGTCAATGGCACTGAGATAGCCCGTGAGATAAGGAATCGCCATGACCGTACAGAGATCATCTTCATTTCCTATTCAACCGAGTATGCAGTTGAGGCATTTGCACTCAATGCAGTCCATTATGTTCTGAAGCCCCTGAACGAAAAGGATCTCAGGGAGGCCATGGATAGGGCCATTAAGCCATTCTCTGAACGAGAGAAGAAGACAATCATGCTCCTGCTTGCCAATGGCATTGTACAGGCTGTCGATATAAAGGAGATTCTCTACATCGAGAGTGTTGCCTACAGGCGTCTTGTCCATACTTCTACCACTTTATATGAGGAGACCAGAAAGCCTTTGGCCAGGCTTCACGAGGAGCTTGAAGCCCTGTCTCCAGGGCAGTTCATCCTCCCATACCGTGGGTATATCGTCAATCTCGATGCCATACGCACGATATCAACAGATAGGATCATCATGCAGAACGGTGATTTCATTCTCATCAAGCGGGGTGATTTCCGCCATCTCCGTGATATCTTCTTCCAGTGGTCCTTCAGAAACAGGGATATAGAGAACAGCAATCTCTATCAGCAGAGTACGTCGTAGGCAACAAATCATATCTTATCCAATCATGCCCTCCATCAATGAAGCTAGGAGGGCCATTTTTACAGCATTAAGTGAAGTAGTATTTCATATAATCCTTCTGGATATGAATCCATATTTCACGAAGTGTTGATTCATATAATTAGGTTATATATACGAACCATTGCTTCAGGAACAATCATTCCTCATCCTCGGAATCCGAATCATTAGAGGGTTCATCGGATATAGCTGCCTCCAATGCCTCCATCCTCCTGTCATGCCTCCTGAATACTTCCGATACGGTTATATCCATCGGCCTTATGTACCTGATGGCAGTAGCCAATGATATCTCCCCATCCATCCTACCCATCATCCTCATCACATTCGGCTTATTGTTCCCCGTATCCCTGCTTATCGATCCCTTCGTGCTCCCTTCCTCCATATGCATCATCCATACGGTATCCATTATCCCCTCATATGTCCTTCCCATGAAATCAATGGATGGGGAGATGACTATATCCTCGTTGCCATCAATGCAGCATGAGATGAGATCAGCTATATCGATGGACAGGGGGAAGAGCACTGAGGGAAGGGATGGGAGGAGAGGGTTCCATCCATCCTTGCGCTGGGATGTGAAGAAGGCATCCGGGATATCCATATGCCCCGCAAGCCTCAGGAGGAGATGGAGGCAGTGGAGGATAGAGAGCGGAAGGGGATATCCTGAAGGAGAGGAGGAATCCGGAAGATAATCCGAATATCCAGATGATATCCTTCTCTCCCTTGCCCTTATAAGGAGCTCCTTAAGGGACATGCCTATAGATGATGCCAGGCATGCTATGGTGGATATGCGCGATGAGTATGACCTCCTGAGCTCCCTCATCATCCTTGGGGGATTGATATCCCTTATTGAATACTCCTCCATAAGGGCATCATAGAGCTCATCATTGAGGAAGAGAGGAAAGGAAGAAGGAGATGAAGCGACAGGGAAATATAGCTCATCCCCAGCTTCAATCTGCGATAGGAAACCGATTGCATCCTGTTTGTAATAGTCTTTAAAGGGACAGTTTTATCATAGGGAAATCCCCAGTTTAATCATCAGAGAAAAGGACATCTC
>CALXMP010000006.1 GCA_944389505.1 uncultured Spirochaetaceae bacterium
ATCAAATGAAGAAAACGATTCTTACAATCATGGTCGCGGCTATGATGCTTGTTGCATTCACAGCTTGCGAGCAGCAGGGATACAAAATCCCAATCGGACTTGAGCTGACTAATTCGAAGGCAGCTTATCTTGTTGGAGAGCCCTTCGATTACAGTGCTGTTTCTGGTGTTGTTACATTCAGTGATAACTCAACAAAGAACGTAACAGGTAACGATTTAGCAACAGGTTCTTCTGTAACAACAGCTGCAGCTGGAGCTAAAGCTGTCACCTTTACCTATGGCGGCTATCAGGGAGCTTCTGCTACTATTACATTTGATGTACTTACACCAGTAAGTGTGAAGCTTACAACACTTCCTACAACAGGTGCGATAGGTGCAACAAAGTTTGAGGATGTGCCTGCAATCGTAACATTGAGTGATGGATCAACAATGAATCTTAATGTTGATGTTGCAGTGACAGCTCTTTCTGGAACAGTCGGACAGTCAGCAAAGGTTACTGTTGCTACATCTGATGCTGTAGCACTTTATAATACCAGCATTGATGGTGCAGATGTTAAGGGAACAGATGACTGGTCTGTAACACTTACAGCAGATGCAGATAAGTTTAATGCTTCTGATGTAAGAAGCCTTGTTGTGGAGTACAAGAACACAACAACACCTGCTGCTGGATATAATGATCCATATATCAACGATGTAATCTCTGCAACAATTTATGCTGTAGATGGAAACAATAATAAGAGCACAGCTCTTTCTTCAGGTGTTGGTGGATATAGTATTACAGATGGTGGATCATTCAGTGGCTCTCATACAACAACCGCTACTGCTCCAGCAAAGGTTACTCTTGTCTATACTGATAATCCAACAATCAAGGTTGAAGTTGAATTCAAAGCAGGAAGAAGTTATATCAGTGCAGTCTCTCTGAAGGCTGTTGCTGAGCAGCCGACACTCGCTGCTGGGACGACAATGACACCAAGTCTCCTTAGAAACTACTATACATTTGAAACAACATATGTAGGTTCTGATGGAGTAGATTTTGTTCCAAGTGATTCGAACTGTGTAATTATGAATCCAACCGTAGGTGAAAGTGGAACATATACACCAACGGTAAAGCTCCTGTATGGAAAGACTGGAACAACAACTTGGGCAGATGGAACCACTGATAAGGGACTTGCAATTACCCCAGCAAGTGTCTGAGTAATATTTTGAACACAGCCTGCCTAGAATTGGTAGGCATGTGTTCAGAAGGAGGACGGCATGGAAGAAAAAGATACGTCCCTCCGGAAACACAGGGTTCCAACAGAAAAGCGTAAGGAATGCTTAAAGCTCTTTGAAGAGGGTTACGGTTATAAGAAGACGGCGCAGCTTGCAGGACTGAACACATATACGGTTCGGGACTACAAGAGGCGCTATGCCTCAGGGGATAACTCCTGGGCAGATAGGGGCGGGAACATGGTTTCCGTCTGAATATGCGGGTGCTGGCTTAGGCCAGTGCCCTTCCGTTACTGATGGGAATGCATTGCGGTGTATTGCCATGAGGATCGGGAGTATTCCTCGATTCCTAGATTAATGATGAGGGCCTTCTCTTAGCCTGTGCGGGGAAGGCTCTGTTAATTTTCTTTGATTTGCATAGACGTGATTAATGATAATGATTATCATTAACTGACTTTCATTTAGGAGACTCTATGCAGATTACAAAGCGTGATGGGCGTATTGAGCCTTTTGATATCCGCAAGATCGAGAATGCCATAAAAGCTTCGCTTGTCAGTACAGGGAAGGATTTCCCTGAAACTCTGCCAGCTGCTCTTGCCGAATCTGTTGCAGCATCGCTTTCCCCTGATAGAACCTGGAGTGTTGAGGAGATACAGGATGCTGCAGAGAAGACACTCATGGCAGCAGGAGAATTCGATGCAGCGAAGAACTATATCCTTTTCCGCAGCAAGCGCACAGAGCTGAGAAAGGAGAGGAAGCGCATACTTGATGCATTTGATGATAAATCAATCGAGGATGTGCTTATCTCAATCCAGAACGACTTTCCCGATGAGCAGTATTCGCTTTCAATCCTTGCAGATAAATTCCTCTCGTTTTCAAAGAACGGCATGGGTGAGGATGAGGAGGAGAGTGCTCTTGTCAGGGCAGCTGTTGAGCTTACAGGTCCACAGTCTCCATCATGGGAGTTCATTGCAGCACGCTTCCTGCTTCATTCGTTCCGCCGTGCTCTCAATGAGCGCATGAAGGCAAGGAATATCGTAACATTCTCAGATAAGCTTTCGTATCTTGTATCTGAGAATCTTTATGGTTCATATATCACGGAAGGATACACGAAGGCTGAACTTGATGAAGCGTATTCCTTTATTGATGATTCAAGGGATAATCTCTTCACGTATTCAGGTCTCGATCTTCTCCTCAAGCGCTATGTGATCCATTCGCACCAGCATGAGCCTCTGGAGACTCCACAGGAGATGTTCCTTGGGATAGCGCTCCATCTTGCACTCCCAGAGAAGAGGAATAGGATGGGCTGGGTCAGGAAGTTCTACGATATGCTTTCGAAGATGGAAGTGACGATGGCGACGCCAACGCTTGCCAATTCCAGAAAGCCTATCCATCAGCTTTCATCCTGCTTCATCGATACCGTTCCTGATTCGCTTGATGGTATATACCGGTCTCTCGATAACTTCGCTAAGGTTTCGAAGTTCGGCGGAGGCATGGGTATGTATTTCGGCAAGGTCCGTGCAAATGGTTCCTCGATAAGAGGCTTCGAAGGTGCGGCTGGCGGGGTTATCCGCTGGATAAGGCTTGTCAATGATACAGCAGTCGCTGTTGATCAGCTGGGGGTAAGGGCAGGTGCTGTCGCTGTATACCTCGATGTATGGCACAGGGATCTTCCGGAGTTCCTGAATCTCCGTACCAATAATGGCGATGACAGGATGAAGGCCCATGATGTCTTCCCGGCTGTATGCTATCCCGATTACTTCTGGCAGCTCTGCTCCGAGAGCCTTGATCAGGAGTGGTATATGATGTGTCCGCATGAGATATGGACGACGAAAGGATACCACCTTGAGGATTTCTATGGGGAGGAGTGGACGAAGCACTATCTTGAGTGCGTTGCAGATAACCGCATACATAAGCGTTCAATACTCCTTAAGGATCTTGTCCGCCTGATTCTCAAGAGTCTTGTAGAGACCGGGACTCCGTTTGCATTCAACAGGGATGAGGTCAATAGGATGAATCCCAATAAGCATAAGGGAATGATCTATTCCTCCAACCTCTGCACTGAGATCGCACAGAATATGTCAGAGATAGAAGCAGAGCCGGTGGAGATTACAACGGAGGAGGGGGAGACTGTTGTTGTCACAAGAACGAAGCCTGGTGACTTTGTTGTATGCAACCTTGCGTCAATCTCTCTTGGCAATGTCGATGTCACGGACAGGAAGAAGCTCCATGATCTTACAAAGACTGTCGTGCGGGCTCTTGATAACGTAATCACGCTGAATTTCTATCCGGTTCCATATGCCAGGATCACGAACGATGAATACAGATCAATCGGGCTTGGTGTATCAGGATACCACCATATGCTGGCGAAGAACGGTGTCAGGTGGGAGTCTGAGGATCATCTGGAATTCGTTGATAAGGTCTTTGAGACGATAAGCTTTGCTGCCATTGAAGCCTCCTCTGAGCTTGCAACCGAGAAGGGAGCGTACAAGTACTTCAAAGGGAGCGAATGGGATACAGGTGAGTTCTTTGAACGTCGTGGATTCTCGTCTCCTGAATGGAAAGAGCTCAGGGATAAGGTCCATAGGAACGGCATGCGGAATGCCTATCTTCTCGCTATAGCTCCGACATCATCCACAAGCATTCTTTCGGGAACGACTGCCGGTGTTGATCCTGTGATGAAGAGGTTCTTCTATGAGGAGAAGAAGGGGAGCATGCTTCCGCGTACAGCTCCTGAGCTTTCGCAGAAGACATGGTGGTACTACAAGGCTGCCCATGAGATCGACCAGACATGGTCAGTAAAGGCTGCAGGCATAAGGCAGCGGTATATAGATCAGGCGCAGAGCATGAATCTGTACATCACGAATGACTATACGATGAGGGAGGTCCTGAACCTCTATCTCCTCGCATGGAAATGCCATGTGAAGACAATATACTATGTGCGCTCCAAGAGCCTTGAAGTCGAGGAGTGCGAGAGCTGCTCAAGCTAGGAGGAAAGCTATGGAAGAGCTTATAAGGAATCCCCTTTTCAATCCCGATGGGGATACAGAAGTGGAGAAGAGAAGGATGGTCGGTGGTAATACGACCAACCTCAATGATTTCAACAACATGAAGTATAAATGGGTATCTGACTGGTACAGGCAGGCAATGAACAATTTCTGGGTTCCGGAGGAGATCAATCTCTCACAGGATCTGAAGGACTACCATAAGCTTCTGCCGTCGGAACGCAAGGCATATGATAAGATTCTTTCATTCCTTGTATTCCTGGACAGCCTGCAGACTGCGAATCTGCCGAATGTCACGGAGTATATAACGGCGAATGAGGTCTGCCTCTGCCTTCATATCCAGACATTCCAGGAGTGCCTCCATAGCCAGGCATATTCCTACATGCTCGATACGATCTGCTCCCCTGAGGAGCGTAATGATATCCTCTTCCAGTGGAAGACCGATGAGCATCTTCTGAGAAGAAATACATTCATAGGCAATTGCTACAACGACTTTGTTGATAACAGGGATCTGTTTCATCTGATGAAGGTGCTTATGGCCAATTATATTCTGGAGGGCATCTATTTCTATTCGGGATTCATGTTCTTCTACAACCTCTCGAGGAATGGGAAGATGCCGGGATCTGCACAGGAGATACGGTACATAAACAGGGATGAGAACACCCATCTCTGGCTCTTCAGGAACATAATACTCGAGATGAAGAAGGAAGAGCCTGAGCTCTTCACTCCTGAAAGAATTGAGATTTACAAAGAGATGCTTGAGGAAGGCGTGAGGCAGGAGATTGCCTGGGGCGAGTATGCCATAGGTGATGATGTCCCGGGCCTTACCAGGAAGATGGTCTCCGATTACATTCATTATCTGGGCAACCTCAGATGGCAGAGCCTTGGATTCGGTACCCTGTATCCTGGTTTCGAGGATGAGCCTGAGGATATGTCCTGGGTTTCGAAGTACTCCAATGCAAATATGGTGAAGACCGATTTCTTCGAGGCACGGAGCACCGCTTACGCCAAGTCGACAGCACTTGTTGACGACCTCTGATGATTGACGGAGAAGACAGCGGAAAACGTTGTTTTCTCCGATTATTTTTCCCTCTGGATTGGCAGCGGCCGGCATCTGGAGCGTATAGATATCAAAGGAGGAAGATATCTATGTCTTCAAATGCAGATGAAAATAACTATACTGATGGCATGAAAGGGATCTCAACCGACAGGTTCAGCTTAGAGTATTTCATAACGAACGATCTTCTGTACGTCGATAAGACGATGTACGCCTATGAGCTTATAAGTTCTGCAGATAAGAACTTCTTCTTCGTCTCCCGTCCAAGAAGGTTCGGCAAGTCCCTCTTCTGCTCTACGCTTCATGCCATCTTCGAGGGGAAGAAGGATCTCTTCAAAGGGCTGTATATAGCAGAGAAGACCGATTACTCATTCGAGAAGTATCCCGTGATGCACTTCAACTTCGCGAACCTCAGCAAGCTATCAGCAGAGGATTTCATCGGAGGCATGCAGGAGCTGATTGCTGATGAAGCTAAAAAGGCTGCTGGTATAACGGATCTGAAGGAGGAATCCCCTGCTAGGATGCTGAGAGCCATTCTTTCTGAGATTGGAGAGAGGACCGGAAAAGGAGCTGTAATCATCGTAGATGAGTACGATGATCCGCTTACGAAGGCAATCCTTGGCGGGTTTAGCTATACAGAGGAGATGAGGCTCGTTCTGAATGACTTCTTCTCCGTGATAAAGAACAGCAGCGCATACATAAGGTTCTTCTTCATGACAGGATGCGTGAGGCTGTCGAATCTCTCGATATTCTCCGCTATGAACAACCTCTATGACATATCGATGGACAGGAGGTTCGCTGGGGCATTCGGGTATACGGAGAAGGAGCTTGAGGATGATTTCGGGGAAGGGATGGATGAGTAACTTGAGGCAAATCCCGGGATATATGGATCGAAGGAAGAGTTCATAGGGAGGATAAGGGGCTACTACGATGGGTACAGGTTCTCACCTGACTCCGAGTTGAAGGTATACAACCCTGTATCGATAGGCAGGTTCTTCGACAGGCTTGAATGCATATTCGAGAACTACTGGGATCTGACAGGTGTATCGACGATGGCTGTTGAGCTTGCGAGGAAGTATGACCTGTTGTCCCTTGTAGAGGAGATGCCATCCCTTGATCTCGAGGCCTTCACCTCATTCGATATCTCGCTCCTTGCCGAGAAGAAGCTCCGTGTCAATGATATCTATGCGCTGTTGTACTATGCAGGATACCTGACGATAAAGAAGGCAGGTGAGACCAGCCTCAGGCTCGGGTATCCTAACAGGGAGATATCCATATCATTCACCCGCGCCCTGATAAAGCAGTATATGGAGCAGGGCTTCGGATCGCTTACGGATGATCTCGGGGAAGCGATGGATAGATGCGACGGGGATGCTATGGCCGCCATATTCAACCGTTATCTTGCGATGTTCCCATACCATTTCTACGAGAGGAAGGATGAGAGGCTCTTCCATACTATGATGCATGGCCTCTTCGTCTGCATGAAGGGCGATGCGTACCCCGAGGATGCAGGGAAGCTCGGGAGGGCTGATGAGGTTCTTATAAGAGGAAAGCACATCTACATCTTCGAGCTGAAGGTTGATGGAAGTGCTGAAGAGGCGCTGCAGCAGATAAAGGAGAGGCACTACGCAGATAAGTACATCCATATGGCAGAGGAGAAGGGGATGGAGATCATACTTGCTGGTCTTAGCTTCTCCTCCCGTGAGAGATGTGTCAGCGGATTCAGTCAGGAGGAGCTGTGAGCTATATGACTTCCTTTGTCTTCCACCTGCCTGATGCAACGCGCCAGAAGTACAGCATGCCGCGCACAATCCAGTCCATATACATCGCATACCATATGCCTTCAACTCCGAACCCAAGTCCCCTGACGAGGATATAAGCGCCAAGGACCCTGAAGAGCCACATCGATGAGAATGATGCCAGCATTATGAATCTGACATCGCCGACGGCTTTCAGCATATTCGGCAGAGTGAAACCAAGCGGCCATACAGCGAAGCACATGAAGAGGCAGAGCCTTGCCATAGGTATTGCCTGCTGTATTGAATCCTTCTCCAGTCCGTATATCGATATGACCTGGGGCGCGAGTATGAACATCGGCAGTACTGTGATGAATACGGACATGTACACGAGCGCGATGAGAAGCTTCGTGTAGTATGAGATATCATCGAAATTCCTCCTGCCACGGCATTGGCCTATGACGGTTATCATCGCAAGGTTGATACCATTGCCCGGGATATTCGAATAGCTGTTGAAGTTTCCTGTTACTGCATTGATAGCCAGCGCTGATGTGCCGAGGCTTGCTGTCAGGGATTGCACAAAAATCTTTCCAAGGTTGAATGTAGCGCCTTCGATTCCCGCTGGTATCCCGATGCGGAGTATCCTCTTTATGAGATCGGGGGAGAATGGTCCCGATAGTATCCCTTTGAGGCTTAGCTTATCAGTTCCTTTATGGAGGAGGATGAACATCACGATGCATCCCATGCCCCTGGATGCCAGCGATGCAATGCCGGCGCCCCTCGGTCCAAGACCGTATATGAATATGAGGATAGCGTTCCCACCGATATTGATTGCATTCATCATTACGGAGACCAGCATCGTTCTGACGCTTCTGTTCTCTGCTCTTGAGAGTGCTGTCAGAGCGGAATATATCGCAAGAAAGGGGTAGGACAGGAGTATCGGCACGAAATAGTCATCGGTGTATGCCCTGACATCTTCCCCTATGTCTCCGAAGCATGTGTCGATGATTATCCCACGTACAGGCATGACAACGATTGTCATTATCACCGATATGATCGCAGAGATGTATATCAGATTCTTGGCACTGTCCTTTGCCTTTTCCTTGTCTCCTGAACCAAGGTACTGGGCCACGACGACAGCTCCGCCCGTTGCGAATGCTGCGAAGAGCTGTACAAGCAGATTAGATATCGTGTCTACAAGCGATACTCCGGATACGGCAGCTTCTCCGTTTGTCGATACCATTATCGTGTCAGCCATGCCTATGAGGATGGAGAGGAATGAATCGATTATAAGGGGAATGATAAGCGCCGCTAGGCTGCGGCGCGAGTACATGTGTTTTTCCATCAGGTTGTCAGAAGCCCTTCATCGGAATCGAATTCCTTCCGTCTTATCTTGCGGAATTCATCGATCAGGGCGGGAACCGTCAGCTTCTTCTTGTCCTCTCCTGACACATCCAGGATGATATGCCCTTCATCCATCATTATGAGCCTGTTGCCATAATCGATAGCGAACTGCATGTTGTGCGTTACCATCATCGCAGTGAGATTGAAGCGCTCGATATACTCCTTCGTGAGATTCATTACAATCTCCGCATTCCTCGGGTCGAGTGCTGCTGTATGCTCGTCAAGGAGCATAAGTGAGGGACGTGAAAGGGTTGTCATGAGAAGGGTAAGGGCCTGCCTCTGTCCGCCTGAGAGAAGGCCTACGTTATCCTCCATCCTGTCCTCCAGCCCGATCGGCTTGAGAAGCTCGCGGAACTTTGCCTTGCGTTCCTTCGTAAGGCTGAACTTGAGCCCCTTCATTCCCTTTGAGGATGCAAGGTTCATATTGTCCTGTATGGACATATTCGCACTTGTTCCCTTTGTCGGATCCTGGAATATTCTTCCGATCATGAAAGCTCTCTTGTATTCAGGTGCATTGGTTATATCCTTGCCCTTGAGCTTTATCGTGCCGGATGTGACAGGGAATGTTCCTGCGATCATATTGAAGAGCGTGGATTTTCCGGAGCCATTGGAGCCTATTACGCAGATGACATCGCCATCGTTGACGGTGAGATTTATATCCTCAAGCGCAAGTTTCTCATTAACAGTTCCAGGGAAGAATACCTTCGTGACATGGCTTATCTCAAGCATTTGTTTCCTCCTTGTGGCCCATTGTCCTCTCGAGAGCCTTCTTTCTAGCACCTTTTGCGCTTGCCATTGCTCTTGTCTGCGCAACGGTGAGGGAGATTATGACGAGGATGCCGGTAAGCAGCTTGAAGTCATTCGGGGTTATTCCTATCAGGTAGCCGTACTTCCTTCCGAGGAACATGAGTGCTTTGTATATGATTCCTCCCAGGATTGCGCGGAGCGTGATGAGCGAGATCCTGTTTGATGAGAATAGGAATTCTCCGATCATTATGGCAGCCAGTCCCTGGACGACCATTCCCTGGCCGAGGTTTGCATCTGCGAATCCCTGGTACTGGGCAAGAAGCGCACCGGAGAGCGCGATAAGACCATTTGAGAGTCCTACGCCGATAAGCTTCAGCGTTGCAGGATTCATTCCCTGGGAGAGTATGACCTGCTCATTGCCTCCAAGAGCGCCGAGCGCAAGACCAAGATCTGTGCGGAAGAAGAGATCCATGATGACTTTGACAGCAAGTACGAATATGAGCGTGCCCAGAAGCGAGGCGAAGGCCTGAGGCAGGAATGAGAATGCCTCGGGGAATAATCTGTAGAGTGTATCAACGCGGACAAGCGAGACATTGGCTTTATTGCCGAGTATTCTGAGGTTGACGGAGTAGAGCATAGTCATCGTGAGAATACCTGCAAGGAGCCCGGGTATGCGCAGCTTGTTGTGTATCGATGCAGTGACAAGTCCGCAGAGCACGCCTGCAAGGAATGCCAGCACGAGTCCCGCCGTGATCCCAAGTCCACCGACTATGCACATTGTGGCCACCGCGGCGCCCGTTGCCACCGATCCATCGCATGTAAGATCCGCGAAATCAAGGATCCTATAGCTTATCAGGATGCCTAGAACCATTATGGAGAAGATAAGACCTTCTACGAAAATTCCTTCAATCATTTTTCTTTTCCAATTCCTAATCAGTCAAAGCAGAAGACCGCCAGGTGGCGGCCTCTGCTGTATTCTAGCATATGATTATTTCTCTGTCTTCACTCCGTCCTGGATTATGACAGCTGCAGAATCCAGAAAATCCTGCGGAATCGTGATTCCGAGTGCCTCGGCTGTGTCGAGATTGAACCAGAGCTCGAAATCTGCCGGATCGGAGAGGAAGACTGTTCCGAGGGATCCCGGATTCTCTCCATTGTGGATCTTCTCGATGAGCTTTCCGACCTCAACACCTATTGAGTTGTAGTTGAAGCCCCATGCGATCAGACAGTTGAGTCCATCGACTCCGGAAGGATCTGCGGAGAAGAGCGGCTTTCCAGCCTTCGTGCAGACATCATCGATAGCTGCGAGCGCTGAAATGACGTTGTTGTCTGTTGCGATGTAGATCGCATCGACGCGGTCGATGATTGACTGTGTAGCCATCATTACCTCTGAGGAGTTGGATACTGCAACCTCTACGAACTCAAGTCCGAGCTTCTCACATGCAGCCTTTGCCTGCTCCATGAGCACAACACCGTTCTGCTCGCCTGAGGAGTAGACGTTTCCGATTGTCTTTGCACCTGTTATATCAGCAAGAAGCTGGATCTGGGATTCTACAGGATTCATATCGGAGACACCGCAGACATTGCTTTCCGGATCTGCTGTGTAGTTATCTGCGACAAGGCCGGCGGATGCGGGATCTGTTACTGCTGCGAAGAGGACAGGTCTGTCAGAGAAGATATTGGCAAGAGCCTGTGCCGATGCTGTTCCGATTCCGAGAACTATATCGCAGTCCTCGCTCTTGAACTGCTGGGCGATTGATGCTGCTGTTGAGATATCGCCCTGGGCATTCTGGAAATCATAGCGGACAGGGATGCCTGTACCTGAGAGATAGTCCTGCATTCCTACTTCCACTGCATCGAGTGCAGCATGGGAAAGAAGCTTCGATACACCTATGAGAACCGTTCCGTCATCTGCGGAGCTTTCCTGGCTTCCTCCCGCGATAAGAGCAAAAGATGCGGCAAGGACAACCATGAGCGCAAGTATTTTTTTCATAAAACCTCCCTGAAGGATAGCTATGAATATAGCTGAAGCGTGTATTTGATTCAATGTTGCGTATGCACGTTTCGGAATAATTATGCACAAACTATTCGATTATGTACTTTGCTCTGCCAAGTATGTCCTCAGGTATATCCAGCCCCAGCTTTTCTGCCGTAGCTAGGTTCACATAGAGTTCGAGATCGGTGAGATACTCCGTCCCTATATCCTCGCAGCTCTCTCCATTGATGAGCCTCTTGACGATTTCCCCTGTAAGGCGTCCTGATGCGTAGTAGTCGAATCCGCCTGCAAGGAGCACTTCCGTTCCTTCTGCAGATGTTACATCAGCGCTGAAGAGAGGAACTGATGCATCGCTGCAGACATCCGAAAGTGATGCTATTGCTGATACAACGGTATTATCGATAGCGACATACATAGCATCGACCCTGTCAATGATGGATAACGCTGCCATCCTGACCTCTGATGAGTTGGATACCGATGCGGTCACGAGTTCCGTTCCGTTCTCCCTGCATATCGCGGCCATCTGCTCCATAGCGGAGATGCCATTCGCCTCGCCGGATGTATAGACCATACCGATACGCTCTGCTCCTGTAATCTCTTCTATCAGTCTGTAATGCTCGGCAGCAGGGACCTGGTCAGAGACTCCGCAGACATTTGGAAGTCCATCAAGTCCTGCGGCTTTGACATCTGTTACGGAGGAATAGATTACGGGGATATCATCAAATACATTAGCAAGTGCCTGCGCCGTCGGAGTTGCGATGCCGATCACGAGATCCTTGCCTTCGGTCCTGAAGAGCTGTGCTATCGAAGCGGCTGTGCTTATCTCTCCGTTCGCATTCTGCACTTCGATATCCGCATCGATGCCAGCATCCTCAAGATAGTCGCAGATACCTTTCTCAATTGCATCCAGGGCAGGGTGGGAGAGGAGCTTCGAGATTCCTATTCTCAGTGTCCCGTCTTCTCTTGCTCCTTCTGCAGCGACCGGTGCGATGATTGATATTATAATAATGATAGATAAAAGCAGTTTTCTCATATGATTCTCCTAGTAGTAACAATGTTACTGTAAGAAGAATCTCTGATATAGTCAAGATACTACGTGAAGAAACATTAGAAATCTATATCGAATTTCTCGTCCTCCAGGTCCTCGTACTCGCTTTCTGAGTCTTCCTCCCCAGTGGCATTCCCTTCCACATCGGGGATTATCGAGAAGAGTTCCTCTATATCATCATCGATCTCATCATCTTCGAAGCACATGATAATCATATTATCCTGCGTTTTCTCCGTTTGTCATGATAATTGATATTAAGAACATTCATATGATTCAGCATAAGAAAAGCTGCCTCGAATGGATTGGCTTTCTTGGCAGCTTTTGTAGAAGATTATAATGGCTGTTATCAGATTGAGTCAGAAGATGAGACAGAACCTGTCATTCCAGCGTTGATTGTTATATAGGTCTTCGGATTATATACATTGCAGATTTCTACATCTGTTTTATTCCCTTCAAGAACAGCATTTACTCCATAATATGTTCCATCCACAGCTAAAAGAACATCTCCATTATCTCCTTTAGTTCCATAAAACTCAGAGTTTTTCAGAATAAGTTCTGGCTTCGCCCCTTCCTCAGTCGCAACAACCCTGATTGGAGCTGAGTATTTTGAAATATCAGCACTTTCATCTACGGTAGCTCCGCAATTATTGAACTTGCATCCATCTACAGTGATTGTCTTTGTGCCCGCTGTTTTCATATTGAAATTCAGTGGTACTGCTATATCCGTGAATGTGCAGTCAATGAATTCAAGTTTTCCTGGATTGTTTGTATAGAAAGGAGAATCTGTAGATTCAACAGAGCAATTGGAGATAGTAATATTTGTAGTGCCTTTTGTACCGGTGAAGTAAAGCATCCTTCCTGCGTTGGCGAGAGAACCATTTCCTTTGTTATGGCAATTATTCATTGTTACATTGATAATATCATTATCATTCGGAAGCTGATCATCAGGCTGCCCCCACAGATATAGGTTTTCTGCATCATTTATTACTATATTTATCTCACCGCTCTCCGGGTTTTTCCAAAGATTATTGTATGTATATATTGCAAGATCCCTGTTTCCGAAATCCGCACCATTTGCGTTGATAGTGATAGACCCATTTATCTCTATTCCATGTGCATTGTATTCTTTTATTGTTTCTGCTGTGATATCAATCACTCTCTCTGCAGGATCAAGAGCTATCGCCGCTTCAACAGCTTCTTTTAGAGTTTTATAGTATTTTAATCCAATGCGTGCTTCGGAAGCATCAATGTTGGTCTTGCTATTATTGCAATATGTACAGATATCATTTTCAAAGTTATGGCCATGTGCATTGATAGCTTCGGTTTTTTCTTCTCCGCAGATTAAGCATGTGTATAGCATTACGCCATCATCCACACAGGTCTCTGCTATAAGGACGTTACCAGTATCCCATTGGTGTGAATGGTCTGAAATGTCATTACCGGTTCCTGGAATAAAAACAGGTATATACTGTGTACAGGAAGTAATTGCCAATACTGCGATCAGGAGGGAAACAAGAACAGTTAAAGACTTATACCCCCCCCCCGTCGTGTGTGACTTGTAGATTTTTCTCATTTTTTCTCCTCTTGTGGCAATATGAGTTTGTTTCTTGATAAAGATTATCATAATTTTTAACATAACGTCATGACAATATGAAGAAATTTCTGGGTTTCTTAAAATATGGACCTGAAACATTCTGGAATATTAATGAATTAAACAGCAGGAGCTATCCTGGGATAGAATAGCCCCTGAGCACAATATTCAAATCATATTGCTGTGATTACATATTCCCGAGCATTTCCATCACGATGCTTGCGGAGTTGTCTGCAGCCTGATCGCCGAATCCGTCATATGTCTCATGCGCAAGTCCATCGGCCTTGTCAGACATGCATCTGATTACTACGAATGGGACCCCATACTGATAGGCAACAAGACCGACAGCAGCGCCTTCCATCTCGCAAGCGAGGGAATCGAAGCTGTCCTGGAGTACATTCACATAGCTTTCGCTTGCAACGAACTGGTCTCCTGTAGCGATATTGCCGATGAAAGCGCTATCCTCGCCAACTACATCCACAGCTGCTTTGTATGCAAGATCCGCAAGTGCTGGGTCTGCAGGTATTCTTCCGTTCCCATCGGAGCCTGCAACCGCATCCCATGTGAATCCGTCATTGCCGATATCGCCATAGTCATGCACAACAAGATCGCTGGATACGACGATATCCATGACCTCTGTCTCATCTCCGACACCACCTGCGATTCCTGTGAAGATTATCGAGCTTACATCAAACTCATTGATAAGCGTAGCAGCACCAGCTGCGGCAAGTATCTTGCCGATTCCTGCCTTTGCAAGCACGACATCCTTTCCCTCGAGGGTTCCTACATTGTAGTCAACTCCTCCGATAGTCACTGTCTCTTTGATATCAGCATTCTCAAGAAGGAGGCTGAGCTCATTCGACATTGCTGTGATGATTCCTATAGGACCATTCTCTGCAGCCATTGCAGGAGCTACGGCCATGATTGCGATAAGCGCGATGATAGCAAGTTTTCTCATGTTGTTTCTCCTGCTTTCTTTTTAGTCTGTATTCCAGCATTGCTCAATATATACTGAGCGCTTTTTCTGTCCGACATTCCGTGAATTTGACAGCAGGTTTTTCACGATTTACAATTCATATATAGATTTACATCCATCCATATTATTATCCGGTTGTTCATTTGCGATGTGTTTCACAGATTGATAGCGATGTATTTTCTATAAAAGGAGGTTCAATGAGGAAATGGCAGAGACTTCTTGATGAGTGCTGCAGAAGCGTTGAAGAGCTGCAGGGGATGCTCGGCCTGGATGCCGATGAGATGGAGAAGCTTCACGGCATCGAGGAGAAGTATCCCGTATGTGTCCCGGATTATTATCTTGGGCTCATAGATCCAGCGGACAGGCAGGATCCGATACGTAAGATGGCAATTCCCGATGCGATGGAATTCTCAGAAGGCGGAAGCGCCGATACAAGCGGGGAAGGGGATAACACTGTACTGCAGGGTATGCAGCATAAGTACAGTCAGACAGCACTGATCCTCTCGACCAACCAATGCGCCATGTACTGCAGGCACTGCTTCCGCAAGCGCCTTGTAGGTCTTTCCTCTGAAGAGATTGCGGAGACACTGCCAGAGATGGCTGAGTATGTCAGGCAGCATCCGCTGATAAACAATATCCTCATCTCGGGCGGTGATTCATTCCTTAATTCTAATGAGATCATAAGACGGTATCTTGATGTATTTACGGAGATTCCTTCGCTGCAGTTCATACGATTCGGGACAAGAACACCTGTCTCTTTCCCGCAGCGTATCACGGAGGATGAAGGGGAGCTTCTTTCAATTCTCAGGGAGTACAGCAGGAAGAAGCAGATAATCGTCGTTACCCAGTTCAACCACCCGAGGGAGATCACTCCTGAATCCAGGAAGGCTGTCGATGAGCTCAGAGCTGCAGGATGCACGATACGCAATCAGACAGTACTGCTCAAGGGCGTAAATGACGAGCCGGCTGTCCTTGCACTTCTCATGAATAAGCTCGTATCGATAGGCGTTGCTCCCTATTATGTATTCCAATGCAGACCTGTCGAGGGCGTGCAGAACCAGTTCCAGGTTCCGATTCTGCGCGGTTCGCGCATAGTCGACCTGGCGAAAGCGGGGATGAGCGGACCTGCGAAGGCGTTCCGGTATGCGATGTCCCATCCTACAGGTAAGATTGAGATACTCGGCCAGTATGGAGACAGGATGCTGTTTAAGTATCATCAGGCGAAGTATGACAAAGACCAGGCAAGGATATTCATCAGGGCTGTCTCCGATACGGAATGCTGGTTTGATGATCCTGATGATGTTTAGCAGTTCTTTGCTTATAAAGCAATCAGCACTTTCCTGAAACAGCGCTAGATGGTATCATCCGGATATGCTCAGATATGCAGTACTATCCATGGGCGAAGCAGCGGGAACATCTCCTGAGATAATACTCAGGAGCGTTATTGCGCTTTCCGCTACGCCAGGGGCCGGATTAATCATCGCAGGAGATCGCGGGGTATTCGAGCGTGTCGCATCGGATCTATCTTTAGTGCTTCCCTTCACGGCATATGCTGAGGATCTGGATTCACTGAGGGCCGCAGAGGATGCGGGCGAGCGGCTTATATTCCTCTCATCATCTTCCATGGACATGGAGGCATTCAGCTACGGCTGTCCTACCGCGGAGACAGGGCATGCTTCATATAAAGCCCTGGAGGCAGCTGTTGATGCCATACAGAACGGGCTCGGTCAGTCCCTTGTCACCTGTCCGATAAGCAATGCATCGCTCAAAGAGGCTGGCTATGCAGAGAAGAGCGTGCATGAGCTTCTGAGGAAGTTCGCCCAGACAGACAGGCTCATCAATATGGTAACAGCTGGCAGGATCAATGCCTTCGGTCTTACGCACAGGCGCTCGGTGAGATCTGCTCTCGATAAGATAACGCGTGAGAATGTGATCGAGGCCATAATAAAGATCGATGCCCTGAAGGTCTCCAGCTACTTCGAGAAGGATCTGCCAATCGCGGTTGGAGCGCTCAATCCTCAGGATGGGGATGGCAACTGGCTTGGAACCGAGGAGTATGATGCGATAATCCCCGCAGTGAATATCGTGAAGAGTCTTGGAATGGATGTTGAGGGACCTATCGCTGCAGAGGAGCTCTTCTCAAGGAGCGCAAGAG
Source organism: uncultured Spirochaetaceae bacterium (assembly GCA_944389505.1). GTDB lineage: Bacteria > Spirochaetota > Spirochaetia > Sphaerochaetales > Sphaerochaetaceae > Ornithospirochaeta. The sequence goes on from CALXMP010000006.1 coordinate 16,924, forward strand.
GGGAGTTCTCCGCAATACTCGTAATGACAGCAGGGGAGGCATTCGCTGCATGCGGAGCCGCATCCCCTGATGAAATGCTTATAGTTTCCTGGGGGCTTCCATTCCTCAGGATAGGGCTTCCTGGCGATGCCGGTCTCAGAATCGCAGGCCGCGGGGAGGCCAGTCTCAGAGGAATGATAAGGGCAGTGGGAGAGGCCCTTATCCTCCGCGATAACAGTTTCATGGTCTGATAAGGAGAGGGACTATGCTGAGAAGATGTAAACTGCTTGTTCTTATTTTAGCGGTGCTGTTGCTATCCGCATCATGTGCGACGGAGATTGCTGTGCGGTATATGCAGCCATCGGAAATCAATATGGGGTCATACAGGAATCTTGCATTGGCTTCCGTTGTCCCATACAAGGGCTTTGTGACCAGCAGCGGCTGGATACGCACGATAGATATAGGCAGTGCCGGCATACTGATAAGGCCTTCCTATTCATATGATATAACCAACAGCGTCGCATCATACGCTACCGACCGAATCTATTCGACGCTATCGTCCTCCGGCTATTACAATATCCTGCCTCCATCATCGACTGACAGGATAATCCATACTAGCTGGGATGAGTCGCGCGAGTTCCGCGATATGGGCTATGATGCCGTGATGATTCCTCGTATCGATGCGATGAATGTCGATGAGAATATCTATTCCGTCCAGCGCAGTGCGACCGAGTATGATGCATATGATCACTCGTATTATACCTATTATTACTATGATTACTACATCAAGCAGACTGCTTCGATTACCTATACGATCTCTGTGATAGATACGAATACCGAGAAGATCATCGCAACACGTACCTTTACGGATTCCAGGACGAATACAGAGAGCATCGATCCTGATTTCCCGCGGTTCGATAAGGCCGAGCTGCTCTTCCAGCGCATGATCCGCTCATTCGATGCAGGCATCATAAGGCTGTTCGTACCTACGATGCATAACTACAACGTAGCGCTTATGGACAATAAGCCAGAGATAAAGGAGCTGAAGGATGCGTATGATGCTGCAAAGGATGGCAATACAAGTTATGCCCTTGATGCATTCATGGCAGAGTGGAAGAGATCCCAGCATGTGCCTTCTGGATTCAATGCCGCGGTTCTGACCGCTGCCCTTGGGGACATCGATGGAGCGATAGCAATTGCGGAAGATCTCGCACGTTACAGCAGCGACAGGAAGGTCAGCACACTGCTGACGGATCTCAGGCGCGTCAAGAGCTATAATGAGGAGGCGGAGAAGCAGCTGACAGCGCCTCCTGCATCGGTCGTGGTGCCTGATGATATGGGACCGGAATACTCCGTATACGACTATCTGACGAGGTGATGGCAGAAACTACTTAATAAGTATTAGCTAGTTTTTGTAAATTTTCTTCATTTGATATCCTGAATAGGAGTCTTGTGATAATTAAAATACGGTTTTAATCATTGTATTCCATCATTTTTGAGATGCAATCAGTGGCTTTTCAGGCTACTGATTGTCTTTTCAGACAGTTTTCAATCTTTTTTTGCAGTTTTCAGCGCTTCTGCTATAATCGGTCAGTAAAGGTGGCTGTGCCATCGCAAGGAGGTAGCAAATGCTGCTGAACATGACTATTGCGAACTTCAAGTCCGTAAAGTCTCCGCAGACGATCAGCTTCCAGGCAGTAAAGGATTCTCGCCTTCCTGCATCGAAGGTCGTCAGTGTGAATGATCGTCTCGATGTTATAAAGACATGTGCGATCATCGGACCGAATGGAGCGGGAAAGAGTTCATTCGTACGCGCTCTTGAAGTTCTGAAGAGAATCGTAATGGCTGCTGATGGACCAGAGAATCCACTGCAGGGAACGCTTACAGGAACGACTTTCGCGTATGGCATAGACAAGGCTACTCCTGCAACTATCCAGATCGAGGTTCTCCTTGATAAAGGGGATGGAAGCGATGAGCATCCTACCACTATTGCCCGCTATACGCTGAAGGCAAACAAGGAGAGGATCTACGAGGAGTCGCTCTATTATATAATCAACAACTCGAAGAAGCTCATGTTCGAGCGTACCCTCGGAGAGGAGCTCGGACAGTATGACTACCGCTTCGGAAAGCTCTACAGAGGAGAGAAGAAGCGCCAGGCTGCCAAGCTTCCTGAGAACAGGACATTCCTTGCCGGTTCTGCAAGGAAGGGTGGGCAGACATCGCTTGAGCTCTATACATGGTTCGAGAAGACGCTTCATATTCTTCCTATGGGAGTCAGCTCAAAGGCTGAGGCCTATGCCTGCGAGATGCTTAAGGCACATCCGGGCTGGGGTGAGCAGATCCTGAACTACTTCTGGGCTCTTGATATCACGGATATATCCAGAGTCGAGGTCAGGACGAACGACAAGGGCGAGGATCATCTCCGCTTCACTCATATCTACGTCAACGACAAAAAGGCCGAGGGCTATGCTAATATGTTCCAGGGTGAGAGCCTCTCTCTGAGAAGGCTTACAGTCATGGCTTTCGCATTCTTTGAAGCATTCATCACCGGTAAGACACTTGTCATCGATGACTTCGGACAGCTTCTCCATCCTGATCTCCTTTGCCATCTTGTCGAGATATTCGAGAACTGCGATAAGGAGAGCCAGATGCTCGTAGTGGACTGCAATCCTTCGCTTCTCAAGGATGGGCTTCTCAGGCGCGATGCCGTATGGTTCGCACAGAAGGACCAGGAGAGTTCCACAGTCTATTACTCACTCTCGGATTTCAAGGGAGCACGTGGAAAGATACCGACATCGAGAAGGTATATGCAGGGTGCTTTCGGTGCTTTGCCGATTACGAGCGAGTTCTACTTTGTGCATGATGGCACACCGGTAGAGCCGGAGAAGAGCGAGGAGGAAGCAAATGATTAAGCGCAGGAAGAACATAACAGCGCCGAAGCAGACTCTGCTTCTTGTGTGCGCAACGGAGGCAGAAGCTCTCTACTTCTCGCAGATGCGCAAGGACTGCAGGTATGTGAACCTCACTGTGCTTGCGGCTCCTAATGCGAAGAACCTTAAGAGCATTGTGGATTACACAGCAAAAGAGCGCAATCATGGCAAGTTCGACTCTGCATGGGCACTCTTTGGTTTCGATGATGTAGGAACATCGGTTGATGAGATAAAGGAGATGGATGAGTATGTGCAGAAGAAGAAGGTGAGACTCTGCTATTTCAATCCATCGTTCGAACTCTGGTTCATACTCCATCTCGGAGCTCCAGGCTCGTTCCTCAAGGATATTTCTCCACTCAGAGGAAAGCTTGCCGAGGCTCTGCCAGGGTATGAGCTCACGCCGGAATACCTTCTCACGAAGGGTCTGAACATGCATATCAGGCTGTTCCCGAGACATGCCCAGGCTGACATCAATGCACGCAATTACAATGCTGCTGCCAGAGCTGCGACAGGTCTCGATGCAACTACCATGCCTCTTCTCAATGAGGATATAACGGCAATCTGCGGATCTGCGGATATGTCGCATAACCAGAAGGTGAGAAGATAGTAATGGAGGCAGTCCCTCTTCTACTCAGTCTGATAGCGCTGGCGATTGTCAGCATGGATCTGGCACTCGCTATCGTATGGAACCGCAGTGCGCGATACACATGGTCGCGCACTTGCGTTGTGTTTACGGCAACGCTTCTTGGCGCTGTCGTCGGCTTCGCTCTTGACCAGTATTCCTATCTTGCATTCTCAGGGCAGGTGCAGTATGTGCTCCACTTCGTATGGGAGATACTCCTTACAGCGGATTCCGCCTTCATTCTCGGGATGCTGCCATTCTTCGCGTCATGGATAATAGCGCGGCCTATGGCTGGATATGAGAAGGCGCTTGCGATAATACTGGCAGCGCTCTATGTAGGTGATTCCATAGCCTGGATAATCATCCCGATGCAGATATTCTCAATGCTCCAGTATGCTATATGGATGGTTTCCGTGACATACTGCATTGTCATAATGTCCCAGGCGCGGAGCTCTGTCGAGGATAAGTCCGTCAGGACAATGTGCCTGACGCTTGTCATCATATCTCTGGCAATGCTTCCTGTCATAATCCTTGCCATGGTATTCAGCCATCTCAGGGAGCTCTCGATTCCGATTGTCTCGCTGGCATACACAATAGCCATCCTTGTCTTCCTCTTTATCGCCATAGCCCGTACGACGGGCAGGAAGGAAGAAGAAACGCCGGAGAACAGGGAACTCTCATTTGCTAAAGCAATGGAGATGTACCACATCACGGAGAGGGAAGCGGAGGTTGTTAAGCTGATAAAGAAGGGGCTTACGAACAAGGAGATCGCTTCCGAGCTCGATATCTCCGTGAATACGGTGAACAATCATATCGCGAACATATTCGCAAAGACGGAGGTCAGGAGCCGCATCGATCTTCTCAACCTCCTTCAGGAGGCATCCTGGTGATCATATACAGATATACAGTCCCCATGGCATGGTATGAGGGGGTATATGAGGATAGGAAAGCGCCTTGCAAAGCAGGGCGTCCTTTTACATTGAAGCATAAGGAAGGAAGCGATAAGGCAGTCCTCCTCATCCATGGATACACGGGGTATCCGGGGGAGCTTGTCCGTCCTGCAGAGGATCTCTACGGGCTTGGCTTCGACATCTATGCCCCGCGCCTTCCAGGCCATGGGACTACCGGAGAGGATTTCCTCAGGTCGGACCGCAGGGACTGGACCGCTGTCGCCGTGAATGCAGCCCGGGATCTGAGAAAGAAGTACAGCACATTCTATATCCTCGGCCACTCAATGGGCGGTGCGCTTGCCGTGATTGCCGCTCTGCAGGCCGGATGCGATAAGCTTGCCCTTGCCGGCCCTGCTGTAGCATATCCCGGGCAGAAGCCACCTGTTCCGCTTCCCGTGATATATCTGTATTCCCTTGTCTGCAAACGGAAGCCTAATGACTGGCACAATGATCCAGGGTATGTGATGTACTATGAGAATGCCCCCGCAGATGATCTGTATCTTGGAAGCCAGTACTGGTCCTGGCTCTATCCTAGGCAGATCCATGAGCTTCTGGCACTGATGAAGGAGACCCGGCCCATGATTCCATCCCTCTCTGTTGATACGCTTACAGTCTCCGGTGGACTTGATACGATAATCGGGGAGGAATCATCTGTGTATATCGCAAAGGCGGGAAAAGGACATAACAGGCATGTCTCCATTCCAGGATGTACGCACTACATGTTCTATGACAAGGACAAGAGCGCAGAGAATGAAGCAGTGAAAGCCGTTCTGGATTGGTTTTCGGCATAAGTCTGTCGGTTGCCAATAAAGTTTGAAAATAATACTATAGACACCTGACAATTCAAGGAGAAAAACATGGACGTCCGCGTTCGTTATGCCCCGTCCCCGACAGGGCTTCAGCATATCGGGGGTGTGCGCACTGCGCTCTTCAATTATTTCTTCGCAAAGGCTTCAGGGGGTAAGTTCATACTCCGTGTTGAGGATACAGACAGGGAGAGGTACTCCGATGAATCACTGGAGGATCTCTATAGCACGCTTGAGTGGCTTGGCATCAAGTGGGATGAAGGTCCTGTCGTCGGAGGTCCCTATGGTCCTTATATCCAGTCCGAGCGCTTCGATATATACAAGAAGTATGCCGAGCAGCTTGTGGCAGAGGGAAAGGCATACTACTGCTATTGCTCCCCGGAGAGACTGGAGGAGGTCAGGAAGCAGCAGGTGGAATCGAAGAGCGAGTACCAGGGATATGACAGGCACTGCGCCAATCTCACAGAGGCTGAGCGTGCGGAGTATGAGGCTCAGGGCATAAAGCCTGTAATCAGGTTCCGTGTTCCGACGGAGGGCAAGACCACCTTCCATGATATCCTCATGGGGGATATAACAAGGCGTAACCGCGATATCTCTCCCGATCCGATACTTCTCAAGAGCGATGGCTTCCCGACATACCATCTTGCGAATGTCGTCGATGATCATCTCATGCACATCACTCATATCATGAGAGCCCAGGAGTGGATTCCGTCAGGACCTCTCCATGTGCTTCTCTATCAGGCATTCGGCTGGGAAGTCCCGCAGTACTGCCATCTTCCGATGGTTATGGGAAAGGATGGACAGAAGCTCTCAAAACGCCATGGCTCGACAGCTGTAAGGGATTTCAGGGAGAAAGGTTATCTTCCCGAGGCGATAATGAACTATGTCACCCTTGTTGGCTGGTCCCTCGATGGCTCCACGGAGTTCTTCTCGAAGGAGGATCTCGAGAAGTGCTTCACGCTCCAGGGTATACACAAGGCTCCTGCGGTATTCGATTACAAGAAGCTTGACTGGTTCAACGGGCAGTATATCAGGGCATGTGGCGACGAGCGTCTTGCGTCTCTCATAACCCCATACCTGCAGAAGGCAGGATACGTCCATGATCCGCTGACAGAGGAGGAGAAGAAGCTCGTGAGCGCCATCGTTCCTCCTGTGAAGGAGAGGATGAAGGTGCTTTCCGACGTCGTGCCTCTCACATCATTCCTATTCGAGGATAAGCCCGTTGAGGATAAGGCTGTGTATATTGCAAAGGGCTCAGACGAGGAGAGTACCCACAAGGCATTGAAAGCCGGATCGGAGATTCTTCTTTCCGGGCTTAAGAGCGGGGAGCCTGAGGCTGATATAGAGGCAAAGCTCGCATCTCTGGCTTCTGAGCTTGGCATCAAGGTCAATGGTGTATTCCAGCCAATCCGTGTGGCAATAACAAATTCGACGGTATCACTACCGCTCTTTGATTCTATTAGACTTCTGGGGCTCGATGAAGCTGAAAAGCGCCTGATGCGTGGCCTCAGCATATTTGAGGAGAACTGAAAATGTCCGAAGCAGCAACAATGGATAAAATCGTATCGCTCTGCCGCCGCCGCGGCTTTATATTCCAGTCCAGTGAGATCTACGGTGGTCTCAATGGTGCTTATGACTATGGTCCGATGGGCGTTGAGCTCAAGAACAATATCCGTGATTTCTGGTGGAAGGAAATGATCCAGATGCATGACAACATCGTCGGACTCGATGCTTCCATCCTCATGCATCCACGTGTATGGGAGGCCTCAGGCCACGTCTCGAACTTCACAGATCCGATGGTTGACTGCAAGGTCTGCAAGTCACGCTTCCGTGCTGATCAGATCGATCTCAATGCTCCATGCCCGGTCTGCGGAAACAAGGGTACATTCACAGAGCCAAGGAACTTCAATCTCATGTTCCAGACGCATATCGGCGCGAATGCGGATGCAGCATCCGTCGTCTATCTCAGGCCGGAGACTGCCCAGGGCATCTATGTGAACTTCAAGAATGTTCTCCAGTCCTCCCGTGTGAAGCTTCCGTTCGGAATCGCCCAGGTTGGAAAGTCATTCCGCAATGAGATCACGACGAAGAACTTCATCTTCCGCTCCTGCGAGTTCGAGCAGATGGAGATGCAGTTCTTCTGCAAGCCTGGAACAGATGAGGAGTGGTTCCCGTACTGGAGAGAGCAGAGGATGGAGTTCTATAAGAAGATGGGTATCCATCCAGAGCACCTCAGATGGCATCAGCACGGGCCGGATGAACTTGCGTTCTATGCGAAGGATGCCTATGATATCCAGTTCCTCTTCCCGATGGGCTGGCAGGAGCTTGAAGGTGTCCACTCAAGAACGGATTATGATCTTACACAGCATGAGAAGTTCTCAGGCAAGGATCTCACATACCTCGACCCAGAGACGAATGAGAGATATATTCCATACGTTGTCGAGACATCAGCAGGACTCACAAGGAATGTGCTCATGGCACTCTGCGATGCATATGATGAGGAGGCAACACCGGAGGGAGATGTCCGCACCGTCCTTCACTTCCATCCTGCAATCGCTCCGATCAAGGTAGCTGTCCTTCCGCTCGTGAAGAAGGATGGGCTTGCTGAGTATGCGACGAAGCTTGAGCATGATCTCCGCTCCGATTTCTTCACGTTCTATGACCAGAGCGGTGCTGTCGGAAGAAGGTACAGGAGAATGGATGAGATCGGTACGCCTTACTGCGTAACTGTCGATTACCAGACGCTTGAGGATCATACGGTAACGGTACGCTTCCGTGACTCCATGAAGCAGGAGCGCGTTGCTGCAGACAAGCTCTCCGCATTCATCCATGATGCTATGAAGAACTACCAGAGGGGAATCTGATGAACAAGGGACTTCAGACACTTATCGACAGGGGATTCGTCAAGGACTGCACCGATTTCGATGGGCTTTCCGATCTCATGGACAGGGAGCCTGTGACATTCTACTGCGGTGTCGACCCGACAGGTCCTTCTCTCCATGTCGGCCATATCGTTCCATTCTTCGCGATGCATCATCTGCAGGAGGCTGGGAACAATCCTATAGCGCTTGTCGGCGGTGGTACCGGGCTTATCGGGGATCCGTCGGGCAAGACAGAGATGAGGAAGATCCTCTCCGAGGATGCGATAAAAGCCAATGTAGGGAACATAATGAAGCAGCTGGGCAAGATCGTCGATTTCTCCGACGAGCCTGCGCCGGGATGCGGCAAGGCAAGGATGATGAACAATGCTGACTGGCTTGTCGATCTCAACTACATAAAGTTCCTGCGTGAGGTAGGCGTATACTTCTCTGTCAACCGCATGCTCACATTCGAAGGAGTGAAGCAGCGTCTGGAGAGGGGCCTTTCCTTCATCGAGTTCAATTACCAGCTTCTTCAGTCCTATGACTATAAGATGCTCAATGACCTTGCTGGATGCCGCCTGCAGATCGGAGGGGCTGACCAGTGGGGCAATATAGTGGCTGGAATCGACCTGATCCAGAGAATGGGCGGAGAGCAGTGCTACGGTCTTACGTTCAATCTCATAATGAGGGCTGATGGAAAGAAGATGGGAAAGAGCGAGAAGGGTGCTGTATTCCTTTCGCCTGAGCTCTATTCTCCCTATGATTTCTATCAGTACTGGAGGAATGTAGCCGATGCCGATGCTGTACGCTTCATGAAGCTCTTCACATTCATGTCGCTTGATGAGATTGCGGAGTACGAGGATCCGAAGAGGAACATAAATGATGCGAAGGCAAGGCTTGCATATGAGGTGACCAGGATCATCCATGGCCAGGAAGAGGCAGAGAAGGCGGAAAGCGCTGCGAAGAAGCTCTTCGGAGGCGGTGCGGCTGCTGACAGGGATGGTATCCCTTCTGTATCGATTCCAAAGGCTGATCTCGATAACGGCATGGGGATACTCGAGCTCTATACCAGATCGGGTCTTACAGCTTCCAATGGCGATGCCCGAAGGCTTGTCACACAGGGCGGGGCTGAGGTCAACGGAAACAAGATCACAGATCCCAAGATGGTTCTTTCCACAGCCGATCTCGATGAGCATGGAGAGTTCCTGCTCAAAGCCGGCAAGAAACGCTATATGAGGGTCATACCTGAATAACCAGAAGAGGGCAGCTTCACGGCTGCCCCTTTTTTATCAATGCCTGAATAGTCTAACGCGCTCTGAACGAGACATCAGCATCTCTTCTTCCCGCGATTCTTTTCAGATCATCGGGATTCTTTATCCTCCCGATCCGCGTATAGCTGCTGTCTGTATCGGATGAGTCATAGAAAACGATAAGGCATGATGCACCGAATAGCATTATATCTCCGGCTGCTATGCTTCCTACTGCCTCGCTCTTCACAGGGAGCTTTTTCGATAGATAACGGCATTTCCCATTGCCGTTCTCATCTTCCATCTCGAATGATAGTGGAAGAAGCGCCATGAATGCACGGCCTGATTCGTTGTCCAGAATCTCCGCATCATATGGCTTCCCGTTGATTGTCACCACTATGTCCATCGTTTACTCCAGGAAGTCCTCTCTTTCAGGTGTGAAGATGTCGAGAAGCTCTCCCTTCTCAAGACATACAAGCCCATGCATGGCGTTGGATGGTATGTATACCGAGTCGCCAGCTGATAGCGTGGTTGAATCACCCTCGAGCGTGAACTCGAACTTGCCTGAAAGAATGACCGCAATCTGTGTATGCGGATGCTTATGTGGAGTTCCGACGCCGCCTTCATCGAAATAGAGGTGGCATGCCATCAGATCCTTGTCGTGTGCCAGGATCTTCCTTCTGTTCTTCGGTCCCAGCACTTTCGCATCGATATCCCTATCAAAGAAAAACCTTTCCATATCATCTCCTCAGGATGGAATCCCAGCACCTGTATGTATTGGCGATGGCTTCATCCTTGTCTATTGTCTTGAGTTCCCCATGCTCCAGGAGCTTCTTCCCTTTGCAGAATACCGTATCGATACTCTTCCTGTCCGCGGCGAAGACGACAGCTGACAGCGGATCATTGAGCGGGGTCATGTTAACATCGTCTGTGTTTATCAGGACGATATCTGCATCCTTGCCTTCCTCTATCGTTCCAATCCTGCTATCTAGTCCGAGAGCTCTGGCCCCGTTTATGGTCGCCATGCTGAGGATATCATAGGGGCGTGCTGCCGATGGCGTCATGTTCGACACGATTGAGAGCATCGCGGCAAGATTGATCTCCTTCATCATCGAGAGATTATTGTTGGAGGAGGCTCCATCTGTTCCGAGTGAGACATTCAGGCCCATCTCCCTGTATTTCCTTACCGGAGCGATGCCCGATGCCAGCTTCATGTTCGATGCCGGGTTGTGGACTATCGATATGCGCTCATGGCTTGCAAGCATTCCTGCTTCGCTGTCGCTGAGGTGGACGCAGTGGGCAAGATAGCATGGCACGGAGAATACGCCAAGGCTGTCGAGATACTCAGCAGGTCTCATGCCATTGTTCTTCAGAGAGTCATTCACCTCTGTCATCGTCTCTGACAGGTGCGTGCTGAGATAATGACCGCGTTCCATTGTCCATTCAACGGCGAGCCTGTATGTATCGGCTGTGCATGTGTATATGGCATGCGGAGCAGCATCGAGGCGGATCATATCCGAGCCATCCATCGCTTCCTCTATCCTTGGCACGAATTCCCTGAAGCGTCTCTTCGTCTCCTCTCCATCGCCGAAGAGCGTTAGACCCAGGACAGCTCTTACCCCCGTCTCCCTTACAGCTCTTGCCGTATTCCATGACTGGAAGTACATATCGGCGAAGGTAGTGCACCCTGACTGGATCATCTCTGCGATGGCGAGCTTCGATCCCCAGTATATATCCTCATTCTGTAGCTTATCCTCGATGGGGAATATCTCTGAAAGCCAGCTCATCAGCTCCTCGCAGGTGTCCTTATAGTTCCTCATGAGGACCATGGGACTATGCGTATGTGCATTCACGAAAGAGGGAAGCGCTATCATCTTAGATCCATCGATCACCTCATCCGCATCGCCATCTATCGTTCCGATAGCCGCAATCCTGCCATTCTCTATGAGGATATCCCCACGGAAATGGAGATCGCGTTCCGTCATCGGGATTATCTCTGCATTCCTGATCAAAGTAGACATGCTTTGATTGTAATCCTATAGACGAAAAAAGGACAGGAGTAAGTCCTGTCCTTCCTTAGTATCCGCAATCGCTTATTTCACGGTTGCTCTCTTGATCTTCTTTGTCGTTGTCATCTCCATCGGCTCGTCGACGATCGTGAGCTTCTCGATCTTCTTGTAACCGACAAGATTCTTGTTGACTTCCTTGATGATCTCCTCGATCTCTGCCTTCATTGCATCCTTTGACAGGCCCTTCTCCTTCATGTAGTCGGGAGATGGGAATATCACGGCCTCAATCGATTCAGAAGGAACATCCTTCTTCATCTGGAATCCTCTGATGAGTATCTGCTCAACCTGGGAATAGAGCTGGAACATATCCTCTATCTCCTCCGGGAAGACATTCTTGCCGCCTTCGGTGACGATGATGTTCTTCTTCCTTCCCTTGAGATACACATAGTTCTCGCTGTCCATGTATCCGAGATCGCCGGTTCTGAGATAGCCGTTCTCATCGAACAGTGCCTTTGTGTTCTCCTCATCATCGAGGTATCCGAGACAGTTGTTCGGTCCCTTGATCCTTATCTCTCCGACTCCATCGGCATCCTTGTCAGCGATGATCATGTCTATGAATGCGAGCGGATGGCCGATTGATTCGACCTTGAAGTGCTCTGGAGGATTGAGCGTTACAACAGGGGAAGCCTCTGTCAGTCCATAGCCCTGGAGGAAATCAAGGCCAAGCTGCTGGTACTGCTTGAATACGACAGGGGAGAGAGGACCTGCACCGCAGATGAGGAGCTTCGAATGGTCGAGTCCGACCTGCGAAACGATCTTCTTGTTGAAGAATCCCTTGAACGGGGACTTGCCGAAGTGCTGCTTGCACCATCCGTTGATTGCCATGAGTGTCTTTACAAGCCCGTATGTGAAAGCACCCTTTGCCTTCACCTGCTTCATGATGCCTGCAATGACCTTGTTGTAGAGGAGTGGAATACCCATGAATACGGTGACCTTCCCCATCTTCATGTCTGCAATCATCCTTGAGACGATGATTCCATGGCCGAAGAGACACTCAGCACCGAACTTCACCGATTCGAGAAGAACCGTCGTGCAGCAGTAGCTGTGATGCAGAGGAAGAAGTGCATAGAAGACCTCCTTGTCCGTCAGGTATTTGATCTCATTCGCTGCCTGATAGACATTGGATGTTATGCTTTTATGCGTGAGGATCGCTCCCTTCTCATTTCCCGTTGTGCCTGAAGTGAAGAGGATAGCAGCATAGTCATTCTCGCTTACCTCCACCTTGCTCTCGAGACGCGGGCCCTCTACTTCAGAGAACTTTACGTAGTTGTCATCCTTTCCCTTCAGCATCGCAGTTCCCAGAAGCGAGCTGTACCATTCACCTCCGATGTTCTTCATCTTTTCGAGCACATCGAAATCGCAGATGGCGAACTTTACCTTCGCGAACTCCGAAAGCTTCATGCATCTGTCTGCATGCATCTGGTTGTCGATAGGAACGATGACAGCTCCTGCGAACAGGATGGAGAAGTAGGCGATTGCCCAGTCAGGGCTGTTCTTGCCATTCAGGAGAACCCTGTCTCCCTTCTTTATGCCCTTGCTCGCAAGATAGCCTGCACCGCGCATGATCTTCTCATATGCCTGCTGGTAGGTGAGTATCTTCTTGTCAGGCTCAAAGACAGAGAAGCAGGTGTTGTTCTTATAGCGGTCAACAGCCATCTCAAAGAGCTCTGGAATCGTAGGCCACTGGCCTTTTACGAGACTACCTCTGTACTGGTCTATTTCATCCCATGCATGTTTTTCCATAATATATCCTCATTTAACCCCGGTTTATTTTTTTACAAAGCACGATAATTCCGTCAATAACGATAATACCCACTATGTTCTACCATAATATAGTCAAGTATGACTATCCCTTTGGTAATCTTTTCTCTGAAAGAAAATACATTACAAACAGCAAAAAAGGCCACGCAGTGTGGACAAGAAGGGGCAAAGCAAGTATACTCACCTTGTTTTCAAGCGGGTAGTAGCGCAGGGGCTAGCGCACTTGGTTCGGGACCAAGGGGTCGGAGGTTCAAATCCTCTCTGCCCGATCAGACCTCATTCCTATTTCCGGGAGTGAGGTTTTTTGATGCATATCGGCGTGGTATAATGGCCATATGGAAAATGGAATCATCAGATCTCTTCTGGAAAGACGGAGCTGCCGGAGCTATAAGCCTGAGCAGATAAGCGACGATGAGCTTCAGACCGTGCTTGAAGCGGGCAAATACGCACCATCGGCGATGGGACGGCAGAGCGCGAAGATGGTTGTCCTTCAGAATAAGGATGATATCTCCGCTCTATCAAAAATGAATGCCAAGATCATGGGTGTGGATAAAGATCCGTTCTATGGAGCACCTACCGTTGTCATCGTGCTGGCAGACAGGAATATACCGACATGCGTTGAGGATGGGAGTCTTGTCCTTGGCAACCTCATGAATGCAGCCCATGCTATCGGCCTCGGTTCCTGCTGGATTAACAGGGCGTATGAGGAGTTTGAATCGGAAGAGGGCAAGGCAATGCTCAGGAAATGGGGTGTTGAGGGAGACTGGAGGGGCATCGGCCACTGCATCCTCGGCTATCCAGTGAGCGTAAAGGAAGCCGCGCCCAGGAAGAATGACTTCGTGACGATTGTCAGGTGAAGTCTGCGAAGACGGCGTCGGCGGCTCTCCTCAGATCCTCCGGCGCTATCTCAATCTGCACTCCGCGCTGTCCACCGCTTACGTATATCGTATCCTCAAGCTGTGCCAGTTCCTCGATGAATGTCGGGTAGCGCTTCCTCATTCCCAGAGGGGAGCAACCTCCTCTTATATAGCCTGTAAGCGGAAGAAGCTCGTTCTGCTTTATCAGGTCGATTTCCCTGCTTCCTGTCAGTGCCCTTGCTTTCTTCAGCGATATCTCAGCCTCTGCAGGCAGGCAGAACACATAGACCTCTCTGTCCGTATTCCTCATGACTATAGTCTTGTAGACTCTTTCAGGATCCAGGCCAGCAGCAGCTGATGCATGGATTGCATCGAGATGATCCTCATCGACCTCATAGGTATGCACTGTGTAGTCTATGCCAAGACTCTCAAGGATTCTCATCGCATTGGTTTTCATACATACCCAAGTCTCTGCTTCCTGCGGACTTTAAGCAAGAAGGTATGAGGAGTATCCGAGGAAGAAAATGAGCGAGCCGATGAGAACGGCTATATGCCATATGAGATGGTGATGCTTCAGGGGCTTTGCAGCATAGAATGCGATGCCTGCCGTATACGTTATCCCTCCTGCGAGTATGCTTCTGAAAAGCCCTTGCGGAAGAAGCGGTACTACCTGGTCCCATATCGAGACAATTGACCATCCCATGACCGCATAGAGCGCGACATGGAGTATCCTGAATCTGCCCCAGAATCGTACAGTGAGGACTATCCCGAGGGCGGCAGCAATCCAGATTGCGGCTGTATAGATCTTTGTGATCGGCGTACCAACATATGCAAGCACTGGTGTATATGAGCCTGCGATAAGCAGATAGATTGCACTGTGGTCGACTATCCTCAATGCTTTCTTCAATACACCTTTCTGCAGGTAGTGATACAGCCCGGAGGCTCCGAACATTATTGCATTCGTTGCCGCGAACAGGACCATGGATGGGTTCATCCCCGGATGGGCCATTACATAAAGCAGTCCGGCCAGCGATATTATGAATCCGATGAAATGGGAGAGGGAGTTCTCCATCTCTTCCGATAACGTTACGTGCTCAGGGAGCGTGATGTGTGAGTCAATCCAGTTTTCCATGGTTCATTCCTAACCCGGATTTCCGATTCTGTAAAAAGCGTGTTTTCACTATCCATGGGAATCGGTACATGATTACTAGATGAAAACCGGCGGTAGTAATAGCTCACTATCCTTGATTTACTCATCAAACCCATGTAGTATTGCTCTATCTTGCCGATATGGCGGAATTGGTAGACGCAGCAGACTCAAAATCTGCCGGATGCAGATCCATGCCGGTTCGACCCCGGCTATCGGCAGGTGCTTATGGCGCTATGTCTGCCGCTATTCCATGCATCTTCTGAATCCTTCATCGGTAAGACAGTAATCCATACCATTCGCGAGTCTGAGGATGCGCTTTGAGAATTCAGAGTTTCCCCTTGATATACTTGTGATACCATCGAATGTGCCCATGTACTGGAAATCCCCGGACCTTGGCCTGCGGCAGTATATCGATAGGATTCTGTCGCATAGCTGCAGATTCCTCATGAACATCCTTGATAGCGCATCGACAAATGAATCAGAGCTGTCGGCTGCCTCAATGTAGCTGTGCTTTTTGGGGTCGAGGATGATTATCTCATATCGGTAGGCCATATCTATAAAATATCAGATTATTGAGTAAAATAAAAGTATTAATAAAGAAACCTGTGATATTATCATCTGTCAGCTGATATGGCGAAGAAAGCTGGCCTTCGATGTTGCTGTCATATTTCTTTTAAGTTACTCTATCCATATGTTCAGGAAGGTTCTCTCAATCCTTTTGGTTATCATTATGTCTGCAGCGGTACTGCCTGCCGATGATGAGTCGATGTCATCCCTGCTTGTCTCCGACATCCCGATAACCTATGGTGATGAGTCGTTCAGAGAGAGAATCCTCCAGAAGACGGGAGGCAGGCGCGATCCAATAGGTCTTGTGCTTACCGGAGGCAGTGCCAGGGCTGTTGCCCATCTTGGAGTCCTTGAGTACCTGGAAGAGAACGGCATTATCCCTGATTTCATCATCTCCAATTCGATGGGATCGATTATCGGCATGCTCTATGCAGCCGGGCTTAAGCCTGATCAGATAATAGAGATACTCAATGCAAGCGAGCTCTCCGATTACTTCTCGTTCACGCTTCCGCTTGAGGGAGGGCTTCTTCTCCCTTCGGGATTCCAGACACTTGTCGACAGCGTAGTAGGGGCGGATCTCAGGCTTGAGGATCTTGAGATCCCTATCATGGTTGTATGCGAGGATCTTGTCACAAGGCGGGAGGTCCGCATCACGGAAGGTGATTTCTCCCAGGTGATGATTGCATCGTTCGCACTGCCTGTCTATTTCCCTCCTGTTGAGTACAGAGGCCATCTCTTGATAGATGGAGGCGTCGTATCCCTCGCTCCGATTGATGCAGCATATGAGTATACCGATACTGTGATACTCTCCACGACGTTCTACGATGTTCCCACGCTTAATCTCCGCAATCCAATTACAGTTCTCAATGTCGCCTTTGAGGCTGGCAAGAACCAGAAGGCCGCGGAGGATATAAAGGCGCATGATAACCTTATATGGATACGCTGTGCCGTAGAGCACTTCTCCTTCATGGATTTCGCAAAGGCTCCTGAGATGGCCTGGATAGGGTATAAGAGCGCAGAGGTTAAGGCTGCGGAGCTCTCTGGTCTGATCCGCACGGGCGTAAGCGATGGGATGATGGAGATCAGGGAAGGGTATAAGAGGAAGATTGCCAATACTGTCAGGAGCCTTTCGTACTTCAAGCGTGTCGAAGCCGCAGCTCCATCACTTATCCTTGGATTCAGCCTGGAATCCGATCAGGAATGGTCCGCTCATAAGTACCTTACCGATTCCGTGGATCTTCTCTTCGGCATCACATATAGGGACAGGGGTTTCGAGACAGGCATAGGCATAGGTGGCGCTTTTGATATAACGACACCGGAGACTGCGGGAGCCTATCCTGCCATTGAGGGCTTCCTTTCCCTCTATCCGCTCGATAACCTGAGGTTCTCCTTCGAAGCTGCCGCTGATTTCTGCCATGAGCCATGGTACATTCCGCAGATGTACCTGCGTGAGGGCTTTGACTGGATAATCGATGCCAGAAAGGATTTCTACAGTGTGGCATTCCGCCAGGGCTTCGAGTATATGACAAGTTTCAAGGGGCATGGAGCGGAATCCACAGCGCTGATTGTCTCCGCTCTTGTCGATGGCAATCTCAAGATCGACTGGTTCGATATAGACATGAGCCTTGGATACCTTCTTTCCGCTGATTCGATAGCCTTCGAGAATATGAGGAATTATGGGGAGGTAAGGCTCTCATCACGCTTCTATCTGCCGCCATGGGAGACATTCTTCATTGAGGCTGCTGTCTTCTCCAGATTCAGCCTGGATGGACAGGGCTATGTGCCGTTATTCCTCTCAGATGGGTATGTAAGCCCGAGGATAGGCAAGGATGTCGATTACTATAACCACTATCCTGTAGCAGGCGCTTCAGATGAAGCTAGATACCATGCTTCGATAATCTCGATCTATGCAGGCTATGATGTGCCTGTATCGCCGACATTCGGGGAGTTCATCATCATCGAGGATACAGAGATCGGGGTCTATGCCGATATGCTGCTGAGGGATCTCTCGTTCTCCGTCTCCACGGGCGTTGAATTCCAGACATCCCTGTCCCTGATCGGGCTTGTCAAACTGCCTTTCAGGATGCGCCTGGGCTATGACTCATGGTCAAACAGCTTTGCAGCATCATTCATGCTGTCACTCAGGATGTAGATCCTTCGTGCTTCCTGATCCATTCCTCATCGTCATCTGTTATCGTTGTTGAGATATCACCACGGTCGATGGTTCCCGTGCCGAAGTCGGGCTCTGGAGGGAAGCCTGGGGCTGTGCTTCCTGCGAACGGCTGATCCGCTTTCTTCCATTCAGGGAGCTTTCCAAGCGTTATCAGCTTTATGTTCCTGTTGACTGCTTCCATGAACGGAATGCGATCCTCAGGATCGGAGAGCGCTCTGCAGAATCCATCAATGAATTCCTTGCTATATACCGCAAGTTCCGGCATCGCAGAGGCCATGGCTGCCATCTTTGCATACTCTTCCGCTTTGTCCAGGACTCCATAGTGGAGGTGTACGACAGCGAAGTTCACATATGGGTCGGGATAGGACGGGGAGGACTCAGAGAACAGCCTGGAAAGCATTATGCCAGCTTCGCGGTAGCTTCCCTCTATCATGTATGACACGGCCTTGAAATGCGTAAATACAGGCGAGTTATCGTGGACTTCCCCCACGAGCTTCCTGAATTTGTCGGTCCTGCCTTCCTTGAGGTAGTAGCAGCAGATATTCGTATATGTATTCCTGTCCTTCAGTCCATCCTCGTATATTGCGCTCTCTGCAAGCTCGATTGCTTTATCATGGTCGCCAGAGAACCAGTAATGCATCGACAGTGTGGATTTCGCCATTCCCCTTGTCCTGTCATCCTTGGATTCGGTCAGTGGCTGCAATGCAGCAGCAGCGACTTCATTGCTCTTCCCTGCAAGGAGGATCGATGATGCGAATATGGCATACTGGTCTGGGATACCTGTCTTCAGAGCCTTCTCAAAGAGCTCCTCTGCGCTTTTCCCGTTCTTTCCCCGTCCTCTTAGGGCTTTCATTGCTCTGCTGTATATAATGTTGCCCCTCGTCCAGTAGACGAAGAAGCAGAGCGAGGCTATGAGGAGGAGGGATGCAAGCAGCCTGGGTATTGATGGAATGAATGAGACAAGCGCCGCGGCAACTACCGCTATGACGCCAGGAAGTGTAGTGTATCTTCTCATGGTATGGATGTTAGCATGGCACAGCTTGATGGAGAAGGTATTCAGTCGTATGATATGACTGCTTTATGGGTAAAAAGATACTTCTTCATGTCTGCTGCGGCCCATGTTCCACCTCATCTATCGAGAGGCTTATCGCCGAGGATTACGAGCCGGTGCTTTTCTTTTCTGACAGCAATATCTTCCCTGAGGAGGAGTTCATGAAGCGCTATAGCAATCTGCTGATCGTGGCGGAGCACTATGGGCTTCAGGTGATACTTGATGACTGGGATCATGGGAAGTGGCTTGATGCTGTCAGGGGACATGAGAGCGATAAGGAGCATGGGGAACGCTGTTCTCTCTGCTTCCGCTTCAATCTTGAGAGGACTGCGGAGAAGGCTGCGGAGCTCGGCATCGATGAGTTTGCGACTACATTGACCGTGTCCCGGTTCAAAAACAGTGCGAAGATATTCCATGAAGGAGAGAATCTTCCCGGATTCCAGAAGATTGATTTCAAGAAGAAGGATGGATTCAACAGGTCCATAGTGCTCTCAAAGGAGCTTGGTCTGTACAGACAGGATTACTGCGGGTGTGAGTTCTCGCTGAGGGATAGGCGATGCGGAGACTCCTGAAACTGCTCACATCGCGCCTTTTCTGGGCGGCTCTTGCGATTCTCATCCAGTTCATGCTTTTTGCATATCTCGTGTTCTGGGCATCATTCATGCACAGCTTCTATTTCTACGTATTCTTCTCTGTGCTGTCGCTGGTGATGTCGTTCGCTATCTTTACGAGGAATGAGGATCCTTCCTATAAGCTTGTGTGGATGTTCCTCATAGCGATTCTGCCTGTATTCGGCGGGGTGCTGTATCTTGTGATGGCAAACAAGAAGCTGGGCTATTTCAGCAGGAAGAAGACACAGCAGTTCAGGAAGACGCTTCCGGATAGCAGTTCCTATGCCGAGGCTGCGGAGGCTGAGCTCGATTCTATAGCTCCCGAGTACAGGAAGCTCTCCGGATTCATAAAGAACAGAACGGGCCTCTCCGCATGCATGGATACGGAATGCAGGTACTTCGTCTACGCAGATGAGTTCTTCCTGGATGTCCTGTCAGAGGTGAGAAAGGCTTCGAAATTCATATTCATCGAGTATTTCATCATAGGAGAGGGGCATTGGTGGAACGTAATCCTCGATGAGCTTGTGCGCAAGGCCGAAGCAGGGGTCGATGTGCGTGTCATATACGATGATCTCGGGTCGATAAACAGCCTGCCCGCATACTATGACAGGAAGCTCTCTGCGATGGGCATAAAGGCCGTTGCATTCAACAGGGTGCACCTTCACATGAACCCACGCCTTAATTTCCGCGATCATCGCAAGATATTCTGCATCGATGGCAATGTATGCTATACAGGCGGGCTGAATATAGCGGATGAGTACTCCAACGATGAGATAAGGTTCGGCTACTGGAAGGACAATGCTGTTAAATTCCGCGGAGCAGCTGTCTGGAACTTCACATACCTCTTTCTCGAGATGTGGATGGGAGTCGCCAATGCGCATGATGATCTGAGGCAGTTCGTGCCTACGGTTGCTGGCAGCACCGATGGATTTGTCCAGCCGTTCGGCGATTCTCCTCTGGACTCGGAGACGATAACGAAGGATGTCTATCTCCAGATAATATCAGGGGCGAAGGACTATGTGTGGATAATGACCCCGTATCTTGTACCTGACAGCACATTCATCGCAGCGCTGAGGATGGCTGCGCAGTCAGGGGTCGACGTGAGGATAATAACACCTCATTACCCAGATAAGAAATCGGTATTCGAGGTTACGCGATCGAACTATCTTCCGCTTCTTGAGGCTGGGGTAAGAATCTATGAATATACCCCCGGATTCATACATTCAAAGACATTCATCGCAGATGATGAGGTGGCTATCGTAGGGACAACGAATATCGATTACAGATCTTTCTACCTGCATTTCGAGCTCTCTGTCCTGTTTGTGCTGTCGCATATCGTATCGGATGTCAAGGATGATTTCCTCCGGACCTTCGATATGTCAGAGGAGCAGAGCATCGAGAAGGTGAGGAAGGTCGGGCCGTTAAAGCGCCTTGTCCGCTATTTCCTACGCCTGTTCTCTCCAGCACTCTAGCTTGACTGCAGGCTATTGCCATCGTAATCTTTCTTATATGGATAAAAAGCTTGAAGACAGAGAAAGAGAGGCCATTGAGGCCTATGACGATATAATCAATGTATTTGCCGCTACTACCGATGAGGAGGATATGAAGGCACTCTTCGATGATATGTTCACCGATTCCGAGCGCCGTGATCTGGTCAACAGATGGCTGCTTATGAAGGATATATACCAGGGGAAGCCTCAGCGCCAGATTGCCGCCGACAGGTCGCTGTCTCTTTGCAAGATCACGAGAGGATCAAGGATGCTGAAGAAGGAGAACGGCTTTATGCGCCGTCTCCTTGCCTCACGTTCTGTTGATAACAGCCATATCTGATCAGAGTGCTTTTGCTGCGAGATTGAGCGCGGCCCTGACAGTCTTGTCCATATCATAATAGGCATAGTCAGCAAGCCTTCCGCCTATGAGAAGGCGGTTATCGCTCTCTGCGAGCTTCCTGTATTCCTTATACAGCCCGGAATTCCTCTCATCGTTGATTGGATAGAATGGCTCTCCAGTCTCGCTGTAATCCACAGGATACTCCCTGCTTATCCAGGTAACGGGGGAAGCAGTCTTCAGGAAGTGCTTGTGCTCGATGATCCTTGTCCATGGCGTTTCCCTATCGGTGTAGTTCACAACGGCATTGCCCTGGAAATCCTCCATCTCAAGGCGTTCCTCGCGGAAGATCTCCGATCTGTATTCAAGCTTTCCAAGCCTGTACTCATAGAGAGCATCGAGACAGCCTGTATACAGCGTCCTCTCAGACTTGCTGTCCCATTTCTCCTTGTCCGCCGTATAATCTTCTGCGAGAACAACATCCGCGCCATCAATCAGGCGCTCTATTATCGCAGTGTAGCCATCCTCTGGTATTCCCTGATAAGGATCTGAGAAGTAGTTGTTGTCATAGGTGAATCTGACAGGAAGCCTCTTTATGATCCAGGGTGGAAGCTCTGTGCATTTTCTTCCCCACTGCTTCTCCGTATACTCACGGACAAGCGTTTCATAGATATCGCGTCCGACAAGCGAGATTGCCTGCTCCTCGAGATTCTCCGGCTCATGGGTTATCTCACCGCGCTGCTTTTCGATGATCTTCTTAGCCTCTTCCGGTGTCGCGATATCCCACATGCGTGCGAATGTATTCATATTGAAAGGCATGTTGTAGATATGCCCGTGGTATGAAGCGATGGGTGAGTTGATGAATGGACGGAATGCTACAAGACTGTTCATATAGTCCCATACTTCCTTGTCCGACGTGTGGAATATATGCGCCCCATATCTGTGGATATCTATTCCGTCGCGCTTTTCTGTGTAGATGTTGCCGCCGATATGGTCCCTCTTCTCGACCATGAGGACCTTCTTTCCATGCTTCATGGCCTCATTGGCAAAGACCGCGCCGAAGAGGCCTGTACCGACTATGGTGAAATCATATGCGCTCATCTTCTCTTCCTCCTTTTCTTGTCAGGGAAGCTGTATCTGCCATCCTCGCCAGGCCTTGTATCGCGGCCATAGGGCTGGTAATCATCCTCCCAGTTCCTGCGTTTCCTTGCCTTCGCAGCGCTCTTCTTCCGTGGCTCCTTCTTCGATGCCTTCCTGCTTTCCTGCTTTGCCTTCGTTATTACGGGCTTTCCCTTCTGCATGCGCCCGGAGTAGGCTTTGAGGATCTCCTCAGCTATCGAGTAGGGAGCTGTCACGAACGAGCAGTCCTCCAGGATCTCTATATCCCCGATGTCCTGATCGCGCACCCCTGCCTGATCCATGATGATGTTGCAGAGCATGCTCTTGGTAAGACCATCCCTCCTGCCTCTTGCAATAAAGAGCCTTGTCGTCCCCTGATCATCCATGGAAGGGCTCCTGACCTTGTCATACGGCTCCCTGTTCCTGGCTTCTTCCTTCCTCTCCCTTCTGGATTTCTTCTTCTCCTTCGGTATGATTGCCTCTATCGGCCTGTACTGCGAGATATCGAGCTCATTGCGGTAGATGAATGAGAGAAGGCCTGCGAATGCCTCCACAGGATCCCTTCCTGAGAGCGATGACCGGGCAAGATCCATGTATTCGCTCCTTGGAGGAATGGAGAGCGCGTCCTCAATCTGGTCGCGTATCCTCTGCTTCTTCCCCTCGATGATGTCCTCTGCCTTCGGAATCTCTTCCTTCCTTATATCGGCACGGGAGGCTTTCATTATGTAGCTGAGCTTCCTGGCTTCTGACGGCGTGATGAATGTTATGGCTGTACCTGTCTTCCCGGCTCTGCCCGTCCTTCCGACTCTGTGGATGTAGATCTCGGGGTCGGATGGGATGGTGTAGTTGATGACATGGGTCAGGTCCTGGATATCAAGGCCACGTGCCGCGACATCGGTCGCAACGAGTATCGACAGCTGATGATCCTTCATCTTCTTCAGTATGGCCTCGCGCTCCCTCTGCGAGAGATCTCCATGGAGCGATGCCGCATCGTAGCCGCGGTCCCTGAGCTTTGTTCCAATCTCATCGCACTGCAGCTTTGTCCTGCAGAATACAACGCCATAGAACTCCTTCTCCCTGTCTATGATCCTTGTCAGCGCCTCAAGCTTGTCTCCCTCACGGACTTCGTAGTAGATCTGGTCCGTGGTCAGGGCTGCTGTATCCTTCTTCTGCGTCCTGATTATCTCGGGGTTCTTCATGAAGCCTTCAGCGAGCTTCATGATCTCAGGAGGCATCGTAGCGGAGAACATCAGCATGCGCTTCTTCTCCGGAACAGCTCTCAGAACCTGCTCGATATCATCGATGAAGCCCATATCCAGCATCTCGTCCGCCTCATCGAGGACGAGGAAGTCAAGATTCTCCAGCTTCAGCGATCCGCGTCTGATGTGATCGAGTATCCTTCCCGGGGTTCCCACGACGATATTCACGCCGCGCCTGAGCCTGCGGAGCTGCTGCTCCATGCTTGCTCCACCGTATATAGAAGTGACTTCAAGCTTCTTCTTTCCCTTCAGCGATGAGATCTCCTCGCTGACCTGGCTTGCGAGCTCCCTGGTGGGGACCAGAACAAGGGCCTCTGGCAGAGTCCCCGATGGTTCTATCGTCTCTATGATCGGCAGTGCGAATGCCGCTGTCTTTCCTGTTCCTGTCTGTGCCTGGCCTACAATCTCGGTGCCTTCCTCGAGAAGGCGTGGTATCGCGAGTCTCTGTATCTCGGTCGGTTCCTCGAAGCCCTTTTCCTTCAGAGCCTCAAGCGTTTCATCGCTGAGCCCCAGCGCTTTGAATCCTGGTAGTATTTCCATAGCCCTGATTGTATCAGAAAGGAAAGTTGTGTCCACCTATGTTGCCAGATATTATCCCCGTGATTATCATCAGCATTGATGGACAGGAAATTCTCAGGAAAGCGTTTGCTTCTTGCTGCTGCGGCTGCCGTTGCCGCAATCGTGCTTATAGTACTTCTCTCGCTCTGGACCCATGACCTCCAGCGGCGCGATCTCGAGAATGCCGTGAAGGCAGCGCTTCAGGGAATTGTAATGAATGAGGGGGACAGGGCTTTGTTCGAGGCAGCAGGTATACCTGTGGATGAGATCCATTATTCCTATGAGGATCTTCCTCTTTTCTCTGGTGACAAAGGCGCATGGGAATATTCCGAGACCGACCGTCGTGCTATATCCCTCTACAGAAGCGCAGCTCCATCTGTTGTCCAGATCCTTCCATCATCCGATCTTTCAGGAAATGGTGATGGGGCAGGGGTGATCCTCTCCTCCGATGGATACATCGTGACGAACAGCCATGTGGCTCCCTCCGCAACCGCATCGTATACGGTCAAGTTCTATGATGGGAGCACCTCCGATGCTGTCCTTGTCGGTACGGATCCCCTCTCTGATATAGCGCTTCTGAAGGCTGAGAAAGGAGGCCTTTCCGCAATCGGTATTTCTCCTTCATCCTCTGTGATGACAGGAGAGAGCGTATATGCGATAGGCCATCCATATGGCTATGGCTGGTCGCTGTCTGCGGGAATCGTATCAGGAACGGATAGGATAGTCTCCTCATCATCTGCGGTAGTCCCTTCAATGATACAGACCGATGCAGCTATAAACCCTGGAAATAGTGGTGGCCCTCTTCTTTCCGAAGACGGTACGATGATTGGACTTGTAAGCTCAATACATACACAGACCGGGACCTCCGATGGAGTTGCCTTCGCAATCCCGTCCGAACGTGTGCTAGACTCTGTTGGCGAGCTTATCGATACAGGAGCTGTGCACAGAGGCTGGATCGATCTTCTGTCTGTCGAGCTTAATAGCGCGATTGCGGAGTATGCGGGGCTTCCCGTATCAGAGGGCATACTCGTTTCACAGGTTGTCCCCGGTGGCAATGCCGATAAAGCGGGAATACATGGAGGAAACCAGGCTACGCAGTATGGGCAGTCCGTGATCTATATCGGAGGCGATGTGATCACAGCGATCGACGGGGAGCCAATTGCCGGATACGAGGATTATTTCGCATCGCTCTTTGATACGGATCCCGGCGATAAGGTAACGCTTTCGCTGATACGCGATGGCATGCCCATGACCCTCGATGTCGTTCTTATAGAACGCACAGCGGAGAATTCAGGATGGATAGCAAGATAAAGAAGAACAGCTTCGCTCCAGGCTATGAGAGCATAGCAGGCGAGCCTCTTATAAATTTCCAGGCAGGCTTCTCAAAGCCGTTCCACGTAGTCTCGGATTACGATCTGGCAGGGGATCAGGGGGAGGCTGTGGATAAGCTCTATCAGGGGTATCTGAATGGAGACAGGGCCCAGACGCTCAAGGGTGTTACCGGCTCTGGCAAGACATTCACCATGGCGAAGCTCATAGAGAAGATCCAGAAGCCAGCGCTCATTCTTTCGCATAATAAGACGCTTTCTGCGCAGCTTTATCGTGAGTTCAAGTCCTTCTTTCCCGATAATGCCGTGACGTATTTCGTTTCTACGTACGACTACTACCAGCCAGAGGCGTATGTCCCGGGCAAGGATCTTTATATCGAGAAGGAGGTCGATATAAACGATGAGATCGACCGCCTGAGGCTTGCGGCTTCCTTCTCCTTGATGGAAAGGCGCGATGTGATCGTAGTGGCCACAGTCTCATGCATATACGGTCTCGGCAACCCCGTCTCCCTCCGCGATATGCTCTTCACATTCCGCATCGGCGATGATTTCAGCCAGAACAAGGTCTTCGGGCAGCTCACGAGGATGCTCTACGAGCGCAATGATGCCGTTCTGACCCGCGGTACATTCAGGCCCCGGGGAGAGACTGTCGAGATCTATCCTGCATATATGGAAGCGGCATTCCGTATCTATCTCGACTGGGATACGATCGAGAGAATCGTATGGTTCAACCCGCTGACAGGGGAGAAGATCGCAGATGCTGATTATATCACTCTCTATCCTGCGAAGCAGTTCGTCATGCCGCAGAGCCAGATCAATACGGCGATAAGGAAGATAAACGAGGAGAAGGAGGAGAGGGTTGAGTACTTCCTTTCGAACGGCAAGCCTGTTGAGGCTGAGAGGATAAAGAGCAGGGTTGAGTATGATCTTGAGATGCTGCAGGAGGTCGGATACTGCTCGGGTATAGAGAACTATTCCAGAATTCTTTCCGGGCGTGCTCCGGGTGAGCGTCCGGCTGTGCTTCTCGATTACTTCCCCGATGATTTCGTCACTTTCATCGATGAGTCCCATGTTACGCTTCCCCAGATAGGGGCTATGTACGAGGGCGACAGGTCAAGGAAGCTCAATCTTGTGAACTATGGCTTCCGTCTGCCTTCTGCTCTGGACAACCGTCCTCTGAAGTATGAGGAGTTCGATAACAAGGTGGGACAGAGGATCTATGTCTCTGCGACTCCCGGAGAGCGTGAGCGGGATGAGTCCAGCCAGATTGTAGAGCAGCTCATCCGTCCTACCGGCCTTCTCGATCCAAGCGTTGAGGTCAGATCCACAGAGGGGCAGATGGAGGATCTCTATGGGGAGATCCGCAAGACGATTGCAAAGGGTGAGCGTGTGCTTGTCACTACGCTGACGAAGAAGATGGCAGAGGACCTTACCGACTATCTTTCAGGCCTTGATCTCAATGTACGCTATCTCCATAGCGAGATTGAGACGATTGAGAGGGTAGAGCTTCTCAGGGATCTGCGTCTTGGCAAGTTCGATATCCTTGTTGGAATAAACCTGCTCAGGGAAGGTCTTGATCTTCCGGAGGTTTCGCTTGTTGCCATACTCGATGCCGATAAGATCGGATTCCTCCGCTCTGCGACGTCGCTGATACAGACAATAGGGCGCGCGGCAAGGAATGCTGATGGGCGCGTCATAATGTATGCCGACCATATGAGCGATGCGATGGCTGAGGCGATAAAGGAGACCGAGCACAGGCGGAGTGTCCAGATGGCATACAATGAGGCCCATGGCATTACCCCGCGCACAATAAAGAAGGCCATTGAGGATATCATAGAGAGGGAGAAGAAGGATGATGAGGAGGCAGTGAAGGATGAGATCAGGATTGTCAGCTCCTCGTACAATCTCCTTCTTGAACGCGACAGGAAGCGGTATATCGCTGATCTCACGAAGCAGATGACGGAGCTTGCGAAGAATCTTGAGTTCGAGAAGGCTGCGCTTATCCGCGATGAGATACAGCGAATAAAGGACCGGAAGGATCTCGAGGGTTAATCACACTTTCCGTCTAAATTAGGTATGAACATCACCACTTTAAGCCTCTGTTCTGCTTGAGAACTTGTGCATATGGCTCTCTTCTCCTGTATTGCGTAGATATGTTTTAGGTATACAAGAGGAGCAATGGGCAGGTTCAGCGGTCGCGAGGAATAAGGAAGATGAAGCCGAAAGGCATGATGGTGAAGGCGGTGAACGGCAAATGCTACGTCTATGTGTAATCATCCGTGACGGAGGATGGGAGCGTCCATTGGGATGCTGAGGGATGTGTTCACCCCGGAAGACGCGACATGGATATACATATGCGCTGTTCATATGAGGCATTCCCGCATTCCGTGCATACTTCATGGCAGCCTCTACCTGATGTCCCAGCCTTCTGCGACTATCTGCTGTGCTATATCCTATTGTCCTTTATTGTCATACATATGTATGCTACACTACAAATGTAGAACATATCAGGAGTGATGAATATGAGCATAATCAGTCTGCGGGTGAATGATGAGGAGAAAGCTGTGCTTGAGGATGCCGCGAAGTTCTATAAATGCAGCATCTCAACAGTCATCAAACGGCTTACTTTCGAGAAGCTTGAGGATGAATATGACATGAAGGTAGCAGGGGATTATCTGAAGGACAAGGAAGCTGGAACGCTTAAGCTTACTGGTTTCGATGATCTTCTCAAGGAATGCGGAATCGATAAGGCCTCCTTATGAGCTATGAGATTAAGATTACACCGGGTTTTAAGAAGAGCTTCAAGAAGCTTGATTTCATTGCGCAGAGGACAATATCGAAATGGATAGTCAAGAATCTTGAGGCGACTGATAATCCCCGGCTTCATGGCAAGGCCCTTTCCGGGAATCTCAAGGGCCTCTGGAGATACCGCATCGGGGATTATCGTTTGATTGCTGATATCCAGGATAATGAGCTTGTGATAGTTGCAATTGATATCGGACATAGGCGAGAGATTTGCAGATAGCCTCATTACTCATTCCTGTACAATTCTTCATTGAAACCGCAATTAAAGAGGATGAAAGTAGTGGCTAATCGAAGAGGACGAGATCCACTGGCGTGAGGGTTGCCTGCGGGGTTGCACGCTTCCATAGCGTTTCAGACATTGTCTGCTTTATCCTGTCATAGATTGTATAGAATGTTATCCTCCCATCGGGTAGGGCGGGCGTTCCTGAGTCCATTCTGTACCCAAGCGCTTTCAGAAGATAGTAAGTGAATGCCCCGAATTCATCCTGCCTGTCATAGCCTTCATCCCAGCTGTCATATGATAGCTGGTCGGTTGCTGCAGCTGTCAGCACCCATGTATTCCAGTACGAGGGCTCTGTTATCGTGAAGAAGAGCTTCAGCGAGGGCATGAGCATATTTGCAAATGTCTCAGAGACCAGCTGCCCGTCATCGAACAGCTCCCCGTTCATCAGGGCCGTATCATTGGCTATGAAGCGGCCCGAATAGCAGGAATCGATGAATGCGCACTTCATGCCTGGAATCCGGCGGAGCCTGTAGAGAAGATCGTCCGGATTGAGTCTTGTCCCATCGGGCATTACGAAGCTTCCGTTCTGGTCACCATGGCCTGCATAGTGGAAGATAATGAGGTTCTGCTCATCTGCTTCCAGCGTCTCAAGGAGCGTCAGTATATCTTTCCTGCCCCATGGCCTTTCATCTCCTGAGATGCTCATCCTGCCGTCGGCTTCAAGGAACAGATACTCCCTGTATGGAATGCCCTTTCTGGATGCTATGTAGGAAAGCTGCTCAGATAGCGCTCTCTGATCGCCTGGAGGGTTTGCCAGATAATTCACTTCTCCTTCTTTGCCATATGAAGCTGCAACGGAGATGAAGATTGTTTCCGTTTCCTGGGTATATGGAGCACATGCTGAGAGCAGCAGGGCTATAGCTATTGCAATCATCGCTCTCATACGGTACCTCCATAGTGGAAGGCAACGCCTGCTCCGGTTCTTACCGCGATGCCGCTTCTTCCTCCGAGTATCCACATGGGAATGGTGAGCGATATGCAGGGCAGAATGCTGAATGATGCATGGATTCTGCCGCCGGCTATCCATTCGCCGGCATCAGCTTTATCCATCCACCGCATTGCCATGGACAGCATGCATCCAAGTTCAATGAAGCTATTAACCTGCCTGGCGTATCCTATGCCGATGCCAGCCTCAAGCGATGGAAGGCGCTGCAGCCTTCTATGGACAAGGGATGCCGAGGTGAATGCCGCATATACAGGCAATGATATCCTGTGTCCATCTATTGTGAATGATAGGACATCAGCATCAGCCGATGCGGCTATCGATGACAGCATAGTGCCCGATGGAGCGATTCCCCTTCCGTATGCATTTCCCTCCCATAGTACTGCAATCGATGCGGCAGGTGTCCAGACGATGCTCCCATATAGTGGATAGAGCGCCAGCAATGATATAAAGAGCAGGTATTTCATATTTGCCTCCTCTATATATACGCGCTGGATGGCCCTCGCTGACAGTCAGGAGCTGAGGATTTCCACAGCTTCCTTCAGGATTATCACGGAGACATCCTTCTTCCGGGGCTGGATTATGCTTCTGGCGAGGATCTGGAAGCCATTCCAGTCCAGACCGAGTGTATAGCCATCACCTGTGAATTCCGCTGAGACGATCTCTGCATTCCGGAATATCATATGGCGCGGAAAGGATGATGAATCCGCATCCAGATTGGCTATCTGGGCATTCTCCGGCCTGAAGAATAGTGTTCCGCTGGCTCCTTCCGAGAGTACCGATGCAGGGATTGCTGTCCCTTCGCCTGTGAAGAATGCAGTGAAGAGATTGCTTGGCTTCCTGTACAGCTCCTCCGCTGTCCCGAAGGCCTCGATCCTGCCATCGTGCATTATTGCGATACGGTCGGAGATAGCGAATGCCTCCTCCCTGTCATGGGTTACATAGAGCATTGTTATGCCCAGGCTGTCATGTATCATGCGGATTGCCGCCCTGAGATGCTTTCTCAGCGGTGTATCTAGGGATGATAGAGGCTCATCGAGAAGGAGGATGCGGGGCTCTGCTGCTATCGATCTGGCAAGTGCGACACGCTGTGCCTCTCCTCCAGAGAGCGATGAGATTGACCTCTTTCCGTATCCGGGGAGACCGACAAGTTCAAGGAGCTTCTCTGCAAGCTCATTGCGCTTCTTCCTGTCCTTCTCCTTCATCCCTGCCTGGATGTTCTTCTTCACATTCATCGATGGGAACAGGGCCATATCCTGGAATACCATTCCGATTCCCCTGTCCTGGATTCTCCTTCCTGTTATATCATCTCCGGATAACAGGATTTCCCCTCTGTCCGGAGGGAGTATGCCTGCAATCACCGAGAGCAGCGTAGACTTGCCGGATCCTGAAGGTCCGATAAGGGAGATGAATTCCCCCTCCTCGATAGCCATCGAGAGCGATAATGTGAAATCCTTGTATTCCTTCTCCAGTCCTTTGATTTCAAGAAATGCCATTCTTATCTCCGATTTCAGCTAGGATGAATACGATGAGGGCTTCCAGAAGCAGCACCGTTCCCAGCGCCGACGCGCTCTGGTAATCATAGCGGCCGATAAGGTCATAGATAAGCGCAGGAAGGGTAGTGAGCCTCCCTAGGGATATCATCATGGTGGCATTCACCTCTCCGAGCGAGAGGGCAAACGCAAAGCAGAATGCCTTCCTCCTTCC
Organism: uncultured Spirochaetaceae bacterium; assembly: GCA_944389505.1. Classification (GTDB taxonomy): domain Bacteria; phylum Spirochaetota; class Spirochaetia; order Sphaerochaetales; family Sphaerochaetaceae; genus Ornithospirochaeta. Next base: position 48,387 of record CALXMP010000006.1, read on the forward strand.
CCCTTTAAGAAGAGGCTTCTCAACCTTCCTTATGGTCCTGCCAGGGCTCATTCCCAGCGTATAGGCACTTTCTCTGAGTATCTCTGGAACGGCCTTTGCCCTGGGCATAAGCGTTCTGATTGAGAAGGGGAGCGTGATCATGACATGGGCCGCAAGCAGCATGATGTACCGTATCCAGTCTGCAGATAGTGGCAGAAACCTGCTTATTGCAGATGATACAATCAGGAGCCCGAGCCCGATTGTCACCGAACCTGCTGCAAGGGGAAGCGTTGAGATGAATGACAGGATCCTGGATCGTCTATGTGAGGAATAGAGCGCTATGGCCGATGCTGCAGATACCGACAGCCATGCGGAGATGAGCGCTATAGCAAAGCTTGCCGCGATTGCCATGCTTCCCGATTCAAGGCCCTTCATCCAGTGCTCGACAGTGAATGCGCCTCCTTTTGCATGGAAGCTCCGGTAGACGATTGCGAGCATCGGAGGAAGAAGGAAGGATAGGATAAGGAACATTATGATGAATGCCGCAGCAAGGCTCCATCCATGCGCTTTCCTGAGCGTCCTTCTTTTTCTGTCGACTTTCTTCTCCCTGCGGCCTTCTGGCGTGATAAGCAGCAGCAATGCCGTGGCAGCCAGCGCTATGATTGAGATCGCGGCTGCAGATGGGATGTCCGCATCGATATAGACCCTTCTGTAGATCTCTGCTTCCATCGTGTAGTACCTGGGCTGTCCTCCCAGGACAAGCACGATTGCAAATGAGGAGAAGCAATAGAGGAATATGAGGGCAAAGGATGCGGCCGCGCTTCCTCTGAGGGACGGCAGCGTCACATGGAGGAATGTCCAGAGGCGGCTTCTGCCGAGCGAATAGGCGGCATACTCCTCGTTCCCGCTCCGTTCGCTCCAGGCTCCTGTGATGATGAGGAATGCTATCGGGAAATTGAGATATGCATGGGCAAGGATTATCGCGGGGAATGTGTACAGTATCCTGAATGGTCTGTAGCCTTGGCCGATGATCTGGGAAAGCATCGTGTTTAGATAGCCGTTGTTGCCATACCATATCACGAAGCCAAGGACGACAAGGATGGCGGGCATTGTGAACGAAAGTCCTGAAAGCGCAAGTATCGCTCTGCGGCCGGGAAAGCGGTATGAGGCGAAGAACGCCGCGAATGGAATTGCCAGGAGCGTGGATACAAGAGCAGAGAGAAATGCTTCCTCTGCGGTGAACAGAAGTATCCTGTATGTGGCTCCTTCACAAAGAGCTTCTGCCAGTGTTCCCTCCCTGATGGCGCTCGAGAATACGAATGCCATCGGAATGAGAAAGAGAATTACAATAAGGAGCAGGGCAGGGATTGTCCTTGCCCTGTAGCTCCATAGTCCTATCTTGCCATTATCTCTGCCCATGTGGATATTATCTCATCTCTCTTCTCGGCGCTTATGCCGGAGGACGTGAACATTATGGCAGGTTCCGGAGCCCACTTGAATGCATCCGGCAGGACCGTTGTGCTGTTTGCTGGATACATTGAGTTCGCGATAGCTATATCTGCCTGCCCCTCTGTGAGGATGAAGTCGATGAACGCCTCTGCCTCGGCACGCTTGTCAGTTCCTTTGATTATGCCTATGCCCTCAATCGTTGCCTCATGCCCTTCCGGGAATACCAGTGCCTGATACCTCGTGGTATTCTCGTTCATCACATGGTATACAGGGCTTGTAGTATATGAGAGCACGATAGGAGCTTCCCCTTCGGTGAACAGACCGTAAGCAGAGGACCATCCATCTGCTACCGTGAGTGCGTTCTCCTTCATTGCCTCCCACCATGCGGTGAAGTCATCGCCATAGAGATTGTATGTCCAGAGAAGCAGCCCAAGACCGACAGATGATGTCCTCGGGTCGATGAGTATAACCTGTCCTCTGTATTCAGGTGATGTGAGATCCATCAATGATTCGGGCTTTCTCAGTCCTGACTCAGAGTCCCAGACGAATGCGAAGTCGCCGTAATCGAACGGGATCAGCCTGTGCTCCGGATCGAATTCAAGCCTGTCCGGTATATTCTCGAGCACTGGTGATTCGTATGGCTCAAGGTACTCATAGGCCCTGTATGCGAAATCATCGGTTATGCCGATCACGACATCGGCATCGGTAGAGCTTCCTTCAAGCTCGATCCTGCTCAGCATCTCGACAGCATCCCCGGCTCCTACGAGCTCGACATCGATGCCAGTCTTCTCTTCGAACATGGGAATGAGCTTTCCTGCAGGACCCCAGTCCCCTGAGAATGAATCGTATGCATATACTGTGAGCGTATCGGATTCTGATGCAGCCTGTGCCGATACGATAGCTGAAGCCGCTATAAGAAGAACTGCTAATAGGATTGTCTTTTTCATAAGATCTCCTTCCGGAGGGCACTGTCCTTCCCTTCGCTGGCATTATCCAGATCAGGTCCGAGGGTATGTTCTCAGGCAGATGCCACCCCTAGACAGCTAGAATCTACCGTTCAATCCATGGCTAGTCAATAAGCTGTTTGACTATATCCCTGTGCTTTATTATCTTCATTACTGGCTGCCCTTAAGGAGGGTGGATATGAAAGGAAGAAAAAAGAATAAGAGGTGCGAGATGCCTGAAGAAGATAAGAAGACTTCTATTGAAGAGGAGAAGACAGAAGCGGAGGCTGCTGCAGGAACTCCTGAGGAGAACGATGCGAAGGACGCAAGGATCTCCGAGCTGGAATCTAAGGTCAAGGAGCTTGAGGAAACGATCGCGGATCTCAAGGACAAGGCCCTTAGGGATGCTGCCGATACGGAGAACTACAAGAAGAGGCTCCGTGCCGATAAGGAGAGCGCCGTACGTTATGCCAATGAGGGTCTTATAAAGGATCTTCTCGATCCTCTTGATAATTTCTCGAGAGCTGTCGAGGCTGCAGGAAGCACCGGGGATGTCGAGTCGATAAAGACCGGTATATCGATGGTGGAGAGCCAGCTCCAGTCGATTCTCCGCAACAACTGGGGACTTGAGCCGTATTCACCGGAGGGCGAGGACTTCAACCCTTCAGAGATGGAGGCATGTCTTGTCCAGGAGGATGAGAATCTGGACAGGGAGAAGGTGCTGCAGGTCCTTCTCAAGGGCTACAAGCTCAATGGCAAGGTGATCAGGGCTGCAAAAGTAATGGTCGGTAAGCCTAAAAAGAATTGACGATTGCATCAGCCTTTATTATCTTACCGTCTGAGATAGCAGATAGCTATCATAGGATGATTCTTAAAGCAATATATGGAGAGAAGATAAAATGGGAAAGATTATAGGTATAGACCTTGGAACCACAAACAGCTGCGTAGCGGTGATGGAAGGCAATGAGCCTGTTGTCATCACAAATAGCGAAGGTGACAGGACAACCCCGTCCGTCGTAGGTTTCACGGAGAATGATAGACTTGTCGGAAAGCCGGCAAAGAACCAGATGGTCACGAACCCTGAGAATACTGTCTATTCCATCAAGAGGTTCATGGGCAGGAAGTATCATGAGGTAAGCGAGGAGATCTCGATGGTTCCATACAAGGTTGTTGCAGGAGCCAATGATGAGATCAAGGTCGCTATAAGGGGCAAGGAGTACTCTCCGCAGGAGATTTCAGCTATCGTGCTCCAGAAGATGAAGAAGACAGCTGAGGACTATCTTGGAGAGCCGGTAACGGAAGCAGTCATCACTGTTCCTGCATACTTCAATGATTCCCAGCGCCAGGCAACAAAGGACGCGGGAAGGATTGCAGGACTTGATGTAAAGAGAATCGTTAACGAGCCTACAGCCGCAGCTCTTGCATATGGCTTTGGCAAGGACAAGTCCGATAAGGAAGAGACGATTGCTGTCTATGATTTCGGTGGCGGTACATTCGATATCTCCATCCTTGAGCTTGGCGACGGAGTATTCGAGGTAAAGTCCACAAACGGCGATACGCATCTTGGTGGAGATAATATCGATCAGTGCATCATCGACTGGATGGTCGCGGACTTCAAGCAGAAGAACGGCGTCGATCTCTCGAAGGACAAGATGTCGCTCCAGAGGCTGAAGGAAGCTGCAGAGCAGGCTAAGATCGTACTCTCATCCTCAACGACGACTACGATCAACCTTCCGTTCATCACAGCCAACGCATCTGGTCCGCTTCATCTTCAGATGGAGCTCACAAGAGCTAAGTTCGAGCAGATGATTGCTCCGCTTGTGGAGAGGACAAAGACTCCATGTCTCAATGCTCTCCGCGATGCAGGCATCTCAGCTTCCGATGTTGATGAGGTAATCCTCGTCGGTGGTTCATCGAGAATCCCGTGTGTTCAGGAGCTCGTGAAGAATCTCTTCGGAAAGGAACCTCATAAGGGCGTTAACCCCGATGAAGTCGTTGCTGTCGGAGCATCGATTCAGGGCGGAATCCTCAAGGGCGATGTCAAGGATGTTCTCCTTCTGGATGTCACTCCGCTTTCACTCGGTATCGAGACACTCGGAGGTGTATGCACGAAGCTGATTGAGAGGAATACTACTATTCCTACAAGGAAGAGCCAGATCTTCTCCACAGCATCCGACGGACAGACTGCTGTATCGATCCACGTACTGCAGGGCGAGAGAGAGCTTGCATCCCAGAACAGGACGCTCGGCACATTCAACCTTGAGGGCATTGCACCGGCTCCGCGCGGAGTACCTCAGATCGAGGTCACCTTCGATATCGATGCGAACGGCATAGTCCATGTATCCGCAAAGGATCTTGGAACTGGCAAGGAGCAGAAGATCAGGATCGAGTCCTCCTCCGGTCTTTCGGAGCAGGAGATCGACAGAATGGTCAAGGACGCTGAGGCCCATGCCGATGAGGATAAGAGGGCAAGGGAGTCAATCGACGCAAGGAATACGGCAGAGAGTGTCGTATATGCTACGGAGAAGGCTCTTAAGGACTATGGCGATAAGGTCTCCGCAGATGAGAGAGCGAAGATCGAGAGTGCGCTCAAGGATCTCAAGGATACGCTTCAGGATCAGAATGCATCCGCAGAGGCTATCAAGAGTCAGACCGAGAAGGTCCAGCAGGCTTCGATGGAGCTTGGCCAGAAGGTCTATGAGAGCGCTCAGCAGAGCCAGCAGCCAGGTGCATCCGCTGGTCCGGACAGCAGCTCAGCATCATCTTCCAGCAGCAATGGCAATGATGATGGTCCTACAATGGATGCGAACTTCGAAGAGGTCAAATAAGGCACTTCGGATCTATTCAGGGAAAGCAGCATGGAAGCATGCTGCTTTTCTGGGTTAAGAAGGGATTCTATGGCAAAGAGGGATTATTATGAGGTCCTTGGGGTATCCAAGACCGCTACCGAGGAGGAGATAAAGAAGGCGTACAGGAAGATCGCACTGCAGAATCATCCTGATACCCATCCCAATGACAAGGCGGCGGAGGAGAGATTCAAGGAAGCCAGCGAGGCTTATGAGGTGCTCTCCGACCCGAAGAAGAGAAGCACGTACGATCAGTTCGGCTTCGCAGGCATGAATAATTTCCAGGGCGGAGCTGCCGGCAACTATTCGAATGTCTATCGTGATTTCTCTGATATCTTCGGAGGAGCTGGCGGCTTTGAGGATATCTTCTCATCTTTCTTCGGAGGTGGCAGACAGCGTTCGAGAGCTCAGGGCGGAGAGCCGGGGGCTTCATTCCGATACGATCTCACGCTCGATTTCAAGGAAGCGGTATTTGGATGCAAGAAGGAGATATCATTCTCGCATAAAGTCAGATGCCCGTCCTGTTCTGGACAGGGCGGAAGCGGAAAGCACTCATGTCCGACCTGCGGAGGTTCTGGCCGTGTCGCGACAGGTTCCGGTTTCTTCCAGATGGCCACAACATGCCGTACCTGCGGCGGAAAGGGCTATGTGATTGACAATCCATGTGCGGAGTGCCATGGTACCGGTACTGTCTCAAAGCGCGAGAAGCTTATGGTGACTATCCAGCCCGGTGTCGATAACGGTACAAGGCTCACGCTGCGAGGAAAGGGAGATGAGGGCACAGGCGGTGCTCCCGATGGGGATCTCGTCCTCTTCATCTCTGTCCGGCCAGATAAGTACTTCGTGCGTGAGGGCGATGATGTCTATCTTCAGATTCCTGTATCGGTCGCACAGGCCTCTCTGGGAGCGACTGTGCTTGTTCCGACAGTCGACGGGACCGATGTCTCTGTGGACATTCCGCAGGGAATACAGTCTGGGACGATGCTCCGCCTGAAGGGAAAGGGTGTGCCGCGTCTGAGAGGCGGTGGCCGCGGGGATATGTATCTCCGCGTTGTTGTCGATATTCCGAGAAGACTTTCGATGAAGGCAAAGGATCTTATGAGACAGCTTGCCGGGGAGCTTAAGGAGACGAATCGCCCCGAGCCAATGGAGTTCAGAGACTGATGGGAGAGAAGGTTTACGGCTATCATGCCATTGAAGAGGCCATAAAGAAGGCTGGTATGGGTTCCACGCTCTTTGTCGAGCGCGGGGGCGGTGAGAAGCTTGAGGCGCTTGTGCGTTCAGCAAAGCTTACCGGACGCATTGCGGTGAAGAAGCTTTCCAGAGAAGAGCTGCAGAGGATGCTTCCCGATGCGGATGTCCGCGGTGCTATCCTCGATATAGGAGGACCGAGACGAGGAGCTTCCAGACTGAAGGAGACATCGGTATCCGAGTTCTGTGCATCGCTTGAGGAAGGGCAGGGTGCTCTCGTTGTCCTTCTGGATGGCATCACCGATCCTCATAATCTCGGAGCAATCCTCAGGTCCGCTGATCAGTTCGGCGCTGATCTTGTCGTGATTCCCGAGCGCAGGGCGGTGCAGGCCAATGAGACTGTCGTGAAGGTGTCCTCCGGAGCTGCCCAGTATGTGCCGCTTGCCGTTGTTCCGAATCTGACGCGCGAGCTTAAGACGCTCAAGGACAATGGATTCTGGATCTATGGCGCCGATATGTCAGGCGAGGATTCATACACAGCTGATTTCCCTGCCCGCACAGCCATCGTCATGGGCTCTGAGGGCGATGGGATATCGCAGCTGGTGAGGAAGAACTGCGATTATATCGTATCAATCCCGATGAGAGGGCATATCGATTCACTGAATGTTTCGGTAGCTGCGGGAATCCTTCTCTATGAGTTCAGAAGGCCGCGCAATCAGGAGATGAAATAGGCATTGCCTATGTCATCTCTGTACCATAATCTGCCGAAATCCTTGTGTTTTATGACTTTATATGCCTGATGGTTGGCTCTCTCAAGATTCTCTCCGAAGCCGACCACGGTTATATTCCTTCCACCTGTCGTTATAGCTCTGCCACCCTCATCCTGCAGTGCTCCGCAGAATACCAGAGGATAGCCCGCGATAGGTTCGAGAAGCATATTGGTAAGCCCTTTGACCTCCCTTCCTATCTCAGGTTTCATTGGATAGCCTTCCGATGCAAGCACAACCGCTACTGAGCAGAGCTCGGAGACAGAGAGATCCACGGAGCTGATCTTATCCTCCTGCATAGCGTTCAGGATTTCGATTATATCTGTCTGGATAAGCGGAATCATTGCCTGGGCCGCTGGATCATTGAAGCGAACATGGTAATCAACGAGGTATGGCTTCCTGTCATCCGTGATGATCAGCGAGAGCGTCAGCACCCCCTTGTATGATAGCTGCTCGACCTTCATGCCGTACAGAGTAGGCTCTATGATCCTTTCCCTGATCTCATCCTTGAGCTCTTCGATTATGGGAACGGGACAGATTGCGCCCATTCCTCCTGTAGGTGTCTTGTCATCAGCTGCCTTCTGGGTGTAATCGCTTGTAAGCGGGAGCATCAGGTAGCCGTTGTTATCGAGAAGAAGGGTGCAGCTTGCAGGGATTCCCTGCAGATGCTCTTCAAGAAGCACAGGAGACCGCTGCAGCAGGCTATCAGCGAAGTCAATCAATGATTTCGCTGAATCGGATGTGAGCATTATGCGCGATGGTGTCACCGAATTGCTCTTTATTATGAATGTCTCGCCATCATGCTTCTCCAGATATTTCCTCAGCGACTCCCGGTCCTTGAAGAATGATCCGCGAGGAACGGGGATATTATGTCTTGCCATGAATGCCCTGGAGAATGATCTGTCTCCTTCCAGCTTCAGCGATCTTGTGGGAGCTCCGAATGTTCTTATTCCTCGATCTGTCAGATACTGCACAACACCCGTGAAGAGAGGAGCTTCCGTACCGATGAAGACGAAGTCTATGTTATAGACAGTGCATGCCTCATAGACATCCGCTGGATCTGATGGATTTACAGAGGGAAGATTGATGGCAAAGCGCGCAGTAGCAAGGTTCCCAGGGGCAATATACAATGCTGAGATATAGCAGCTTCTGCTGAACCACCATGCTACTGCATGGTCCTTTGCTCCGGAACCAAGTATCAGGACACGCATCATTCAACTCCTCTATAGTTAAAACGCTACCACACTGAAATTGGAAAAGCAAAGAAAAACGGAATTACTTTTCTTCAGGAGTTTCTTCCAGAAGTTTCTTGAGCGCCATGACGCATTCTCTCTCGGTCAGTGCTTGGGATATCTCAGCCTTTACCTTATTTGCTCCCCTTATGCCCTTGATGTATGCCATAAGATGCTTCCGCATCTCTCTGCATGCCGTATTCTCTCCATAGTACCCGGTAGCAAGATGCAGGTGGCGGATTGCGGTATCCACCTTCTCCTCTATGGTTGGAATCCTGTATGAGCCAGTGCTGAATAACTCGGAAGACATGCGGAAGATGAATGGATTGCCAATTGCTCCACGGGCAAACATCACGCCATCCATGCCATAGTTCCTGATGATGTCCTCTGCATCCTCTGGTGTGAAGATATCCCCAGAGGCGAATAGCAGTACATTCTTTCCATTCATATGATCAGAGAGTGTTCTGAATGCTTGTCTGTCCGCAGTTCCCGAGTAGCCTGCAGCGCGTGTCCTGGCATGGAGCGTCAGCATCGATGCTCCTGCATCATATGCAGCATCTGCGAAATCCATAAAGCATATCGAGGAGGAATCCCATCCAAGGCGGAATTTTACCGATACAGGGAGTCCCGTCTCCCTCTTCAGCGTTCTGACAATCTCTGCCATTCTCTCTGGAGTTTTCATCAAGGCAGATCCCGCGCCAGTCTTCACGACCTTAGGTACAGGGCATCCGCAGTTTATATCAATCGCAGCTGGATTATGCCTCATCAATGCAGGGATGCAGCGCTCTACTGGATCGGCTGATGGTGCAAAGAGCTGTACGATGAGGTTGTCCTCTCTGGGAAATCTGTCAAGAAGGAGCTCTGTCTTATCGCTGCCTCTGGCAAGACCCTCTGCACTGACCATCTCGGTCACAGATGCCTCTGCACCGCATTCATGTGCAATCTGGCGGAATGCCTTGTCTGTATAGCCAGCAAGAGGAGCGAGCATGAATCGTGGATAGATTTCCCTTAGATCGGTCATGCGATGATTCTACATGAAAGATGGAACAGAGGCCAGCATCATGCTCATGCATATAAATTCTCATTCGGTTTCTTAGATGGCAATACCCGATTCCTAAGGTAATTCCTAAATTCTGATGAAAATGAGCTGGAATATAATATTAATACGGCGGAAGTTTATGCCGTGTCTGATATAAATAATGCTTGAAAAGCAGTTCCTGTTCGTCCCATATTCCGATAAACTACAACCATCCCAATCATGAGGTGATAATATGAGCAACAAGCGTCCGGATGAGATGCAGAGAATCGAGAGCAGGGAGCAGGCCCTGGCTTTCATCGAAAAGGAAATCGAGGCTGTCAAGGCACAGGTGGGAGATGGTAAGGTCCTTCTGGCTCTTTCCGGAGGAGTGGATTCATCCGTAGTCGCAGCTCTTCTGATAAAGGCTATCGGAAAGAATCTTGTATGCGTTCATGTCAATCATGGTCTTCTCAGGAAAGGTGAGCCAGAGCAGGTTGTCCAGGTATTCAGGCATGAGATGGATGCAAATCTCATCTACGTCGATGCTGTGGACCGCTTCCTCGATAAGCTTGCAGGAGTTGCAGAGTCTGAGAAGAAGAGGAAGATAATCGGAGCGGAGTTCATCAGGGTATTTGAGGAGGAGGCTAGGAAGCTTGATGGTATCGGATTCCTTGCCCAGGGTACTATCTATCCAGATATCCTCGAGAGCGATGGAGTGAAGGCCCATCATAATGTAGGTGGTCTTCCTGAGGATCTTAAGTTCGAGCTTGTCGAGCCTCTTAAGTTCCTTTACAAGGATGAGGTAAGGGTAGTCGGAAAGGCTCTCGGCCTTCCTGATTCAATGGTATACCGCCAGCCATTCCCTGGCCCAGGTCTTGGTGTAAGGTGTCTCGGCGCAATAACACGTGACAGGCTTGAGTGCGTAAGGGAGTCTGATGCGATTCTCAGGGAAGAGTTCGCGAAGAACGGTCTTGAAGGCAAAGTATGGCAGTACTTCACAGCAGTTCCTGATTTCAAGTCCGTTGGAGTAAGGGATGGCAAGCGCTGCTTTGAGTATCCAGTGATCATTCGTGCTGTAAACACGAAGGATGCTATGACAGCTACTGTCGAGAACATTCCATTCGAGCTTCTCTCGTATATTACAGATAGGATCCTGAATGAGGTAAATGGTGTCAACAGAGTAGTCTATGATATGACGCCAAAACCATGCGGAACGATCGAATGGGAGTAGTGTCAATCCGAAGTAATTATTTATAATATATGGGATTAATATTTAACTTGACCTCGATTTGACCCAATTTTGTGCAACTAATGATATTCATGAATGTTACGGTGAATAAGAATTAGTTGCACGTTTATGCATTTTGAATTCGATTTGCTATCTGCGAAATATTACATCGTTGTGATATTCAAGGAACTCCTTTCTTGGATATCGTTCAGTATTTGATGGTAGATGTATTTTCAAATTCTGGAGAGGGTTTAGCCTCTTCTGTAGTTCTGGATCGGATAATTTGTCACAGATACATACCGTGAAATCACGGCTTCTGATAGTTATATATCCTTTGTCAAAAGCCTTATCAAGAAAAACATTCAGGAGTAACCCATTTTGGGGATTCAGTCTGTTTTCTTTATCAATACTTCATGGAACGATATGGGAAGCTACCAGAAAATCTCTATTGCTTATTCCTGATATGCAGCAATGCTCGTCATAACCTTTCAGCAACGAAAGTCTGAATGCCCATTGATTTGCTCTCCATTTCTGCAGTTTTGTTCTGTCCTCTTCGCTGAAATCAAGTTCTTTTTCGAGTCTAATCTCTTCTGCTTCATTCAAGTCATATAACGGTTTCTGTTCGCCGGTTTCTTCAGAGAAGTAGCTTGCTAGGATCCTGTTTCTGTCCTCAAAGAGCGTGCAGGATTTTTCAGATACCTATTCCAGACGACCTTATCAACATTTGCACCATGTGTGAATCCTGTTCCATCTGTACTGGAGTCAAGCGCTTTCAAATTTCCTAGTTTGAAGACAACAGAACCAACGCTTCTATCAAGCAACGAAGCTAATTCCTGCACCTCTTTCGTAGCTTTATCGTGCTTTGATGTTGGCAATTCATAATAAAGACAAAGTGCCAGTGTAGCTTCTTCTGTCCAGTTGCGTTTGATCATTAACCCTCTTGTTACAAGAGAATAACATGAAATGACAACTTGTAATTTGATTTAGTGAGTACGACGATTTTCAGTTTAGAAATCCAATTTCTGAATCTGTTCTATTTATTTCGACTTTCACTCAACTGTTGATTATGTAATTATCTTCTTTCATGGTATTCTTTATGAGGAAGGTGTTGATGCCTGAGATAAGCAGATTCTATGGTATAGTCATAAAGATGCTATATGAGGCTGGAGGAAGCATAACAAACCCCATGTTCATGTTGAATATGGAGAATATGAGGCATCGGTTGGCATTGATGGAGAGGTTCTAGCTGGCATATTGCCTGAAAAGCAATATAGACTAGTTTCCGGTTGGCTTGCATTGCATGAAGATGAACTGTATGAGGCTTAGAATAATGCTGTGCAGATGAAGCAGCTTTCAAAGATAAAGCCTCTGGACTGATAAGGAGACAGGAGATGTACTTTGCAAATGGATTTGTTTATGGAGGAACTCCAGCTGAGCTGATGAAGATCAAAAAGGTAAAGCCGTTGGATAATATGATGCTTCTTCTGACATTCAGTTCAGGAGAGCAGAGGCTATATGATGCAAGTCAGCTTCTTAAGTATCCATTGTTTGAGCCATTGAGAGATAAGGAAGTATTCTCTCATCCAGAGCTTGATCATGGCGTAGTCACATGGCTTGATGGTGAATTGGATATTGCACCGGAATCCATGTATGAGAACAGCTATCCATATGTAGCCAGAGCATAGAAGAAACCGCTTAAAGAGTCGGCTGAATGCCTTGATACTGAACGCAATAGATTGCACTCCTGTGTATAGGTGTATTCTGAAGTAGTTGAAATGACAGAGCTATACAAAGCTGGGATATATTGATGATTTCCGGGGATGGGAAGAAGTATTGGGCCGTGGCGATGTGACAGTCATTCTTTCCGTGGATATCAGCAAGTGAAGAAGGGAAGGAAGCCTCTCCCTCCCTTCTCTGCAGTCAGGCAAGACGCCAGGCAGCACTTTGTTTCTGAAGTTCAACCATGTGAGCAAAAAGCCCATTCTTTGCCATCAGATCAGAAGGCTTTCCTATCTCCTCAACTGTTCCATCCTTCAGTACGATTATCTTGTCAGCATTCTCCACGGTACGCATTCTATGTGCGATAACAAGAACTGTTTTTCCTGCAAGCAGCCTTGAAAGAGCTTCCTGGATCTTTGTTTCATTCTCAACATCCAGGCTTGCTGTTGCCTCATCGAGAAGAACTATAGGGGCATCTTTGAGCAATGCGCGTGCTATCGATATTCTCTGACGCTCTCCGCCTGAAAGCTTTGTACCGTTCTCTCCAATCATGGTATTGTAACCATTCGGAAGCCTGTTGATAAACTCTGCGCAATTTGCGGCCTCTGCTGCAGCTCTGACCTCATCATCGGTGGCTCCATGCTTTCCAAGTCTTATATTCTCCATGACTGTGTCATCAAAAAGAATGACATCCTGAAATACCATTGAATAATCGGTCAGCAGAACTTCTGGGTTGATAGTAGATATGTCTACACCTCCAACCCGTATCACTCCTTTTGTGGCATCCCAGAGTCTTGCGGCGAGTCTCGCGCATGTGCTCTTGCCTGACCCTGAAGGTCCTACAAGTGCTGTCACTTCTCCTTCCTTGGCTGTAAAACTTACATTTCTGAGAACAGCTTCTGAGTCATAGGCAAAGGAAACATTGTCAAATACGATGTCATGACCATCGGGGTGGAATGTATCGCTGCCAGTTGCAGTGGCGGCGTTGCTGATTTCCATCATACGATCTGCCGATACCTGTGAGATGAACATCTCTGCAATCAATGTAAGGCTCTGATCGAATGGAGCATAGACACGTGTTATCACAAGAAGGAACATAAAGAACATCATGAAATCTATCTCCCCTGAGAGAATGAGAGAAGCGCCTGCAAGGATAGTTGTCGCGATGCCAAGCCTCATTATTACACTGGCCCCATTTACGAAGACTCCTGTTCCAAGTTCTCCTTTTGTCTGGATTCGCTCATGTTCATCGATTTTCCGATCAAGTTCATCAAGATATCTCTCCTTCTGATTTGTCTCCCTTATCTCCCTGACATTCTCCAGTGCTTCCTGGAGCCCGTCAGATACTTTCAGCGCAGCCTTCTTGGTACGTTCAGCACTGCGTGATGCGAATTTCCTGCTTCCGAAGAGAAGAGCAAAGGCCACAGGAACACCCCAGAGAGCGGCTATTGCCAGCTTCCAGTTGTAGAAGAGGAGACAGAGTGCGATGATTGCTGTCGATATATAAGCTCCGTATAGATATCCTAGTACATGTGACCATACATGCTCCATGCGATTTACATCGCCCATTATAGTCTCGGTCAGGTCTGCGATATCCCTTTTCCCGAAGAACCCCAGAGGTAGCTTGCGCAGCTTTTCCGCAAGAGAGATGCGCATCGTCTTCACTTCATTGTAAACGAGACCATAAGTTGCCTTGTACTGTTCCAGATGGGTCAGAAAAGACAGCAAGATGAAAAGGAGCAAGAGCATGATTACAAGCCCTGTGTTTGCAAGATTTCCATCACCCGTGAGCTCTGCCATGAATGATGACATCGTAAAGTAGAGGATGCCGACTCCTCCCATAACTATAAGATTCACAATCACTGTCCAGAATGCGCCTCTCTTTGTATTCCGGATACCTTGATCCGTGAGAGCATATTTCTGCTGGAATTTCTTTGAGAACATCATTTCACCTCCTTGGCGCTGGAAATCTTCCATTGTATCGCTTTCGTATAGTCATTCCACATGCGGGCATACAAACCGTTGTATTCAAGGAGCTGCTGATGTGAGCCTTCCTCCGCTATGGAACCGTTGCTGAGCACTATGATCTTGTCTGCACCAATTACAGTCGATAGCCTGTGGGCAATCATGATGACTGTCTTTCCCTGTGTGAGAGCGGAAAATGCTTTCTGAATTAGCACTTCATTCTCAGGGTCTGCAAATGCTGTAGCCTCATCCAGGACAACAATCGGGGCATCTTTCAGTATTGCCCTTGCAAGTATGATACGTTGCTGCTCTCCTCCAGAGAGATATGTTCCTTCTGTTCCTATAACCGTATCCATACCTGCAGGAAGTTTCTCAAGTATATCAAGGCACTGGGCTGCTGCAAGTGCACTCATGACATCTTCCCTTGTCGCTTCAGGTTTTGCAGCACGCACATTATCGAATATGGATGCTTTGAATAGATGGCCATTCTGGAAAACGAAAGCCACATGATCCATAAGGACTTTTGATTCAATATCCCTTACATCAGCACCACCGATTTCAACAACCCCTTCCGTTGGATCCCAGAATCTTGGAATCAGGCTAGCTGCTGTGGTTTTTCCTCCTCCTGATGGACCTACAAGGGCAATTGTCTTTCCTGGCTCTGCTGTGAAAGAGACTCGGGAGAGGGCAGGGGATGTGGAGCCAGGGTAGATAAAGCTTACATTCCTGAATTCGACTTTATTGTCTGCAGGAATCTGCGCTTTGTTCGTGGTTTGCTGTACAGGGGCGGACATTATCTTGTTTATGCGTCCTAGTGCTGTATGGGAAAGTATCATCCCTGCAGATGCAAACATGATTCTTGCAAGCGCTGTGGAAACTATAGCAGAGAAGACCGCATAGAATGCAAAATCTGTAATCAGGGACACAAAGTTTCCGTCTGCAACAGATCTAGGAGCAAGCATCAATGCAACTGGTATCAGAAATACGAATGCGCCTTCCGTGAATGTAAGGTTTATAGCTTGTGGGACTCTGCAGACTTTTGCCTGATAGTACTCTGCTTTGTCGCTGTATTCCTCTATTGCCTCTTTGAAGGCTTTGAATGAATAGACTGTCTGCTGGAATATCTTAACAACGGGAATACCTCTTACATATTCTGTTCCGGCTTTCGTCATTCTGTCCTGAGCCGCCTGATACTCAGCCATGATCTTCGCATTTCTCCCTCCCATCATGAATGCCATCGTAGAGACTGAGATGATTGCCGCAAGCAGGCATGCAATTCCCATGCGCCAATCGAAGACAAGCATCAGTACAATCATTGCGATGAACAGGACGATTGTGCCAACAATATCTGCAAGATTATGGGCAAGAAGTGTTTCCGTATCCGCTGCAGCTGCATCGAGACGTCCTCTGATAAGTCCTGATGCATTTGAGTCGAAGTATCCGAGCGGCGCATCCATCACATGATGTATCCCTTGTTTTCTGATATTCGATGCGGTTCTAAATGCCGCAAGGTGAGTGCACATCAGACCTGCAAAATAGATCGCAATACCTCCAAATGCGAAGATGAACGCTATCCACCCATAATGGGTTATGTCCACAGCGTCCCTCCAATGCGGGGCTGCTTCTATAAGACTTCTGGCAGCTAGTCAGATGCAGATGTACGGAACCATGCTGAACAGCATTGAGATCCCCGAGAGAATCAGCCCGATAAATGTCAGGACTTTCCGGCTTCCAGCAAACGCCAGAAGCTCCGAGATATCCTTTTGACTATCACCTTTCATAAAGCCTCCATTAAGCTCATGTGGTTAGCTTAAGCTAACTCATTATGCAAAAAATAATATTCCCAGATTCGGTTCCTGCTCAGCTCTGTCCCATCAGTCTCATCCATCCTGCTGAATAGAAGTCCCTGAGCAGTTTGATGCTCCTTTTTGCTTCCTCGTATGGTATGTCATGGATGACAATCTCAAAGATGCTATCAAACATAGTGCTTGCGATGATATGACAGAGTGATCTGTCAAGAAGGGGGACATCCCTTCCCATCTGTCTGAGAGTCTCAAGATAGTTCAGGGTGGATTCTTCTTCAACCTCTACCATGTTGTGTATGAAGTTCTCATAGCTTGTTCCTTCTGCGCAGGAGAAAAGAAGCTTCACAGGTTCCTTATGCGCAAAGACATATTCAATCATCCAATCTATATATTCTCCTGATTCAACACCTATATGCTGTGGCTTTTCGGCAGAAGGAAGGGAGTCAAAGGAAAGCTGGGCGTCCATGAACATGTTCATCAATGCTTTTGCATGAGGTTCGACTATCGAAGCAAAGAGAGCTTCCTTACAAGAGAAATACCCATAGAAGGCACCTGTCGTTACACCTGCATCGCGTACAATCTTCCTGAGAGATGCGCTTTTGAATCCTTTATCCAGAAACTCCAGAATAGCCGCTTGCTGGATTCTCTCAAGTGTGCTGATCTCTTGCTTTTCCATTTCAGATTCCTTGTATATAACAGTGCTATATAACACTGCTATATCAAATATAGCACTAATGATTTGCCTTAGCAATATAAGAGATTTCAATATTCATTTGGTTCCATATATTGGAAATCATTCATGCGGATGAAGGCCATGGCATGAGAAAACCGGGGACAGTTGCATCCCCGGTCGTCTTCTGCCTTGCTGTTTTTCTGATTACAGTGGCCTATTTCTCTTTCCTGAAGCAGAGGAACCAGTCAAGGCAGTACATGTCACTGTCCTTGGCTTCCATCCTCTCTTTTGCAGTCCCGCAGCTGCCTGCCGTCGGTACGATGGTATCATCTCCAGGCTGCCAGTCAGCAGGGGTTGCGACGTTATCGCTATCTGCCTTCTGGAGGGCAAGCACGATTCTCTTGATTTCCTGGAAATTCCTGCCGGTGGAGAGAGGGTAGTAGAGTATCGTACGGACAATGCCTTCAGGGTCAATGATGAATACGGCCCTGACAGCCTGTGTGTTCGAAGCTCCTGGCTGCATCATACCGTATTTCGATGCAACCTCCATCCGTATGTCTTCTATCAATGGGAATTTGACTTCCACATTCTTCATCCCTTTCCATTCCAGTTCCTGTATCTTCCTAAGCCATGCTATATGAGAGTACAAGGAATCAACAGAGAGCCCGATAAGCTCTGTGTTGATTTCCCTGAATTCATCCATCATCGATGCGAATGTCATGAACTCAGTTGTACACACTGGCGTGAAATCAGCGGGGTGGGAGAAGAGTATTACCCACTTGCCTTTGTAATCATCGGGGAAGCTTATCTCGCCTTGTGTTGTGACAGCTTTGAAAGCCGGTGCTTTATCGCCTATAAAAGGCATCTGTATTCTTTCTTCCATAATTTCAATCTCCTATGAGTTAGCAATTGCTAACTAAAATATAAATACAATCTCCCGAGTTGTCCACAACATTGATTGGATTTATCTCTTTTCCCTGAACCCCATGAGCAGCACAGAGCTGATGATTACGATTACCGATCCTGAGTTATGCACAAGCGCGCCTGCGACCGGGTTGAGGATTCCAGTCATTGCAAGAATAATCGCAATGAAGTTCAGAAGCATGGAGAAGATTATATTCCGCCTGATTGTCCTCATCATTGTCTTCGCAAGCTTCAGCAGGAAAGGAAGCCCGCTGAGATTATCGTTTATGAGCACTATGTCTGCCGCATCCATTGCTATATCACTTCCTATGCCGCCCATGGCGATACCTGTATCTGCCGCTTTGAGAGCTGGTGCGTCATTGATTCCATCGCCAATCATCGCAACATGATGTCCCTCCCGCTGAAGATCTCTTATCTTTCCGAGTTTGTCCTCTGGATGGCAGGAAGGGACTATTTCCCTGATTCCTGCCTTTCTTCCGATATTCATAGCTGCCTCCCGATGGTCTCCCGTAAGGAGTATCGGCTCTGCTCCAGAACTTTGAAGGCTGCTTATGATTGAGCGGCTTTCCTCTCTTATCGTGTCTGACAGCGCGACGAAGCCAAGATAGCAGCCATTTTCCGAGACATGTATGATGGCATCACCTTCATCGATGAATATCTTATCGTTGTTCTCCGGTATAGGGATTCCTTTCATTATGAGAAAGTCCCTCGAACCGGCAATTATATTCCTTTCGTCCACTGTTGATTCGATTCCGCCTCCAGGAATCATCCTGAATGAGGAGCAGGGGAGGAGGACGCCTTTGTATGATCTGACGATTGCTTTTCCAAGCGGATGCTCTGACGAAGCCTCTGCGGAAGCTGCTACCGCCAATAACCGTTCATCTCCAACCGTTTTCCTGACCTCAGGCTTTCCTTCCGTTATTGTACCAGTCTTGTCGAATGCGATTATATCGGTTGCAGCAAAACGCTCAAGAGCATCACCTTCTTTTATCAGGAAGCCATGCTTTGAAGCATTACCTATAGCTGCCATGATTGCCGTAGGCGTTGCCAGCACAAGAGAGCATGGGCAGAATACCACAAGGATTGTCACGGCTCTTATGATCTCTCCTGTAATGATCCATGTGAGTGCTGCTGCAGTCAGCGCAGTTGCCACGATCCATACAGCCCATCTGTCAGCAAGCCTGACAATCTTCGCCTTTCCAGCATCGGCGCTCTCCATAAGACGCACCATGCGCTGGATTGAACTGTCAGAGCCGTTTTTCGAAGCTTCTATCGTGATTGCACCGAACTGATTGATGGTTCCGGAAAGGACCTCATCCCCAGGCTTTTTGTCCGACGGAATCGATTCTCCTGTCATAAGCGCCTCATTTACCGAGGTCATTCCCTCCATGATTATCCCATCCACAGGGATTGTCTCTCCCGGAAGTATCCGTATGATATCGCCGGATCTGACATTATCCGAAGCAATTATCTCAAAGCTCCCGTCTTCCCTGAATATCCTTGCTGTCTTCGGAGTGAGCTTTACAAGCTTCTCTATACCCTTCTTTGCCTTCGACACTGTCAGTTCTTCAAGCAAGCCTCCAAGCTGCATGATGAATGCGACTTCACCTGCCGCGAAATCCTCTCCTATAAGAACAGAAGCGATAAGCGCAACCGAGACAAGGAAATCCGCGGTGAAGTCATGGGAGCTGATTATGGCAACAGCTGCTTCCAGGATGATTGGTATACCACAAAGGATTATGGCAATCCATGCAGGATTAAAGGGCAGGGGGAAATCCAGGAGACTTATGATGAGCGCTCCTCCGGATATGGCAAGCAGCACGATATCCTTCCTTATGCCGCCTGCCTCAAGAAATGATTCTATTATTGTGATTGCCTTATTCATATAATACCTATACCCCTATAGGTATAATAAGATTTCAAGCCTTGTCAATCCGGAATCAGTTCATATTTGCAAATCGCTCGACGGCTTTTGTGAATTCCTTTATGGTCTTTTCTGCGTCCCCATGTTCTATTCCGTCCCGGACACAGTGCTGTATGTGACCTTCCAGAACAATCTGCCCGCATTTGTTCAATGCGGATTTAGCCGCATTCATCTGCGAAAGGATATCCTCGCAGGGAATGTCCTCATCTATCATCCTGTCGATTGCCTGTACCTGACCGATTATTTTCCTGAGCCTTCTATGCAGATTGTCTGCATCCATGCATTGTTTCATGGGGATAGTTTCCATTTATTGCAATCAATACGCAAGAGGAAAGAATTTCCGACAGCATATTATCAATGTTATCCCCTTGTACGAATGAGTGTAAGAAGTATATAGTTAGCAATAGCTAACCAATTATTGGAGGCTGAAGGAATATATGTTTACACGCTATCTGAATAATTGTGGACGTCCTGAGAGCAATAAGCTTGGACGGTTTGTTCTCAAAAGTATGAACAAAGGACATGCATACATTTACCGATGGCTTCTGGGCAATGTCCATCTTCCGGAAATCGGAATCGTCCTTGATGTAGGCTGCGGAGGAGGAGCCCTGATGGAGCGGATTCTTAATGAATTTCCGTCTATTAAGACATATGGTATCGACATCAGTGATGAGAGCGTCCGGATGTGTGGGGAGCTTAAGAAAAAGCATCCGGGAAGGATAGAAGTCCGAAAAGCAGATGCGGTTTCCCTTCCTTTTCCTGATGAGACATTCAGTCTTGCTCTCTCCTGTGAGTCAATATACTTTTGGAAAGCTCCGGATAAAGCTCTTTCAGAGATATACAGGACATTGATCAGTGGTTCCTGGCTGGCCGTTGCTGTAGAGACTTCTGATAAAAATAAAGCAAGAATCTGGTCTGACAGGATAAGTGGAATGACTGTCTATTCTCCGGGAGAACTCCGTTCGCTTTTCTGCAATGCGGGGTTTGTTCATATTGAGAGCCAGATGAAAGGCCAGGCATGTCTTGTGAAAGGAATGAAGCCATGAATGCAGATTACAGGAACTGGGTTCCGCGAGGACTGATTGTCACTCTCACTGCACTGACTGTACTGTCAGTGTTCTTCTTCCTGTTGTCATTGTTATGGACAGCACCGCTGATGCTTACAATCTGTCTGTTTGTTCTCTTTGTTGTGTCTGCACTCTATCTCGCATGGAGTGTGAATGCGTATCGGGCTTTTTCCTACGATGGTACGAAACGGATTGCGGGAAGGATAATCAGCGGGATCGCAGATTATATAAAGATCACTAATGGTAGTTCTGTACTCGATGTCGGATGCGGGAGCGGAGCTCTGGCTATTGCTGTTGCAAAGAGAAATCCAGGATCATTCGTTACAGGACTGGACCGCTGGGGAAAGGAATATGCATCATTCAGCATGGATCTCTGCAGGAGAAATGCAGTAGCAGAAGAGGTCAGTAATGTAAGCTTTGTCCAGGGTGATGCCCGTAGGCTTCCTTTCCCAGATGAGTCTTTCGATGCTGTCACAAGTAATTATGTTTATCATAACATCCCGCAGAAGGACAGACATACTCTTCTCCTTGAGACGTTGAGAGTGCTGAAAAAGGGTGGGGTATTTGCAATCCATGACATCATGACGGAAAGCAAGTATGGGGATATTTCAGCATTCGCTGGGCGTCTCAGGGATATGGGCTATAGTGAAGTAAGAGTGATTGATACGACCGATGGTGTATTCTTAGGAAAAAAGGAAGCTATGGTTCTGATGCTGTCCGGTTCAAAGCTCCTCTATGGACGAAAATAATACAAAGATTGGCATGGATGACAGATGATTGACTGCCTGTGGCTCTGGCATTCAGGGAAAGTCAGGGTGAACCACTCCAGCCTAGCTAACGCTTGAGGCTGGAGCTTCCGGCTTCATCGCAGAACGCTTCCATGCCTCATACGAGGCATCAAAGCCTGACATCCGCCGGAGTACGCTTCTGTTCCGGAAGCGTGCAGGCTATCTCATGCTTGCCTGCAAGAAGCAATGTCTTGGCACTTTTCACATCACGGTCCTCAGTGTACCCGCATGCAGGGCATGCGAATGTCCTGTCCGAGAGCGTGATGTTCTCGTGGATATGCCCGCATACGGGGCACATACGTGTCGACGGAAAGAAGCGGTCTATCACAAGGACATTGGGATCGGACATTAGCTTCCTCCTCAGCGTGCCAAGCGCGGAGTTCTGCACCTGTTTCCCGAATAAGCCCTTATGCCAGCCCTTGATGTTCTCGTCCTGCATTACAACAAGCTTTCTTCCCGTGACGATGTCATGGTATACCTGATTGGCCTTTGCCCGCCGCCTGTTGGCGAGCTTTTCGTATTCCCTCCTGATGAGAAGCTTTGTGCTATACCAGCCCCTGGAACCCTTCTTCTGGCGGGCAAGCTTCCGCTGAAGCCCCTTGAGGCGTTCCGATTCTCGGACCGATATATCATATTTCTCTCCATCGGAGGTCGTTATTGCTGTCTTTATCCCGAAGTCGATGCCGAGATCAGGCTTCGTCTCTGATTCCGTGCTGTCTTCATGCTTCTGTATATAGCATGTCAGCATTAGGTATATGCCCGAAGGCTTCTTCACGAGCTTCGCATTAGCGTATTCAGCTCCGGCAGGTATCTGCTCCATGCCGAATACACGTATGGGTCTCTTTATCCCTGCTATATGGATGGTGTTCTTGTACTTTCCGTTCTTATTGCCATCAGGTCCATAGCATATCCAGTGGGTGTTGCCATACTGGTTGAGCTCGATTGAATCATAGGATGACCTGAACCTCAGCTTCCCGTTCCTCTTACCTGTCTTATTTCTCTTCGCCGCAAGCGCTTTCATATCCTGTTTCAGCGAGGAATATACGGTCTGGATGAACTTGGCAGGCATGGTGAGATTCCTTTCAACCTCATTGCCATCCTTATCAAGGGAAGTGATGCATCGTGTCCTGGTCTCGAAGTCCCTGAACATATCATTGCTGAGGCCAAGGAGATGGTTGCAGAGCCATCTGCATTCGGTGAAGTATAGGAAGAGCTTATTGCGTTCTGCGTTGTTCAGGCACTTCAGATCGAGCTTCAGCTCAACGACGACGGGATGCATCGAGGCATGGCGGAGGCGTGTGGCCTCACCCTTTTCCTTTATCCTTCTGCCCTTGTTTTCCCTCTCCTCTCTTGTCATATCATATTTTACCACGGATCGGGATATTATGCAAAAGGAATATGCGATATCCCATGATTCATCTCTCCTCTTATGGAAGCGGGAGTCTTCTCACGGAGTAGGGATAAAAGGCATATAAGAATATAAGGATTATCGGTTTCATATCAGATAGTCCTGTATCGGTATGCTGTTTTTCTTACATAAAAATCTTATGGTTGGAATAATCATTGTCCTTGTCGTTGCTGAATATGCGATTGATGGCCTTTGAAGCAGTTGCTCTTAGCTAACCATGGTGATATCATACTGGAGTTAGTGGAGGCTAATCTATGAACAAGACAGTTACGGCTTTCCTTGTCGGAGCGGTGGCTGGTGCAGCTCTTGTGACATTCATGCAGACACCTGCTTTCAGGAAGGGTGCTTCCAAGTTGGTAAGTGCCGGCATGCAGCTCAAGAAAGATGCATCTGCTTTCGTTGAATCCATCAAGGAGGATGCTGAGGACGCCGCTGCCGAAGCAGAGTATCAGGCTGCTCAAGCTGCTTCCTCCGCAAACTAAGCTATGCTCTCCGTCTTAGGCGGGGAGCATTTTAAGGATAATCCATCATGTATTATAAGATCAGACATTCTATACCGGGCCGTATAAGACTTGAATATAATAGCAGAGCTGTGACTCCGAGGCAGGCAGCTCTGGCGGAGAATCTTATTGCAGCACAGGATGGAATAAACCATGTATCATTCAATCCTGTTGTGGGTACCTTTCTAGTGATGTATTCCACTGATAGAATAAGCGAAAAAGAGGTTTTGGCTTTCTTCCAGGCCCTTGATGGCCGGTATCTTGATGACGAGGCAATGCTTGCTTCTGTGCCGGTGCCTGAAAAGACTGTCAGCCTTGGCAGTACATTGGCGGCAATGACGATTTCTTATTTGATGAGAAGACTCTTGCCAACATCAATAAGGACAATATTCCGTATAAGGAATTTATCACCCAGAATATTATCGGGTGCGAAATGCCTTCTTTCCGGGAAGATTTCTGATACTCGTCTTCTTGACGCCGCCGCAATCACGGTTGCTCTTGCATCAGGAAACAGAAAGACTGCTGAGAACATCAGCTTCCTGCTTTCAGTTGGAGAGACGATAGAGGAATTTACCAAGAGAAAGAGCCTCGATGATCTTGCCCTTACAATGTTCTCCGGAAAAGAAAATGTCCATGTCTATGTTGATGAGGAACGTGAAGAAGTAAGACCTCTTTCTGCAATCCATGCCGGTGATACCATCATTGTCCGTACAGGCGATGCTATACATGCAGACGGGGAAGTCTCCCGGGGTGAGGCTCTCGTGAACCAGGCAACGATAACAGGAGAACCGCTTGCTGTTGAGAAGCAGGCGGGGAGTACAGTCTTTGCAGGGACCTTTGTGGAGGAAGGGGAGATATATGTACTTGTGCGTCATGTGGGAAGCCAAACAAAGGTAAGCAGGATACTTTCAGAGATTGACACATCAAGTGAGCTTAAAGTCTCTTCCCAGAAACGTACAGAACTCCTTGCTGACAAGCTTGTTAAGTACAATTTCATTCTTACAGCCTTGACTATGCTATTCACAAGGAATACGGCGAAGATTCTCTCTACGCTGATGGTTGATTACTCCTGCGCTATGAAACTGACTGCTCCGATAGCCGTGCTTAGTGCAATGAAAGAGGCTGCAGAGCATGGATTATTGGTGAAAGGCGGCAAGTTCCTTGAGGAGATAGCCAAAGCTGATACAGTTATCTTCGATAAAACAGGCACGCTGACAAACGCCTCTCCCGTGCTTTCCAGGGTAATCTGTTTTTCTGATGAAAGCGAGAATGATCTCCTGCGTTTAGCTGCCTGTCTTGAGGAGCACTATGTTCATCCGGTTGCGAAGGCAATTGTGAAGGCAGCAGATGAGCGGAACCTTGATCATCCTGAGAGACATGCTCAGGTTGAGTATATTGTCGCCCATGGTATTGCGAGCTATATAGGAAAGCGCAGAGTGCTGATAGGTAGCAGGCATTTCATTTTCTTTGATGAGCATACGGAGATTCCGGAAGGGCTGGATAGAATCCAGAATGAGGCGATAAGGAAGGGCGAGTCCCTCCTGTATATGGCAGAGGAGGGAAGGCTGCTTGCGGTATTCGCTCTTTCGGACCCCATGCGTACAGATGCTGCTTCTGTGGTATCAAAACTGCGGGAAAGCGGCATAATGGAATGTGTGATGATCACAGGTGATGACGAGGGAGCGGCAAGAGCTGTCGCAGAGAGTGCAGGTCTTAATCATTATATTTCCAGAGCTCTGCCTGAGGACAAGAGCCGTTATGTCCGTGAATACAGAGAAGCTGGGCATAAGGTCGTGATGCTTGGTGATGGAATCAATGATGCCCCTGCCTTGGCCTCGGCCGATACGGGAATAGCGATGGGTGAAAGTGCCGCAATC
Source organism: uncultured Spirochaetaceae bacterium (assembly GCA_944389505.1). Lineage (GTDB taxonomy): Bacteria > Spirochaetota > Spirochaetia > Sphaerochaetales > Sphaerochaetaceae > Ornithospirochaeta. Next base: position 73,691 of record CALXMP010000006.1, read on the forward strand.
GCAGGAGAGACAGCTGATGTGGTCCTCTCTGGAGAGAACGGATTGGAAGGTGTTGTTACGCTCAGAGCTCTGGGCAATGGCTTATTGGAGAGGATCAAAGAAGGAAACAGGAATATTGTCCTGGTGAACACCTCTCTGATAATTCTCGGCCTTCTGGGTTTTGTCTCTCCGGCCATGTCTGCCTTGCTTCACAATGCCTCAACGGTGGCTTTTGCGTTCAGGGCATCCCGGCCTATTCTGAAGGAGGCTCGCTGATGGGAATCGTCACCAGCTTCATTCCGGGCCGTATCAGACTGCGTCACAGGATGTTCCGTGATGATGATATAGCAGGAGCGCTTATCGCATTGTTCAAGGCTTCGGGAATCGTGACAGGGGTGGAGCGTAATCCTGAAACGGGTAGCATACTCATTACATACAGAGCAGATGTCATTCCATCGGCGGATGTGCTTGCAAAGAGGTTTGCCATCTACATTCCCGAGCTTGCCAGGCTGAAGTTCCGCATCATGTACTACACACCAGAAGATAAGTCTTGCATCCTCTCTGCAATCAAGAAAGCGGAGCTTGCCTTGCCAGAGATGAGAAAAGTCATTTCAGAGCATGAATAGATACAGAAATGATGATCAGAGATATTGAGTAATCTCATTTCACGTTCTGCTATAACAGTGTTATATATCACTGTTATATGAAGGATATCATGGAAGAGCTTTCGACATATGAGAAGATTCAGCAGGCAGCACTTGAGGAGTTTCTGGAAAAGGGTTTCAGGGGGGCGTCCCTTAGATATATTGTAAAGCAGGCAGGGGTGACAACGGGAGCCTTCTACGGCTATTTCTCAAGTAAGGAAGCGCTCTTCGCCTCGATTGTGGAGCCGCATGCTATTGCTCTTATTGCGGAGATGTTTGTATCCGAGGTATCTGCCGACAGAATCAGGGAGATCTATGAGACCCCGGCAGCAGAGGGAGCAGAGACGTTCAATCCTGATGGTCATGATATCATGTTTGACAACGTGTCATTCTCATATGGAAATGGTGCGGTCCTTAATGGCGTCAGCTTCACTGCAAAGGAAGGCGAGGTAACGGCTCTCGTAGGTCCCTCCGGGTCTGGTAAGAGTACAGCAGCAAGACTTGCTGCGAGGCTATGGGATGTGACAGGAGGTACCATCCGAGTCGGGGGCGTTGATATCTCAACAGTCGATCCGGAAGTTCTTCTCAGCGATTACTCAATGGTATTTCAGGATGTTGTGCTCTTTGATGATACAATCCGGGAGAATATCAGGCTAGGAAGAAGAGGTGTCTCGGATGAAGAGGTGTATAAGGCTGCAAAAGCTGCAAACTGTGATGAATTCGTAAAGATGTTTCCGAATGGCTATGATACGACTATCGGAGAGAATGGGGCAAAACTGTCAGGAGGTGAGAGACAGAGAATATCGATAGCAAGGGCATTATTGAAGGATGCTCCGATTGTTCTTCTCGATGAAGCAACAGCTAGTCTCGACGTCGAGAATGAGACGAAGGTTCAGGAAGCGCTTTCTCGTCTTCTGTCTGGTAAGACTGTCCTTGTCATAGCGCATAGAATGCGTACTATTGAGTCTGCCGATAAGATCGTGGTCCTGAAGGATGGACGTGTTGCAGAGGAAGGGGCCCCTGCTGATTTGATGGCTAAGAATGGGCTTTTCCGACATATGGTGGAACTTCAGAAACAGAGCTCAGAATGGAAGCTTAAATGATGCACCGGGGAGGAGGCTGGCTACCTCCTCTTTTTGCTTTGCTGTTTGACGTGTTTATTTCAATTAATCATGTGATAATATGAATATAATCCTATTAAATTATTAATATTGATAATTAATCATTTATTTTTGACGTGTGCTGTCTTTTATTTTGATAAGTTTGATTAAATCACTTGCCATATAGTTGTTTTATCTGTATTTTCTATATGGCTGGTTAGCAAGAGCTAACTAAGGAGAAAATATGAGAGAAGAATGGAGAACATTCACATCAGGTATCTGGGAGAAAGAGATCAATGTCCGGGATTTCATACAGCGTAACTACACGCCGTATGATGGAGACGATTCATTTCTTGAAGGACCTACCGATGATACAAAGGCTCTCTGGGGTCAGGTGATTGAACTCAGCGAGGAGGAGAGGAAGAAGGGCGGTGTGCTCGATATGGATACGAAGATTGTGTCCACAATCATATCACACGGACCGGGGTATCTGGATAAATCAAAGGAGAGAATCGTAGGTTTCCAGACTGATAAGCCGTTCAAGCGCTCTCTGCAGCCGAATGGTGGAATAAGGATGGCGGTTAAGGCTGCTGAGCAGTACGGCTATACGGTTGATCCGCAGATCGTGGAATTCTACACAAAGTACAGAAAGACACACAATGAAGGTGTTTTTGATGCATATACCCCTGAGATGAGACTTTGCCGCTCAAGCCATATCATCACAGGGCTTCCTGATGCATATGGCAGGGGAAGGATTATCGGGGATTATCGCCGTGTGGCTCTTTATGGTGTTGACAGGCTCGTAGAGGAGAAGGAGCAGAGAAAAGCTTCAACCAGGACCACCATGTACAGTGATGTGACAAGGGAGAGGGAGGAGCTGTCGGAACAGATAAAGGCCCTGAAGGAATTGAAGATGCTCGGGGCTATCTATGGCTATGATATCTCGAAGCCAGCCTCCAGTTTCCATGACGCTGTGCAGTGGCTGTATTTCGGCTACCTTGCCGCGGTAAAGGAGCAGAATGGGGCTGCTATGTCGCTCGGCCGCACATCCACTTTCCTCGATATCTACGCAGAGCGCGATCTCAGAGAAGGGCGTATAACCGAAAAGGAAGTACAGGAGATTGTCGATCACTTTATAATGAAGCTGAGACTGGTGAAGTTTGCTCGTACCCCTGAGTACAATGCGCTCTTCTCCGGGGATCCCACATGGGTGACGGAATCTATCGGAGGAGTTGGGATTGATGGTCGTCATCTTGTCACGAAGATGAGCTACAGGTATCTCCATACGCTGAGTAACCTCGGAACGGCGCCTGAACCGAATCTTACAGTTCTCTGGTCAAGGAATCTTCCAGTGAATTTCAAGCGTTTTGCTGCGAAGACTTCGATTGAGTCATCAAGTATCCAGTATGAGAATGATGATCTTATGCGCGTGACGCATGGCGATGACTATGCAATAGCCTGCTGTGTCTCCTCGATGAGGGTTGGAAAGGAAATGCAGTTCTTTGGTGCAAGAGCAAATCTTGCGAAGTGTCTCCTCTATGCCATCAATGGTGGTGTTGATGAGATATCAGGGAAGCAGGTTGGACCGAAGTATCGTCCGATTACAAGCGAGTATCTTGATTATGATGAGGTTATGGAGCGATTCCATGACATGATGAAGTGGCTTGCAGGTGTGTATGTGAATGCTCTCAACATCATCCACTATATGCATGACAAGTACTGCTATGAAAGGTTGCAGATGGCTCTTCATGATGATCCCGTTAAGAGATGGTTCGCTACGGGAATCGCTGGACTTTCTGTTGTTGCGGACTCCCTCTCTGCGATCAAGTATGCAAGAGTTAAGACAGTGAGGAATGAGCAGGGCATTGTTGTCGATTATGTAATTGAAGGTGAGTTCCCTAAGTATGGCAATGACGATGATCGCGTTGACAGCATCGCTTATGATGTTGTCCATGGTTTCATGTCATATGTGAAAGGAAACCATACATACAGAAGGAGTATACCGACAACCTCGATACTCACTATCACAAGCAATGTGGTGTATGGAAAGAACACAGGATCTACTCCTGATGGCAGAAAGGCTGGAGAACCGTTCGCACCAGGAGCGAATCCCATGCATCACCGTGATTCCCACGGAGCTGTGGCATCGCTCTCATCGGTTTCAAAACTTCCCTTCAGGGATGCTCAGGACGGTATATCAAATACCTTTTCAATAATCCCGGATGCGCTTGGAAAGGATGATGCTTCGATTATGAACGGCATCTCATTCTCGATGGAACCCTGCTTGGCATGTATGGAGCCAAATGCGGCGGATGATGAAATGGAGGAGGAATAAATGAAAGCTACAGAGGCACAGATAGATAATCTTGTATCACTTCTTGATGGATATGCAGCCAAGGGCGGGCATCATCTGAATGTGAATGTCTTTACTAAGGATACACTGCTGGATGCTCAGGCTCATCCGGAGAAGTATCCCCAGCTTACTGTGAGGGTGTCCGGGTATGCGGTGAATTTCAACAAGCTGACGAAAGAGCAGCAGGATGAGGTTATATCACGGACATTCCACGATGAGATGTGACAAAGGCCTTATACATTCCATAGAGAGTTTCGGTACTGTCGATGGTCCTGGAGTGAGGATGGTTGTCTTCTTCCAGGGCTGTCCCATGCGCTGTCTGTACTGCCATAATCCTGATACCTGGAAGATTGACAGGGGCGTGGAGATGACTGTCCAGGATATACTCTCGCAGTATGAGAGAAACAGGGCATTCTATGAGCCTCGCGGCGGCATAACCGCTACCGGTGGTGAACCTCTGATGCAACTGGGGTTCCTGACCTCTCTCTTTTCAGAGGCTAAGAAGCATGGTATACATACAGCTCTCGATACATCCGGCTGGCTATACAGGAAGGAAAAGGATGCCGATTACGATGAGCTTCTCTCCTATACAGATTATGTGCTTCTGGACATAAAGCATTCCGATCCTCAGGGGCATATCGATCTGACAGGAAGGACACAGGAACCAGTGCTTGCTTTTCTCTCGAAGCTGGATGAGAGGCACATTCCCGTTCTTGTACGGCATGTTTCTATTTCTGGAATAACAGATTCACAGCAGGAGCTCTCTGAGCTTGGAAGGATTCTTGCTCATTACAATAACATTACTGGTCTGGATGTGCTTCCGTATCATACGATGGGCATAAGGAAGTATCATGAACTGGGAATTCCATACCATCTTGAAGATGTGCCTGCCATGAGCAAGGACGAAGCAATTAAGAACAGGGATATTGCCATTGAAGCATACCACAAAGAAAGAAGCAGACTGAGCTTGCAATATGGAAGCTGATGGGATAGACACGATAAAATATGTAAAAATGAGGGGGGATTAATGCACCTTGGACTTGAACGGGGAAAGACAGAATTGCTCCCTCATAACAATGAATGGGAGGCTGAGGCGGAACGGACAATAAGGATCTTATGGAAAATCATTCCTGAGGCTAGGGATATCCAGCACGTAGGAAGCACTGCCATAAAATCAATATCCGCAAAACCCATTGTTGATATAGCCGTAGCACTTGATGATGTTCAACCTTCATCTTCAGGAGTCTCCACCTTCTAAGCGGAGCGAAAGGTGGAGAGGAATGGAGAAAGAACAATCTGATATGATTGTGGCATGAATAAGTGGCCCGATGAATAGTATAAGATCGAGGCTGCATTGTATCTGAGAGGAGGCATGGCAGAATGCTCTGCCGAAACGGTCAGAAATCGGAGATAGATGTGTCATGTCCCTGCTTGCTGCAATAGTGCCAGAGGAAAGAACCTATGTATATCAAAGCGTTTCCCAGATAATCGCAGGTAGAATCAGAAGCAATCAAAGTAAAAGAAATATATTCCCAGATGATATTTTCCGATTATAATTCCCATGAGATGAGAGAGAAAAGCTGCATGATGGCGATGCCTATAGGAGCGCCTCCGGGAATCCTGAAGGAACAGGGAGAGGACTATGATGGAAGGAAAGACTGAGAAGAACGAGAAGCCATCCATCATCATCGTCTCCAAGTGCATGGAGTTTCGCATAAACCCCACCATGGAGCAGAGGATCCTCATCTGGAAGACCTTCGGATGCAATAGGTTCGTATGGAACCATCTGCTTGATGAGCGCATCAGCTATGAGAAGCTGAACAAGGGAAAGCTCCTCAATACGACACTGCCCATCTGAAGAAGGAGAATCCCTTCCTCTGTGAGGTTGATTCCATGGCCCTTATAAACACGCAGCTGAATCTGAATCAGGCATGCAGGCTTCTCTTCCCGAAAGGAAAGGCTCCTAAGTTCAGAGCGAAGGGAAAGGACAAGAGATCCTATACCACCAACTGGATAAACAACAACATAGAGATAATCCATAAGAGCGATACCGAGAACTATATAAAGCTGCCGAAGCTTGGAAGAGTCCGCATCATACTCCACCGGGACATACCGGCTGAGTGGAGGATGAAGAATGCGACAGTGAAGGAGACGGCAAGCGGGAAGTTCTTCATATCGCTCACATTCGATGCTGAGACCAAGCCAAAGGAAAGGAAAGCAGAGCTCGGAAGGATTGAGGCCTTCGATTACTCCATGCCTTCCCTTGTCGTCTCCGCATCAGGAGAGAACGACATCACAGCAGATGACATCCGCTGGTACCGGAATCTCGAGGAGAGGATAGCGAAGGAGCAGAGGAAGCTCTCGAGGATGAGGCATGGTTCAAGGAACTACTGGGAGCAGAAGCATAGGATTGGGAAGCTCCATGAGAAGGCAAGGAACAGGAGGAAGGACTTCCTGCATAAGCTCTCCTGCAATGCATCCCGTTCATCCGATGCCGTCATAGTGGAGGACATAAACCTTCAGCATATGTCACAGTCACTGAATTTCGGCAAGAGCGTATACGACAATGGATACGGGATGCTGAGAAACATGCTTCTCTACAAGCTGAATGATCAGGGAAAGATACTCGTCAAGGTCGATAAGTTCTTCCCCTCCTCAAAGAGATGTTCCCATTGCCATGAGGTGAACCATGAGCTGAAGCTCTCTGACAGGGAGTGGACATGCAGGAGCTGCGGTACACATCATGACAGAGACAAGAACAGCTGCAAGAACCTGCTGGATGAGGGAAAAGACATCCTTAACCGCTGGGCTAGCGGGGATAGCTCACTGATACTGGCGTCATCGGGTGTCTTGAGTGGGAAGAAGCTCCATCCTCAGGCTCACTTATCGTGAGACAGGGTGGAGAGGAGGTCACAGAAAAGGAACAGATACATCTGCATTATGAAAGCAGAATGCATGCCGACACGAACGTTGCTATCAACATCTGCGACAACTACATTACTCAGAGTCAGCAGTCAGACAGGCCTCAGTCAATCAGCCTGGGGTGTGCCACAGGTAGGCTGAAAACAAAGCCTATGGGACAAACACTCACATCCAAGCCTAGGCTTGTCCTGAATGTAGTTGCAGAAATCTAAAGCGAAGTACCTGTAAAATCTAAAGGCAAAGTTCTGGAGAATCTAAAGCGAGATAGCTGGAGAATCTAAAGTCTATTGTTTAATTTGTTATCATAGAATATAATATAGCTGAGGATGCTTATGCAGTATATTCCACGTATAATCGATGAAACAATATCCTATATTTAGATATTTTCGGAGCAGTTACTATCAGAGGACCTAAGTGGTGTGGGAAGACGACGAGCGCTGAAAAGCATGCTAGAAGCATAATCAAGCTGCAGGATCCTGATTTTTCTGCTGCTTATCAGCAGACGGCTGCTGTAAAACCTTCTCTTCTGCTCAAAGGCGAGAATCCCCGGCTGATTGATGAATGGCAGGATATTCCGGAACTATGGGATGCTGTAAGAGTTGATACGGATAACAGGAAAGGAGAAACCGGGCTGTATCTTCTTACTGGATCTTCCGTAATAACCAAGAAACAGAAAGAGAGGATAAAGCATACAGGGACGGGAAGGATTGCGCGGCTGGAGATGCTTCCCATGAGCCTATATGAGTCGGGCGACTCAAATGGTAGAATAAGTATTTCCGGGATATTTGATAATCCCTCCATGGATATTGATGGAATCGCATCCGATTCATCATTGGAGGATCTTATAGCCGCAGCCTGCCGCGGCGGATGGCCTGAGAGCATAGGGAAGGACAGCACTGCAGCCGGGATAATCGCCAGACAGTATGTGAAGAGCCTCTGCGAGAGCGATGTTTCAAGATATCTTGATGAGGAGCTGGATGCATCGATACTGCATGCAATGCTTAGAAGCTATGCGAGGAATATCTGCACTCTGGCAACGAAGCAGAGCATGATGGCCGATGTGGGTATCACAGAACCTACATTCGACAGATATGAGAAAGCATTGGAAAATCTGTATATAGTGGCGAATATCCCTGCATGGTGCCCTCAGATCAGAAGCAAGAGCGCAATGCGTGCAAAGAAGAAGCGCAATCTTATTGATCCTTCTATCGCGATTGCCGCTATGGGTGTCAAGCCTGAGCATTTCTACACAGATCTCAGGAGCTTCGGGTTCCTTTTCGAAAGTCTTGCTATAAGGGATCTGAAAGCATATACATCGGCATCAGGCGGTTCCGTATCGTACTATCGCGATAGCTACGGATTGGAAGCGGATGCTGTATTGCATCTTGATGATGGAAGGTATGCAATCATAGAATTCAAACTTGGTGCAAAAGGGATAGAGGATGGTAAAGCCCATTTAAAGAAGCTGAAAGAGCTCATTGCAAAGTATAATGAGGGCAATTCCCAGACACCGCTGCGGCTACCGGATCTTATGATTGTCATTACAGCCGGAGGAATCGCCTACAGGGATGATGATGTCCTTATCATCCCTTTGGCGACTCTCAGACCCTGATCATGCTTCAGGGTTTTGAGAATATATCCCAGTAGCCCTTTGCGAAGAGCACAAGGATTATCAGGGGGAGGATCCACTTTATGTATATCCTCAGCCCCTTCGGGAACTTTATGCCATCTCCCTCATCTGCCTCTTTGATGAAGTTCTTCCATCCCCAGCCATAGCGGTGGGCGCAGAAGAGCACGAGTAGGGTGGATCCAAGCGGGGTGATTGTGCTTGAGATGATGAAGTCCTCGAGATCAAGCACGCTTGTGCCATCGCCGAGGGGCATGAACGATGTGAATATGCTGTAGCCGAGGATTGCAGGGAGCGATATGAGCGTGACGATGATGAAGTTCACAGCAGCGGCTCTCTTCCTCGTCCATCCGAGGTTATCCATCCAGAATGACATGATATTCTCGAATACCGCCATAAGCGTTGTCATGGCCGCGAATCCCATGAAAAGGAAGAACAGACTTCCCCAGATCCTGCCTCCCGTCATCCTTGAGAAGATATTGGGAAGCGTCTCAAAGAGCAGGCCCGGGCCCGCGCCTGGCTGCACTCCGTATGCAAAGCATGCGGGGAATATGATGAGACCGGAGAACAGGGCCACGAATGTATCGAGGGAGATGACCCTTATCGATTCACCTGTAAGTGATTGCTCCTTGCCGATATATGAGCCGAATATCTCCATCGATCCGATGCCGAGGCCGAGTGTGAAGAATGCCTGGCTCATCGCTGCGAATATGGCTTCCCATACGCCTGCTGCCTTCAGTCTTTCGATATCAGGGACAAGATAGAAGGCAAGACCTTCGGATGATCCTGGAATCATCAGGGAGTTCGCTGCGAGGATTATTATGAGGATGATGAGCGCGCCCATCATGAACTTCGAGGCTTTCTCGACGCTGCCTCTCAGTCCGCCGGAGCAGATGAGGAATCCGATCGCAATTGCCACCGTTGTCCAGATGAACTGCGTCAGTCCGCTGCTTCTGAGCTCAGCGAAGAATACAGGGGATGTCTCTGCTGTCATTCCCTGGAGATTGCCCACAATAGATGAGACGAAGTAGTAGAGGAGCCAGCCGGTTACTACCGTGTAGTAGGACATCAGTATATAGTTGGCAATCATTGCCACAGGACCATACCAATGCCACTTGGTCCCTTCCGGCTCAAGATTCTTAAGAGCAAGATGTATATTCGTCCTCGATGCCCTGCCGATGGAGAACTCCATGATCATTACCGGAAGTCCCACCATCACGAGGAATGCCAGATATATAAGCACGAAGGCCGCTCCTCCGTACTGTCCTGTTATATAGGGGAATCTCCATACATTCCCCAGCCCGATTGCGCATCCGGCGGAGAGCAGTATGAATCCGAGCCTGGATGCGAGTGTTTCCCGTTCCTGCATGCTAGGGATACTATCACTAGAATCAGAGCTTGGAGAAGATGTCCCAGTAGCCTTTGATGAAAATGGCGCCGATTATGACCGGGAGAATCCATTTCACATAGACTCTGAGCCAGGATGGGAACTTCATGCCCTTTCCCGTATCGGCCTCTTCGATGAAGCTCTTCCAGCCCCAGCCGCTCTTATGTGAGCAGAATACGACAAAGAGAAGGGAGCCCAGCGGCATTATCGTGCTGGATATCAGAAAATCCTCGAGATCCAGCACAGCAGTCCCCTCGCCAAGCGGCTGGAAGGATGAGAGAACATTGTAGCCAAGCACGCATGGAATCGAGAGCAGGATCATCAGGGGCAGATTGACAGCGACGGCCTTCTTCCTTGACCAGCCGTGGTTGTCCATCCAGTATGCGATGATATTCTCGAATACTGCGATAAGTGTCGTCATCGCGGCAAATGTCATAAAGAGGAAGAAGAGGGAACCCCAGATCCTTCCGCCTTCCATGTTGGAGAAGATGCTGGGAAGCGTTACGAAAAGAAGACCAGGACCCGATCCAGGGGTTATCCCATAGGAGAAGCAGGCCGGGAAGATGATGAGGCCGGCGGTGATAGCTACGAATGTATCGAGTGCGATTATCCTTATCGATTCACCAGTCAGCGACTGCTCCTTGCCGATATATGACCCGAAGATCGTCATTCCTCCCATGCCTATGCTGAGCGTGAAGAAAGCCTGGCTCATTGCAGCGAATATGACTTCGGACAATCCGGCTTCCATTGCTTTCCCGATATCCGGGACAAGATAGAATGCCAGTCCTTCCTTTGCTCCTGAAAGGAGGCAGGAATTGACTGCCAGTATGATAAGGATCGCCAGGAGACAGATCATCATGAACTTCGAAGCCTTCTCAACGCTGTTTCTGAGACCTCCAAGGCAGATGAGGAACCCTGCGGCAATCGCTGCGGCCATCCATACAATCTGTATCCCGGGTTTTGCCTGGAGATCGGAGAAGAATACGGCAGATGATACGGAATCAAGCCCCTGAAGCGCCCCCGTGAGCGAGGATGCGAAGTAGTATAGAAGCCAGCCTGTGATTGTCGTATAGAACATCATCAGCAGGTAGTTGCCTGCGATTGCGACTGGGCCGTATAAATGCCATTTCGTTCCCTCTGGCTCGAGCTTTCTGAGCGCAAGGGATATGTTCTTTCCAGATGCACGTCCTAAGGAGAATTCCATGACCATGACCGGCAGCCCGATTATTACAAGGAATACTAGGTATATGAGCACGAAGGCCGCGCCCCCGTACTGTCCTGTTATATAGGGGAATCTCCATACATTCCCCAGCCCGATTGCGCATCCGGCGGATAGCAGTATGAATCCGAGTCTGGATGCGAGTGTTTCTCTTTCAGCCATACACGGGATTATAGGCCGAAGCGGCATAATATGCCACCGAGGCAATATTGCTCACATCTTGTCTTTTTCGTTGACCTATAGAGGATGCTCATTTAACCTGAATACAACAAAAGGAGAAAACCATATGAAGAAGGTTCTGATTGCAATGCTTCTGGCACTGGTCGCTGTTGTGCCAGTTATGGCTGCTGAGTCAGTGAATGCCTATACGACGCTTGAAGAGCCGCTTGCGGCCGCCCTCTTTGCCCGCTTCCAGGAGGAGACAGGCATACAGGTCAATTTCGTACGTCTCTCAGGAGGTGAGTGCGTAGCGAGACTTGAGGCAGAGGCTTCCAATCCGCAGGCATCGATCTGGGTCGGTGGTGTAGGTCTTGACCATATCACAGCAAAGGGCAAAGGACTTACAGAGCCGTATGTAAGCCGCTATTCAAAAAATACTCCTGAGCAGTACCGCGATCCTGACAACTACTGGATCGGACTCTATGTCGGACCTTTGACATTCGTCACGAATCTCGACAGGGCAGCAGAGCTTGGACTTGATATCCCGCACTCATGGGCAGATCTTCTCAAGCCAGAGTACAAAGGGTATATCAGAATGGCTAATCCGAACTCATCGGGAACGGCATACAATGTCCTTACAACCATGATCTACGTTCTCGGTTCTGAGGATGCCATGATGGAGTACATGACCGAGCTCGATAAGAATATCGACCAGTATACAAGATCGGGTTCCGCTCCTGGAAAGAGCGTAGGCACAGGTGAGATTCCTATCGCTATCGGCTATGCACATGACCAGGTCAAGCTCAAGACCGCAGGCGCCAACGTTGAGATCACTGCTCCGTCCGAGGGTACAGGCTTCGAGCTTGCATCGATGTCCATCGTTAAGAACGGACCGGATCCTGTGAATGCGAAGAAGCTCTATGACTGGATCATCAGCGATGAGGATGCGCAGAAGATCTTCACAGAGTGGTATGTCGTTCTCGTAGCTGATGGAGCTCCGAAGCATCCGGATGCACTCTCGATCAATGACATCAAGACAGTAAACCAGGATTTCGCATGGGATGGAGATCCTGAGAACAAGGCCCGCCTGCTTGACCGCTGGACAAGCGAGATCGGAAACAAGCGCGGCTGATTCCTTATCCCTGCCCTCCGGGGCAGGGAAATCCTCCAGGATTGATAGATGTTCACAAAGAAGAAGATAATCCAGTTCCTCGTGATTGCGCTTCTCTTCATTTCCGCGGTTCTCTGGATATACCATCAGCTTTCAGTATCATTCACCGAGTATGCCGATGAGAGGAATTACAGGGAGATAGAGCTCTTCGCGGATACAGCTCCATCAGAGCTGGATGAGGACAGCGCCACTGAGTGGCTTGCAACGGTTTCCGATATGATACCGGGTGCAAGAAGCGCATACCTTATATATGACGAGGACCTTTTCGATTTCGTTCCGCTTGCAGGAAGTCCTGCCATCCTTTCGCTCTTCGAAAGCGAAAGGGAGAGCAATGCCTTCGTCCGCGCTCTTGATAGCTGCTACTATCTTGAGCCGATGGTGATGAGTACGCTGTATACCGTTGATTACTCGCTTGATAGCGACAGTCTTGTATCGGAGGCGGCGCCAAGCCAGCTGTACTTCATACCTGTTGCCGATGAAAGCGGTGCATTCACGATCGGTGCGATAATGATTGCGGTGCCTGATACAGCGGTCTCCGGCTATGAGAACCTGATGAGGACGCTTCTCATCGGTGCAACTGTGCTCTTCCTGGTGATTGCATTCATACTGATGTTCACCAGAGACCCGATGACAGGATTCCTTGTCCTGGGACTCTTCATTATCGTGGGGCTTTTCGTAGCGTTCCCGATATTCGAGGCGATAAGGCTCTCATTCATAAGGAATGGACGCTTCTCGCTGCAGACATGGAAGGAATGCCTCTCTCCGACTTATCTGCAGGCTTTGTGGGGATCTCTCAAGCTTGGAGTCCTTACAGCGACATTCTCGACCCTTGTCGGATTCCTGTTCGCATTCCTGATCGAGAGGACATCATTCAAGGCGAAGAAGCTTATGACAACGCTGGCTACGATGCCTGTCATATCGCCGCCTTTCTCGCTTTCCCTCTCGATAATCCTTCTCTTCGGAAACAATGGGCTTATATCGAAGCAGATACTCCATCTTGATGCATCCATCTATGGTCTCGGAGGCCTTGTTCTTGTAGAGACGATCGGAATGTTCCCGATTGCATTCATGACGCTCTCAGGCATACTCAGGCAGATCGATTCCACGGTCGAGGATGCGGCTCTCGATCTCTCCGCGACAAGATGGCAGGCATTCTGCACGGTGACGCTTCCGCTTGCTGTTCCCGGCATACTTTCGGCATGGCTCCTGGTATTTACGAACAGCCTTGCGGATTTCGCGAATCCGCTTCTCCTTTCCGGTGATTACCGTGTCCTCTCGACCGAGGCCTATATGCTCGTTACAGGAAGGAACAACCTCGGCGCAGGCTCTGCGCTCTCGTTCCTCCTTCTTCTCCCGACGCTCACAGCATTCCTTGCACAGCGCTTCTGGGTATCGAGAAAGAGCTATGTCACCGTTACAGGAAAGCCTTCCACGACGCTTACAGACCTGACGAACAGGCCGGTACGCATAGCGCTTGAGACTGTTTCGTGGCTGATAATGTCATTCATCCTTATACTGTATGTCACGATTGTCGCGGGATGCTTTGTGAAGAACTGGGGCATCGATTATACATTCACGCTTGCGAACTGGGGCGAGGCGCTTTCGCGCGGATGGACCGCTATTCGCGATACGGTGACGCTTGCAGCCATCGCAACGCCTATAGCTGGAATACTTGCGATGGTTGCCGCAATGCTCATCGTCAGGAAGAAATTCCCGGGCAAGAGGCTTCTTGAGATCCTCATAATGACACCGTACGCCATCCCTGGAACGCTTATCGGCATAAGCTACATCCTGGCTTTCAACAAGCCTCCGATCCTGCTTGTCGGTACGGGTGCGATCATCGTCATCAACTACGTGATAAGAGAGCTCCCCGTCGGTGTTGAGAATGGAATAGCCGCACTGCATCAGATCGATCCTGCGATTGAGGAGGCCGCTTCCGATCTCGGTGCAGATGTCAATACAGTATTCAGGACGATAGTGCTTCCGCTTGTGCGGCCGGCATTCATCTCATCGATGAGCTATACATTCGTCCGCTCGATGACCGCTGTATCGGCAATCATCTTCCTTATAAGCGCAAGATGGAACCATCTTACCGTCCTTATATTCAATTTCTCCGAGAACCTCCGCTTCGGACTTGCCAGTGTCCTCTCTACGGTTCTCATCGCAATAGTCCTGGCTGTCTTCTTCCTGATGAATGCCATCGTCCGCGATGGAAAGCTTACGGAGAAGACGATCTCAACGAGGTAGCTTATGGAAAAGAAGAGCGTATCTGTAACGCTTGAGCATGTTACAAAGAGATTCCGGAATGTCAAAGGCAAGGCCGATGTCATTGCCGTGAATGATTCTGATTTCGTTATCGAGCCCGGTGAGCTTGTCACGCTTCTCGGTCCTTCAGGATGCGGGAAGACGACGACGCTCAGGATGATAGCGGGGTTCGAGCTTCCTACCGAAGGACGCATCCTCATCGGGGACCAGGATGTTACGATGCTTCCACCGAACAAGCGCGATACGGCAACGATGTTCCAGTCATATGGACTCTTTCCGCATATGACGGTCTTCGACAACGTTGCCTATGGACTCAAGCTGAGGAAGGTCGACAAGGCGGAGATAAAGACAAGGGTGGATGAGATGCTGAATCTCCTCGGCCTCGGGGATCTTGGTGAGAGACCACCCTCAAGGCTCTCCGGAGGCCAGCAGCAGCGTGTAGCTCTTGCGCGTTCCCTTATTGTCGCGCCATCCGTCCTTCTCCTTGATGAGCCGCTTTCGAACCTCGATGCGCTTCTGAGGGAGCAGATGAGGGTAGAGATCAAGAAGATCCAGAGAGCGCTGGGCATTACAGCTGTCTATGTCACTCATGACAGGACGGAGGCTATGTCGCTCTCGGATAGGGTCATCGTCATGAAGAACGGCGTCATAAGGCAGATAGGCACTCCATCGGAGATCTACCAGTCGCCGGATTCAAGATTCGTTGCAGGGTTTGTAGGGAAGGCTGCATTCTTCCCTGTGACTATCAAGGGGCATGATGGTGAGCACTACAAAGCAGATCTCGGCGGAAAGATTGTTGATGTAAAGCATGCCGCTCCTGGGCTTGGTGAGGGAAAGGCTGTTATCATGGCACGCCCGGAGTCTCTCAGGATAAAGGGAAAGGGCGAAGGCAGCATCGAGGGCAGGGTGAAGCTCAATGTCTATCTTGGCTCAGCTATCGAGTCCTTTGTCGACACGCCTCTTGGCGAGGTTCTTGTCGAAATCGATGATCCATATGGCAGGAAGATCTACAGCGAAGGCGAGGAGGTATCGATAGATTTCGCTCCTGACAGGGTAAGACTTCTCGGAGAGAGCGAGGAGTAATTGCCGAAATCTCCATAAGCGCATATAAAGTAGCATATGCGCGCGGAGATAGACTTCACAGAAGGATCGATAGGGCGGAAGCTTCTTGCTTTCGCTCTTCCTCTTTTCCTGGGCAACCTGTTCCAGCAGCTTTACAATGCTGCCGATTCCCTTATAGTGGGAAACTTCCTCGGACGGGAAGCCCTTGCCGCTGTCTCCTCATCCGCACCGATAATCTTCATGCTCGTCGGCTTCTTCAATGGCCTTGCTGCAGGTGCAGGCGTTGTTATATCGAGGGCATATGGAGCAAAGGACAGCGAAAGGCTCCAGAGAGCAATACATACGGATGCGGCATTCGGAGTTGCCGCAGGGATTGCCCTGACTATATTCGCCGTATTGTTCACTCCGGTGATTCTCAGGCTTATATCGACGCCCGAGGAGATAATGCGCGAGAGCATCGTCTACTTCAGGATATATTCTGCCGGTATATTCTTCTCCGTCATGTACAATATCCTGATGGGCATAATGAACGCTGTCGGAGACAGCCGCCATCCGCTTTACTACCTTGTATTCGCATCGCTGCTGAATATCGTGCTGGATATCATCCTGATAGGAGGCTTCGGAATGGGGGTAGGGGCCGCAGCCGCTGCCACGATCATCTCCCAGGCTCTGAGCTCAGCCATGTGCTTCCTGCGCCTTATCCGTTCTCCATTCCCGATTGGAATACGCATTGCATCAATGCGCATACACCGCCAGGAGCTGAGGAATATAGTGCGCTTCGGTTTTCCTGCTGGCTTCCAGAACTCAATCATAGGACTTGCCAATACAATCGTTCAGGCAAGCATAAACATGTTCCCCGCTGCGGTGATTGCAGGTGCTGGAGTATATGGAAGGATCGAGGGTTTCATCCTTCTCCCGATAACAACCCTCTCCCTGGCACTGACCACAAGCGTCGGGCAGAATCTCGGCGCAGGACGGCATGACAGGGCGCTGAAGGTATCGCGTTACGGGATGATCTCTTCTGTGATCATCTCCGAGATCATAGCCGCACTGCTTTTCGTATCAGCGCCATGGCTGATGACCCTGTTCTCATCCGATCCGGATGTCATAAACGCAGGAAGCATGCAGGCGAGGATAGAGGCTTTCTTCTATTGTCTTGTCGCTGTATCACACTCGGCTGCAGGTATACTGAGGGGTGCGGGGAAGCCAGCTGTCCCGATGGCTGTAATGCTCGGCGCATGGTGCGTCTTCCGTGTCATATTCGTGAACATAGCGGTAAGCATATACCACTCAGCGCTGGTCATTTACATCACATATCCCGTCACATGGCTGCTCTCGACAGTCATATTCGCCGTATATCTCACAAGAAGCAACTGGCTCCATGCGATGGATAAGGACCGCATTTAACAGATAATTCATACGGATTGAACACATCTGTGTTGAGGCTCTCAATCTCTTCCTGCATAATGAAGCTGTATGGGTGGTTCAATTATTAAGAAAATATGCATAGCGTTCCTGATCCTCCTTGCAGGAGCATCATCGCTCTCAGCAGAGTCCGACTGGCACTTCCTGTGCGATGCGGTCGATCAGCATACCGAGATCCTCTGGGGCTTCCTTCCCACATACCTCTATGGCGGTGTAGGATACCGTGGCTTCCAGCTCCTTGATGAGAATACAACCGATATCCAGCTCATGTTCGGTGCAGGCTATATACAGCGAAAGCTATGGCAGGATCCTGTCACAGGCGAGGATACGCTCGCTATGAGGGAGCATCCAATAACCTATGATGTCCTTGCAATCGAATGGGGACTGAAGTTCAAGCAGGGCTTCTTCCATTCTCCGTGGGATATCGGGTCGGATCTCCTTACCGTCACGCTCGGCTATGAAGGCAAGTATGAGCAGAACATGAACTCCATGGTCGCAGGACAGAGCAGGGAAAACTGGAATGGCCTTTATCCCGTGCAGACGTTGGATCAGTACCTTGTCGGAAATGAGGCATCGCGTGTCTATCCCGATCTTCTCGGAGATCATAAGTTCCTTAGCACGAACTTCAACCTCGGCTTCCTTGTCGATCTAATGACCGATGATGTGGAGACCAATGATGGACTCCTCTTCTCACTCGATTTCGACTGGTCGCCATACGCTCTCAATGCAGCTCTCGGTGGTGAGGCCGATTTCTACTCAATCGTATTCAACGCAGTAGGAGCGAAGACGCTGTATCAGTACAAGCCAAAGGACATAAGCTGGTTCTCGATGCAGCTCGTGGACAGGGTGAATATAAACTGGACATCTGGTGACATGGTCCCTGTATACGCCCAGAAGCTCGGCTCGCTCGGAAGACTTGTCCGCGGCTATGCGAACTACAGCTATAACACAGAGCTGACAATCGTCAACAATCTTGACCTCAGATTCGTGAGCCCTCCGCTCGGACTCAAAGGCCTGTATATAAGAATGAATCTCTTCTTTGATATCGGATACGGAGCAGGAAGACTTTATAACTCCGATGTGACGAAGAACCTCTGGATCGCATCAACTGGTGCCCAGATAAGCATCTGCGTATTCGACTTTATCGATCTCGGCTTCCAGGTTGCATATCTTATCAACGGCAGGAATTACGCCAAGGGCGATACCCCGATATCAACAGGATTCTTCTTCTTCCTCGATTTCTGATTGCCATCCACAAAGCATCCAAGCCCTCCTCGCTATCAAAAGCTAGGAGGGCTATTTTTACAGCACTAAGTGAAGTGTTATTTCATACAAATCTGTCTGAATAAGAATCTACATTTCATGAAGCACTGATTCATATAATAGGTTATATATAGGAACCAATGCTTCAGGAACAATCATTCCTCATCCTCTGAATCCGAATCATCAGAAGGCCCCTCGGATATAGCTGCCTCCAATGCCTCCATCCTCCTGTCATGCCTCCTGAATACATCCGATACAGCTGTATCCATCGGCCTTATGTACCTGATGACAGTAGCCAAGGATATCTCCCCATCCATCCTCCCCATCATCCTTATCACATTCGGCTTATTGTTCCCCGTATCCCTGCTTATCGATCCCATCGTGCTCCCTTCCTCCCTATGCATCATCCATACGGTCTCCATTATCCCCTCATATGTCCTTCCCCTGAATCCACCGGATGGGGAGATGACGATATCATCGCTGTTATCAATGCAGCATGAGATAAGGTCAGCTATATCTATGGACAGAGGGAAGAGCACCGATGGAAGGGAGGAGAGGATTGGATTCCATCCATCCTTCCGCACAGAGGTGAAGAACGCATCAGGCATATCCATATATCCCTCAAGCCTCAGAAGGAGATGGAGGCAGTGGAGGACAGATAGCGGAATGGGATATCCTGATGGAGAGGAGGAATCCGGAAGATAATCCGAATATCCCGATGATTCCCTTCTCTCCCTTGCCCTTATAAGGAGCTCCTTAAGGGACATGCCTATAGAAGATGCCAGGCATGCTATGGTGGATATGCGGGATGAGTAAGACCTCCTGAGCTCCCTCATCATCCTTGGAGGATTGATATCCCTATCTGAATACTCCTCCATAAGGACATCATGGAGCTCATCATTGAGGAAGAGGGGAAAGGATGCTGGTGATGAAGCAACAGGGAAATGCAATTCATCCCCTGACTCAAGCATGGATAGGAAATCTATAACATCCAAGCCTAATCTGGAAAGCATTCTGGACAGGGTATACAGGCAGGGATCCCAGGAGAAGAGGCAAGGGGAGGAGAATCCCCTCGCGGTGATTGTTGGACAGTGCATAATAGCATCCTCCTTTCAGAAGGGAGACATCACAGCGCGATAAGCCTAAAAGCCGAAAGCAATATGCATTCCCTCCCACGTCGTGTATGGGTAAGAGTATTGCACGGCAGAAGGGATAAAGCAAGTACAAAAACACACATAAATCCATACGTTAGCACGAGATACGCGCGCGGACACATAATGCACGCACGCGAGGGATGGCATAAATAAAATGGAGTGAACCCCCTTGGCTAATACATCGATCCCTAATTCCCTTACCCGGAAAAGATAGAAGAATAAAAAATCTGAAGAAAGTTACAAAAAGCGCTTGACAAAACGCAACCGGGGGGGGGTAGCATGTTCTCAGATTAATTAAGGAGAGGATTGAGAAATGAAATCCAAGAAATCAATCTTTGTTGTGGCTCTTGCAGCACTGATGCTCATTGCATTCACAGCTTGTGAGCAGCCAGTTTACAAGGTTCCTACAGGACTTAGTGTTACATCAACAAGAACAGCTTACCTTGCTGGTGAATCGATTGATATGAGCACTATCACAGGAACACTAGAGTACAGTGATGGATCGACAAGATCTGTTTCTGGTTCTGAACTTTCTGTTCTTTCAGCTGGAAGTGGAAAGTTTGAGTTTGGTTATAGTAATCTTAAAGCTACACTGGAACTCACTGAGTATGCAGTTACAGATATCACATCTCTTGCAATCTCAGGTCTTCCAACAACTGTTGTCAAGGATTCTACTACAGTCGATGTCAAGGGAGTTGCAACACTTCCAAACGGAGAGACATCCAATGTTGACGTTGAACTTACAATAAGTGGTGTTGATACAGTCGGCGCATCAGTTGAGCCAACCATTTCTGTTTATAATATTGGTAAGGACACAGTTTCCAAAGAAAAGGTTACGGGAATTGATGATTGGAAGGTAACTGTTGTTACTGGAGAGGATTTTGATGCAACAAAGATTACTTCTATCAAAGTTGAACAGACAAATCCGAATGCTGATGGAAAGCAGTGGGTTCTCGATACTGTTTCATACAAGGTTATAGCAACTGATGCAAATGGAACAACTAAGGAACTTACATCTGGTGAGTATACTTGGAAGGATGGAAAAGCTCCTGCTTCATCGTATCAGCTTAAGAAAACAGCTGCCACTGAGAAGTATGTTGCAATTCTTAATTCAAATCCTTCAATAACAAGTTCTGAATTCAGTTATTCTGCAGGTACTCCATGGATCAGAGAGATTACTGTAGTGAAGATTGCAGATGCTGCCCCATCAAGCATCCCTAGTGGACCTGTAACTGATGTTAATGCATATTATGACTTTACTGCAGAGTGGGCCGGTGGAAAAGAGCAGGCTGGAGATGAGTGGACATATACAGCAGGAACAAATGGAGTTCTTTTCAATCCAACTGTACCTACATACGGAACAGATGCTGGCGAAGCAACAACTTATGTCGCAAGCTTCTCTCTGAAGTATGGTAAGGATGATGCATGGCACGCTAAGACAGCACCATCATACAATATTACAGAAGCTTAATGTGATTAGTCTGTCTGTTTTCTAAAGGTAGGCAGATTCTAGGAGGATGACTATGGAAGAAGTTAAAGAGTCCCTCCGGAAACACAGAGTTCCAACAGAAAAGCGTAAGGAATGCTTAAAGCTCTTTGAAGAGGGTTACGGTTATAAGAAGACGGCGCAGCTTGCAGGACTGAACACATATACGGTGAGGGACTACAAGAGGCGCTATGCCTCGGGGGACAACTCCTGGGCGGAGAGGGGAAGCAGCGCAGCTGTCACCCTCTGAGAATGCAGATAGAAGCGAGGATATCATTCATTTGGTGTCTAGCTCTTCTGGTTAATATCACAAACGGGCTGCGGCTTAGCCTGAGCGGCTGCAGCCTTCTCTGGTTCTGATGGGAATAGGTGGATATTGCCATGAGGATCAGGGAGTATTCCTCGATTCCTAGATTAATGATGAGGGCTGTATCTTAGCCTGGGCGGATACAGCTCTGCTATAGGCTCTGATGGGAATGTGCATAACCGATATGCATCCCATGAGAGCCGGTGGCTCTCTGGATGAAGAATATTTCGTATTTCTCATCTTCAATTAATTTGCAGGCCATGCTGGAGTTATCTGGCATGGTTCTTT
>CALXMP010000007.1 GCA_944389505.1 uncultured Spirochaetaceae bacterium
TGCTGCCTCAGCTACAGATTATTTCCCTTTTTCCAACTAGCTAAGAGGGAATGTCCACAAAACGAATTACACTCCCCTCCCTGCCCTGCTTTCCATCATATGCCGGATCTTCAGGATCCAAGCCTCTTCATGAATCTGAGGAGATTATCCATTGTAAGCTTCATATCGCTTTCTGCCCTGGGTCTTGCTTCCTTATAAGGAACGGCAACACGGTTCGTTGAGAATATACCTACAACGCCTTCACCATATGCAGGCTCAATGTTATCGCCGATATCGCCAACAACAGCAATGACAGGAATACCCATGGCCTTTGCCTTCCTTGCGACTCCGATTACAACCTTGCCGCGGAGAGACTGGCCATCGATCTTGCCCTCTCCTGTGAAGATGAAATCCGCATCGCCCGCAATCTCATCGAACTTGGTCACATCGAGAACCGTCTCGATACCCATCTGAAGCTCGCCATTGAAGAAGGCCTTCATACCGCCTCCCATACCGCCAGCAGCACCGCTTCCAGGAATGGACTGCAGATCTACTCCGATATCCTTCTTGACAAGCTCGGCAAGCTTGACCATCTTTTCATCGAGGTCCTTGACCATCTTTTCATCAGCACCCTTCTGAGGGCCATAGACAGCTGCAGCACCGTTAGGACCATAGAACGGATTGTCGATATCGCACATGATAGTGATTGGAAGAGCCTTAACGCTTGCATCGAGCGTTGAGACATCAATCCTCGCAATCTCATCAAGAGTTCCGCCTACCGGAACGAATGTCTTGCCATCCTTGTCGAAGAAGCTGACTCCGCATGCAGCGGCAGCACCACAGCCTGCATCGTTGGTAGCGCTTCCGCCAAGTCCGATGACAAGCTTCTTCGCCCCCTTCCTTGCAGCATCGAGGATAAGCTCACCGACGCCGTAAGTCGTTGTCTTCGACGGATCCTTCCTATCCCCAACCTGCGGGAGACCAGCAGAGGCCGCCATCTCTATAACAGCTGTCCCATCGGGAAGCATACCATAGAAGCTCTCGATCTCCTCATTCCATGGACCATGTGTCTTCAGGGTTATCTTTTCGCCTCCAAGGGCTGTAAGGAAAGAGTCGACACTGCCCTCGCCGCCATCGGCAACAGGGATCTGCACAACCTTGCAGTCAGGATAGTAGAAGAGAATCCTCTCCTTCATAATCGAGATGATCTTCTCACTGGACATTGTCCCCTTGAATGAATCCGGAATAAGTACAGCTTTCTTCATAATACAAAAACACGGCTGGAGCCAGCCTCGCATCCTCCTTTACTGGTTACTGTATATGATACATCATCAGGAATCGATAAGGGAAGCATAATGAATGCGGGCAGAATGCAATTAGCATGTTCAGAACTTCCTGTCATAAAGCAGTGCGGCAATAAGCACGACAAAGACCGATCCTGCGTTATGCACCAAGGCTCATGTAGTCGGAGTCAGAAGACCAAGAACGGAAAGCGTCACAGCAATGGCATTTATGCAGAGGGAGAGCGAAATGCTGAGCTTTATCGTATTCACCGTAGCCACCGAAAGCTTTTTGAGGTACGGGATACGGACAAGATCATCGCTCATCAGTGCTATATCAGCACTATCCACCGCTATATCGCTGCCCATGACCCCCATGGCGATGCCAATATCGGCACTTTTAAGAGCTGGGGCATCATTGACACCATCACCTACCATCGCAACAACAGCCCCTGCCTTCTGCATATCATTGATCCTGTCAACCTTCTGGGAAGGAAGAAGATCAGAATAGACAGATCCTATTTCAAGTCCCGATGCGATGAATGATGCAGCTCTTGCATTATCACCGGTGAGAAGCACTGTCCTCACCCCTGTCTTCCTCAGCTCCGAGAGCACCTCAGAGCTCTCTGCCCTGAGGCTGTCAGAGAATGCAATCACACCCGAGCATATGCCATCGACTGCGACTATCATGATAGCTTTGCCCTGCTGACCTGCTTCCTCTATGAATCCTTCCGCCATCTCTGATGATATCCCCTGCTCCGAAAGCATCCTCTGATTACCGCATATGACATCATGGCCCGAGACCGATGCGATGATTCCCCTCCCTGCCACCATTGTGGATTGCTGCGGCGTTTCCAGCCTGATTCCCTCCGATTCAGCATAGGCTGTCAGGGCTGCAGCAAGCGGATGTCCGCTGCTTCTCTCCGCCGATGCTGCAATGGAAAGGAATTCCTCCCTGCTGATTCCATCTCCGAGAATGATGACATCGGAGACAGATGGACTGCCGAAGGTAAGGGTACCAGTCTTATCGAATGCAATGACATCCGCCTTCCCCATCCTCTCAAGTGCCTCTCCCGATTTTATGATCACACCGTTCTTCGTAGCCTGTCCGATTGCCGCCATGATCGCAGTCGGAGTAGCAAGGACAAGCGCGCATGGGCAGAATACGACAAGCACAGTAACCGCCCTCACGATATCCCCGGTGATGAAATAGGCAATGATCGCGATAAGAAGCGCGGCAGGAACAAGCCAGCTTGCCCAGGTATCGGCAATCCTCTGGATCGGAGCCTTCTTCCTCTCCGCCTCCTCCACAAGCCTTATCAGCTTCTCCAGAGAGCTGTCGCTGCATGTCTTCTCCGCTTCTATATCTATCGCCCCATAGAGATTGATTGTGCCTGCGAAGACCTCATCACCTTCTTCCTTGTCAATGGGAAGCGATTCACCCGTCATTATTGTCTGATCTACCGATGTCGTTCCCGATATGATCCGGCCATCAACAGGTATGCTCTCTCCTGGAAGGATCCTGACAGTATCGCCTATCGCAATCTCTTCAGGAGGCACAAGCTCATCATGCCCGCCGACAACTCTTCTGGCTGTCTTCGGAGCTATATCCACGAGCTTCTTCAGCCCTTTCCTGGCTCTATTTGTCGTCATGTCCTCTAGAATGGCACCGATAGCCATTATGAATGCAACCTCTCCCGATGCGAAGAGATCCCCTATGGCGATTGCGGCAATCATCGCTATGGATATCAGCAGCGCAGAGGAGATCTTGGCTATCCCTTTATTGTATATGATGCGCCAGATTGCAAGATATAGCAGTGGAATTCCTGATATAATGACGCTTATCCACGCTGGATCAAAGATGGGACTGATCCCGTTTATTGACAAGATAAGGCTTATGATGAGGAATACTCCGCTCACTATTGTCATAGGAATGCCGGCAAGGAAATCATTCAGTTTCTTCATTGTTTTCTCACTCTGCGCTGTTCTTTCAATCAATACAGTACAATATGTTCTATAATGCATATTATGTTCACTGTGAATAATCAGTTCCCGCTATACGTTCACTACCGTACAAAACGGATAGTATGTTCTGGAGAATGATATGGATAGACGGCAGAGAAAGAGCAGAAAGGCGATACTATCTGCATTCAGCAGATTACTGGAGAGGAAGAGCTACTCACGCATAACAGTTCAGGAGATCATCGATGAGGCAGATGTTGGGAGGACTACGTTCTATGCCCATTTCCCTACGAAGGATGATCTCCTTTCAGAGCTCTGCCGGGAGATATTCGACCATGTGCTTTCACCGGTGCTGGAAAAGGAGAGCACCCATGATTTCAGAGGGAAGGAAGGTGATGCGGAGAAGGAGCTTGTGCACATTCTCTACCATATAAGGGAGAACGAGATACCGAGAATACTGAAAGGAGAGAGCGGAGAGCTCTTCTTCCGGTATTTCCGCTCGAGGATAGCTCCATTCCTGAAGGGCTTGATAAGTATTGAGGATATGTCTGGGATTCCAGAGGAATACATACTCCATCAGCTATCGGGAAGCCTTGTGTCGACTATCGAATGGTGGCTGTCTGAAAAGCCGGAGGAAAGTCCAGAGAAGATAGCCTATTACTATCTGAAGTCAAACAGCCAGTTTATACCGGAAAGATAAGGCCGATAGCTTATGCTACCGGCCCAGACTGTCAGTTTCTGGAATCCATATCGATGAATCCCATCATATCGGATATCGAGGCGCCGGGAGCGACCATCGGATAGACCTTGTCATCGATTGGTATCTGCACATCAATGACGACAGGACGGCCAAGGGCCACCGCGCTCTTGAGCACAGCCTCCGGATCATCATCGACTCCGATCCTCATACCCTCAACGCCATACGCATTGGCCAGCATCACCCAGTCAAGCGGCGTATCGAGCGTCGTCTCCGAGTAGTGCTTGTCGTAGAAGAGTGTCTGCCACTGCCTTACCATACCAAGAGCATGGTTGTTCATCACGACGATTATCACAGGAAGACGGTAGCGTGCGATTGTAGCAAGCTCATTCGCATTCATCCTAAACGATCCATCCCCCGCGATATTCACTACCCTGGCCTCAGGATGAGCGATCTGCGCACCGATTGCAGCACCGGTACCATAGCCCATCGTTCCAAGTCCACCGGATGTGAGGAAGCGGCGAGGACGATGCGTATGAAGGAACTGCGCAGCCCACATCTGGTGCTGACCAACCTCTGTCGAGATATAGCTGTCCTCAGGAAGAACCTTCTCCAATGCCTCGATGACCTGCTTTGCCCTCTTTGAATCCGATGTTACCTTCATCGGATAGCGCCTGCGGTTGTCCTCAAGCTTGTCCATCCATACATGGTGATCAAGCGGCTTCTCGATAAGCTTCATAAGACGCTCGAGCGCAATCTTTATATCGCCAACGACATGGACCTCGGTCATGATGTTCTTGTTGAACTCAGCAGGATCGACATCAATCTGCACAATCCTTGCCTGCGAAGCGAAATCGCTCGCCTTGGATATGACACGGTCAGAGAACCTTGCACCGATGACTATCAGAAGATCGCAGTCATTGATTGTCATATTCGACAGCTTTGTCCCATGCATTCCAATCATGCCGGTAAAGCGTGGTGAATCGGCATCAACGGCACCAAGCCCCATGAGCGATGATCCGCATGGAGCATCAATAAGGTTGAGGAACTCATTGAGAACAGAGGATGCATCGGACCTTATTACGCCTCCGCCGATATAGCACATCGGGCGCTTTGCGGCCTTGATCATCTCGGCAGCCTTCTCCAGATCCTTGTCCCTGAGATGCACAGTGACAGGCTCTACCTTCTTCGGTTCGAATGGCTCGAAGTCATACTCGCCTACCTGTATATCCTTAGGAACATCGATGAGAACAGGTCCTGGTCTTCCTTCCTTTGCGATGTAGAAGGCTTCCCTGATTGTGTCCGAGAGCTCCGCGATATCCTTCACGATGTAGTTGTGCTTTGTGATATTCATCGTGATTCCCGTGATATCAACCTCCTGGAAGCTATCGCGGCCAAGCAGGGAGAGCGGTACATTGCCAGTGATCGCAACAACAGGGACGGAATCCATATATGCCGTTGCAAGCCCTGTCACCAGATTCGTCGCACCGGGACCGGATGTCGCAATGCATACCCCGATCCTGCCCGTCGACCTTGCATATCCATCGGCTGCATGGCTTGCACCCTGCTCATGGGCTGTGAGAATATGGCGAAGCTTTCCCTTACGCTTGTAGATTGCGTCATAGAGAGGTATCACCTGCCCTCCGGGATAGCCGAAGACGGTATCGACGCCCTCCTCGAGAAGGCATTCCACGATAATGTCAGCACCTGTTATCTTCATCAATCCTCCTTCAGCACAGCACCATAGCGGGCGCTTGTCACATGCTTGGAATATCTGTAGAGATACCCTGTCTTAATCGGGCACTCATGCTCCTTCAGATTCTTCCTGCGCTCTTCAAGAACCTTCTCATCTACAAGGATGTCAAGCTTTCCTGCAGGGATATCGATGGAGATCATATCCCCTTCCTCGATAAGAGCAATCGGACCACCGGAAGCAGCTTCAGGAGAGACATGCCCGATCGAAGCGCCCCTTGTAGCTCCTGAGAACCTGCCATCCGTTATGAGCGCGACTTCCTTATCAAGTCCCATTCCGGCAATGACCGATGTAGGGCTGAGCATCTCCCTCATGCCCGGTCCGCCCTTCGGACCTTCATAACGGATTATAACGACATCGCCGGGCTTGATAGCATTGGCGAATATCGCTGCGCTTGCCTCCTCCTCGCTGTCGAACACCCTTGCAGGGCCTTTGTGGACATACATCTCAGGAGCAACAGCACTCTTCTTGACCACAGCACCCTCCGGAGCAAGAGACCCATACAGCACGGCAATCCCTCCAGTCTCCATATACGGATTGTCGATTGGACGGATGACCTCGGGATCTGTATTCCTTGCAGCCTCAACAGACTCCCCTATCGGACGGCCGGTGACAGTCATCAGCGAGAGATCGAGGATATCCTTCTTCGCAAGCTCCTTCATGACTGCCATGACACCGCCTGCCTGATAGAGATCCTCCATATGATGCGGGCCTGCAGGTGCAAGGTGGCAGATATTAGGAACTCTCGCGCTTATATCGTTTGCTATCGAGATATCAATATCGATGCCAGCCTCATGAGCGATTGCAGGAAGATGGAGCATTGTATTCGTCGAGCAGCCAAGCGCCATATCGACAGAGAGCGCATTGATGAACGCCTTCTCTGTCAGGATATCCCTGGCCGTTATTCCCTTCCTCACAAGCTCCATGACCTGGTATCCGGCATCCTTGGCAAGCCTTATGCGCTCAGAGTAGACAGCGGGAATCGTTCCATTTCCAGGAAGTCCCATGCCAATGGCCTCGGTAAGGCAGTTCATGGAATTGGCAGTGTACATGCCAGAGCATGAGCCGCATGTAGGGCAGGCGCTGTTCTCCCAGTCAAGAAGCTCCGATTCAGACATCTTGCCTGAAGCATGCCTGCCGACAGCCTCGAACATCTGGGAAAGCGACATTCCGCGCTTATCCCCACCCTTGATATGGCCGGCAAGCATCGGACCGCCTGATACGAATATCGAAGGGATGTCCAGACGGGCAGCCGCCATGAGCATGCCAGGAACAATCTTGTCGCAGTTCGGAATGAACACAAGAGCATCAAACGGGTGGGCCGTTGCCATGACCTCGATTGAATCGGCAATAAGCTCACGGGAGCAGAGCGAGTACTTCATGCCCTTATGTCCCATAGCTATTCCATCGCAGACGCCGATTACAGGGAATACAACAGGATTTCCGCCATTCTCACGCACTCCGGCTTTGACAGCCTCAGCTATCCTATCAAGCTCCATATGCCCCGGAATGATCTCATTCTGTGCGGACACAATGCCGACAATAGGCATATTTATCTCCCTGTCGGTCCAGCCCAGGGCCTTCATAAGCGATCTGTTCGGAGCCCTTGAGACTCCATTCTTCATATCATCGGATCTCATGATATCCTCTCCTCTATAATGCGTCCGGCCTCATCCGTTCCGACCCACTCTCCACCTGATGCGATGTCCTTCGTCCTGTATCCTTCGGAAAGGAAGGAAGCGACAGCCCTATCAACAGCATCGGCCTCCTTATCGAGAGAGAATGTATACCTGAGCATCATCCCGGCAGAAAGAATCGTAGCTATGGGATTGGCGATGTTCTTGCCCGCGATATCCGGAGCAGAGCCGTGGATGGGCTCATACATGCCGAATCTGTCCTCCCTGAGCGATGCCGATGCGAGCATGCCGATTGAACCTGTTATCATGGAAGCTTCATCGGAGAGTATGTCACCGAACATATTCTCGGTGAGAAGCACATCGAATGCCTTAGGATTCCTCACAAGCTGCATCGAGGCGTTGTCTACATACATGAAGTCAAGCTCTACATCGCTGTATTCCTTCTCCGCGAGGGCAGAGACAGTCTCCCTCCAGAGGCGCGATGTCTCAAGGACATTGGCCTTATCAACAAGGGTGACATGGTTCCTGCGCTTCCTGGCGCTATCGAAGGCCTTCCTTGCGATGCGCTCAATCTCGCTCTTGGAGTAGCGCATCGTATCATATGCCTCAGAGCCATCGTCATTCCTTCCCTTCTCCCCGAAGTAGATGCCTCCTGTGAGCTCACGAACAACAAGCAGATCGACACCATCGCTGATGATCTCCCTCTTGAGAGGGGATGCATCGGCCAACTCAGGATATATGACAGCAGGGCGGAAATTGCAGAACAGCCCAAGACCGCTTCTGAGGCCGAGGAGAGCACGCTCCGGGCGCTTATTTCCCGGGCATGAATCCCATTTCGGCCCGCCTACGGCACCAAGAAGGACCGCATCGGCCTCCTTTGCGCTCTCAAGTGCATCCTCTGTAAGTGGAATACCATACTTATCGATAGATACCCCGCCTGCATCGATTGTCCTGTAGCTGATGTTATGGCCATAGACAGATGCGACTTTATCAAGGACCCTGACAGCCTCTCTGACGATATCAGGTCCGATGCCATCACCCGGCACCAGGGCGATCTTCATTTCCATCAGTAGTTCTCCTTGATATACTCGGCAAGCCCGCCTGCCTCGATCAGCTTCTGCATGAAAGGAGGAAATGGCTCAGCCTTGTACTCCTTTCCCGTTGTCTTATCGACTATCGTTCCCGTGGAGATATCGACAGAGACGACATCACCGGACTGGATCTCCCTTGATGCCTCGGGGCACTCAAGTATCGGAAGCCCGATATTTATCGAATTGCGGAAGAAGATGCGGGCGAATGTCGCAGCGATGACGCAGCTTATGCCTGACGCCTTGATAGCAATCGGTGCATGCTCACGTGAGGAGCCGCAGCCGAAATTCTTGCCGCCGACGATGATATCCCCTTCCTTAACGTTCTTAACGAAGTCCTTATCGATATCCTCCATGCAATGCGATGCAAGTTCCTTATGCTCCGATGTATTGAGATAACGTGCGGGGATTATGACATCGGTATCGATATTGTCCCCATAGCGGAATGCTCTTCCTTCCCTGTTCATAGTGCCTCCGGTGCGGCAATGAAGCCTTTGACAGCCGATGCGGCTGCAGTATATGGAGATGCAAGGTAGACCTCGCTCTCCGTGTGTCCCATGCGTCCGACAAAGTTGCGGTTGGTTGTCGATACGCATCTCTCACCCTTTGCAAGGATACCCATATAGCCTCCAAGGCATGGTCCGCATGTAGGGGTGGATACGACGCAGCCTGAATCGATGAAGATATCGAAAAGCCCTTCATGCATCGCTTCCTTCCATATCTTCTGCGTAGCCGGGATCACGATGCACCTTACACCATCAGCAACCTTCCTTCCCTTAAGTATGGAGGCCGCAGCCCTCAGATCGGAAAGACGGCCATTGGTACAGCTTCCGATGACAACCTGATCGATCTTTATGCCGGCACCATCAGATGCTGGATGGGTGTTCTCCGGGAGATGGGGATATGATACAGTCGGAACGATCGAGCCGAGATCGATATCGATGATCCTGTCATACACAGCATCGGGATCGGACTGGTAAATCCTTGGCTCCTTAGCTCCGCTCTCCTTAAGATATGCGAGAGTCTTGTCATCAACGGGGAATATACCGTTCTTGGCACCTGCCTCAACCGCCATATTGCTGACTGTGAACCTGTCATCCATTGAAAGGGAAGAGACACCCTCCCCTGCAAACTCCATAGCCTCGTAGAGAGCACCATCCACTCCTATCATCCCTATGATATGAAGAATGAGATCCTTTCCGGTTACATAAGGCCTGAATGATCCGTGAAGGCGGAAGAGGATTGTCTGCGGAACCTTGAACCAGGCTTTGCCGATTGCCATTCCCGCAGCCATGTCCGTCGAGCCGACTCCTGTCGAGAATGCACCGACCGCTCCATATGTGCATGTATGGCTATCTGCTCCGATGATTACATCACCAGCTGTGACAAGTCCCTGCTCCGGAAGAAGCGCATGCTCAACGCCCGCCTGCCCTACTTCAAAGTAATTCTTTATAGATTCGCTCTTTGCGAAAGCACGCACACATGCGCACTGCTCTGCGGCCTTTATATCCTTATTAGGCGTGAAATGATCAGGCACAAGGGCAATCCTGTCCTTGTCAAAGACATTCTTCTTGCCGAATTTCGGAAATTCCTTTATCGCCACAGGGCTTGTTATATCATTGCCAAGGACCATATCGAGATTGGCCATGATAAGCTGCCCTGGATGGACCTCTTTCTCCCCGGCTGCTGCAGCGAGGATCTTCTCTGTCATTGTCATAGGCATTTCAGACCTCCTTATCCGTATGCCCTACAAGCATGTCATTATCGAAGGACATGCTGATTGCGCTCTCTCCGCCTGAGATGGATGAAGCCTCTCCTTCAAGCATCCTGTTCACAGCTGAAAGACATGCAAGTATCGAAGCCTCGATAACATCTGTCGATACACCGCGTCCGCGGTACATATGCTCACCATCTGATATCTTCACGATAGCCTCTCCAAGAGCATCCCTGTGCTCGGTAACAGCCGAAAGCTGGTAATCCTCAAGGGAGAACGGATGGTGGATTATCTTCTCAACCGCTCTGAGGGACGCATATACAGGACCGGTGCCTGCTGCGATGCCCTCATAGATCTTATCGCCCTTCTTCAGGGAGATGCATGCAGTGCTCGTCATCTTATTGCCGCTATTCACGACATAGGAGGAGAGGGACCATATCTTCTTCTCAGGCTGCTCCGTCGATTCAACGAGCGCCACAATATCGCGGTCGGTGACATTCTTCTTCCTGTCGCAGAGCTTCTTGAATTCAGCAAAGAGATTCGATATCTCCTCATCAGGGAGTATGTATCCCATATCCTCAAGCTTGCGGCGGAAGGCATGCTGTCCGGAATGCTTGCCAAGAACGTAGTTTGTCTTGACAACACCGACGCTCTCCGGGGTCATGATCTCATATGTCAGTGAGTTTGCCATCATGCCATGCTGATGGATCCCTGACTCATGCGCGAAGGCATTATCTCCGACAATAGCCTTTGACGGGAAGATCTTGACTCCCGTAGTGGAGGAAAGGAGGCGTGCCGACCTGTAGAGCTCCTCCGTCTTGATATTCATCTCGAGATCATAGAGATCGGGGCGAGTCTTTATCGCCATAACAATCTCCTCGAGCGCTGCATTGCCAGCTCTCTCTCCTATTCCGCAGAGCGTGCACTCCACCTGCCTAGCCCCTGCTCTTACGCCTGCCAGCGTATTCGCGACTCCAAGTCCGAGATCATCGTGGCAATGCATCGATATGATGGCCTTATCGATATTGGGAACACGGTTCACGACATCGTTTACCATCTTAGATATATCATCTGTGGATGCATAGCCTACGGTATCAGGGAGGTTTATCGTCGTTGCACCTGCATTGATTGCAGCCTCGACGACACGGCACATATAATCGTGGTCCGTACGTGTAGCATCCTCGAGTGAGAACTCGATATCAGGACAGAAGGAACGCGCATAAGCGACATTTTCCTTCACCCTTTCGAGAGCCTCTTCCCTTGACATGCGGAGCTTATACTCCAGATGGAGATCCGAAGTTGCAAGGAATACATGTATACGCGGTCTCTTGGCGACCTTCACTGCATTCCAGGCAGCATCGATATCCTTTCTGACGCAGCGCGCGAGCGAAGCGACTGTGACATCGCTTACTGAACGCGCAATCGCCTCAACGCTCTCCGCATCTCCCGGGGAGGAGATGGCAAAGCCTGCTTCGATTATGTCGACCCCTAGGGCCTCAAGCTGCTTCGCGATCCTGATTTTCTCCTCCAGGTTCATACTGTATCCCGGAGCCTGCTCACCGTCCCTGAGTGTTGTATCGAATATATAAAGACGCTCTGCCATCTTCTCTTCTCCTGTATTGTTATTTCTTCAGCCAGCTCATCAGAGATCTCAGGCGTGCACCTGTCTTCTCCAGAAGAGATTCCTTCTCCATTCTCTTCGTTGCATTGAAGAATGGGCGGCCTACCTGGTTCTCAAGGAGCCAGTTGCGTGCGAATGTTCCATTCTGGATGTCCGTGAGGATGTCCTTCATGGCCTTCTTCGTCTCATCTGTAACAACCCTTGGCCCTGAGACATAATCACCGTACTCTGCTGTATCGGAGCAGGAGTACCTCATGTATGAAAGCCCTCCCTGATTAATGAGATCGACAATGAGCTTCATCTCATGGCAGCACTCGAAATAAGCCATCTCTGGCTGGTATCCTGCCTCAACAAGTGTATCGAAACCGGCCTTGATGAGATGGGACACGCCTCCGCAGAGAACAGCCTGCTCACCGAAGAGATCGGTCTCGGTCTCTTCCTTGAATGATGTTACGAAGATTCCTGCCTTGCCGGCTCCGATTGCCGCAGCATATGCAAGCGCGACCTTCTCGCTGTCTCCGGAAGGATCCTGGTGGACTGCGATGAGCGATGGTACGCCCTTTCCTTCCTGATACTGGCTGCGGACTGTGTGTCCCGGTCCCTTAGGAGCGATCATTATTACATTGACATCCTCTGGTGGCACAATCTGGCCGAAATGGATATTGAAGCCATGTGCGAATGCCAGGTACATTCCCTTCCTGAGATAGGGCTCGATCGATGTATGGTAGAGCTTTGCCTGCTTCTCATCATTCACGAGGATCATAACGATATCAGAGCACTTGACGGCATCCTCAGTGGTCATGACCTTGAGACCAGCTTCCTCGGCTCTGGCCCAGCTCTTCGAGCCATTGTAAAGTCCAACGACAACATCAACTCCGGACTCATGGAGGTTCAGGGCATGGGCATGTCCCTGGCTGCCGTAGCCGATGATGGCGACTTTCTTGTTTTTGATCACGGAAAGATCCGCATCCTTCTCATAGTACATTGTGCTCATTGTGCACACCTCCCTAGTTATCTATCTTCCTCATGGAAGTCAGTTTCGGACAAAGCCCTCGAACCGCGCTCGAGAGCGGTTATGCCAGTTCTCACCAGCTCGACAATGCCATATGGCTCAGCAAGCGAGAGAAAGGCCTCAAGCTTATCGAGAGAACCGGTAAGCTGCATGGTCATGGTCGTGGGCGTTACATCGATTATCTTGGCCTTGAAGATCTCCGCAATGTCGGTGATCTGGCTTCTTGTATCCGCATCGGATCTGAGCTTGACCAGTACAAGCTCGCGCTGCAGCGATCTGCCAGGAGCCATTTCATAGACCTTCCTGACATCCACGAGCTTCTCAACCTGGCGGATTATCTGCTCAACTATCTGCCTGTCGCCTGTTACGACGATCGTGATGCGGCTCGTCTTCGGGTCCTCTGTCTCGCCGACAGAGAGCGAATCGATATTGTATCCTCTTCTGGAGAAGAGGGCGACAACGCGCATCAGGACACCTGACCTGTTATTGACAAGTATAGCCAGGGTATAGCTGTTCTTCCTATCGAATACCATTCCGCCTCCTTACGAAAAAAGCCCGGGCATCTAACTACCACGGGCCTCTGGACATCATCAGAACTCTGAAACCGTGGTTCAGCATGTAATGACGATGAGAGATAGAAGGAGAGCTGAAGAAACAGAATTGATGATTGTATTCATTTCCTAGCCTCCTTTTGTTCTGGATTTACCTTCTTATACGGCAATGGAAGGGTGATTGTCAACAAATCATGGATAGAAATTGCATGATTATCCACAGAAATGAATATGCTATTTCTTTTTCCTGGTCAGCGACCATACGATGATACCAGAAAGAAGGAATATGATGAGACTATCCATTTACGATTTCTCCTATGAAAGCCTGGAGGCGCGGGAGCCTGTCTTCTCCAGTGTAGATAAATGGGACAAGCCCTATAGATTCCGCTGCTCTGCAGTTCTCCTCAAGATCATCGATGAAAACCGCATCCGAAGGAGAGACGCCCTCGTTACTGCATATATGCATCCAGAAAGCAGGATCAGGCTTTGCGAGATGGATCAGATGGGATGCATACAGCGAATCGAAATGGGACAATGGATCCGATGGCATTTCCTTGACGTACTCCCAATGCGGAGCGAACGTGTTGGAACCGACTGCGCACCTGAAGCCATGGCTTCTGAGACCATCACAGACAGAGAGGACCTTCTCATCGGAAGATGGACGGAAGAATTCCAGAAATGGATTGCCCTTCACCTTGATCCCGAACCTGTCCTCAAGGTGCCTGTAGTACTCTTCCGGAAGCATGCTCCCATCCATAAGCGCATGCTCATGCTCCGCGTAATCGGAGCGCAGAGCCTCCTCCGGAATGCCTATCGATTCCGCCATATTGCGTATTATTGCTATGCCTGTAAGGAATACATTCCCCATATCGAATATGAAAAGCTTCATACCGGAATGTTAGCACAAATATCGTATTGCGGTCTCCTCTGCCCTTTTCCAGACCTGCCCTCTGGTGATATTCTTCACCCAAACCGGAGGAAAATATGAAGAAATTCTTTGCTCTTGCTCTAGTATCCATTCTCCTCATCTCTGCAGCTGCAGCTAGCGGCCAGAAGGAATCGGGAAAGGATCTCTCACTGCAGAACGTTGTCGATAAAGGCACATTCGTGCTTGGCCTCGATGATTCATTCCCGCCCATGGGCTTCAGGGATGAGAACGGAGAGATCGTCGGTTTCGATATCGATGTAGCCCGTGAGGTTGCATCACGCCTCGGCACAGAGCTTGTTCCCCAGCCTATCGACTGGAACGCAAAGGAGCAGGAACTCGCAACAGGAAACATCGACTGCATCTGGAACGGATTCACGGTAACACCTGAAAGAGAGGCTGTGATGAGCTTCTCCGAGCCATATGTCAAGAATGCCCAGGTCGTCGTTGTCAGAAGCGATTCTCCAGTGCAGACGCTTGCAGATCTCGCAGGAGGCTCGGTAGGCGTACAGGCCGGCTCATCAGCACAGATAGCAATCGATGATACAGAGGGATTCAGGGAGAGCCTCGATGAGGTTGTCGAATTCAAGGAGAACCTCACTGCGCTCATGGATCTTGAGATCGGCGGTGTAGATGCCGTTGTCATGGATCTTCTTGTAGCCAATGATAATATCAACAGATCGGGAAAGGACTTCAGGATCCTCGACGAGACTCTTACAGAAGAGGAGTACGCAATCGGATTCAGAAAGAACGATATCGCTCTCCGCAATGCTGTCAACGCCCAGCTCGAGGCGATGGCTGCAGATGGCTCACTTGCTGAAATCGCAGTCAAGTGGTTCGGCGCTGATATCACGATCGTAGGAAAGTAAGCGATGCAGGGGCTCCTCATGCAGATGCTGGAGGGAACAATCGTCTCCCTCCGGATATTCTTCCTTACAATACTGTTCTCCCTTCCCCTTGGATTTGTCGTAGCCAAGGGAAGGATGACTAAGATAAGCATCATACGCTGGATAACAGACCTGTATATCCAGATCATGAGGGGCACTCCGCTTATCCTGCAGCTGATATTCGTCTACTTTGCCCCGTACTACATCTTCGGGGCCTCATATGACAGATTCACAGCCTGCATAATCGCATTCGTAATCAACTACAGTGCATATTTCGCTGAGATATACCGCTCAGGGCTCCAGTCCATCGACAAGGGGCAGTACGAAGCGGCGAAAGTGCTTGGCTTCAGCCGCAGCTATACATTCTTCCACATAGTGCTTCCGCAGGTGATCAAAAGGATACTGCCAGCGCTTGGGAATGAGGTCATAACGCTTGTCAAGGATACGGCGCTTGCCCAGACAATAGGCGTCTCAGAGCTCTTCAGGGTGGCACAGACCGCATCATCGAGGGTCTTCTCAACGGTGCCTATCTTCATCGCGGGCGTATTCTACTTCGTGATGAACTACATTGTCTCACGTCTCTTCTCCGCTTTCGAGAAGAAGCTCAGCTACTACAGGTGATTCTATG
Source organism: uncultured Spirochaetaceae bacterium (assembly GCA_944389505.1). Lineage (GTDB taxonomy): Bacteria > Spirochaetota > Spirochaetia > Sphaerochaetales > Sphaerochaetaceae > Ornithospirochaeta. The sequence continues at coordinate 15,735 of CALXMP010000007.1, forward strand.
AGGGAAATGATCAAACTGGAGAATCTATCCAAATCCTTTGCTGGCCTTGAGGTCATAAAGAACATCTCATTCACGCTGTCCGAGGGCGAGGTCCTCTCGATAATCGGTCCATCCGGGTCAGGGAAGTCCACTATGCTCAGGATAATCACCCAGCTGGAGAGGGCGGACAACGGGACACTCTCCGTAGATGGCATGACGATGTTCAGATCAGTAGACGGTAAGGCTGTGTACTCAAAGCCGGAAGAGCTCAGGAAGATCGGACTCAAGATGGGCCTCGTCTTCCAGTCCTTCAACCTCTTTCCCCACTTCTCCGTGCTCAGGAACATAACAGAAGCCCAGAGAGCCGTGCTGAAAAGGGACAAGGCGGAGGCTGAGGATAAAGCCATGAACCTCCTGAAGAAGATGGGAATCGCAGACAAGGCAAACCAGTATCCATTCCAGCTGTCAGGAGGCCAGCAGCAGAGGGTATCGATCGCGAGGGCCCTTGCACTTGATCCAGAGATGCTCTTCTTCGATGAGCCTACATCTGCCCTCGACCCCGAGCTCACACGCGAGATACTCAAGGTAATCAGGGAGCTTGCTGAGGAGAAGATGACAATGGCCGTAGTCACACATGAGATGCACTTTGCGAGGGCAATCTCCGACTATGCCATATTCATGGACAAAGGCGTCATCGCAGAGGAAGGTGCGCCAGATGAGCTCTTCGGCAACCCCAAGGAAGAGAGGACAAGGAAGTTCATAGCATCATTCGAGGAATGATCAGAGCACTTCCCCTGCCCTTGCTCCTGTGAATCTGCCACCATCGACAGCAAGACGTCCATTGACGAGGATTTCGTCGAATCCTGTATTGCTATCGCCATCCTCGCCTATTCTGGGGATATCAGCGACGATGATATCGGCCTTCATTCCCTCACGTATATACCCACGGTCTCTAAATCCCATCCTGTCGGCATTCTCTCCTGTCATCCGTCGTATGCCCTCCTCAAAAGGCATTACGTGCATATCGCGTACATAATGGGAAAGGAAGCGCACAGCAGCATGGATTGATCTAGGATGCGGGACAGGAGATGAATAAAGACTATCCGACCCGAAGCTCATCAGAGGGTGCTTCATTATCTTTATGAGATTCTCCTCGCTCTGGGTTATATCGCTCATGACGGCAAGCCCCGGCTCCTCTGCAAGAAGATCGAACAGGGCGTATATCGGCAGTCTGCCCTTCGCCTCCCCTATCTCAGCCAGCGTCATGCCATTGTATTCAGGATGGCTTTCTAGGTAGAGAACCGAGATATCCTCAGGACCTGCCATGGCATATATACTGTCCCATCCATCCGGATCCTCCATCTCTCGCCTTATCTCATCCCTCTCATTCTCCAGCGAGAGCGCAAGTCGCTGCTCCAGCCTCGAGAGCGCAAGAATATGCGGAGGAAGGAGGGAGAAAAGACTTGTCGAACCGAATGTATAGGGATACTGGTCGAACTTCACATCCGTTCCATGATCTCTGTAATCCTCAATCATCTCCAGCATCGCAGGAACCTTGTCCTGGTTCCGCCTCCCGATTGCCTTCAGATGCGATATCTCTATCCTGACACCTGTCTCGGAAGCAAGGGAGAGCACCTCCTCCAGGGATTCAAGGACATCGTCTCCCTCGCACCTGTGATGCACGGAAAAGATCTTCCCATGCTCCCTGACAACCTCCAGAAGGCGTCTAAGCTCCTTGCGGGATGCGAAGACGCATGGAGCATAGTAAAGCCCTGAAGAGAATCCCCAGGCTCCTTCATCAAGTATGGATGAAAGAAGCGCTGCCATCTTCTCTATATCCTCATCAGAGGCCTCGGAGGAAGCATTCCTTCCAAGGACAGCAAGCCTTATCGCGGTATGGGAAACAAGGAAAGCCTCGTTTATACCGATGCCTCCGCCACCGAGGAGGGTGCTTCTGTATCCCCTGTAATCCTTCCAGCTCCATCCCTCATACTCCCCGAGTACATCCTCCACCGCCGTATCGAGGCCGGATGATACGGGAAATACACCGATACCGCAGTTACCAGAGACATCGGTTGTTATGCCCTGGGAAAGCCTTACAGTCATATCTCTGTCGCGGAGGGCAAGAAGATCTGTATGGGTATGTATATCGATGAAGCCGGGGAAGACAGCGCGCCCGGATGCATCTATCACGCGCTTTGCACGTGTTATGCCATTCTTTCCGATAAGCGCAATCCTGTCCCCGAAGACAGCTATATCGCTCGTGAACGGCTCGTTGACTGTTCCATCATATATAAGTCCGTTCCTGATAAGAACGTCATACATGCCCTGCCTCCCTGTATGATGACTCAACAGCTCTCTCTATGAATGCGGTGAAATCGGCATAATTGCCACGTCCGATTGCCAGCGAGAATGCGGCTTTCTCCTCGTCTGCCATATCCTTCTCGAGAAGCGGAGGAAGGATACCATGCCGCATCAGCTCACCTGAGAGCATGAGATAGCTGAAGAGCTCGGTATAGTCCTCATAGGGCTCTATCCTGAGCATCTCCGCATAGAGTATGGATGCGGCTATGAGCCCATGCAGATGCCTCCATGAAAGCTCGTACTGCATCAGCGTAGCCTCCATCTGGGCCGCAACGCGGATATGCTCCTCACCACGGACAGTGAAACGGGTGAACCCTTCACGGAACTCCCCTGCTCCATCATCGATACCCTGCATCAGCCTTGAATATACAGCTTTCATATCCTTGATGACCCAGGGCTCCTTATGGGAAGCGAAGGAACGCATTATGGAACGGAAATTCACAATGATAAGATGCATCTCAAGGGACAGGGATGGCACGATCTTCCCGGCACATACTGTTTTGATATCACTATCGCGAACAGAGTATCCCGATATGGAAAGCAATGCGGAAAGCGATTTCCTGACTATGTTTTCGAACTCCTTGCGCTCTACGAACTCTTTTGTTATCGGGAGCTCCGATGAAAGACGAGAGAGCTTATCGACATCAACCGTACCCGGTCTTATGTTTAGATTCTTATAGCGCCTGAGCTCGCGGCCATCGCGAGGCTTCGGCGTATCGGACGGAATTGTCCATGACCAGCCAAGCTTGATAGCACCTTCTATCCTTCCCTCAGAGCACATAAGCCTGACACGTCTCTCCGAAACGCCCCATTTGGCAGCGGCTTCTTTTATTCCAATATATTTCATAGGAATTATAATAATCCGGAATTGGAATGATTGCAACGATTTTCTATTAATCTAGTTAGGATCTATCCAATATGGATAATATCGCACAAAATCATGATTAGCAAGGAATTCTGCAGAATATCATTGCCCTCATCGATCTTTCAGTGCATAATACGTAAGGTTTGATGCCAGCAATTATTTAAGGAAGAGCTGATGGAAAAATATGATGTGATCATCGTCGGAACAGGTCCGGCAGGAATGGGTGCGGCATTCTCGCTTCTTGAGATGAAGAAGGACATATCGATCCTCATGATCGACAAGGCTCCTGTATCGACAGGAGGAATGCGCAATGACTGCAAGATGAACTTCACCTATCCGATAGGTTTTCCATTCGAGTACTGGGATGAGGCAACGGCTGATAGATACCTTGAGAAGGTAAAGGCATTCCTCAAGCCGGATATCCTTCCTAAGAGCAATATCGGGATATACCAGATGAGGGCAGAGAAGCTTGGCTGCTCTCTTCTTGAGATACAGCAGACACACTTGGGAACAGATGGAGGACTCCGCCTCATACAGAAGCTCATGACAGAGCTTCAGGACAGGGGCGTGACAATCTCGCTCAGGGAGGAGATGCTCTCCATCAACAATGAGCAGAAGTTCATCACGACCGACATGAGGGAGATCGGCTACAAGACAATACTCATTGCCCCTGGCCGTCATGGCTTCCACTTCCTGCAGGACGTCATGCATCAGCTCGATGTCAGGTACATGGACAATATCCTAGATGTCGGCATAAGAGTAGAGACAAGAATCGAGCACTATCCGATCGTGAAGGACTATTACGATCCCAAGTTCTACTTCCCAGAGAAGGTAAGGACTTTCTGCACGAACAGCGGCAACGCCCATGTCGTCAAGGAGAAGTACGTCACGGAGCGTGGTGATATCTGGTACTCGGTGAATGGTCATGCATATGCTGCCGATGCTGCAAAGAACAATGGGCTTGTGAACTTCGCCATTCTAAAGACTGTCAGATTCACGCAGCCGCTCGCTTCCGGACAGGAGTTTGCGGAGCACCTTGGTGTAATGGCCGCACTGATGGGAGGCGGAAAGCCGCTGATGCAGCGCGTAGGTGACTTCAGGCTCGGAAAGAGATCAAAGGTCGCGACATTCAATAACGACCTCTATGACTTCGAGCCTTCGCTCAAGGACTGCTGTCCTTCGGATATATCGCTTGCAATGCCTTCAAAGATCCTCAGGTACATATGGTCTGGCATGAAGAAGCTCGACACCATCATTCCGGGCATTCTCCATCCATCGACAATCATGTACTATCCTGAGATAAAGCTCTACGCGAATAAGCCTGAATACAAGGATGACAAGTTCCAGGTCGTGCCTTCCGTATTCTTCGCTGGCGATGGGGCAGGCACAAGCAGGGGAATCACGGGAGCATGGGCTTCAGGAATAAGAGCTTCTGAAGGAATGGCAGAGTATCTTTAAAGATTTCCGATGATAATGTAGAATATCATCAGCCCCAGATGGTGAAATCGGTAGACACAAAGGACTTAAAATCCTTTGACCGCAAGGTCGTACGAGTTCAAGTCTCGTTCTGGGGATTATCTCATCCAGAAAGCCAAAATAGCTTTCCCTGTGTTCCTTTTCATGCTATATTATAGACAGGTCGGACACCAAGCCGAACAGGGGCATGTCCCCGCCATAGAGCCAGAGGCTGACCTCTGGCAATTTTTATGTAAGGGGCTTGTCTTGTCTATACTATCTATCCATATAGATGAAAGCGGCAATCTAAATCTTTCAAACAGACAGAACCCTACTTATTGTCTTGCTATGGTTTTCCACAATCAGGATGATGATATTTCAACAGAACTCCAATTCCTGAATAAAAGACTTTCAGATATAAACTGTGATGTGCCTTTCATTCATACATCGCCCCTTATAAGGCAGGATGAACCTTTCGCACATTTATCTGGGTATGAAAGGAAGAAGATATTCAGAGCATTTGCCAGATTCGTAGAACTACTTCCAATTACTTACACGACTTTCCAAGTAACCAAAACTTTCTATCAGGACAACAAACAAATAGAAGTAGCCTTTGAACATCAGATAAGGAATTTCATAGAGGAAAGGCTTGAATACTTTCAGGGATTCGAGAAGATTGTTGTGTATTATGACTGCGGTCAGTCCTTCATAAGCCGTATTCTAAGAGATACATTAGGAAAGATATTCGGTAGCAGAATGGATTTCCGTACAGCTTATCAGAAAGACTACAGACTCCTGCAAGTTGCTGATTATATCTGCACATTGGAGCAGTCAAAAATCAGATGGGATAATGATAATCCAACTAAGTCAGAGTAGGTGTTCTTCCTCTCAAGACAGAAGTTCTTGCAGAACTATTATCGTAAGATGATCAAGAAACACCTCTGAAGTTACTTCACAGCCTGTTTTTGTTACCAAAAAACTATCAATTCCTGATAACAGATATTAACAGCTGACATCAGCTGATACTCAAAATGAGGCTCTTAAGATCCTTTGACCGCAAGATCGTACGAGTTCAAGTCTCGTTCTGGGGATTATCCCATCCAGAAAGCCAGAATAGCTTTTCCCGGGTCTGCTTTCATGCTATTTTATAGTCAGGTCGGACACCAAGCCGAACAGGGGCATGTCCCCGCCGTGAAGCCGGAGGAACCTCCGGCAATTTCTTTGCAATGCTACAGCTCTGAGATAAGCGTCCTGAAAAATATTACTAGCTCTTCTAGTCTCTCTACTGTTATATTCTCATCGATTCCATGCACCCTTCTCTGCTGATCAGGGTCGACTATCATAGGAAGGAATCTGAAGATATCATCAGAGACCTCTGAATAGTTTCTTGAATCCGTTCCTCCTCCGAGAATGAACGGAACAGGAATCGCTTCTGGATATACCTTCGCTACAATCTTCTCAAGGAACCTGAAAGATTCAGATTCGTATGATGATACAGGGCTTGCATTTCTTCCGCTCTCAAGAACAACCTCTATACCGTAATCGGAAGCAAGTGATGCTATCTTCGCGCAAAGAGTTTCAGGTGTATATGCATCAGGGAACCTCGCATTGATGATTACATAAGCTTCTTCTGGAACCTTCGAAGGACTATCAGAACCATGAACCATCGTATATGAGACAGATACTCCATCATCGGCATTCTCTGGAGATCTCCCCGTAAATGCGGCAATACGCCTCTGCATCTCTTCAGCAGTAGGACTTCTGAAAGATCCCAGCACAGATCCCGTATCGAGATATGAAATAAATTTCGCAAGACGCAGCACAGGGTTATCAGAAGAGGCATTCGCAGCATGGCCACCTATGCTTCTTGCAGTAAGACGCAATGTTGCACTCCCCTTCTCCCCACAGCCTATAGCCGCGAAGAGCAGATTGCAATCGGGAATGAGATTTCGCTTAAGGCATCCACCCTCATCCAGGATCAGAGAGAAACGGATTCCCCTCTCTTTCAGATAATCAGCAATGGTGTGGGCACCTGTTCCTCCAATCTCCTCATCGCATGATGATGTTATGTAGACATCGCGGGCAGGAACAAAGTTCTTTGAGATAAGTTCCTCCGCAGCCTGGAATATCGCATAGAGAGAGCATTTGGTATCAAGAGAGCCGCGGCCCCAGACACGTCCATCTGCGACCTCGCCACTGAACGGAGCATGGCTCCATCCATCTCCTGCATCGACAACATCCTGATGTGCCATGAGCATCACAGGTGAGGAACTATCCCTTCCCTTCCATTTCAGCATCATCGATCCAGAGAAGTCGAGATACTCAAGCGTGGAGAAAACAGAAGGAAACAACGACATCATCACGGACTTCATCTCATAGAATGCAGGTCCTGCGCTCTTACCCTTCTCGCTTATCGTCCTGCACCTCACCATTCTGGCAAGGCCCTCTGCATAATATTCACTGTTCATATTCCTGGATTATACATCGCAAAGGGCAGGTTCGCTCAGCTCACAAAATAAATTCGCTTCCTGCAAGCAATCAGTACTGCCTGGAGGAAGCGTTTTCTCAAGAGTATCAGACCTGGTGAAAGGCCTGAATGTCACTTTACGGATTCAGTGAATCTTGACAGGAAATCCTTTGTCCTCTGGCTCTTCGGATTGTAGAAGACATCCCTTGGGGATCCATCTTCCTCTATCCTGCCATCTGCCATGTAAATGACTCTTGTGGAGATATCCCTGGCAAATGCCATCTCATGGGTCACGACAAGCATCGTCATACCGCTCTGGGCAAGATCCTTCATTACATCAAGAACCTCTCCAACCATCTCAGGGTCAAGCGCGGATGTGGGCTCATCGAAAAGGAGGATCTCCGGATCCATCGCAAGAGCACGCGCTATAGCAACTCTCTGCTTCTGACCGCCTGAGAGCTGGCGTGGCTTTGCCTTGATGTACTGCTCCATTCCGACCTTAGAAAGGTACTCAAGGGCCTTTGTCCTTGCCGCATCCTTCGATCTTTTCAGAACTTTGACCTGTCCGATCATGCAGTTATCGAGGACATCCATATTGCTGAAGAGGTTGAATGACTGGAATACCATTCCAACCTTTGTCCTGTACTGGTCCTCATCGATTGCTCCACCGAGGACATCCTGGCCATGGAAATAGATTGAGCCACCTGTAGCTTCCTCAAGGAGATTGATGCATCTCAGAAGCGTTGACTTACCCGATCCGGATGAACCGATGATGCTTATCACATCACCTGTATCGACGGAGAAATCTATATCCCTGAGAACCTCATTGGTTCCGAATGTCTTGACAAGATGCTCGACTTTCAGGATTCCATCCATCAGTATGTACCTCCTGTCTTGTGATTGTAGCGTGTAAGACCACTTGTGAATGCCAGCGTATCATTGGTGGCAAGATCGAATGATGCAGGCCCATCCATCTTGGATTCAACAGCCCTGAGGATACGTGAGCATGCGAATGTGAGTACGAAGTAGATGATCATCGTAACCGTCGCAGCCTCGAAATACGTATAGAGCGCACCCGAGATGCTCTTGAATGTGAAGAAGAGCTCAACGGTACCGATGATGGAAAGAACGCATGTATCCTTGATGTTTATGATCAGGTTGTTGCCTATCTGGGGCATTATATTCCTAAGAGCCTGCGGAAGAATAACAAAGAGCATCGTCTGGAAATGGGACATTCCGATTGCTCTTGCGCCCTCTCTCTGCCCTGGATCGACTGAAAGGATACCACCTCTCACAGTCTCTGCCATATATGCGCCTGTGTTGACCGATACGATGATTATCGCAGCGCTCCACATACCGAGGTTGATGCCGAAAAGCTGACTTGCTCCATAGTATATGAAAGCAGCCTGAAGCATCATCGGTGTTCCTCTGAACACCTCAACATAAGCTGTGAGGACAAGCTTCACGGCCTTAAGCAGGCCGCGCTTCACCGCACCATCCTTCTTATGCGGCTCTGTTGTCTGGACAAGACCTACCGCGAAACCGATAACACAGCCAAGAAGCGTACAGATTATCGCGATAGCCATCGTAGTAGCGGCCCCTTTCACAAGGGACCCGCCATAACGCTCGAGGATGTAGAGCATCCTCTGGAAGAAATTCATCTCAGCGATTGTCATTTCGTCTCCAATCACTGTGCAAGAGGCTGTACGGAGATGGCTTCATCCATCATTCTGTTGAAGTCATCGACTGTAAGAGTCTCAAGGACGCTGTTCATGGCATCAAGAAGCTCGGTATTGCCCTTCCTTACGGAGATTCCGATATTGATCTCCTCCTGGCTGACCTGGAAATCATCATCGGAGCCAGAGAAATCAAGGAGCCTCATCTGAGGATAAGCAACAAGGGCCGCCTGTCCTGTAGGCATATCGGTGCATACAAGATCGACTCTTCCACTCGAAAGCGCAACGAGCATTGCAGGAGCGCTTTCCTGAGCAGGGAGGATATTGGCATCGGGAATCTGAGGCAGACAGACATCATACCAGACTGTTCCGAGCTGGCTTGTGCATGTAGCACCTGCAAGATCGCTCACACCCTGTGCGCTCTCATACTTGCTGCCCTCATTAACGAGACAGATGATTGAGGCATAGTAATAAGGAGAAGTGAAATCAACCATCTGGAGTCTGTCGGATGTGATGGACTGTCCTGCGATAGCGCAGTCAACCGTTCCTGAAAGAACTGCAGGGACAAGGGAGTCCCAGTCAAGCTTCACAATCTGAAGATCATATCCAAGGCGCTCTGCGATGAGCTTTGCCATCATGACATCATAGCCATATGCATAATCATTGGAATCGGCAATTGGAACAGCACCATTGGCATCTGTCGGCTGTGTCCAGTTATAAGGAGCATAGCCGCACTCCATTGCTACACGGAGCACAGGACGGCCCGAATCGGATGCAGACTGCTCATTGCTTCCGCCTGCGAAGAGCATAGCGGAGATGGAAAGTATCATAAGGACTGTAAAAGCAATTCTTCTCATATAATCACCCCTCTGGATATCTAGTGATGTCTGGATGATAGCCAGAGGTTAAAATAAGGTCAATATGTTTTAATAAAAACATTATGTTATTATTATAACAAATCACTCCTTCAGTTCATCGAATTTGGCCTTCATCGTAGGATTGTTGCGTGTAAGACGCCGTATCGTAAGCTCCTCAGCCTTGCTGTTCGCAAGCCGCAGGTTGTTGTCTGAAGCCAGAAGGTTATCCTTGATCTTCTGAAGGTGCTGTATCGACTTGTCGATCTCCTCGATGGCGGTACGGAACCTTTCGCTTGCAATCCTATAGTTCCTTCCGAACTTCTCCCGGAAGTCATCGAGAGCCTCCTCAAAGTGCGTTATATCTATATTCTGGTTCTGGATCGTCTGGAGCTGCTTCCTGTATCCGAGAGAGCTTCTGGCAGCATTCCTAAGCAGTGTTATCATCGGAATGAAGAACTGCGGCCGTATCACGTACATCTTTTCATACCTGTAGGAAACATCAACGATTCCCGAATTATACAGATCGCTGTCACTCTCCAGCATCGAGACAAGCACTGCATACTCACAGTCCTTCTCGCGCCTGTCCTTATCGAGTTCCCTGAAGAAGTCCTCATTGCGATGCTTTTTGCCGGTCCCATCCGCCTCATTCTTCATTTCGAACATTATCGAAATGTATTCGACGCCATCATCATAATCACGGAAGATGAAATCACCCTTGCTCCCCGTCCTCGCATCATTATCCTTCTCGAAATATGCAGATGGAAAAGCTGCCTGGCGCATCCTGTTGAACTCATCCATGCAGTGCGTTTCCAGCGACTCGCCGATCATCTTAGTCGAGAGCCTTGCGCGGAAATCCTTATACCGCTCTATCTCCTCATCCTTGAGGCGCAGCAGCGCTTCATACTTCTCCTTCTCCGTATGCACACGCAGCGCCGACTCGCTCTCAGAAGCCTTCAGGACTCCATTGAGCCTGAGAATCTCTGCATCCTTCTCTGCCAGAACCTTCTCAGCCTCGGCAGCAGCTTCCTTCCTGCCTATCTCCGCCTCTTTCCTTGCCAGATCCAAAGCACTATCCGCAGCAGCAAGCCTTGCCTCAAGCTTTGAGAGATTCTCCTGTGCCTTCATGCGCTCAGCAAGGACTGCGCTTCCGATCTCGCTCTCCTTCTTTGAAAGGAGGAGCTCCATCTCTCCGATCTTGCGGTCCTTCTCAGAAGCCGATTCAGCATAGCTTCTCTCCGCATTCCTCAGAGCCTCTGCTACGGCCGCATCCTTTTCTGCAGTGAACTGCTTCTCCTTTGATGCGATATCCTTCTCATACTCCTTATCACGTATCTGGCGCCTTATTGACTCATAATATGATTCACTGACCTGGAAGACCGTTCCGCAGTTCGGGCATCTGATATTCTCCAAAACCCTGCCTCCTTGTATTATCAGGAAAGAGGTTAACATGAGAAATGCTGAAAGGACAGTGCATCCTATCCCTCCTGAATATGACAGCCAGTCGCGGATTCTGATACTTGGATCATTCCCTTCCGTAAGATCCAGAGCGGATGGATTCTTCTATGCCCATCCTGGCAACAGGTTCTGGAGGATAATGGAGGCGCTCTATTCCGCATCGCTGCCGGATATACCTTCAAGGAAGCTTTTCCTGCATGATAACCACATCGCGCTCTGGGATACTGTCGCCTCCTGCATGATAAGAGCTTCCGATGATTCATCGATCTCGGAAGTAATCCCAAACGATCTTTCTCCGATACTCAGCACGGCGCAGATCCAGCGCATATTCACCAATGGCAGGAAGTCCTATGACCTCTATATGAAGCTCACATATCATAAGACGGGCATCGAACCGGTCCTGCTGCCATCAACCTCACCTGCGAATGCTGCATGGAAGCTCGATGCTCTTATTGAGGAATGGAAGAGGATAAAGCTGGACTAGGCAGATTGGGAAAGCGATACTGCCAGCCATTGACGACTGCCGTTGCGTTTGTTTATAGTTAAAGGTAATTCTAATTCAGCGCAGATGCGCAAAGGAAACTAAATTGGACGAAGGCCCTGGCAGTAGTAGGACAATAGTTAAGGATCAGGATCCTGATCCTCTGCATTTATGCTCACGGTGCCGCATTCTCCGCCTCTGATAAGGAAATCATGAAGAGGAAAAAGTTCAAAGGAGAGAAATGTGACACTTTTACAGCAGATTTTATTACAGGTAGTACTTATACTTCTTAATGCGTTCTTCGCGGCGACCGAGATTGCCGTGATATCACTGAACAGGAATAAGCTTGAGAAAATGGCGGAAGATGGTGACAGGAAAGCACCGAAGCTGCTCAAGCTCACAGAGAACCAATCGGCATTCCTGTCGACAATCCAGATAGGCATAACACTTGCAGGCTTCCTCGGATCGGCTTTCGCTGCGGATAATATCGCAGGATACTTCATCCCGATCTTCAGAAGCTGGGGAATAACGCTCCCTGAGAATGTCCTCAGGACGATAGCAGTTGTGCTTACAACCCTGATCATCTCGTTCTTCACGCTTATCTTCGGCGAGCTGGTTCCGAAGCGCATTGCCCAGCATATTCCATATGGATATGCGAAGTTCGCATCCCCGGTCGTCATTGTGCTTGCTAAGATCATGAGACCGGTCATCTGGCTTCTCTCATCCTCAACGGAGCTTGTCCTCAAGATCATAAGGATGAGTGACAATGGCGAGAATGACGAGGTTACCGAGGACGATATCCGCCTCATGGTCGATGCAGGTGGCAAGTCCGGATCGATTGAGGAGGATGAGAAGGAATGGATACAGAACGTATTCGAGTTCAATGACATTTCCGTCACCGATGTTATGACGCGTGAACCGGATGTCGTCTCATTCCAGGTCGATACACCGGAGTATGAGATACTCGATACGATAAAGGATTCCGGTCTTTCGCGCTTCCCTGTCTATGGCGAGGACATCAACGATATACTCGGAATACTCAATGCACGTGACTTCCTTATCAACAGGAACGAGAGCGAGCATAAGAAGGTCCGCGACCTTCTCAGACCAGCATATATGGTCCCTGAGTCAATCCATGCCGATAAGCTTTTCGCCAATATGCAGGCGAAGAAGACGCATATCGCAATTGTCGTCGATGAATATGGGCAGACAGTCGGTATCATAACACTTGAGGATCTTCTCGAGGAGATCGTCGGTAATATCTATGATGAGTTCGATCCGCAGGAGGAAGCGGAAATCCAGAAGATCAGCGATGATACGTGGAAGGTATCAGGTGCCCTCTCGCTCGATGACTTCACCGATGAGACTGGAATAGCGATCGAGGAGAATGAGGCATACGATACGATCGGAGGCATGGTGCTCTCCACGCTTGAGCAGATTCCGGAGGATGGAACAGAGCTCAATGTAAAGATCAACGGCCTCGACATCCATGTCACCAAGATAGAGGACAGAAGGATTGAGGAAGCTATCGTAAGGAAGATGCCTCCGGAGGAGATTGCCGAAGGAGAGAAGGACGATAGCGGCAAGGATAAGGACGAGGAGTAATCACTCAACCATCTGAAGCACAAGCCCCCGGATGAGGAATCTGAGGGCTTTTTCCTTGTCATGAAGCCTATCATATGACAGAAGCATATACAGCAGGGCTTCATACCCCGCCCTGAATGATCTTATATCTTCCTCATCCTCTATGGCGAAATAGGAGAAGAGTCCATGGAGCATCGTATCCATACGCTTCCCTATATCCACCTTCTCTTCATCGCCATATTTCCTCAGAACCACATCGAGCTCGGCGTTATCAAGGAAGCGGTACAGCCCACGCTCATAGAACATCATCGTGATACGCATGAAAACATCGGTAAGCGACGTGACGATATGGTTCTCATCAAGCTCAGCAAGCATCGCAGGATAGAGTGTATCGACATCATCCTGATAACTCCGGATCATATCCAGGAACAGAGCTTCCTTATGTGGATAGAAGAGGTAGAAAGTCCCCTTCGGTATATCCGCAAGATGTACAAGCTCATCGACTGTAGTTCTTCTTACACCATAGCGCAGCAGACAGTCTCCCCCTGCCTTCATCAATGCCAGCCTTATGTTTCTACGCTCTTCTTCGGTATATTTCTTAGGCATATTTCCTCTTTTTGACTAATTTAGATTATATAGTCAGCAAAACGGCTTTTCCAGCCATTTTTCATGCAATTTTCATGTTTTGAACGCTATTTTTTCCTTTACCTGGGGATTTTCATGTCATAGCATTGAGGTATCGTTAAAAACAAAGGAGCAATTGAATGGCTGCAGTTGTACTTAAGAATATCTGCAAGATCTACGATGGCGGTGTAAAGGCTGTTGATAACGTAAACATCGATATCGAAGATCAGGAATTCGTTGTTCTCGTCGGCCCTTCCGGATGCGGTAAGTCAACAACGCTCAGGATGGTAGCTGGCCTTGAGGATATCTCCTCTGGCGAGCTCTACATCGACGGAAAGCTGATGAACGACGTTCCTCCAAAGGACAGGGATATAGCGATGGTATTCCAGAACTATGCTCTCTATCCTCATATGACCGTATACGATAACATGGCATTCGGTCTTAAGATCAGAAAGTTCCCGAAGGATCAGATCGACCAGCGCGTAAAGGAAGCTGCGAAGATCCTCGACATCGAGTCCCTCCTCGACAGAAAGCCGAAGGCTCTTTCCGGTGGTCAGAGACAGCGTGTTGCTGTAGGAAGAGCAATCGTCAGAAAGCCAAAGGTATTCCTCTTCGATGAGCCTCTTTCAAACCTCGATGCTAAGCTCAGAGTCCAGATGAGAGCTGAGATTTCAGGTCTCCACAACAGGCTCAAGGCTACAATGATCTACGTTACGCACGATCAGGTTGAGGCTCTCACAATGGCTGACAAGATCGTCGTCATGAAGCTTGGTGTCATCCAGCAGATCGGCGGACCGATGGAGCTCTACAACAATCCTGACAACAAGTTTGTCGCAGGATTCATCGGATCACCACCCATGAACTTCCTTGTAACAACCATCAAGAAGGAAGGCGACAAGGTCTATGCAGACGAGGGCACATTCCGCCTCGAAGTCACACCAGCACAGGCCAAGTTCCTCCAGCCATATATCGGCAAGGATGTTACATTCGGAATCAGACCTGAGGATGTTGAGTTCTCCCATACTCCTATCGATGGCAAGACAATCAACGGACATGTATCCGTCGTTGAGCCACTCGGTTCTGAGACTCAGGTATACGTATCCACATCAAAGGCCAAGGTTGTCGGAAAGATCGATCCGACCGTCATTCCTCAGCCGGACGAGAAGGTTGCGCTCATTGTCAACATGGAGAAGGCAAAGTTCTTCGACCTCGACACAGAGCTTGCAATCCGCTAAAGGATACATGATCAGGCTGCCGCAGCGATGCGGCAGTTTTTTCTATAAGAAATCCCCGGCGAACCAGGGATTATGCATTTCATAATTTGAATCTGGATCAGGCGAAGAGCTTATTGTATATTGCTCTCACTGCATCATCGGCACTGCTCTCCTTCACACCGATAAGCACGGTTGTATCTGACGAGCCTGCGTTGATGAAGACGGACTCAATGCCAGCATCCCTGAGAGCGACAACCGCATCAGATGCTACTACACCCTCATCCATATTCTGACCGGCGATGCCAACTATTGCATAGCCATGATCAACGGTGATCCTGTCGAGTCCGAAATCCTTCAGAAGGCGCTCACACATCGCCTGGCATACGCTCTCAGAGGCCTGCTTAGTCTCAAAGAACCATACTATCGAATCAATGCCGAAGAGCGAGAAGCATGGGCGGATGCCGAAGATATGGAGCATGGTCAGGAGAGAATGCCTCATACCAGATTTCTTGAAGAGCATGAGCTTTCTCAGGCTTATGCGGGAAAGTCCTTTGCGGGCTGAAACACCAGAAAGACCTCTGTACTCAGCCTCCGGAAGAATCATCGTACCAGGATCATCGGGCTTGTTCGTATTCTTCACATTGATAGGGATACCTGCATGGTAGATAGGAGCTATGGCCTCCTCATGGAACACAGAAGCACCGACATCAGAGAGCTCCCTAACCTCTTTGTAGGACATCGAAGGGATAACAGCCGCATTCTCCACGACGCGGGGATCTGCCCTGTATATCCCAGAGACATCCGTCCAGTTCTCATAGAGATCGGCATTGAGCGCCCTTGCTATTATCGCTCCAGTGATATCAGAGCCACCGCGGGAGAATGTCTTCAGTACACCCTGCTCCGTCTCACCATAGAAACCGGGGATGACATAGCGCTTTCCGCTGACAAGCCTTTCCGCAAGCTTCTGGTATGTCGCATCATTGACCGTTGAATCGGAGTTCAGGACGATGACATCTGCCGCATCGACAAATTCCCATCCAAGATACCTGCTCATTATGAAAGCCGAGAGATACTCTCCTCTCGAAGCCGTGTAATCAGCACCATGCCCGGCATCGATTGCGACCCTTATATCATCGAGCATCGCAGAGAGCTCCTTCTCATCGATCTTCAGGTCATTTGCGATACTGCTGAAACGCTTCACGATCTCATTGAAGACAGGGCGGCATGACTGCCCTTTCTGCGCAAGCGCATTGCACTGGTACAGGAGATCCGTGACCTTCTCATCGTCTTTATTTCTCTTTCCCGGAGCGGAGACAACAACCGCCATACGCTCAGGATTGCTCTCAAGTATAGCCTTTACTTTCTTCATCTGGGCAGCATCGGCCAGGCTGCTTCCTCCGAACTTGCATACTATCATAGTCGGCCTCCGGGACAGATTTTATTTGGAATCTGCTGCGATATGCAAGCACTGCAGAGAAATGAAACGTTGTTGCAATTAATTTTCCTTTTAAATATAAAGAAAGCATGGCTACAGAAAACAAGCAGAACATTATGGGATACGAGCCCATCGGAAAGCTCATCATGAAGCTATCGCTTCCTCTGATGCTCTCCATGCTTATACAGGCTCTGTACAATGTCGTTGACAGTATCTTCGTATCGCGCGTCTCAGAGCTTGCGCTCACGGCTGTCTCACTGGCCTTCCCGCTCCAGAACCTGATGATAGCATTCAGCATCGGAACAGCCGTCGGTGTGAACTCCTATCTTGCCAGAAAGCTCGGTGAAGGAAATACAGAGCAGGCAGAGAAGGCTGCTGATACCGGAATCTTCCTTGCGATCATCACATGGGTGGTATTCGCTCTCTTCGGCATATTCGGCACCAAGCCGTTCCTGTCCATGTATACAGATGATCCACTGCTGCTTGAGATGTCTGCAGAGTACATATGGATCTGTCTTGTATTCTCATTCGGTATCTTCATCGATATAACAGCAGAGCGCATTATGCAGGCTACAGGAGACTCAATCCACCCGATGATCACGCAGACTGCAGGAGCCATAACGAACATAATCCTCGATCCTGTCTTCATCTTCGCATTCGGAATGGGTGTCGCAGGTGCCGCTATTGCTACTGTCATCGGACAGATAGTATCAATGGTGCTGGCACTGTACTTCGTCCAGAAGAACAGGTACGTAAAGCTCCATCTCTCAAAGGACTTCAGACCATCACTGAGGGTAATAAAGGAAATCTACGCAGTCGGCGTCCCGACTATAATCATGAACAGCGTGGGAACAATCATGGTCAGCACGCTGAACTCGATACTCATCGCATTCAGCACAACGGCTGTATCGGTATTCGGCGTATACTTCAAGCTCCAGTCCTTCGTATTCATGCCTGTATTCGGTCTGCAGAGCGGTATGATACCGATTATCGCCTATAACTATGGGGCAAGGAACAAGAAGAGGATGACAAAGACCGTCAAGCTCGGCGGGTGCATCGCAATATGCATAATGGTTGTAGGTTTCATGATCTTCCAGTTCTGCCCTGATCTTCTGCTCTCATTCTTTGCTGCCTCGGAGGAGATGCTTGTCATAGGCAGACCAGCGCTCCGCATCATATCAATCTGCTTCATCCCTGCAGCCATTTCGATAAGCCTCACATCCGTATTCCAGGCAACAGGTGTCGGATACGCCTCGATGATTGTCTCAATCGTCCGTCAGCTTGCGATCCTCCTTCCCGTCTCAAAGCTTCTCTCCATGACGGGAGTGCTCAACAATGTCTGGTTCGCATTCACAATAGCGGAGGCAGTCGGACTTACGCTCTCGATACTGTTCTACATACGCATATACAGAACAAAGATAAAACCGATCGAAGCATGATGCATGAGGGCTGGGCACACCAGCCCTTTTCATTGAACTCTCATAATTCTTTTTGCACAGAAACCTGATCCTGCATCTACGCTCCTGGAAGGATGCATGATTCCCGCATATCATAAACCTCTGAGCTCTCGTCTTTCATCATTGCTTTGTTGACACAAGATTATGCTATACATATACTTTTCACGGTTTTAGGAGAAAAAATGGCAAAGGAAGAAGCTATCGAGGTAGAGGGAGTCGTAAAGGAAGCCCTCCCCAACACAATGTTCCGCGTCGAGCTTACCAACAAGCTCGTTATTCTTGCACACCTTTCGGGAAAGATGAGAAAGCATTACATCAGGATTGTCCCTGGTGATACAGTCAAGGTTGAGCTTTCCCCGTATGATCTGACAAAGGGCAGAATCGTTTACCGCGAGCGTTAAGCTTTAAGGATTATCCAGAGCGCTCCCGACCCGCCTGCGGACAGTGGAGCGTTTGCTCTCTCGCTTACAAGAGCGCTGTCGTCAAGGACTTTCAGGACAGTCTCCCTCAGCACACCGACTCCATCCTCGCTATGGAGCCCTTTTCCGGTTATTATCGAAATCTTCCTCAGCCCATTGGCTGAACACTCGGAGAGGAATCGTCTGACCTCCTCCTCTGCCTCCTTGGCTGTATCGCCATGAAGATCCAGAGTTGCCTGCGGAGGCATTGTACGCAGCTTCGAGATAGTCAGCATGCTGCGCTTCCGGTCATCGCTCTCCTCTTTCTCCCTGATATATTCCTCAAATGTCTTCTCTTTATTATCCGAACCCTCATACTCGCTGAGTATTGATGAGAAGGGCTTCTGGCCTTTGTACGCTGAATGATGCTCTGCACTGTTCTTCACGACAGGAGGCAGGGACGCATCATCTGCCTTCCTGTCCTCTCTTGGGCGTCCTGAATTGCCCCCGAACACAGACCAGGCAACGCCTTCTGCCCTCTTCTCCCCTTCCTGGGGTGTTCTGAATAGAGAAGTCTCTGGGACAGCCTCAGCCGAGGGGTTATCTGCTTTGACCGGCCCAGCCTCCTCTCTCACCTCAGGCTTTCTTGCCCCCTCGAATTCAGAGAGGATATCGGCAAAGGATTTCGATGGAGCGTACTCCGGGCTGCGCCTGAGAGGAGCTTTCTCCTGAGGCTGCTCCTCTTTCGCCGGCCCAGGTTCCGGGGTAGAGCGCTGGAATTTATCATTCCTTCCGCCGAAGATCGTCCATGAAACCGATGAGGATACACTGTCATCCTCCTCCATCTTCCTGAAGAGCGTATCGGAGACAGTTTCCTCTGCTTTGGATTGCTCTTTGGAAATGACAGCATGAGCATTATGCTCTGTGCTGGATGAAGGAGTCTTACCTTCAAAGCTGTCAAGGATATCAGCGAAGGAACGCGTAGGCTTGTATTCGCTCTTCTTTACGGACGAGGAGCCGGATTGAGTCTGCTTTGATGGCTTCTTCTTTCCCTTGCCTTCCCACTGGTCGAGAATCGCACCGAAATCCGTCTTTTTCTCAGCTATGTTGCGGCCTTTGGGAGCAGGCATCGAATATGGATTGCCCGTATGCTCGAATGAGTAGAGGATATCTGCGAAGGATGATGATGGATTATAGCCCTGCACGATCTCGGAGGGCTTCTTTGCCTTCAAAGGAGGTACAGCCTTAGGCTTTGCCGGCTTCTCCGGCTCCTTCTTCTCAACAAGCTTTATGCCTGCGAACGGCGATGGATCCTTATCATCAATAAGGCGGCGCTTTATATCCGCCGCCCTGGTCTTCTTCTTTCCCTTCACTCTTATGCTTCCCTGATATCAAGAACCTCTGCGACGAGTGGCTTCATGAGACCGAGAAGCTCTGTCTTTGTGCATCCCTGCACCTTTATCGTGCAGATGGCATTCGTCGGGTCGGTTCCTGTGAATGTACCAAAGGATACGATATCAAGGCCCTTATCTGCAAGGACCGCGCTTATACGCGCTATCGTACCGGGCTTATCCTCGACAAGGAATGAGAGTCTGACACCATAATGCCTTGCACCGAAGAGCTCGAGGAGGATGCGGAACATATCGCTCTTGGAAACTATTCCGACAAGCTTGTTGCCACCCTGGACAACAGGAAGGCAGGAGAGATCCTGATCCACCATCAGCCTTGCCGCTTCCTCAACGGTCGTATCCTCGCTTATCGTCACGACATCGCGGGTCATGAGATCCTTCACCTTGAGCTTCGAGAGCAGATACGCCATCTCATGGATGGAAAGACTTGATGCTGGAGATGGGGATGCATGCAGGACATCCTTCTCGGTGATGACACCGACAAGATTCTTATCTTTATCAAGAACAGGGAGCCTGTGGACCTTCTCCCTCTTCATCAGCTCCGAAGCTTCTCCTACCGACATCTCCGGAGTAGCTGTCACGGGATTGCGGGTCATGCGCCTTGAAATGATCATATTGCCTCCTATACGAATGATAACCCCAACCGGGTCCTTTTCAAAGATGTTTGGACCCAAAAGAGGAGAATTATCCTCAGTCTTCTGCCTCTCCTCTTGTGACATGGCCCATCAGGAAGAACGCTATGAGCATGAATACAAGACCGAAGATGAAGAGTGCCGGATACCCGAAAAGATCAATTGAACCTCCTGCAAGAGGGGGTGCTACAATCGAAGCCATCTGCGAGAAGAAGTAGTACGCGCCGGTGTATATTCCCATTGTGGTGTAGTCAGCCATCTGCCAGAGCATCGGGAAGGAGTTGGTGACAACGGTTACCCAGAAGATGCCGAATAGGAACAGGAGCACCCAGAATGAAGCAAGACGGAACGTAGGATCAAGGCTCTTTGTCATCGTACCATGGAGGAAGACAAGCAGAAGGACTATCACAATGGCAGCGAGAGCCATCCTTATCGTCTTCTTCCGTCCATGCTTATGGGCGAATCTGCCGGAAGGAACAGCGAAGATAGCATATGCGATTCCAACCATTCCAGATGAGAGAGCGGCTGTACCAGCGCTCGTCCCGAGCTCGGTGACGGTATAGATTCCGATGAATGGAAGTATTCCCTGGTATGCGATGAACCAGGAAAGGAGCGAGAGGAGTATGAAGAGCGCACTCTTATCACCCTCTCCGAAGATTGCCTTCAGGCTCTTCAGCACTGGCTCCCTCTCCTCCTTCTTCTCTCCGCTTCCCTCCCCCTTGCGCTCCTTGACGAAGATGAAGAGGAGAACGACAGCAAGGATGACGAAGAGAGAGGCGACAGGGAATGCAAGGACCTTGTCCACTGGACCGAATCCAGGGACATTCACGACCGTATCCATAAGCCTTGCCAGGACAACGGTGCCGAGGATTGTGGCTAGTCCTCCCATGGTGTTTATCACGCCATTCGCCTCGCTCCTGAGATCTGCGGGAACCATATCGGGCATAAGGGCGACAACGGGCCCTCTTACCGCCTGCTTGAATATGTTGAGCAGGAATACCGTGATGATGAGGAATGCAAGCGATTCCAGAGCGGAGAATGGAACAAGCGCAAAGAAGATTGCTGTAAGCGGCAGCAGCGTGATGATGTACGGCATTCTGCGCCCTATCCTCGTCTCGGTCCTGTCAGAGAGCGCTGAGAAGATAGGAATAAGGAAGACTGCAAGGATATTGTCCAGAGTCATCACAGCCCCGACAAGCGCTGATGAGCTTATGTACTTGCCGAGGAACATTGGGACGTAGTTGTCATACAGCGGATCCATCAGCCCCATAGTAAAGAAGCCGAGTCCGATAAGGAATGTTGTAGCATAATAGCCTGATAGGCTCTTCTTTTCATTTGGCATGTCCTGAGTATAGCAGAAAGGAAGATGCCCTTGCACCTTTCAGCCCGCTGGTGATATAAAATCGGCATGCCAATTACATCAAAAGAGGCGCTTTCCAAGGCAATAAGGCTTACTGAAAGCGAGGAGAACTGGGAAGAGAACGGCAGCAGCACCCTCCCCCTGCTCATATCCGACCACATTGCATCGATGCTCTCAATACCGGAGATCAGAAGGCAGTTCGTGCCGTCATGCGAGGAGAATAAGGATGAAGAAGGGAATCTCGACCCGCTCGAGGAGGAAGCCCATGAGAAGGCAGGAAGGCTTATCCACCGCTATCATAACAGAGCCGCATTCCTTGTAACGGACAGATGCTTCTCTTACTGCAGGCACTGCTTCAGAAGAAGGTTCACAGGCTCGCTTACAGGGCCGGCCTCCGAAGAGGAGATCCGCGACGCCGCAGATTATATCAGCAGCCACAGCGAGATAAAGGAAATCCTCCTTACCGGAGGTGACATGTTCACCCTCTCTGATGACCATATAGACACCCTCCTGGGCATATTCAAAGACAGCTGCCCCGATGTTATATTCCGGCTCTGCACAAGAGCTGCTGCAGTCTATCCTGAGCGCTTCACGGATAGGCTCTTCTCCATTATAAAGAAGCACCAGACAGGAGCGCCGTTCTATCTCATGACACAGTTCAATCACCCCGCTGAACTGACGGATGAGGCTATTAAGGCAGTCAATGGCTTTCTCGATCTCGGTATTCCGGCAATGAACCAGAGCGTGCTTCTCAGGGGTGTCAATGATGATTCCGATACTCTCATAGAGCTATGCAACAAGCTCCTGTACTACAGGATAAAGCCCTACTACCTATTCCAGGGAGATCTGGTACGCGGCACGCACCACCTCAGGGTGCCTATAGAGAAAGGTCTGGAGATTGAGAAGAGGATGAGGATAGAGCTGTCAGGGCTCGGCATGCCCCAATACACGATCGATCTTCCGGATGGCGGCGGGAAGGTAATACTCACGGAAAACCATCTCGTAACGAAAAAGGGCCATGAATATATCTTCACGGCCCCTGAAGGTGGGACTAGAGCTTATCCAGACCCGGTCAGTTGATGAAGGCTGAGAGTCGATCAAGCTCTCTCTGCCTCATCTCCTCCCTCGCTCTGTTGTAGTCCTCCTGCGAGGCATCCTTTGAAACTGCAGGCTCTCCGGAGAATACCGGAGCTGATATCCGCTCCTTCGCAGGCGTCACGCCAGCAGGAATCTCTTCCTCCTCAGCAGGAACTGATGCAGGAGCAGGAGCTCCATAGTGCGAGAGATAGTAGCTTATGACATCCTCAGCGATATAATCGCGGTACTTATCGTAAAGTGCTGTGGCGACGGCCTCCGCATCGATCTCCTCCGTCTCAGGAAGGGCTGCCATTATCTCATTTGAGATATCCTCGATGATGTATCCGCGGTTTGCTTCATAAAGAGCTGCGAGAATGCTATCCATCCTCAGGAGAGCAGCCTGCTCTCCACTGTCCATTGCATTGTATCTCTCTATTGCCTCTCCGATGACATCCTCTGCGATAACACCCTTATTCTCTTCATACAGCGAAGAGAAGATAGCATCGTAATCAACAGGCTCTTCATCAGGGATTGATGACAGGATATCTGCAGCTACTGCATCCCTGTTCTCTGCGTAGATCATAGCAGCAAGAGCCCTGACTCCAAGAAGCTCAGCCTTATCCTCATCGCTGAGGGATCCATACTCAGAGACAGCCTTCCTTATGACATCATCGGCAAGAGCATCTCCGTATTCATCATAGAGCAGAAGGATTATATCCTCGGCGCCAAGGAGAGCAGACTTCTCCTCAGCAGAGAGCGCTGAATATTCAGCGACAGCCTTGTCGATTGCATCGGACGCAATCTGCTCCTTATTGCTCTCATAGAATGCCAGGATAGCATTCTCGATAGCGCTCTTCTGCACAGCAGGGATTGTAAGCGAACTGCTGATTATCGAGACAATTCTGTCGGTTGCATCGGCAAATGCGCCAGGATCTGAAGTTCCGAGCCTTGAAGCCACTGTCTCCGCAATCCTGTCTATGTTCTCATCGGTGACAATCCTTGAAACAGCTTCCTCGACCCCGCGCTCCTGAAGCTCTGCGAGAATCGATGCGGCTTCCTCTCCATTTACCCATTCGGTAACATACTCAGGAACCACGGACTCAATCGACGATGAGACAGAACCGATGAACTCCTCATCAGAAAGAAGGAGCTCCTTGACTTTCTCAGCCATCCTCTCCTCTTCGGTCAGTGTCCTGACATCTGTCTCAAGCGGTTCAGCGACAGAAAGCAGTGGCTCCTGCTGCCTGGCTCTGGCTGCTGCAAGCACCTCGCTCTCCGTTCCTGGTCTAACAGCCAGCATAGCTATGAATGTGACAACCGCCAGAACTGCGGTAATCGAAAGCAATATGATACGCGTTTTTCTGCCCATTATTCCGCCTCTTTGAAAAGAATAACACAGCATTTGCTCACTTGTCGACGGAAAAGACAGGGACTAATTCCAAAGACGGGCCATAGCCGCACAGGCTAAGCTATGACCCAGCATTGATATCAGGAAAGGAACGCAAGTTCCCTTCTCTGGCAGAGATTATACAGGCAATGGCCTACCGGGGGGAAGGGTTCAGAGAGAGGAAGCGAAGAACAATGACTGCTGCCTAAGATTATCCTCATCCCCGTCATTGAGTATCGTCACCATCCTGCGTCCGCATGAGAACAGGCTCTCCCCGATCTCCTTCTGAGCATCCGACCGCGCCCTGAAAGCTTCCGGGGTCATACCATCCCTCTGGAGCGCACGCTCAAGCCTCTTCTCATATGGAGCGATGACGAGCACAACGATATCGCAATGGGGAACGAACCCCATGCTCTCAAGAAGTGCAGCGTTGATCACAGCATGAAGTCCTTCAGCAGAGGCCTTCTCCGCCTCGGAAAGAGCCTTTTCCTTCATCCATGGATGGGTTATAGAATTGAGAATGGCGAGTTTATCAGAATCGGAGAAGACAATCGGACCGAGAATCTTCCTGTCCACGCTGCCATCATCCTTCAGTATCCTGTCACCGAAAGCCTTTACGAGAGCATCTCTGTTCATTGCTAGCGCCTCATGTCCAAGCTTATCCACATCAATGATGAAGAAACGCTCAGAAGGTAGGAGCGACGCGAATAGATCCTTCCCCGCGCATGATTTCCCTGTAAGCCCTATGACCATCAGTGCATATCCCCCCAGGAGGAACCGAATTCAAGCGAAGCCCTGAGCGGGACGGAAAGCTGAACAGCTCCCTCCATCTCATGCTTCACAAGCGCTTCCATCTCCTCTTTCTCATCAACAGGAACCTCGAATATGAGCTCATCATGGACCTGCAGGAGCATACGGGATTCAAGACCTTTCTCCCTTATAGCTCTGTCTATCCCGATCATAGCCTTCTTCATTATCTCCGCGGCCGTACCCTGGATCACTGTATTCACTGCAACGCGCTCTGCCCCAGCCTTCTCCACTTTATTGGAGCTGTTGATGCCGAGCACTTCCCTTATATGCCCCGATGCAGTCTTCACATAGCCATGCTCAGAAGCGTAGGCATTGACCTTATCCACGAATGTCCTGACACCTGAATACCTGTCGAAGTACTTCTTTATGAACTCCGAAGCCTCGCTGCGAGATATCCCAAGCTCATTTGAGAGCCTGAATGCAGACATACCGTACATGATTCCGAAGTTTATCGTTTTCGCAATACGCCTCTCCGTTGCATCGATGGCATCAAGATCCTTGGAGAATATCATTGAAGCGGTATACCGGTGGACATCGGTACCGCTGATGAAAGCGTTCCTGAGCCCTTCATCCCCGCTCATATGGGCAAGCACAACAAGTTCGACCTGGGAATAATCTGCAGAGAGGAATACCGTTCCTTCGGCAGGTGTGAATGCGCTTCTGATCATGCGTCCTTCATCGGTGCGGACAGGAATATTCTGCAGATTCGGATTGCGCGACGAGAGACGGCCTGTGGCAGTTCCTGTCTGCAGGAATGATGTATGGATCCTTCCATCGGCATCGGCAAGCGATGGGAGCACATCGATATAAGTGCTCATCAGCTTAGAGAGCTGTCTGTACTCCAGAATATGCTCAATGAACTTTCCGCCAGTGCTTCTCAGTCCTTCAAGTGTTGCCGTATCGGTGGAATAGCCATACTGCGTCTTCTTCCCGGCAGGAAGCGACATCTCCTCGAAAAGGACCTTGGAAAGCTGTCTGGTACTATTGAGATTGAACTCATGGCCAGCCATCCTGTAGATCTCATTGACAAGATCGTCCACGCGCTTCCCGCATTCCTCGCTCAGTGCCCTGATGCGCTCATCGGAAAGATGTATTCCACGCCTTTCCATTCCTGCAAGTATGCGGATCAAAGGCAGCTCGTACTCATTGAATACACCCATGAGCGACCGCTCCTCAAGCTTTGCTGAAAGCAGGAGATAGAGCCTGTATGCCATATCGCTGTCCTCGGCAGCATACGCGGTTGCCTTATCGAGAGGCACGGACGAGAATGGCATACCCTTCTCCACAACATCCTCATAGCGTATTGTCTGGTGCGCAAGGTATCTGGAGGAGAGCTCATCGAGATTATAGACATTGGCATTCGAATCCAGAAGCCATGCCGCAATCATCGTATCAAAGTGTATGCGCTTTATATCCGACCCAAGATTCCATATAGCCTTGAGATCATACTTCACATTCTGGTTTATTACCGCAAGGCGGCCAGAGGCAAGGAACTCATCGAAAAGCTCTCTCACGCTCTCTGCAGAGAGATACGGCTCTCCCCCCGCAATCAGCGGAGCATAGTATGCGACACCCTCCTCGAAGGAGAAGGAGAATCCGACTATCGAGGCATCTTCCTCAAGCCCTGTCGTCTCCGTGTCGAGGGCAATAAGCCCACCTGCGCTTTCAGCCTTTTCGAAGAGAGTCCTGACATCATCGATTGCCGTGATGGCTTTGTAGACACCCTTCTTGTCCTCAGGGATAGCATCATCGGAGGGAACGGAAGGAATCCTTCCATCCTGCTTTATCCTCTTCAGGAGAGTACGGCATCCGTAGCGCTCGAAATCGGGAGCCGCTGCCGCCGTATCGATTCTCTCAGAGCTTATCGACGAGAAGGTGAACCCATCAGGGAGAGCATCCGACCTGAGCACGATAAGACGCTTCGAGAGCTCTGCATCGCTCCTTCCTTCCTCCAGCTTCTTCCGCATGCCTGCCGGGAGCATATCAAGATGCCTGTAGATACCATCAAGCGTCTCATACTCCGAAAGAAGCTTCACAGCTCCCTTCTCACCCAGCCCCTTTATACCAGGGATATTATCGGCTTTATCACCTATTATCGTGAGGTAGTCCACGATCTGGTCAGGCCTGACACCATACTCCTTCCTGACCTCCTCTGCATCATACAACCTGTACTCCTTCCCTCCCTTCTGCGGTGGACGCAGAGCGGAGACAGTGGGAGAGACTAGCTGCATCAGATCCTTATCGGCAGTGACCATCACGGAGTGCATCCCTTCTTCAGTTGCCAAGGCAACAAGCGATGCGATCATATCATCGGCCTCGAATCCCTCTCTTGAGACAACGGGAACGCCCATCCTGCAAAGCGTCTCCTTTATCATCGGGACCTGTGCATGGAGATCCTCAGGAGCCTTATCCCTGTTCGCTTTGTACTCTGGGTACATCTCATGCCTGAATGTAGGCTTCCGCTCATCCATGACGACAGCAAGATAATCGGCATTATGCTGTCCCATCAAGGAGAACAGCGTCGAGAAGAAGCCGAAATACGCACTTATGTTGGTTCCGTCCGGCGCTGTCAGCGGATTGGACAGATGAGCGAAATAATTCCTGTAGATAACAGAGTATCCATCGATTATGTAAAGCTTAGAACAGTTTTCCATCAGTCAACCTCGATCTCAAGACCATCATAAGCGCTCTCGGCATATGGAGCAAACCGCCTCTGGATATCGCTATAGCTGGTCTCATGGTTAATATGCGTGAAATATACCTTCTCCGCACCTATGGTCCTTGCCGCCTCAGCTGCCTGCTGGAATGTGAAATGGCTCCAGTGGGGCCTGTCCCTCAGCGCTCCTATTATAAGGGTGCGGACGCCTTCAAGCCTTTCTCTGTTCTCATCCCACAGAATATCCGAGACATCGGTAAGGTATGCGGCGCTTCCGAATCTGTAGCCAGCGATGCGCATCATGCCATGCATGACCGGGATGGCGGTGAAGACAATGCTTCCTACGCTGAACTGCTCTCCTTCTCCTACGGTATTGCGCTCAAGCTGCGGGGCACCTTTGTAAGGAAGAGTCTGGAATGCATACGGGAAAATCCTGGAGATGGTATCGAGCACGCTCTGGAATCCATATATCGGGAAACGCCCAGATGAGGAGAACACCCTCAGATCATCCAGCCCCATCAAGTGGTCTGCGTGCGCATGGGTATACAGCACACCATCAAGATGGGTTATACCGGCACCAAGCGCCTGGAGCCTGAACTCGCACCCTGTATCGATGACAACTGCGGTATCGCCATCCTCTATGAGAATCGAAGAGCGCATACGTCTGTCATGGGGATCGGAAGATGTGCATACAGGGCAACTGCAGCCAATGACAGGCACGCCATGGCTCGTCCCCGTTCCGAGGAAGAGAATCCTCATTCAGCCTCCTGAAGCTCTCCGGCAAGCACCTCTTCGAATGATGCGGCACCTGACCTGGCAGCTTCAGCAGCAGTCTCTATACTGCTCAGTCCCTCCTCCGAGGTGATGAATGCCCAGAGCTCGCCAGCATTGTCGCCAAGAGCCTCCAGAAGAGCAGGAACGCTATCAGAGAGCTCATGCTTCGTCTCGGATGAGACAGGAAGGCTGTCAATCGCAGTCTCTATCACCGTCTCCTGGCTGAAAGCAATCCCGAAGAACTTCATTGAGACCTCGGGAACAAAGAAATAGATTATGAAGTAAACGGCTATCGAAAGAAAGAAAAGCCCGATGAAGCCGCCTATGTATTTTCTTATCGCCATAGCTCAATCATACCTTAAACAGACTATATCTGTAAGGCCTCTGCCTCCTCTATCCATGCTGACGCCGATGCGTCGGAAGGCATTCTCCAGTCCGATCTCGGCGACAGCGTCACTGTTCCAACCTTAGGCCCATCGGGCAGGCAGCTCCTCTTGAACTGCTGCGCGAAGAAACGGCGGATGAAGATAACGAGCCACTTCTTTATAACATCCCTGCCATATACATCCTTGAACGCAACCGATGCAAGGCGGAAGATCTTCCCTGGGGCGAAGCCGAAACGGACCAGATAGTAGAGGAAGAAGTCATGGAGCTCATACGGTCCAACTATGTCCTCTGTTCTCTGCGAGATGACACCATCCTTGGCAGGAAGCAGCTCAGGAGAGACTGGGGTATCGAGGATATCATAGAGAACAGCAGATGAGCCGTCGGAGGCTGTATCGGCAGCATAGCGCACAAGATAACGTACGAGTGTCTTGGGTATCGAGGCATTGACACCATACATGCTCATATGATCCCCGTTGTATGTCGCCCAGCCGAGAGCGAGCTCTGAGAGATCGCCGGTGCCTATTACCATTCCACCGTTCTTGTTCGCGATATCCATAAGGACCTGAGTCCTCTCCCTTGCCTGTGCATTCTCATATGTTACGCTGTGGTCATCCTCGCTGTGCCCGATATCCCTGAAATGGGACAGCACGCTCTCCTTTATATCGATCTCCATGAACGAAGTGCCCAGTGCTCTGGCAAGGAGCTCTGCATTGTTGCGTGTCCTCTTCGTCGTACCGAAGCATGGCATCGTAACAGCGATTATGTCCTCCTGAGGCCTACCCATCATCGAGAACGATCTCGAAGCTACAAGAAGTGCAAGCGTCGAATCGAGGCCACCGGAGAGACCGATAACGGCCTTTGCAGAATGAGAGGCCTCAAAACGCCTCATAAGGCCTATTGCCTGAAGGGTGAGTATCTTCCGGCAACGCTCATCCCTCTCCTTTCCATCCGCAGGAACGAACGGATGCATGGGGATATTCCTTGTCAGCACGCATTCCCTTTCCCCGTTATCGATATCAACAAACTCATATTCAGAAGCGGATAATGGGAATGTATTCATCCTTGTGCGCTCATATGAGAGCCTATCTGTATCTATTTCTGAGATGATATATGTCCCTGAAGAGAATGAGGAGGATGCGAGCACCGTCCCGTTCTCAGCAATCATATTGCTCCCTGTGAAGACCATATCGGTGGTGCTCTCTCCAAAGGATGCATCCGCATAGACATAGCCAGCGGCAAGCTTCGCGGACTGCATTGCGACAAGACTGCGCCTGTACTCCTCCTTCCCTATGATCTCATCGGAGGCCGAAGGATTGAGTATGACAGTCGCTCCTGCTCCTGCCAGTCCAATAGAAGGGCTGTCCGGAACCCAGAGATCCTCACAGATCTCGCAACCCACAAGAAGGGTGGAAGGATGGGCAAAGCGCAGAATGGTGAAACGGCCGAATGGAACCATCTCTCCTCTGAAGATGACATTCTCATTCCTCTCCGGTGCAGGAGCGAACCAGCGTCCCTCGTAGAACTCCCCATACATCGGAATATTCTTCTTAGGGATGATGGCCATGACCCTCCCTTTATGCATTGCGACAGCTGTATTGTACAGCTTGCCGTCCTTAATATACGGATAGCCTACCACCACAAGCGCATCCATTGAGGATGTCGCGGCAAGAATGCTGTCCAGGGCACTGTCCGAAGCTCTCTGGAGAGTCTTCTGGAAGAAGAGATCCGCCGAGGTATACCCGGGGATTGAGAGCTCTGGGAAGAGTATGATCGTAGCACCATCATCATAGGCTCTGCAGGCAAGCTTTATGATGCCATCGGCATTGAAAGCAGGATCTGCCGGTCTGAGATCCGGAGAAGCTGCGGCAATCTTAACGAATCCATCACGCATGGCATAATGTTAGCACATCCGACGGGCAAGTCATATGCTATAATGACAGGAAGATCCGGAGGAGCAATGAGCGAGGACAATTCAATCAAGGTAATATCATTCAGGGCGATTCCCTTGGAAATAGATGGCAGATGGTCCGTGAGGATGGAGGCTGATGCCGATGTGGCTGCAGATGGCGAATACATTGTCGAGGGTGAGATCCATAACGAAGCATCCTCCATGTCCGTCAAACTCAGCAAAGGCAGGCAGAGGATATCACTGGATGTAACGCCTGGGAGCGTTGAGCTGTGGTATCCGAAAGGCTATGGCTATCCCCATATATATCCATGCTCGATGAAAATCGGTGCCTGGATTGGCAATGCCATAATCGGGTTCAGGACCGCATCGTGGGATGATGGCTGGCTTTTGGTCAATGGACGGCGGATATATCTGAAATCCGCATACTGGAAGAATACCGATGACATAGAGCGCACTGTAAGGAGCGCTGCCGATGCGAACATGAATGCGCTATATGCCGACAACCCCCCTGAAGAGCTCTGTAGAGCCGCAGACAGGCTTGGCATAATCGTGCTCAGCAGCAGGCCCGACCCGCTCCACCCTTCAGCTGTCGAAAGCGTCATGATGCTGCCCCATCCCGATATATCCCCTTCAATCCAGCCTTACCACCTCTTCCGTGATGGCAATGATGAGAAGGCATGCATTGAGAAGCTCAATGAACCTGGAAGCGGGAGGAAAGCGCTTTTCGGGATTGAGAAGACATTCAGGCGTCCATCATCTTTCGACAAGCTGGTCTACCTCACAGAGCTTAAGTCTGCTTTCGATGCCATAAACGCCGTCACGGCGGAAAGGATTGCGACGGGAAGTTCAAAGGGAGCTTCAATCGGCACTCTCCGTGACAGCTCTGCCCTTTCGGAATCATCGCTTGCCTCCGATGGAAGCTGGAAGATCCTCCACTATGCGGCAAGGCTTCTATATGCACCTCTCTGTCCTCTTATGGAGATCGATGGCACAAAGCTCAGGATCTACGCAGTGAACAGCGGAGAGAAGGAGGAGAACATAGAGCTGTCGGTAAAGATCCGCGATTTCCATGGCGTGAAGAAGGATGCGAGGGAGTATGCCGCAACGCTTATGCCGATGGAGGCGAAGCTCTTCGATGAGATAGAGCTTGGACGTGTAATGCGCAACGAGTATTTCTGCTATGCAAAGCTTGCGACCAAGAACTCGCTGAGGGAAAGGAACATACTGCTCGATTCCCCTGCCCACCTCAAGCTTCAGCCGCCGCACATCAAGGCTGAATGCAAAAAGACAGGCCCGAGATCCATATCGATAAAGCTGACGGCGGAGAAGCCTGCATTCTATGTGGTAATCGACTCCGGCTCCATGCGCGGAACATTCTCTGACAACATGATCTCCGTACGCCCCTCGGCAGAGAAGAACATTGTCTTCATGACGGAGGAAGAGGCAGATCTCGACAGATTCAGGGAGAATATGAGGATTATGGATCTCTACACAGCGATGTGCTAGAGGCTCTTGACTCTCTCCCACACCTCATCGATCACAGGGATTCCATTCTGGAGGTTATCCTGACGGATCATGTATGAATGCTCTCCAGGATAGAGGACCTTGCCGTCCTCTTCCACGGGAGCCGAGGACTGTGTGAAATCGATGATCCTTGAGATGATGCTATCCTCATCATCCATGCTCCCGGTCATGCGTGGATCGAATGCCATCATAATCTGAGTCACACCCGATTCTGCTCCGGATGATGTTATATCTCCGACAGTATTGCCAAGTGCTAGCATCGAGCCAAGAAGATCAAGCGCCAGCGAGAGTCCGCTTCCCTTATGATAGCCTATCGGGAGGCTTCTTCTTGTCTTCTCGATCGCTGCGGGATCATCTGTAAGCTTTCCATCCTCATCGTATCCTCCTGGGAACGGAAGCTTTTTACCATTGAGACGATAGAGCTCAAGCTTGCCATATGAGAACTGTGACATCGCAATATCCAGGACGAAATGGACTCCATTCCTCCTTGGAACAGATATCACAAGCGGATTATTCCCGAGCTTTGGATCCCTTCCTCCCCAAGGAGGGAGGTTGGCTATTGTATTTGTCCAACAGATAGAGGCATACCCCTTTCCTGCTGCCCTGAGGCCATATGTACCACCGCGGAGCCAGTGGTTGTTGTTTCCGAGCGCTACTATGCCGACGGCATGTTCTGAAGCGAGCTCCATAGCCCTGTCGATGGCAAGAGCAGCATTCACGGGTCCGAAGCCCCTATGCCCATTCCAGCGCTCGAATGCACCAGCACGAAAGACGGTCTCAGCCCTTGCCGATGGATTTATTAAGCCTTTGTCCGTATCCTCGATAATCTTCGGAAACCGATTCAGGCCATGGGTGTATACGCCATCAAGGCTATTGTCAGCGAATATGGATGCGGCAATCTCCGCCTCCTCATTGCCGAAGCCGTGCCTCAGAAGTATTGAACGGAAAGTCTCCTTCATAGTCTCATATGGAACTCTCATGTACCCTCCTATATGCGCTCAAGAAGATATGCGCTCTCCTCATGTCCTGAGCCAGGATAGAAATCGAAGACGCGTGCTTTGGTTATCCTGTATCCATCGATATACTGCATATCCCTCGCCGCGGTCACGCTATTGCATGATACATAGATGATCCTCTCCGGCTTCCATGATGAGATAAGCTGGCAGGTATCCTTGCCCAATCCTGTACGCGGAGGATCGACAATCACGGTATCAGCACGCCTGCCGCTCTTCCTGCCCCATGACAGCGCATCGGAGGCGAATGAGTGGGCAGATGGAGCGTTCTTCTTCGACAGCGTCAGGCAGCGTTTGTCACGTTCGACAGCGTACACGGTCTTCCCTCTTCCTTCAAAGAGCGCAGAGAATGTACCCACCCCGCTATACAGATCCATGATGGATGTGCCCACGGCATTTGAACGCACGAAATCGAAAAGAGGAGGAAGAAGTGATGGATTGGACTGGAAAAACACATCGCCAGCAACATAGTACCGTATACCGTCCACGGTCATGATTACAGACCTGTCGGAGAATGTGACCTCATCATCACCATCGAATGCACGGACTTCGGCAATCCCTGTCTCCCTGTCTATCTCACCTCTGAACATGGAGGCTCTGCCTTCCTCGATGATCTTCTTCCCATCAGAAAGGAGGGAAGAAAGCCTAGGCGTGAGCATCGGACAGCTTTCTGCATGGATAATCGATGAGGACCTTCTGGCGAGGAATCCCCACTCCTTGCTGCGTATATCCACATGGAAGCGGGCACGGTGGCGGTATCCGCTGAAGCTGCCATAGACAGGTGAATCGAACGGTGGAAGCTCATTCAGCCCAGCTATGCGGCGGAGATTGTCCTTTACGATCTCCTCCTTCAGCTCAGCGCTGCTCTTCTCATCGACTATCTGGAACGAACAGCCCCCGCATCTGCCATAGTACGGACAGACAGGAACACGCCGCATCGGCGATGGTTCAATGACTGCAGTGCAGTCAGCTGCTATATATCCATTGCGCTCTTCCCTGATGCTGTATTCGACAAGCTCTCCGGGAAGCGCTCCATCTACGAAAACAGCCTTGCTGCCATCATGGGCAAGACCAAGGGCATCCGATACGATCTTCTCAATCCTTACAGCCATTTTCCCAGCCTCTCTACATATGATGAGATCAGGTTGATTCCTGCCTGCCAGAATGACCTGTCCGTTATATCAGCACCGACAGCCGAAGCAGCATCCTCCGCACTCATGGAGCCTGTGCGCCGTAGAAGATCCCTGTACTGAGAGGGAAAATCCGGCTCATCGCGCTTCATCAGCAATGATAGCGCGAAAAGCTCCCCAAATGCATACGGATAGTTGTAATAGGAGAAATCCGCGGAGTAGTAATGCGACTTCACTGCCCACATATACGGATGCCATTCAGAAAGCGTATCGCCATATGCCCTCTTCTGTGCATCAAGCATCATCGAAGCACAGTCATCCGCTGTCACGGCCCCATCCGCAACCCGCTCGAATGCAGCTCTTTCGAAAAGATATCTTGAGTAGATGTCCACAATCGTCTGCGATGCAGCCTGCAGGAACTGCTCTATGGCAAAGAGCTCCCCTTCCCCGCCCCTCTCCTCTTCGAGGATATGCATGAAGACAAGCTTCTCAGAGAATGTGGAGGCTGTCTCCGCAAGCGTCATCGGGTATGACGAGAGAGACATCGGCAGCTTCGATAGCAGATGGTCATGATAAGCATGCCCAAGCTCATGGCTCAAGGTCAGGACGCTGTCATATGAACCATCGAAGTTCATGAACACGCGGCTTTCGCCTGTAAGCGGGAAATAGGTATCATAGGCACCGCCTGCCTTGCCCTCATGCATGACGGCATCGACCCACCCTGATCCGATAGCCATCTCTGCAAAATTCCCCACATCAGGAGAGAAAGCACTGAATGATGATACAACGATATCGCGGGCAGAGGAGAATGTGTACTTCCTATCAGAACCACCGACAGGTGCAAAGAGATCAAAGAATGAGAAATCATCTATGCTCAGGAGCCTTGCCTTGATCCTGAAATACTCATGGAAGATCGGAAGTGAGTCCTCAATCACGGAGATAAGGGCATCAAATGTCCTCTTTGATATCCTCGATTCAGAGAGCGAACGGTCAAGCGGATCTTCCCATCCCCGCTTCGCATCGAGCGTCAGCACACTGCCTTTGATGCCTGAAAGGGCATAGGCGAAGGAAGATGAATGGCGCTTTAGGAGAGCAAGCTCTTCGCCGAAGGCTTTCTTCCTAACATCCCTGCTTCCAGAAGAAGCAAGTGCACGAAGCTCCGTAAGCGTCCTCCCCTCAGATATCGAGGAGGCAAGGTTCTCCTGTAAGTGCTCCCATAGAGAAGATCCAGAGATTGATAGATCCGCAGCTAGAGCCTCCTCGTCAGGAGTCATCAGATGCTTCTTCATCTGTCTTATCTCTGAGACTATATACCGGTATTCATCGGGAACATCGCCCTCATCAGGGAATGCCCTGAGAAATGCATCCTCTGCCTTGCTGAACTCCGCCTCGGCCCTCTCTGCCGCGGCCACTGCCTTGAGATACTGGGCAGATGAGGAATCGGTTGAAAGGAGCGCAGATGCATAGGCTGTAAGATTCACAGCTATGGCAAGTCCCTCATCCCTTATCCCGACAAGCTCCATGCAGGATGCACCATTGCTGGCTGCTTTCCTGAGATCCTCTCCTATTCTGCCAAGGCGGAGGATATCATCATTGAAGGCGTCAGATGATGGCGAAGGATATATGCTGCAGAGATTCCACTGGGGTATTCGGTCATCCATAGGGGCATGATAGCATCATGGAAGACAGATAGTGAAGTCCGCTCCAAGGAGTGAGATATCCTCCTCATCATGCGAGATAAATACCATTGTCCTGCCAGCCCTGAACGAAGAGAGCCTGCGAGCTGCCCCGCGCCTTGAAACATCATCAAGCGCCCGGAAAGGCTCATCAAGGAAGAGTGCATCCCCATCGAGCAGCATGAAGCGCGCTATCGCAAGCTTCCTTCTCATCCCTCCGGAAAGCTCCAAGACCTTTTTTTCACCATCCTCAGCCAGGCCTGCATCGGAAAGCGCCCGTTCAGCACTCTCCTTGTCAGGAGCGACAGCCAGGAGATTGGAAATAGCTGAGATATTCTCCACAAGCCTGTCCTCCTGGAAGAGGATCAGTGGACGCTCAGGAAGATTCTCCACGCTCCCCTCGAACTCTCTGTCGAGTCCTGAAAGGATGCGCATAAGCGTCGTCTTTCCCGATCCTGAGGGACCGATTATGGCCGTGCATTTCCCTTCGGGGATATCAAAGACAGCATCGCTGATTACAACCTCGCTGCCGAATACCTTCTTCCTGATTACAGCTCTCATCTCATCAACCTCCCCGCAAGCTTTGAAGACAGAAGAAGGAATAGCCTCTCAAACAGGAATGCAAGGATGACGATGGTTACAGTCCAGGCAAAGAGATCGGGAGTCGAGAGATAGATCTTGGCCTCATAGACCCTCTCTCCGATTGACCCATCAGGCAGTCCTATTACTTCAGCCGCAATCCCGCTCTTCCATGCAAGCCCCAATGCAATCGAGAGAGACGAGAGGAAATATGGAAGGACGGACGGGATATAGATATAACGTAAGCGCTTCATAAGACGGACATGGTATGCATCGGCCATCTCGATAAGCTCCTTCGGCGTCTCGTCGATGCCCTTCAGCACATTCGTATAGACAATCGGAAAGACCATCAGCGCGGAGATGAGGGCGGAAAGATTCCTTGATGATACCCATACAAGCGCAAGTATGACGATGGAAGCCACCGGAGTCGCCCTCACTATCCTTACAAGCGGATCCATAAGTATGCGGAACCAGACGAAGGATGACGAGAGCCACGCTGCAGCAAGGGCTATTGCCAGCGACAGTATGAACCCGATCAGGATTCTCGAGAGCGTGAAAGCCGCCGACATCCAGAACTGGGATTCCTGCACAAGCGCAGCAAGCCTTTCAGCGACACTGAAAGGCGAAGGGAGGAAGAGATCCTCCCCTATCATGATGGAAGCTATCCACCAGATAGCAATCCAGAATACTATAGCTGCTGCCTTATACTTCCTGCTGAACAAAGTAGAAATCATCAAGAGGGGCCTTGCCTCCTACTGCCTGCGGATTCTGGGTCTCAAGGACAGAGAGATAGAATGAGAGCGCTTCATGCATCTCCTCCCCATCAATCATCACTATATTGCAGTACGGAATCGCAGCCTCAGCGGCCTTCTCAGGCACTATACCGAGCGATGCGACGACGGAAGCCGCTCTGGAATCGCTCGTCACAAAGCTGACGGAATCACTGTAATCAGAGAGGAATGCCTTTATTGCATCAGGATGCTCTGCCGCGAAATCGCGGTTGACTATCGTTACTCCTGTGATAAGTCCCAGTCCAGTGGCATCCTGCCAGAGCTGATTGAGATCCAGCGCTATCCTTATCGAGCTATCTGAGAGCACTGCAGTAGCCGCAAATGGCTGCGGAAGCATCGCAACACCATTGGTATCGCTCTTGAGCGCCGCAACGCATTCGGCATGCTCGCTCTTCCATTCGATGAAGACATCCTTACCTACCTCAAGACCATTGGCAGAAAGAACATATTCTAGCGCATACTCAGGTGTTGCACCCTTTCCCGCTGAATAGATAGTACGACCTCTCAGATCATCGATGGACTGTACTGTATTTCCTTTCTCTGCAATATAGAGCACACCCAGTGTATTGATTGCCAGAGCCTGTATCTTTCCATTTGTCCTGTTGTACAGAACGGATGCAAGATTTGCAGGGATAGCCGCTATATCGACATCGCCGCGCACGACAAGAGGAACGACAGCATCGGGAGAACCTTCGAGCGTGAACTCATAGCTATTGCCGCTGACAGGACCCTCAGCTGCCTTCTCCATAAGACCGCAGAGCCCCATGGCTGTCGGTCCGCGCATGGCCGCGATGCGGATATTCTCCGCAGAAGCGGGTATAACTAGGAGAACCATTACCAGAATAGAAAGACAGATCTTCTTCATAGAAGCCTCCGTCCCTGATTATAACCACGGGAAAAAGCATGGTCTATGGCTCACAGATCGATGCCATACTCCTGAATCTTCGTTATCAGCGTACGTCTCGAAATCCCGAGCTCCTCTGCGCTCCTTGTCCTGTTGCCTTCCCAGCGATGGAGCGACCGGATTATCGCATTGCGCTCGATATCCTTCAGCGACTGCGCATCCTGAACGGGTATGGTATCCTTGCCATCACCACGGCCAAGGGCCTGCCTGAGATCGAGATCACGGACTTCGATCACATCGGAATCGGCGAATATCATCGCACGCTCGATCACATTCTCAAGCTCCCTGACATTGCCGTAGAACGGATGCTGGGACAATGCGGCAAGAGCATCTGGGGAGAATCCCTTTATCCTCATTCCCATTGATTCAGCGTATTTCGCAAGGATTGCCTGGGCAAGCACCGGGATATCATCAGGGCGCTCTCTAAGAGGCGGTATGCGGATTCTGACGACGTTCAGCCTGTAGAAGAGATCCTCCCTGAATGTCCCTTCCCTGACCATATCCTCAAGATTCCTGTTTGTGGCAGCCACAATCCTGGCGTTGATAGGGATTTCAGAGGTACCGCCGAGCCTGGTTATCTTCTTCTCCTGAAGCACACGCAGTATCTTGACCTGAAGAGCTGCAGGCATATCACCGATCTCATCCAGGAACAATGTCCCGCCTGACGCGAGCTCGAAAAGACCAGGCTTGCGTCCATCGGCACCGGTGAATGCCCCCTTCTCATAGCCAAAGAGCTCGGACTCGATGAGATTTTCCGGGACTCCGCCGATATTTATAGCCATGAATGGCCCTGATGATACGGAGGAAAGGGCATGAATCTGCCGTGCCGCGACCTCCTTTCCCGTACCGGACTCTCCTGTTATCAGGACAGTTGCGGATGATGGTGCGATGCGCTCTATGATCCTTCGGATCTGCTCGACAGAGCTGCTTGCTCCCAAAAATCCAGAGCTCTTCTTCTCGCCCTCTGCCGCATTCATAAGGTTCTGGGCCTTCACCAGTCCCTTGAGCTTTATCAGCAGCTCATCGGGATCGAAAGGCTTAACGAGATAGTCGTCTGCCCCCTCCTTCAGCGCCGTCACAGCATCGTTGATATCCCCATGGGCACTGATCATCATGACAGGAACACGGAATCCCTCAGCACGTATCCACCTCAGCAGTCCCAGTCCATCGAGGCCGGGCATCCTGAGATCCGCCACGATAGCATCATAGCGCTCCGAAGCAATCATACGCTGGGCAGAGAGCCCATTCTCGGCGCAATCGGCATCGATACCTTCAAGATTCAGCAGCCTCTTAAGCAGCTTCCTGATATTCTCCTCATCATCGCAGACCAGAACTTTCAAATCACTCTCCCGGAGACAGGAACGGTGAATTCGGCAGATGTCCCTCCTCCATCTCTCTTATACAGCGCGATACTGCCTCCGGCTGCAGCAAGGAACTGGCTTGCTATTGAAAGCCCTATCCCAGAGCCGTTTATCTTTGTCGTATAGAACGGATCGAAAATCTTCGACTTATCTACATCGCGCATGCCGACGCCCCTGTCGCGTACCGCGACACGGTACATATTCCTCTCTTCCATTATAGAGCATTCGACAGGGGCATCTCCCTCTGTCGCCTCTATGGCATTCTTGAGCAGGTTCTCTACCACGGACCTCAGCCTCGCAGGATCGAACATCACATAAAGCGGTCTGGACGGTGGAGGAAGGAGGATTATCTTATGGCTGAACAGCGGTATGAGATTCTCGATAGTGGATACTAGATCGACCTTCTCCGGAGTTCCGAGCGGATTGCGGATGAAATCCGAGACCCTGTCCGTGAGCTCGGTAAGCCTTGCTGTCTCCTGATCGATCACCATGATATCATCAAGGAGCGATGGATCGGCCTCCCTCTTTAACAGCGCAAGCTGGAGACGTATCGCAGACAGAGGGTTCTTTATCTCATGGGTGAGCGTCCTCGCTGCCTCTCCAAGGCTTACAAGATTCTGCTGGCGCTGAAGCTTCATTCTGTATTCCCTGTTCTGTGCGGATATCTGGAGAACAATTATATAAAGAAGCAGGATTGCAGCGACAGATATTATCGCAACAATCGTCACAAGCCGTATCCGTGACACCACAGGAACGGCATTGAATGCAAGATAGAGGATATCGGGATACTCGAGGACTCCTCCCCCGTTCCTGAAGAGATTCTCCGGAACCAGCACAGTATCGGAGACGTACCGCACGCTCTCTATCATTCCCCTTGCCTCATCATATGATGTCACATAGGAATCTGAAGCATCGGGGAATCTGGTTATGGGAAGACGCTGATACGCATCGCCCCAGGTATATAGGGCATTGCCTGTGGAGGAATAGTATCCGAAACCAAGGACATCGGGACCAAGAACTGCACTGTCAATACTCCCCTGGCTCAGGGCGAGGAACACAGAGCTGTATGCTCTTTCTACGGAGTTCTCAAGCCTTAGCCGCTCCGATGTAATGATTACGAACGAAAGGACAATCGCAAGCAGAAGCAGCGCTATAAAGCACAGCGTTATCACGGCATTCGTCGCCAGTGTCTCATGCCGCCCTGTCAGGACATGGCTGAATCCTCTTCCTCTTCTGCCGTCTTTCTCCAAACACTTCCTCCTTCTGATGTATTATATTGCAAAGACCAGATTGAAGGAAGAATATTAGAGAAAGGATGCCTGAACAGGTTCACCAGGCTCTCTGCAACTACTTGCAAGCAAGTACGTTGTCAGATAAGCTACACACATAATGATACTCCAGCCTATCACAGACAATGAACTGAAAGAGCATATAGCCTCCCTGCCTATCGATGGAAGGGAGGTTTTCCTCATGGCTGACAGCACTGTCAGGGTATCTGCGGTGCAGGCTACGGGGATGATAAACCAGATGAGGGCAAACCATGGACTCGGCATCATGGAGACCTATATCCTTGGCCAGGCATATATTGCAGGCGCGCTTCTTGCATCCACAGTCAAAGGCAATGACAGGGTGCAGCTCCAGGTCGAGTGCGGAGGGCCGGTAAAGGGACTCTCTGTCGAATCATGGGCCTCAGGTGCAGTCAGGGGCTATCTTGTAAACAACCCCATACCTATCACTAAGCCAGTGGAATCATTCGACACATCGATGCTCTATGGACCGGGATTCCTGTCCATCACAAAGATACTCGAAGGGAGCAAGACACCGTTCACAGGCCAGATCATGATGGAATACGGGAATCTGGCGAACGACCTTGCGCTGTATTTCAGGCAGTCGGAGCAGACACCTACCCTGTTCTGCCTCTCGATAAAGTTCGATAGGCAGGGAAGAGTCTGGGGAGCTGGCGGGCTCTTCATACAGGCACTTCCGGGATGTGCCGATAGCACGCTCTCAGCACTGCAAGACAGAGCATCCTCTCTGAAGGGACTTGGAAGCGCAATCGCAGAGGGAGGAAGCATCAGGGAGTATGCAGAAGCGATGTTCGCCGATTACGGCATAAAGCATGAGGCGCACTTCCCTGTCGGATTCTCCTGTCCATGCTCAAGGGAGAACTTCAGGACCTATCTGGCCAATATGCCGGAGAATGAGAAGGAAGCCATATCGGAAGGAAGCTTTCCGCTCGTGCTTGAGTGCTTCAACTGCGGTACGGACTACAGCTTTGAGAAACAGGAAATCGATGAAATATTCCAGGAGGGAAAATGATATTCTTCGCAGCATGCGCAGCCAACCAAGGAGATCTGGTAGCTGAGGAAGCAAGGAACGCAGGATCAGAAGATGTGAGGATGACAGCATCGGGCGTAGAGTTCGAGGGGTCATTCCGGACAGGCATGAGCTTCTGCCTCAATGCACGTGTTGCATCGAGACTTCTCATGGCTCTCTACATCGACGAGGATACAAGAAGCGATGAGGAGCTCTATGAGTCCACACTCTCCCTCCCCTGGGAGGAATGGATCACTCCTGAGAAGACGCTCAAAGTCACATGCACGACACAGAGCTGTCCATGGATCAACAACAGCCATTATGCCGCACTCCGTGTAAAGGACGGAATCTGCGACAGGATGAAGGAGAAGTTCGACGGTGTAAGACCCGATGTGGATACGGAGAATCCGGATATAACATTCCATGTCCATGTGCATGGCAATGAGGTAAGGTGGTACGCGGATTTCTCAGGAGAAGCCCTTCATATGAGAGGATACAGGCTCCCAGATCAGACAGATGCGCTTCTCAAGGAGCACCTTGCAGCAGCGCTCATTCTCCGTAGCGAATGGAAGAAGACTCTCAAGGACGACAACCCCGGTGTATTCATGGATCCGTTCTGCGGTTCCGGCACGATTGCCATCGAAGCAGCTCTCATGGCATCCTGCACAGCACCCGGACTCATAAGAAAAAGGCCATACGCCTTCGAGCGCCTGCCAGGGTTCGATCAGGCAGAATGGGATGCGCTGAAAGCGGAAGCTGCCGCAGCAAGGCAGAAGGCTATCGATGAGAGGGATATAAGGATATATGCATCCGATGTCTC
Organism: uncultured Spirochaetaceae bacterium; assembly: GCA_944389505.1. GTDB lineage: Bacteria > Spirochaetota > Spirochaetia > Sphaerochaetales > Sphaerochaetaceae > Ornithospirochaeta. Next base: position 58,561 of record CALXMP010000007.1, read on the forward strand.
AAAGAGAGCTGTGAGGATCGCAGAGGAAGCGGCAAGGAATGCTGGCGTTGATGGCCTTATTGATTTCTCCGTCAAGGATTTCACGAAATTCACCGAAGCAGACTGCCCTTCTGCTGTCGGATACATCGTCACCGATCCTCCATACGGCGAGCGCATGAAGGTAGATGACCTTGACAGGCTCTATTCCGGAATCGGAATAGTGCTCCAGAATGTCTTCAAAGGCTGGAGGGCAACAATCCTCACTGGGGCAAGCGACCAGCTCTCGAATATCGATATGAAGCCGGACAGGACGAACAGCCTCTACAATGGAGGGATTCTCTGCCAGGCAGCGCACTACATCATCTATACAGATGAGGAACGCAATGCGCTTATCGAGAGGGCAAAGGAGAAGAAGAGACAGCGCCTTGAAGCTCCGCTATCAGCTGGTGCACAGATTGTCTATGACAAGCTCATGAAGAACCTCTCAGAGCTCAGACCAAAGATGGAAGCAGAGGGTGTAACATGCTACCGCATATACGATGCGGAGATTCCTGAATATGCTGCATCAATTGATCTCTATGAGAACAAATGGATCAACCTCTCGGAGTATGCCGCTCCTGATACAGTCGATCCAAAGGTTGCAGAGGAGCATCTGAACGAGCTTGTTTACGCTACCGAGCGCGCTACCGGCGTTGATATCGAGAATATCTTCATCAAGGAAAGAAAGAGCCAGAAAGGCAAGAACCAGTACACAAGGCTTGCCACGAAGAACAGGTTCAATATCGTGAGAGAGAATGGATTGAGACTTCTTGTCAACTTCCAGGATTATCTCGATACAGGACTCTTCCTTGATCACAGACCTGTAAGGATGATGATACAGAAGATGGCAGAGGGCAAGAGATTCCTCAACCTCTTCTGCTATACAGGAAGCGCTACGCTCAATGCGATAAAGGGCGGAGCTGTATCGACTGTTTCGGTCGATGCCTCCTCGACATATCTCGATTGGGCAATCGAAAATCTGAGGATCAATGAGTACCCGACGGATATCGAGAACTTCTTCTACAGAGATGATGTGATTGACTGGCTATGGGCAACCTATGACAGGTACGATCTGATCTTCTGCGATCCTCCGACATTCTCAAACGGCAAGGGAAGGTCATCATCCTTCGATGTCCAGCGCGATCAGTATCAGCTGATAAGAGCTGCGGCGATGCACCTTGCACCGGGTGGAATCCTCATATTCTCCACCAATTTCCGCCGGTTCAAGCTGGATGATGAGATAAGGGAGAAGTATATCGTCGAGGACATAACAGAGGAGACCATCGGCGATGATTTCCTCGCATCGGGGAATATACACAAGTGCTATCTTATCAGGAACAAGGTTAAGGTAAGCCTTAACAAGAACAGGAAACCCAGAAGATAGGAAGAATCGGGCATCATCTGAAAACGGTGATGCCCTTCTTTTCTACATCTCTTTTCCGAATACAGCCTCCCTGAGGATGGAGTTGATTCTTGTCTGATATCCTCTGCCTTCGCTCTTAAGAGTTTCAAGGATATCCACATCTATGAGTATAGAAATCCTCTTTTTCTTGGGTACCACATCAAACCATTCGGGATGCATCTCACGTGCAGGCCTGAACTTCTGCAATTCCTCTTCGGAAAGCTGTGGCGAATCATCGTCGTAAATGATCGGCGCAGCCTCGATTTCCCTGATTCTTTTATCTGATAATCTTCTGGACATTCTTTCTGTATATCTCCTTTTCCTTACCATTGCATCTTCTGGCACTTATTATCCGTATACGATCATCCCTTAGGACAAAACAGACAAAAACCAGAAGCCCTTCTCCCGTAGATCCGATAGCCAGATACCTATCCTCCTCCGAAGAATGCAGGGAATCGTAGTATGCAAGCAGGAATGGATCATCAAAGACGCTGGTAATCTCACTGAATCTGATCCGGTGTTTCCTCATGTTCTCAATGCTTTTCCTGCTGTCCCATTCGAATCTACCATCAAGTGTGGCTATCCTCACGCTTCCCTCCTAAAATATATCACAGAATATATATATTTCAAGATATATTCAACTGGATATCAACCAGGATTGAATCGTCATTGAAATAATGTTCCGCATTGCTATGAATGCCTGTAAGTCTGCATGAAGCATACACGGAAAATCATTTAAACAAATAGTAAGAAAAAATCTTCCAATAACAAAAGACGGAGGATTGGATTCTGGTCCGTCATACCAGTATGTCGTTGATATTCTGAGCATATATATTATACGCTCCAAATACCCATTATTGCCAATAAAGACAGAAAATCAGTTCTACGGATTTAGGTTTCCAAAGTATGAAAATGGTGTACCGATATGCCCTATTTCAGTGAATCCATTTGAGATTCACGGTGGGTGTAGCCAGAATTACCGAATACAGCCTCCCTGAGAATAGTGTTTATTCTTGTCTGATAGCCTTTTCCATCAGCACGCAGAGCTTCAAGGATATCCTTATCAATCTTTATTGTAATCTGCTGCTTAATCGGCTTGACACGAAACCATTCAGGATGAGACTCCCTGGCTAATCTTAGTTTCTTTGCCTGCTCCTCTATGATTTCAGGATTCTCATCATCTGGAACAGCATTTATTCTTGCTAGTTCTTCCAATCTTTCAGCCGATAATTTCTTTGATGCGATCATTGTATCTTTCAATCTCCTTCTGCTGTACCAATCTGGCACTTATAATCCGGAATCTGTCATTTCGAATTGTGAATATCACAACTATGACGATACCTGATAAACATCCAATGCCTGCATATCTATCTTCATACAACGAATGGGTGCTATCAAAAGATTCCAGCAAGCATGGATCATCGAATACCTCCAGAATCTCTTCAAATGCAATATCATGCTTCCTCTGGTTAAGCCAGTTTTTACCATCATCCCATTCAAACCTTCCATCCTCAGATATGATGGTCATCTATTCCTCCTTTAGGATACATTTATAAATAATTATTAGCAAGTAATTATTTACCAGTATTGATTCATTGCGCTGAATAAATAGAACTCAGAAATTGATCGACAAGAAAAGGAAGTGCCTACTGTGACGAGCAGAAACATAGAAAACAGATTGTTCTATCTGTACAGGCCTATGCAGACAGTAAAGACAACACACATGAACACTGAAAGCTCTATTAGCTACGATTATGTTTTCCATACATAATATACGCGCTGAAGAGCCTTCTCTGCCAACTTATGGACTAAAAAAATACGGAAATCACTATCTGAGATCGATTACAAGAGAAAATTCATCCTGTATAGGAGCAAGAAGCTGCTCAGGACCTGCATAGAATATGAAGCTATTGCTATCGAAAGCGCTCTCCAGAGCTTCGATAACCTCATTCTTCTCACCAAGCGAAGCTTCCTTGGCCCCATTGAGGATATCCTCTCCACGCTCCTTCCCGTAGAGGTATTCAAGCTCATGGATGCTCTCCTCTCTTCCAATAGCCCCCGAGGAAGCCATATTCATTGTCGCAAGAGAGGAAAGAGCATAGGAATTCAGATCGCTCTCACTAAGCAAAGCATCACGCATTACATCCCAGCCTGAATCCATGGCGGAATAGCTTACAGCAGGAGCTGAGTCCATGGCAGTATACATGGCTATGCTGTCATTTCCTGCTTTGATGGATATTCCTGAGGAATATGTCCCTCCCTGTGTACGGAGAGGAAGCATCACTTCATCTGAGTATGCAGAGAACCATGGCAGGTATGAACCTTTGATACCTTCATTTCCAGATAGAGATATACCTTTATAGAGAATAGCCGTGGATGAATTGCTGATGACAGCAATACCAGATGGGAGATCAATGAATTCATAGCTATTGCCATTGCTTCTCTCTGGAAGGGCTCCGACAAGACCGGAAAGAATATGCTCAGCCTCTTCCGCCCCCTTCTCAGTCCCGATGATTTCTATCCTTACACCACCCTTGTCGAGAACCTTATTCTGAATACGTTCCAGATCAGATATCAATAGAGAGGCGTAATCAGGATCATCGATTGAATCAAGAACGCTTCCAAGGTAATCATAGAACCCTGTGAAATATAAATCGATATCATACAGGGAGCTTTCATTCCATATTCCATCTGCAAGCCTGAGCATCGCGCTCGGATTCTCAGCCAGTCTCTGCATGTTGTAGTTCTCCATATCCTGCGATACGACCCTTTCGATGCCATCTGCAGTGAAAACCGAATCAGATACGAACTCCATGAATACTGCAATGGCCTCTTCAAGGTCATCCTCTGCAGCAAGTCCCGATAGCACCATATAAGGCGTGGAGTTGTGGACATCAAAGCCAAGCTCTGCAGAGATCAGCACTCTGCTTATCTTCATCTTCAGATCAGCATAGGATGTAGAGGAAGTATCAAGATTCGAAGCAAGCATCCTATACAGCGCAAGGATGTTCATATCATCCCCAGTGATATCACCAACAGGGAAATAGACGGAGAAGCTCACAAGTCCATTCGTATCAGGAAGCACCGACTTCCGTATCACAGCACCATCTGATTCCTTCTCCGTTATATCATAATCAAGATAGACATCCTCAACAGAACCTCTACTTATCGCGATATCATCATTGTGATAGGAGATGGACGACCAGTCATAGTAAGCCTTTGTCTCTTCAATAAGTGCAGTCTTCTCCTCATCGGACATGCTGTCCTTCATATCCTGAAGATATCTATTGATACCTTCGATGATTTCCTCATATAACCCAGGTTCAGGCGTTGCTGTCACAGCAGCACGAGGCCTCTCCTCTTCAGATACCTTCGAAATAATGGAAGAAGCAATGTCTTCACCATTCTTCTCAAGGTCAGCAAGAACATTCTCATAGATCTCAATTGCATCAATACCACCTGTGAGAGCAAAGAGATTCCTGTATATATCGGCGTTGGAAACAGAAAGAGAACCATCTTCTGTACTGCCAAGAATACTATTCTTTATGATACCTGCCATGCCAGCAATCTCATCGCCGCTGATCTCACCAGAAGCAGCCCTAGAAAGAGCTGTATCTACAGCCTCACAGAAACCATCCTTCTCCTCTGGAGATGTATAGAAAAGAAGGAACTCAAGCACGGGACGGAGCGTTGAGAGATCGAGTTCAACAACATCGACGCCATCAACTGAGCGCTTCTCAAGCTCTTCGTCGAGTATACCGCCATCCTTCGTGAGAATCTGAATAATTGGATCAAGCTTCAGAAGCTCATCAAACTCCAGATCTCCGAGATCAAATGCATAAATGATATACGACGAGGAATCGGTAACGACTTTATCAGATGAAGCAGGGATAGGACCATCGAGCTCACGGTATCCTGGCACTGGCTCTTCTGAATAGAACTCTGAAAGATTCGTTGTAGGTTTATCCGAAACTGAAAGATATTCCCTGGCTATGTCATCCAGCACCCTATCTATATTGATATCCCCATAAGCATAAAGAAGAGCATTGTCCCAGTTGTAGTAATCGGAGAATATCTCCTTAATCCTTTCGTAGGTATTGTCTTCCAGATGCATCGGCAACCGTCCGATTATGTTCGATGCATACATCCCCGGATACAGAGCCCTGAACACACCCTCAACCGCTCCACGGACCTCATCGGTAATATACCCAACATCCTCATTGAATACCGTTCCAGCTGGAGTTATAGGACCATCGACAGACTGCAGGTCATAACGTATTGCCTCCCTTCTGTAGATATTCTCCTCATGGATAAGATCAGGATCATCCACAAGCGAGAAGAGCGCATCGATATAAATCTCAATCTGCTCACTGCTAGGCGATGCAGCATGATACGCTGTCGATGACATCTGCGTATCGGCATTCACTGATGACAAGTATGATCTATGGGAGAAATCGAAGAAAAGATAGGAGCTGGGATACTTATTGGAACCAGAGAGCAGTGAATGCTCAAAGACATGATTCAGGTCCCCCTCATCCTGCATAGGTGTACGGAACATCAGCTCTGCATAGTTATTGCCTGCATCATTGTTCTCATAGACAACCTTGAGGCCTGTACCCTTATGTATATATGAATAGAAAACAGAATCGGTTATACCTGATTCATATACATCAACAAGCTCAAATGCATCCGAGGCATAAACTCCGATCAGGCAGAAGATTAACAATAACAGACATAGCAGTTTCTTCATTACTTTCTCCTGAGCGATTATACCATTGCAGAGGAGGCAGAAATACGACTATGTAATAGTTTATTAAACAAAACTCGTAATAAACCCATGAATTCTAGTCAAAACCTTTGAAAATCAGAAAGTTATTACAGATTTTCTGTAAAAAATAAGCAGAACCTTCTCCGCACAGGCTAAGAGAAGGTCCTCATCATTAATCTAGGAATGAAGGAATACGATCCATCATCCAAGGATCTTCCGATCCTCATGGCAATATCCACCTATTCCCATCAGAACCAGAGAAGGCTGCAGCCGCTCAGGCTAAGCCGCAGCCCGTTTGTGATATTAACCAGAAGAGCTAGACACCAAATGAATGATATCCTCGCTTCTATCTGCATTCTCAGAGGGTGACAGCTGCGCTGCTTCCCCTCTCCGCCCAGGAGTTGTCCCCCGAGGCATAGCGCCTCTTGTAGTCCCGTACTGTATATGTGTTCAGTCCTGCAAGCTGCGCCGTCTTCTTATAACCGTAACCCTCTTCAAAGAGCTTCAAGCATTCCTGACGCTTATCATTCGGAATGCGCTTTCTAGCGCCCCGGAGGGACTCATTACTTTCCATATGCCCTCCTTTTATGAGGCTAAATTAGCCTCATAAATTACTTTGATTCCGCTACAACCTCAGCGTCAACCTTTACGCCAGTAACAACACCTTCAAAATGTCCATACTGATCATTTACTGTCTTCCATGTAAATGTGAAATTACCAAGACCTGTAAGAGTACCTTCTGCATCAGGAGTAAGCTTCCAGTTAGTTGCACCATACTTGTCAAATCCCTGAATCTTTACTTCTACACCACCAACAGTCTTTACTGTTGCTGTAAAATCAGAAGGAACAATCGTTGTCTCCTTTCCAGCAGGAATCTTAGAAGCAGCCCCCTCTTCGTCGACTCTATACTTGAAGTTTGTTGCTTCAACAGCAGTCTTTACAGCGTCTGCCTTAAGTGTATCCTTTACTGTCATTGTAAGAGTCTTCTGAAGATCAAGTCCAAAGTTCGGATCAACCTTACCATCATCTCCTACTTCAGAACTTGGAAGGAACTGAATAGTTGCAGTAAATGCCTTTGTTGCCTCAGCCTCTTCTGAAGGCTTGCGATTCGTAATATCGTCAGCCTGCAACTCCGTAGACTTAATCTCGCCGGAAATTACATCGTATGTTGTTCCATCGACAAGAAGAAGCGGTGTTCTACCGGTCATATCAGCAACAACGCCATATACCTTATAGGATACAGTCTGTCCAACTGTTGCCTCATATGAAGTTCCAGTAGCAACTACTTTCTCGTCAACAATCCAATCAATGCTAAGATCTGTAACCTCTCCAAGTGTTACTTCCTTCTTCTGCTCAGGCTCTTTTACCAGCGTAAGAGTAGTTGTGAAAGAAAGCGTCTCAGTTGTATATTTTATATTTGAATATGTTACAGTAACTTCACCTGACTCAGTATTGAGCTCAACCTTATATCCAGCTGAGATTGTTTTTTCCTTACCGTCACTATACTTAGCTACAACTGATTTAATTGCACCTTCAACATCTTCGAGATCGGAAATAAGGCTCGTGCCGTCCTCATCAGCAAGCTTCTCTGGATCAAATGTTACAGCAAGATCACCGGCAAGAGCATATGCATCAACAAAAACCTTTCCTGTACCTGTCTGATTTCCTGTTCCCCATGATACAGTAGCTGTATTGCGACCAGGAACTGGTGTTGCAATCTCAACAGAACCAATTACTGTATCTACAGTATCGTCAAGGCGCTCAATGCTAATATATGTCTCAGCTTTGAAGGCTTCGCCAGCATATACTTTGAGAGCAGATGGATCAACGATTGTTACATTGATAACATCCTTTGCATCTTCACCTGTATACGGCCATTCCATCTGTGGCTGCTCACAAGCAGTGAATGCAACAAGCATCATTGCTGCAAGCGCAATAGTGAGAATAGATTTCTTCATCGTATTCTTTCCTCCAATTAATTTGCTCCTATAGGCTACCCCCCCCCGGTTGCATTTTGTCAAGCGCTTTTTATAACTTTCTTCAGATTTTTTCTTTTCCTATCTTCGGCGGGCAAGGGAATTAGGGATTGCTTTGTTAGTCCAGGGGGTTCACTGCATTTTATTTATGCATCGCCTCGCGTGCGTGCATTATGTGTCCGCGCGCGTATCTCGTGCTCCTGTATGGATTTATGTGCGTTTTTGTGCTTGCTTTATCCCTTCCGCCGTGCAATACTCTTATCCATACACGACGTGGGAGGGAATACATATTGCTTTCGGCTTCAGGGCTTATCGTGCTGTGATGTCTCCCTTCTGAAAGGAGGATGCTATTATGCACTGTTCAACAATCACCGCGAGGGGATTCTCCTCCCCTTGCCTCTTCTCCTGGGATCCCTGCCTGTATACCCTGTCCAGAATGCTATCCAGATTAGGCTTGGATGTTATAGATTTCCTATCCATGCTTGAGTCCGGGGATGAGCTATATTTCCCTGTTGCTTCATCACCAGCATCCTTTCCCATCTTCCTCAATGATGAGCTCCATGATGTGCTTATGGAGGAGTATTCAGCAAAGGATATCAATCCGCCACATATGATGAGGGAGCTCAGGAGGTCATACTCATCGCGCATATCCACCATAGCATGCCTGGCATCATCGGTGGGCATGTCCCTTAAGGAGCTCCTTATAAGGGCAAGGGAGAGAAGGGAATCATCGGGATACAATGATTATCTTCCATGCGAGGCATCACCTTCAGGATATCCCCTTCCGCTCTCTGTCATCCACTGCCTCCATCTCCTTCTGAGGCTTGAGGGATACATGGATATGCCTGATGCGTTCTTCACCTCTGTACGGAAGGATGGATGGAATCCAATCCTGTCATCCCTTCCATCAGTCCTCTTCCCTCTGTCCATCGATATAGCTGACCTTATCGCATGCTGCATTGATTGCAATGATGATATAGTCATCTCCCCATCCATTGATTTCAGGGGAAGGACATATGAGGGGATAATGGAGACCGTATGGATGATGCATATGGAGGAAGGGAACACGAAGGGATCTATAAGCAGGGATACGGGGAACAGCAAGCCGAATGTGATAAGGATGATGGGGAGGATGGATGGGGAGATATCATTGGCCACTGTCATCAGGTACATAAGGCCGATGGATATAACCGTATCGGAGGTATTCAGGAGGCATGACAGGAGGATGGAGGAATTGGAGGCAGCTATATCCGAGGAGCCCTTTGATGACACGGATAATGAAGAGGATGAGGAATGATTATGCCTGAAGCAATGGTTCCTATATATAACCTATTATATGAATCAGCACTTCATGAAATACAGGGGCGTATTTGAGCAGAATATATGAAATATTGCTTCATATTGTTGCTACAAAATAGCCCTCTTGGCTTCATTGCGAGGAGGGTTAGCTACTAGCTACTGCATTAATTTCATGGCTCATCCGGTTTCCATGAATATTAACAAGTGAACCGTTTGATAGTATCATTTTGGCATGAATATGCTATGGATAGACATCATTAGGATGATTCTTATTGTCATATGCCATGCATTCTCGCTCTGCATTCTGTCAGAACCTAAGCCTTCGATAAAGCATCCCAAACTGATGTGGTCAGCATTTGCAGTTGCGCTTATGGCGGTAGGAATACTGATAATCTATCCTTCGGGAGGGTTCACCTCCACAACGGCATTCATAATTTATTTTATATTCTTCATTCCTTGCCTGATGCTTTTCATGTTTGCATCGGAGGGAACTCCGAAGAGGAATCTGTTCACATTCGCCCTGTATTCCGCATATTTTGTTCTTACTGCGGTCATTGCTGAACTCATCTCGGAAATCTTTAGACTGGGACCGATTGCACAGGCCTTGATAAGAACCTCTTTCTCTGTGCTCCTGATAGTCTTCAGTGAGATCAGACTCCGCCGCATATTCAGGAAGTATACGGAGGAGATAGCACATGGATGGGGTCGTCTATCCATATTCGCTGTCGTATCGACTTTAGCTATGTCCATATTCTCATTGACAGGTATGTTCTTCATAGCCGATTCCAGCACATATGTCGTGCTTATGTCCGTATTCATAATTCATGTGCTTGCGTCATTCATGCTTGTATTCCTTATAATAAAGCTTCTCAATGAGCGTAACCTACTGCAGATGGAACGTTATCAGGATGATACGCTCAGAGCTGAGATCGAGATGGAAAAGGATTTCATAGAAACTGCCATACGGTACAGGCATGATCTCAGGCATCATGATGCTGTACTCCTCGATTTCCTCAGGGATGGCCATATAGAGGAGGCCATAGCATATATAGAGGAACATAGCGCAAGCATCGATAAGACAAAAATCCAGATGTATTCTCCGAATATTATCTTCAACGCGCTTCTCAGGACATATGCCAGAAGATGCATGGAGAACAATATAGCATTCTCTGCAGACACTTCAATCCCGAATGAGATCGACATCCCTATGCTCTCGATATCTATAATATTCGGCAATCTTCTGGAGAATGCTTTCGAGGCTGCAAGGAAGGCTGAGAAGCCGTTCATGAGGATATCAGCGGAATTCGATGGCGGAAAGCTCAAAGCTAAGGTCCACAACAGCATGGCAGGAAGCATCATATGGGAAAGAGGCATTCCCTCCTCAACGAAGAAAAACGGGGGGACAGGCATAAGAAGCGCTATCGCGACCCTTGATAAGCATGGCGGCATGCTTAGGATGAAGCAGGAAGGAGCGGTATTCCTCTCAGAGGTTATAATCCCGTGCTCCATCACTGCAGAGTAGAACAAAGATTTCCGAAAATATATAATCGCGTCCATGGAGAGAGATGGATATCTATCTAGGATAAGGATAGTCCTTGTCGACACTCAGGACGGGGCTAATATCGGGTCATGCTGCAGGGCGATGAAGACGATGGGAATCGAGCGCCTTGTCATCACTGGCGGCAGGGAATATGACGAGGACAGGGTTCGTACGCTCGCCCTCCATGCTGCGGATGTATGGGAGAATGCAGAGAGATTCGACACCCTCTCAGAAGCACTTGAAGGAAGCATATTCACAGTAGGCGCAACAAGGCGGAGAGGCAAGTTCAGGAAGCTCAGTGCATTCTCTCCGGAGCAGCTTGCAGAGAAGCTTTCCACTCTCCCCGATGGTGATATCTCAATTGTATTCGGAAGAGAGTCCGACGGACTTAGGGATGATGAGGTCGCAATGTGCTCATCGATCGTCACGATCCCGACATCAGACCGCTTCCCTTCCCTCAATCTCTCACAGGCTGTCCAGATCATCGCCTATACGCTGTTCACAAATGCAGCGAAGTACAAAAGCGGGATGACCGCTATTACGCATGAGCGCATCGGCAAGGGTGTATCGGAGATGGTATCCCATCTCGATAACATGGGATACTTCAAGCTCGATGATGAGAGGAAATGGACGGAGCAGCTCCTGAAGGACATCACGGAGAGAGCAGCGCTGTCAGAGAGCGAGATGCAGAGATTCGAGAAGATATTCCGCAAGGCGGAGCTTATAGCGCTCCATAGGAGAAACGAGGATGCATGACTTTCTTTCACCCATGCCAAGGGTTGTTGCACATAGAGGCGATAGCGCCAATTTCCCGGAGAATACGCTTCCGGCATTCATATCAGGGGCGAAAATGGGCATCGATGTCATAGAGACCGATGTCCATCTCACAAGAGATGGGGAGATCGTCATATGGCATGATCCGACTCTTGAGAGGAATACCGATGGCGAAGGAGCTTTGGAAATACATACGCTCAAGGAGCTGAAGAAGCTCGATGCGGGATACACATTCACAAAGGATGGAGGTAAGACATTCCCCTTCAGGGGAAAGGGCGTACAGCTCTGCACGCTCTCAGAGGCGCTCGAGGCCTGTCCCGATGAAAGGTTCAACATAGATCTAAAGAGCCAGGAAGAGGACATAGTCGAGACGTATATCGATGTAATCAGGAAGCATCATGCGGAGAACAGGGTCTGCACTGCATCATTCCACCTGAACAACCTGAAAAAGCTCAGGAAGCTTGCCCCGGATTTCCTTACATCTGTATCGACACTTGAGGTCGCTCCTCTTATATTCAGGACGAAGCTCCATATGCTTCCCTCCTCCTTCGACAGAAAAATCATCTTCCAGGTACCGGTGAAGCAGTATGGTATCACGATAATAAACAAAAGGTTCATCGATGAAATGCACAAGCGCGATGCTGTCGTGATGGTATGGACGATTAATGATGAAAAAGAGATGGAACGGTTATATTCTATGGGGGTCGATACTATAATGACGGACGATCCCGCTCTTCTGATAAGAACCGCGGAAAGGCATGGAATAAGGTGAGGTACTACTATGGCAAGTGATGTATTCTTCTCGGATCTGAGAACGGATTTCGGGAATAATCTTCTTGATAAACTCAGGAAGGTAATGAGAAAGGCAGGAATCGATAAGATCGATTTCCAGGATCACTATGCAGCGATCAAACTCCATTTCGGAGAACCGGGGAATCTTGCATTCCTCCGTCCGAACTGGGCAAAGACAGTTGCTGACGAAGTAAAGAGACTCGGAGGAAAGCCATTCCTTACCGACTGCAACACGCTCTATGTCGGCGGCAGGAAGAATGCTCTTGATCATCTTGATACAGCGAATCTCAATGGCTTCTCCCCTCTCTCGACGGGCTGCCAGATCATAATCGCAGACGGTCTGAAAGGATTGGACGATCTTGAGGTACCTGTGAATGGACAGTATGTCCATGAGGCAAAGATCGGAAGAGCCATCATGGATGCCGATATCATCATATCGCTCTCGCACTTCAAGGGACATGAGGCTACCGGCTTCGGCGGAGCGCTGAAGAACATCGGAATGGGCTCGGGTTCCAGAAGAGGCAAAATGGAGATGCATGCTGCAGGAAAGCCAGTCGTGGAGGAAAAGCTCTGCATAGGCTGCGGCAAATGCCAGCAGATCTGCGCACATTCAGCCCCTATCATCAAGGACAGGAAATGCAGGATCGACCACGACAAGTGCGTAGGATGCGGAAGGTGTATCGCAATATGCCCGAAGGATGCAATCCATGAGGGAACAAGCAACTCTAATGAGATCCTCAACTGCAAGATGATGGAATACACCAAGGCTGTACTCCAGGGCCGTCCTTCATTCCACATCGCAATCGCTATCGATATCTCCCCGAACTGCGACTGCCACAGCGAGAACGATGCCCCGATTGTTCCGAATATCGGAATATTCGCATCATTCGATCCTGTCGCTCTCGATCAGGCATGCGCGGATGCAGTAAACAGGATGCCTATGAATCCGAATACGATGCTGTCCTCAGCAGCCCACACACATCATGATCACTTCGATGATGTGCACCCGGACACGAACTGGAAGCAGGGCCTTGAATATGCGGAGAAGATCGGGCTCGGAACCAGGGAATACAACCTGATTACAGTGAAGTGATTATCCATACTACATCCAAGCTGTAAGCAATGTCCTGCGGTTTCTGGCCTGCAGGACATTGTTTTGCTATTTCTTAGATGAATATCGATCCAATCAGATGGACAAGGAATGCGGCAACCCAGGCAACTACGCACTGGAGAATCACAACGCCAAGCGCCCATCTCCTTCCAAGCTCCCTGCGGACTGTGGCTATAGCTGCTACACAAGGCGTATACAGCAACGTGAAGACAAGGAATACAAGGGCTGTGAATGGAGTAAAGAATGAGCTGAGGGCTCCAAGGGAATCCCCGAGGAGAACAGAGAGCGTAGCGACAACACTCTCCTTGGCCATGAATCCCGTGATAAGCGCTGTAGATATCCTCCAGTCTCCGAATCCGAGAGGACGGAATATCGGGGAGATGAGGGAGGCCAGAGCTGCAAGCATGCTATCTGCGGAGTCGGCAACAGGATTGAGGCGGGAATCAAATGACTGCAGGAACCATATGACAATCGAGGCAACGAATATTATCGTGAAAGCTCTTGTTACGAAGTCCTTCGTCTTCTCCCATATAAGCTGCCCTACGCTCTTTGCAGATGGCATTCTGTAGTTCGGGAGCTCAAGCACAAACGGGACAGGATTGCCCTTGAATCCAGTGTGCTTGAGGATAAGCGAGAAAACGATTCCTGCGATTATCCCGAAGATATAGAGGCCTATCATTACCAAAGCGCCATATGTACCGAAGAACGCATAAGCAAACAGGGAATATATGGGAAGCTTCGCAGAACAGGACATGAAAGGAATCAGGAGTATCGTCATCTTTCTGTCCCTGTCCGAGGAGAGCGTTCTTGTTGCCATGATTGCAGGGACGGAACAGCCGAATCCGATAAGCATAGGCACAAAGCTTCTTCCAGAGAGCCCTATCTTCCTCAGAAGCTTATCCATCACGAATGATACGCGTGCCATGTAGCCGCTGTCCTCTAGTATCGAGAGGAAGAAGAATAGTACAACGATCACAGGAAGGAATGAAAGAACACTGCCTACACCGGTGAATATTCCATCGATAATCAGTGAATGTACAACGGGATTCATCCCATAGGCTGTCAAAGCTGAATCCACTCCCTCTGTGATCTTCTCGATAGCAAGCGACAGAAGATCGGAAAGCGTGCTGCCAACAGGTCCGAAGGTAAGATAGAAGACTGCGGCCATTATAAGAATGAATGCAGGAATTGCCGTATATGTTCCCGTAAGGATCTTATCTGCCTTTATGCTCCTAAGCCTCTCCTTCGACTCGTGTGGCTTGACCACGCACTCCGCGCATAGATCCTCGATGAACTTATAGCGCGTATCGGAAAGAGCCGCATCTGTATCGGTACCGCTCTCGTTCTGCAGCTGGAGAAGGATATGATCCAGTGTCTCTTTCTCATTGTCATCGAGAGCAAGAGCTTTCAGTATCGGCTCATCTCCCTCGGCCAGCTTGGATGCCGCGAATCTGACAGGAATACCGGCCCTATCCGCATGATCCTCGATAAGATGCATAATCGCATGTATCGAACGATGGACGGATGTATCCCGGACATTGCCTTCAGAGTTGCAGAAATCAGTCCGTCTTGGCCCTTCTTTGAACCTTGCGACATGGATTGCATGCTCGATAAGCTCATCAACACCCTCATTCTTCGCTGCTGATATAGGAACAACAGGAACACCGATTGCATCCTCAAATGCATTGATATCAATAGTTCCGCCATTCTCCCTCACCTCATCCATCATATTGAGGGCGATAACGATAGGAATATTGAGCTCGATCAGCTGCAGCGTAAGGTAGAGATTCCTCTCTATATTCGTCGCATCAACGATATTTATGATCCCATCAGGATGTCCCTTGAGGATGAAATCACGGGTAACGATCTCCTCGTTCGTATACGGAGAGAGTGAATAGATACCAGGAAGATCGACAACGGAGACATTATTATGTCCCCTGATCGTCCCGGATTTGCTATCGACGGTGACCCCTGGGAAATTCCCTACATGCTGATTCGATCCCGTCAGCTGATTGAAAAGCGTTGTCTTGCCGCAGTTCTGGTTGCCAGCAAGGGCGAATACAATCGGCACACCATCGGCAATCAGAGGCTTATCCGAGCGCTTATGCTCTCCGGGCTCTCCGATATGAGGATGGCTTACAGCCTTCTTTCTCTCGCCCGCTCTCCTGGGCTCAGCATCCCTCTCCGCAGGCTCGACCTCGATGCGTGAGGCATCATCCTTGCGGATTGTAAGCTCATAACCTCTTATATATATCTCAAGAGGATCCCCCATCGGGGCTTTCTTCACGAGTGTTGCGACCGACCCCGGAGTCAGTCCCATATCAAGAAGATGGCGGCGGAGAGCATTGTCCCCGCCTACGGAGAGGATTCGTGCGCTCTCCCCTATTTTTATATCGCTTAATGTCATATAACCAACCGCCATAAGAATACGACGATGGATATTCCTTAATCAATCAGGAGGGCATCCTTCTCAGCGTTCTCCGGAAGCGGAAGAAGAACAGTATAGAGGTGAATGAAACAGCAAGGACATCGGCCGCAGGCTCTGCCATGAACACAGCCATCGTCTGGTTCTCCGTGAAGATATAAGGGAAGATATACATGAACGGAATCAGCAGGATGAATTTACGGGTTATAGCGACAATCGAGGACGCGGTAGCCTCACCAAGTGCTGTAAAGGTAATCTGACATGCCATCTGTATCCCGAAGAGGACAGCTGCTCCCATATAAACCCTCAGCGCAGGCACGGCAAATGCCCGCAATGCCTCATCAGAGGTGAACATAGCTGCGAACATCGATGGGAAAAGCTGTACAAGTGCCCATATAAGCCCTGCGTATACCATGCTGACACGGAGCAGGCAGAAGAATGCCTTCTTCACCCTGTCCTTATTGCCTGCACCATAGTTGTAGCTGACAATCGGCTGAGCCCCCTGTCCAAGCCCCTGAAGCGGAAGCATCGCAAACTGCATGACAGACGAAAGAATTGTCATAGCGCCTACAGCTATATCACCGCCATACTTCAGAAGCGATGAGTTATAGCAGATGTTTATCACAGATTCTGAAGCCTGCATGATGAACGATGCCATACCAAGAAACAGTGCAGGAAGGAATATATTCCTCTCCAGCTTCATATATCTGGCACGTATCTTCAGGAATGTCTTCTTTCCGAAAAGGAATGAGAGTACCCATACAGCGGAAAGTCCCTGTGAGATTATAGTTGCAAGCGCTGCTCCCTTAACGCCCATGCCGAATCCGAAGATGAATATAGGATCCAGAATGATATTCGAGACAGCACCGATGGCAACAGAGAGCATACCTGTCTTCGCAAAACCCTGTGCGGTGATGAAGTAGTTCATGCCCAGGGTAATCTCAACGAATATCGTGCCGATGGCATAGATTCTCAGGTAATCGGAAGCGTATCCGATCGTATTGCTGCTTGCCCCGAAAGCAAGCAGGAGATCATCACCCCATATAAGCAGCACGGCTGTAAGCAGAACAGAGATAGCAATCTGCAGCGTAAAGCTGTTTGAAAGCGTTTTCTCAGCGTTATCGTACTCTTTGCGTCCCATGAATATGGATGCGCGCGGAGCGCCACCTGCTCCGACAAGCGCTGAGAAAGCACTCACAATCAGGATGATCGGAAGACAGACACCGACACCGGTAAGGGCAAGCGCACCATCTCCAGGCATATGGCCTATATAGATACGGTCAACGATGTTGTACAGCATATTGATCAGCTGTGCAGCAACTGTTGGAAGCGCAAGCCTGAAAAGCAGCTTGCCAACTGGTTCCTTACCTAGGAATTCCTTGTCATCAGAAGACATGTTCCCCTCCTCTGCATGAAAATACAGAAAAGGGGAACAATTGTCCTTCATATTATGAAAAACACAGGAAAACTACAGAATACGCACCTCTATCCTGTCACCTTTAATTCCCTTGAAATGGAATTCCCAACCTGATATAAGTGCGTACTTCCTTTCAGGCATCGGTCCATAGCCATTGAATACGGAGTACTTCATAACCTCCAGTACAAGCGATTCAGCTGCACCGTAAGCATCATCCTCATCGGAGATCTCCGCAATGCCCTCAAGCTCAGGAAGCCCATATGAAGCGAAGCCTTCCGTGACGAAGGAAAATCCCTTCTTTACCTTCTTCAGAGTCGGAACAGGAAGGACCTTCATTATAAGCATATGGGTCGGGGTATTCGCAAATGTCTCAGTAAGTTCTATCCCATCATAGAGGAAGCCGAAGACCTCAACGGTATCTGCTGGAATAACATCAAAGATTGAATCAAGAAGCGAGGTGAAATACACACCGCGCATTGCTGAATCACGCTTATCCTTACCAGTTGCCAGCGATACTTTCAAGACAGTGCTGCACGGGAAGATCTCATCAGCATCAAACTCTGAATGATATGGCTTCTCCTTTATAAACTTACGGATTTTCTCCACGTTAGCAGCTGTCTCTGCGGGCAGCTTGGCTATCTCACAGTCAATGCCTGCAAGCGTGAACTTCAGGGATTCCGAACATTTCTTCTTCCTGATCTTCATATGCCTGACATCGGAAAGATATCCACGGAAATCATCGAGGGAGATATCGTAATCCTCTTCCGCCCTGATTATAGCTGTGAATTCCTTTCCTTCCTTAGCATCAAGATCACGCAGAAGAGGCATCGTGAACATCATTTCCTTGGCAAGATTCTGTACAGGATTATCATCATCCTCATCGCTGAACATCTCATCGATAGCATCAAAGTCTCCCTCGATGAGATTATCCGTGAATGCAATAGCATCCTCTATATCAGGGAAATCCATGCCATTCTCATATGCCTCACGGAAGCATTCATTCGCCTCCTTCGCATACTCAAGGGCTTTATCCTCATCCTCTGCCTGCGCTCCCATGGATAGAAGAGCGAAACCAGTGATTCCTCTGATGAAGTAATAATCAGGATTGCTCTCATCAATATCCAGCTTCTTAATCTCATCCAGTGCTTTCTCAGCCTTACCCTGGGTCATCAAGGAGGTTATATTATCGATTACGATAGAATTGTCAGGAGTGATGCGACCTGCAGGCTTGTTATTCATGATGAAATCCTTTTTCCCCATATAAACCTCCGATTAAGTAAGCATACACCACAGATGATGCAAAAGCTACAGGATAAGTTTAGCTCAGATATCATACAAAATCATTGTTATATTTACCTTATTAATATCAATGAATTTATCTAAATAGACTCAGTAATGATGCAATATCTGGTTCTTCGTATAGATTCATAGCGACCTGTACCTGCATGTCATTGTAGATCTCAATAATCCTATAAAAATTTGTTTCCTGGTGAACTCTCAGTAAGGAGCTATACAACTTATTAATTAAATCATACTGAAAGTGCCCCGAAATCAGATTATTGAAAATTTTCCGGTATGAGTTAATGGCTATTCTAAAAAGAATCTGGCATTTCTCATCATTGCCGGAAGATACAAATATAAGTATTCTTTCTAAATCCGGGAAAGAATCGATTGAAGAGAAACCAAAATAATCATTTTCACAATGGATTGATATCATCCCGTCAGGCTGAAGACAATATTCTGTATACCAATGGTTGATATTGTGATTATTCGATTTAAGCATAATATAACTTTCAGCGAATATCTTCTTATGTATTATATCATTACTTTTCACAAATAATAGTTCAAAACATTTTGCCAAAATTTCCTTGTCATCTTCAGAACCTTCACGGGAAAAATAGGAAAGCAACTCATAGGTGGTATTGAAAGTATAAAAAGGATTGTTCTCATCATCATTGATAGAAATATTCTCTGCAAGCTGATATATATTGAAATCTTTTAAGGAGATGTCAAAATCCGGGAGAAAGGCATAATCTCCAAACAAGCTATCAGAAGATAGATTATCATTGATGTAAGCTAGAAGGATTGGCTTTAGTTCTGATATCATTTCATACAGAAGTGCGCCTGATTTATTCCTAATAAAATATTCGACTGCGATTATTCGCTTAACATCATTTTTAAGCATTGAGGAGAAGTTGTTAACTATATACCCTGCAATGTCAGAAGCACTCATATAATTCTTTAAATAATCAATCGAGAAATATTCATATATATTCTGCATAATATTCTTATCCAATCGAGACGGAGCAGCTAACTCAATAAAATTTGTTAAACAAAAATCTGTACGCAATATAATCTGCTTCAGATTATCGGTGAGTTCAGGCTGTCTCATCAGAATTGAAAGCGCGATGAAATACTGAAAATTCTCTTCTTTGAATGGTATTTCACTGAAAACATATTCAGCAACCTCATAAATCCAGGCCTTCTCGTCGACATCAAAAACTGAATATGGCAATTTGTGGAACTCTAGATATTCTATCAAATTCCATAAAACTTTCAGATTATGATTCTTTCCAAACCAAAATGATATGAATTCCTCATAGCTGGAAACTTTAGATGACGATATAGCATCAATCAGAAACTGATTCACAAAACTATATGATGAATAATCCTCAGTATGGGGCATTTCATAAATTTTACGTCCGCTCTTCTCCATTTCATTGAAAATTACCTTACTCTGTGACTTAAATCTTTCATCATCAAATACGATATGAAATGATTCTTCAATAAGTTTTGTATGTCTCTCTTCAGCTTTATCTGAATCCTGCTGATGTTTGATTCTAGCCCTAATCTTAGTCTGAGTCTCTTTGGGAAGAAGCTTAAAAATCGATTCAGAAATCAATTTACAATTAAAAGTAAAAAACCTGAAATAGAAAGAAACGACCTCGGGATATAATCTTTCTGCATAATCTCTAAAAATGTTTAAATATCCTTCATCTATAAAAAGATCACGACCTGAAGTTCTGCAAAATGCAAAAACAGGCCGAGTCTGGTATTCCGATTTATTTATATAAAGCATTATCATGATTCTGCTAAGAAGCTGCTGTCCTGAATCACCGGCTTCAAGGAGCTTTGTACATAAAATGTTATCCTCTTCACCATGTCCATATTCATATTCAAGGAGAATGATATCAATTAATTCTTTTATCTCATTATCTGAAAATCCATATAAAGGAAAAAGATAGGCTGCAAGTCCTGCTAAAAACCCAGAAAATGGATCATAGCTTTCAACCATCCTTTCTGTATCATTAAGAAATGCTTTATATCGTTCTAAAATGAAATGGAAAAATGGCGGATTGCTATGACAATATTCCTCAACAATCTTATAAAAAGGATCAGTATTAAAAATAACAGAGAAAGGAGCTCGATAACCTGTCTTAATCTGAAATGGAGCGGAATATGCTCTCGTTTCATTCCCTTTTGCAATCGTAAAAAAGAGATTAACGATTCTATGCATATCATCATCGATCAAGCAATTGCTATGAGCACCTAAAACAGCAAATAATGACATGACAAACTCTGGATTAGATGATGATCCCTCAGCTATGGAAAGAATCTGTCCTATCGCTTTATCCGATAATATCGGTAGATTTCCTGTCAGATGGCGGAGAATAAAACTCAATTCATCTAATACAGAAGTTTTTTTAGAGATCTTTTCTATGTTTTCCAAGAAAAGACTATAAAAATATTCCACTGCCCTCTGAGGACATAGATTTGGTTTATGAACAATAATCTGATAGGCAATACTCAAGGACTTTACAAAGTGAGAATCATCACATTCTTTAATGAAACTGATTAATTCAGAATAGCCGTCATCTGGCTTTGCAGCAACGAAATTCTTCAAGGAATCTGGAATATCATATAAGGTATTGTTGGAATAATATTCCAATGCTTTGAGGAACAATTCCGCTCGTTGTTTCGGAAGAAGTTTATCAGGTTCAATCATTAGCATCACATCAAGGTTGATAGGATTGAGCAGAAAATAATCCTTCATCTTCTTTGCTTTGAAGAAATCATTTGTTCCTTCCCAGAGAATATTCATTAGGAACCCCATAGTATTCTTCGCATGCGGAACAATAATCCCTTTTAACGATACCAATGGCAAGATTTCATCAAATGAAAGCTGTGAAAGCGCTTTTGCAGCTGCATATTCCTGAATATTCCTGTGAGTGAATTCTAAACTTTGATTCGGAAGATTATGATAAACCTCAAAATCAGCAGGAACCGGTTTTCTAGATAAAGTCGCATACAGAACTGCAGAATTAAACTCGGCTTCATTGATTGAATGGCCCCTGCTGAGCATTTTTACGTCTCGTTCAAGAAGGAAATCAAATAAATCCACTTTATTTACTGGGATTTGATTCCTTGCCCTATAATATCCAATCATTGATGAAACATAGAAAGCATTATCAAACGAGTGGGAGGATTCTATTGCAGATAGAAGTTTAAATCCCTCATTTTCTGAATAACCACTTTTTAAGATTATTTCTTTTACATCTTCTTTATCCAGTGCTTTTATTCTTGCAATTTTAGGGGGCTTTCTTCCTTCGAATAGATCTTTCTGATATTCATTCTGGCGTACAGCAATGATGAATGTTGCATCATGATTGGTACTGGAAAGTAGACTATTTATATCGGCTATCAGTTCTTTAGCTACATCGGAGGAAATCTCGTCAAGGCCATCGAATAGGTAATAAAAATCATATTTTCCAAATCCGCATTGCTGACCAACTGTTTTATCAATGACATCATCGATTCCTTTATAATCCTTTAGATCAAAATAAATTGGAGGAATAAGGAACGATTCATCATTCAGCAAATTCATATAAAGCTGTTTAATTAAACATGTCTTACCATAACCTGCAGGAGCTTCAATAATCTTCAAACGAAAATGCCGATTTTTCGCCCATTGAATAAAAGGAACAATGATATCTTTATTATCACTATCATTTACAATAACCTTACGATCTATATATCCGGAAATTTCCTCTTCACAATCAATAAACTGATGCCTTTTACGTAAAGACTCAAGAAAAAACTGTCTCTCATAATCAGGGATTTTGAATATTCTTTTTAATTCATGGCTTTTTTCTGTTGCAGATGCTATATCATTTAAGTCTGCAAATTCAATATGAGGATAAGTTTCCTTATATTTTTGTCGTTTCTCAGAAGAAATTTCCTGATTTGTACAGAAGAATACATAGCCATCAGGCTTTTTACTCATCTCATTGTTGATTTTTCTTGGAACATCTTTCTTTTGGCAAACTGAACATGCTATTTTGACTCTATTCCCTTTTTTATCATAAAACCATCCATCCTCTCCCCCATCTCCACCTGCAGAGCTTCCACTTGACCTATACGCCTCCACGTTAAAAGTAATTTCAGCCATGATTTTGCCTGCTTCTTCAAATTCATAAGGTGCAGAAGAATTGGATGAAGAATTCATATTAGAAATTGCTTCACGAATTAGAGTTTTGTAGTCCATATTATCACCAAATAACAAACAAATTATACTCAATTATTCATTCAAGGTCGCAGAGACGTAAAAGGCAAAACATATACCCCATCAGGCCGCTTAAGCGGAATTGGAGCCGTACCGGAAACAACAGCAAGGAAAGAAGGTTTATTCTCAAGTTTTTCCGCAACCTTCAGCAAACTTTCCGCAGCAGCATCCACGGCATATTCATATCCAAGCTTTATTTCAATCAAGGCATATCTTCCATCAGCAAGCTCAATCACTGCATCAGCTTCATCGTTGTCATAATCCTGATAATGATGCAGTTTACCGCCAAGAGCCTCTGCATAAACCCGGAGATCATGCTCGGCAAGACTCTCAAAAAGAAAGCCTAAGAATTGTAAATCTTTCATAAGATTCTTCTCGTTGGCGCCAAGTACTGCAGCAGGAATAGATGGGTCACAGAAATGACGCTTAGCTCCTATCTTGAGCCTTGTCCGAGAGCGAAAAACAGGAGAATACGCCTCCTGATTCTCAATAAGGAATAAATCATCGAGGACATCCAAGTATCTGGTTGCAGTTTCATTATCAAGCCCTTTACCATTGATAGAAGCATCTTTTGCTAATGTTGATGCAGAGCATACAGTACTCTCATTACGAGCCAGAGAGTAAAGAAAACGTTTGAATCTCTCTCTATCTATACGCACATCATCAAGAAGCTTATCCAACTCCGTTGTCTGCAAAAGCTCAATGTAATCCCTCGGAAGCAATGAAGCGTCAGGCACGTCGAGATTTCCTGGCCAGCCCCCTCGTATGATAAAATGAATAATTTCAGCCAATGAGATCCTTCTCATCCTTCCATTCACATCTGCCCCATCAAAAAGAGAATCCAGAGAAACTTCTCCCGATGAATCTCCTGTCTCAAACAATGACATCGTGGACATTTTCAAGGTCGAAATTCGTCCAGCTCCACTATGTCTTATCTTTTTATTTCCTTTCTTATTCTTCTGAGGAGGTAGTGAAGATCCCGTAAGAAGGTAAAGACCTTTTTCTCCACGATGTGCATCCACATCGGCTCTTACCATATCCCAGATCTCTGGCATAAGCTGCCATTCATCAATCAGATGAGGTTTACTTCCAGAGAAGACGATAGAAGAATCAACTTTTGCAAGTTCAAGCGGATCGCTTTCTCCCGGTCGTCTTGTAAAATAGAAAGCACTTTCTGCCCTCTGTTCGCAGGTCATTGTCTTTCCAGTCCATTTTGGTCCAGCAACAAGTATTGCACCAGATGTCTTCAGCCATGTATCAAGCTTATTATCAATAAGTCTGGGAAGATATGTATTCATAGAAACAGCATAACATCGAAAGTATAAACCGGCAAGATTTGGAGCTTACAACCGGCAAGATTTGGAACTTACAACCGGCAAGATTTGGAACTTACAACCGGCAAGATTTGGAACTTTGACATGAAAGATTATCTACTTGGAAGGTATGGATCAATACATGCTTTCAGCCAGATGGATGATATCAAGGAGCTTAACCGATAAAAAGAGGACCGGACTCCGCACAGGCTAAGAGACCGGTCCAATAACATTGGTATTATTCGAGAAACGATGGAGAGTCCATCATTTCTACATCCCAGAGAAAACGGTCAGAACAGTGAAAGCTGTTCACCATTCTGTTCCGGGCTTTTCTGTTCGCAGGCCCAGGAAGTATCTCCTGCTGCGAACTTTCTCCTGTAGTCACGAACTGTATAAGTGTTCAATCCTGCAAGAGTAGCCGTCTTCTTATACCCATAGCCTTTTTCAAAGTACCTCAGGCATTCCTGCTTCTTCTCAACTGGTATGGGCTTTCTGTTCCGGAGGGACTGTTCTTTCTCTTCCATAGTCTTCCTCCTAGAAAGATCAGCCTGTTCCTGTCCATTAAACCGGAACAGGCTTGAGAATTATAAGATATTAGTCTTCCTTAGCTGTTACTGTAATCTCTACAGAATCCCATATCTTATCGCCCTGCTCATTCACATATGAAATCCAAACTGCATATTCACCATCTGTTTCTGCAGGAATTTCGGTAGAGAGGAAACTATATTTCGTGAAATCATCATCACTATCCCCAGAAGCCATTGTTGCCTTTACTGTAAACCAATTCTTCTGAATGGTGAGATCAGATGTAATTTCCTTAGGAGCAGATGCGGAATCAAATGATGCCTCAATTGTTTCTACATAATCAGTTCCTTTTACTGTTATGGAAGCTTTCTTTGATGAATCACCATTATAGAAAACCTCAAAAGTTTTTGCATCTTTTGTTAGCTCACCTGTTGGAAGTGTACCCTTCACTACTGTATATGTTCCTTCTGGATTAGCACTAGGATCAGCTGTTCCATCTGCAAGTGCAACCATAGAACCATCAGACATGACCTTAAGAACCTTTATATTCTTGATTTCATCTCCAATCCACTTTGGCTGATCTTCTTCTGCCACCTCAGTAAACGGATATTTTGTTGTACCATTACCAGTATAGTATCCAACAACAATCTTACTTACCGTCAGTTCAGGCTTAGCATCTGGCGTTACAGTCCACGTAGCATCCTCATTACCCTTTACAAGATTTACACTAATTCCTTCTGTTGATGTAACGTTTACTGTATTACCTGTAGCATAAACGGCCTCGAGATTTGAAATCGGGTAAGATTCTGTTGTCCCGTTACCAATCTTAAGTGTTGCAGTTACACCTGTAAGTGATACGGCATCTCCTTCCTTGATATCAGAGGCAACGCTTGTAACCGCATTTGTAATATCAACATCAATAGCAGCTGAATACAGAGTAACAGAGAAAGCTTCCTTCTTACCTGTACCGGATCCATAGTATACAGGTATAGTTTCAGATGAACCACCTGAAATCTCCCAACTATCTACATTGAGATAAGCTTCTCCAGATACTGTCTCATTGAGAGCATCTCTATAAATAAGCTTTACCTGATAAGCAGATGGATCAAAATCTTCTCCTTCATGATATGTAAGCGGGCCGCTTACATACTGAACACTAGTAAGCTCGTGAGCCTGGCTTGGAATTGTTGGCACCTGCTGCTCACAAGCTGTGAATGCAATGAGCATCAGAGCTGCAACGAGAATTGCAGAAATAGATTTTTTCATCGTATTCCTCTCCTATTCCTAGATTAATGATGGATATAGACTACCCCCCCCCCGGGGTTGATGTTTGTCAAGAGATTTTTGAAATTTTCTTTAAAAAAGGAGGGTAGTTTTTTGATTTCTATTAAAGACCCTCCATAAGGGTATGTTTACACTTCCAATTTAACTCATTTGCAGGAAAGGACTTTGGATTAATATATTTACCTTAAAAGTTCGGTTTTGAATGAAAGAAATTCAGAACTTTTAATCATATCTTCGTCTGAAAACCGTCAGAAACGGGTACTTAAGGCGTATATATGATATGATTGATTTCGTGGACAAACCTTTTTACTCGGAAATATCGGATATTCTTGCGTGCGCAAGAAGCAGAACGTATGCTGCAGTCAATGCTGCAATGGTTGATGCATATTGGAACATTGGGAAAAGCATCGTAGAGAAACAAAGCAAACTTGATCGTGCAGAATACGGAGAGCAGCTTATCGAGCAGCTCTCTGAAAAGATGGTCAAGGATTTTGGCCAGGGCTTTGATCCAACCACCCTTAGGAAAATGAGACAGTTCTATCTTGCTTTCCCTGACCATGATGTTCTCAGAAGAGAGCTCAGCTGGACACATTACAGGAGAATTATCCGAATCAAAGATGATAAAGCTCGTTTATTCTATATGAATGAGTGTGCCAATGGGCAATGGAGCACAAGGCAGCTTGCAAGACAGATTAATTCCATGTTCTATGAGAGGCTTATTACCAGTAAGGATAAGGAAGGTGTCTCAAAGGAAATCTATTCGTTAGAGCCTGGGGTATCTCCTGAAGATACAATACGCGATCCATACGTTCTTGAGTTCCTTGGCCTGAAGCAGAAAGCATCTCTCTATGAATCCGATCTTGAGCAAGCATTAATAGACCACCTTCAGGATTTCCTCCTTGAACTCGGCAGAGGATTCACATTCGTAGCCAGACAGAAGAGATTCACATGTGATGGCAGACATTTCTATGTCGATCTTGTTCTTTACAATTACCTCATGCACTGCTTTGTCCTTATAGATCTCAAGACAGGTGATCTCACACATCAGGATTTAGAGCAAATGCAGATGTATGTGAACTACTTCACAAGAGAGCTTATGAATGAAGGCGATAACCCTCCAATAGGGATAATCCTATGTGCAGACAAGAGCGATACGCTTGTCAAATACACTCTTCCAGAAGGCAATAATCAGATATTCGCATCGAAGTATATGACATACATGCCAACTGAAGAGGAATTAAAAAATGAGATTTCCAAGGAAAGAAAGATTATCGAGGATGAAGAAGATAATAATCAAGAAAAATAGTGAGCTATAATGCAAAAGCAGCATCAAAATGTAAAATTACAATATAATATTTATTATTACAAATAATACATGAAATTATAGCAATAATTTCCAATTAATTACACATATGTATACCAAAATGCGCCGCAGTGCGGCGCATTTCTTGATCTCGATTGCATAAAAGCTAAATCCGAATTAAGAACTATGATGAAAGCCTTTACTTAATTCATTTTATATAAATTAATTATCAAAATAGTCAAAGGAATAAGATACATCACAGCTCGTTCAAATTTCCTTGAATTTTGATATTTTGTTCCCCTCCAAACTTATACATTTTGATTGCATTACATATAAGCAATACTTATTATTCGATTATTTGGAATTTTCTATCTGTTTGATATTGTGTTTTCTATATTTTTACTCACATGGGTACCAATTCGCGACGCAGTGCGTCGCGAATTTATATCCAAAGGCTTTATCAATGAACGAGAAATGAATGAAAATACTCTATTTCCTATTTTTGATGGTACGAATTATTCATTCTCTATCATTTTCACAGAGAATAGCATAATTTATGCTATTATTTATTCTGACAGATTTGTATATATTATCAATTTAAATTCAAAGGATTTTACTCATATGTCTAAAATTATGGCTTTTAGACCATAAACTTTGGTAGCATCGCTTACTATTATTTTTCAGCTATTTTTCAGTATTTCCCCTGCTCGGCTGCATTGGCTCCGCTGTAGTAGCTTCTTGCATCTGACAGCCTCTCACGGAAGTAATCAGCAAGCGCCTTGTCAGTACAATACACGTATGTTCTAAGCATTGCCCTGGAGAGAAGCGTGCGGTATGTGTTTCTTATAATTATATCGGTTTCCTTCAACGCAGCTTCATCGCCCTTCCTGCATCTGCCTATGAGTCCAGTGAGTGATTTATCCATTGAGGAACGCTTAGAGAAATCTGTGATTACCTTCCCGTTTTCGTATCTGAGGTCGGGACCTATTATCACACCACAGTAGCGGAACTCAAGGCCCTGGGATGTATGGATGCACCCTACCTCATCAACGGATTCAGGATCTATCGCCCAGGTTTTTGTATTGCTGTAATTCCATCTGGCCCTGAAGGCCCCTATCTCTATGTCATAGGCATCGGGATCTTTCCTCGAATCCCAGTCCCAGCAATAGCCTGCAAGCATTCTCGCCTTGTTGTTGGAACGCTTGTTGAGCTTCTGTATCTCCATGAACATCTCTGATGGTGAATCCATGATATGGAAGCCATAATCATCCGGGGAAAAGGTGTACGGCCTTTTCTCTATCCCAAGGACATCATCGAGGAAATCGATATACCCATCAGAGCCGGAGCACCGGAACTGGGATGAGAGCTCCATAGTGGCTTCAGGCTCTATGCCATAGTATGCTGTCCATCTCCGTATCTCATCGATGCTACCTATGTCCTTCGATGTGACCTTCTGTTCCTCATCGATAAGGAAGACAGCGATACGGGACGCATTGATAATCTCCTTGATCTGGTTCTCACCCTTGTTGCCGAAAATTCCAGATTTTCTGTTCAGCCTATGAGCTTCATCAGCAATGAGGACATCATAACTATCCTTTAGCGCGTTGACAAAATGGCCAGATCCAAGGAAAAGCCCATCGATGAGTGCCTTCTCCTTTCCATCCTCGACAAGCTTCATCTGGTAGACATTCCTTGGAGCGCTGTTCTTTGAGACATAGGCTGCATTCATTCCCATTGCCACAGCCTCGGCAAGCAGTCTGATTGCCACAACGCTCTTGCCTGTTCCAGGCCCTCCTTTTATGATGAAGACCCTCTTACTGGAATCTGTATTGAGACGGCGGATCCTGTACATCACATCCTCGAACACGAGCTTCTGCGAATCGAGAAGCATGAACTCCCTGTTTCCTTTGAGCATGGATGAAAGCGCATCCTGCAGAGACTTCGAAGGACGCAGTCTGCTGCTGTCGATCATATCCATCAATGCTTCCGTATCAGGAAGCGATACATGCTCTCTTATGAATGAACGGAGCCTGAGATTATCATAGATGGTGAAAAGCGGTGCATCGGCCACATACGGGAAGAGGGATGTATCAGCTATCGGAGATGAAGGAGATGGCAGATAGTTGTGCATGTATGCGCATGGATAGATGCCTATCCCCTCCTGCTCGATGCACTCATTGTATTCTCTGAGAGTCACAGCATATGAGTATGCCTGATACGATGGATGGATAAGCGGAAGCGTTCTGCTTCTCCCATAATCGACCTCAAGAAGATCGCGGCCTTCACGCACCCTCACCTTCGACCACTGCTTCAGCTCGACGATGACGACATTATCGGAGAGATTGGTATCCTTTCCTGCGATTATGAAATCGATACGTGAGTGCCCAATTGGGAGCATGTACTCGATGCATACGGTACATCCATCGGAAATATCATCGGTATCGAGGACAGCTCCCATGAACTTAAGGGAAGAAGCCCACGCAGTGAATTCACTATCAGTGGGCCTCCCTATTGCTTTCCTGTACTCAGCGGCGACAGCATCGGCAATCCGGTCTGCCGCCACATCGCTCAGGAATTCAGCCTTGCTGGCTTTGTATAGAATCATTTCTCCCAGAGCTTCTCAGGATAGTAGCCTGTCTCGATCTTATTCCTGAGCTCGGCCATTACCGTGGCCTTATCCTCTGAGTATGTCATGCCAAACCACTTATCGGGCGTTGTGAACACCTTGATAGATCCCTCTCCGGAGGTGACCATCTCGGAAGCTCCGTTCGGAAGAAGGCATTCCACCTTCGGCTCTGCCACATTCTTAGCAAGGAATCTCTCCCAATAGCCCATGAAGCTATCGAAAGCCTTTGGTGTGAAGCCGAAGAAGTTCATCGACACGGGCTCATCACCTGTAAGATAGACATCGCCAGATGGCAGTCTTGTTACGACCTTCTCACCCTCGAACTCGATCTTCGGATTCTCCTCCATCGATACGAGGTCTCCATCTTTTATGACACAGATGGCTCTTGTAACAGATCCGGACGGGCTCATCGTATTGCGGAGCTTATATCCGACCATAGCGTGATGAGTATCATCATTGGAAAGCCCTGAAAGATACTCCCCGAGGATCTTATATGCAGTCCTTCCATAGTAGTCATCGGCATTGATGACAGTAAAAGGAGTCTTCACGGCATCCTTTGCAGCAAGAATTGCCTGGATAGTGCCCCATGGCTTCGTTCTGTCCTTGGAAATAGCAGCCTGCTCATCTGTGAGAAGCGTCGTCCTGTCCTGGAAGACATACTCGGCATCCATGTTCCTTGCAATCCTGTCAAACAGACGCTCCCTGAAATCATGCTCTATATCCCGGCGTATGATGAATACGACCTTTCCGTATCCATTATGGAATGCATCATAAACACCGAAATCGAGGAGAGTCTCCCCGTGCATTCCGACTGCATCGATCTGCTTCACCCCACCGTAGCGAGATCCCATACCAGCTGCCATGACAAGCAATGTAGGTTTCATCTTCAACCTCCTAAGATGAATTCTAACTTCAAGTTTATATCCTTTGCATACGATTATCCATGAGGATTCTAGACTATTTTACGTTCAGGCTAGCCTCTGCAATGGCATATATTGCATGAAAATATCGTGACATATGACAATATTTTATTATTTGGCAACAAATTACTGCAGACAATTATTTCATATCGATGGATTTTCGGCTAAAATACCTGCCATGAAGAAACAAAACACGAAAGCATACCTTCTGCTTCTGCCATCGATGATACTGGCAGTGCTGTTCTCGTTTCTTCCACTCATCCAGAGCATAATCGGATCGTTCCTGAATGTATCGCAGCAAGGAAAGGTCCTTGGCTTTGCCGGCCTCGACAACTACATAAGCCTGTTCTCGGACAAGGCATTCATAAACAGCATCGGACATACATTTCTTTTCCTTGCCATATTCCTGCCACTGAATACCGTACTGATTCTGCTTGCGGCAATACTGACAAGAAGGAAGCGAAAGCATATCGCAATCGCAGAGTACATATTCCTTATACCGATGGCAGTCTCGCTTGCCTCGATATCTCTTATATTCCGTGAGATTTTCAGAGGCAGGGTTTCGATAGCGAACAGAATTCTGTCCACGGACCTTCCATGGCTCGAAAGCCCTGGCTGTGCAATATTCGTACTTGCGCTTCTCGGGGTCTTCCTTGACTTCGGAATCGATTACATCCTTCTCCTCTCATCATTCAGAAAGATCGACAGAAGCCTCATCGAAGCTGCATCAATCGATGGGGCAGGGAGCCTCAGGGCACTCTTTTACATAGAGCTTCCTGAAGTACGGCCAATGCTCTCGGTAATCATATTCCTGGCCATCAAGGATGCCATAATGATATCCGCACCGGTAATGATACTCACTGCAGGCGGACCATTCCGGTCAACTGAGACCATCATGTACTATTACTATCTCGAAGCTTTCAGAAGCGGCAACAGAGGCACAGGCTCATCAATTGCGACGCTGATGGCGATACTCGCAGGACTTATCATGACTGCAATGGCAGCAAGGGGGAGACATGATCGGGAGAACAGCTGAGAGATTCCTTCTGATAATCCTGCTTGCCATAATCATATTTCCCATAGCATATGCGCTCATGGCATCATTCTTCTCCCCGATGGACTTTACGGACAGCTATGCCCACTTCCTGCCATCATCATTCTCACTCGATAACTACAGGATGGCCCTTGGAAACAGGTATTATCCTCAGTTCATCGCAAACTCTGTCATTACATCGGTCATGCAGGCATTCCTGAGACTGGCCATACCGATTGCGGCAGCATTTGCATTCACCCATCTCGAATTCTCAGGAAGAAAGCCAATGCTCATAGTCCTGCTTGTTACGATGTTCATCCCGCCGGATGCACTGCTGTATCCGAACTACAGCACTGTCGCAGGCATGGGTCTTCTCGATACATACTGGGGAATAATCCTTCCTTCTGTATTCTCGGCATCTTCGCTTCTTATGATCCTGGGGGCATTCAGATCCTGCGACAAGAACATCTATGAAGCTGCGAGAATTGATGGATCCGGAGATGGAAGATACGTCCTGCAGATACTTCTCCCGATGACAAGAAGCATAATAGCTGCTGTATTCCTGCAGACATTCATCACAGCATTCAATAGCTATCTATGGCCCCTTCTGGTAACTAGCCGCATGAGCATGAGGACGGTCCAGGTAGGAATCACAATGCTTGGATTCGCGGAATCTGGTGAATTTGGCGCTCAATTCGCCGCAATCATGATGATTACGCTTCCATTTCTTATTATCTTAGTGATAGCAAGAAGGAAGATGATGCAGGCTCTATCGGACAGCATCATCAATTGAGGAAAAGATGAGAAAGGCGTTTTCTGTTTTCATGGTGCTCCTTGCATCTGCTCTCCTGACAGCAGGAGGAAGCAAGGAAGAGAACACGATCACTATCTGGCATCAGTTCACCGGTGCGCACAGCGAGATGTTCGATGAGATTCTAGATGGTTTCAATGAGACAATCGGCAAAGATATCGGAGTGACGGCTGAAGGAATATACCAGGGAGCTGCGAACGATGTGCTGACAAAGGTCAAGGCAGCGGCCGGAACCTCTGAGCTCCCTGATATCGCAGCAATGGATGCGACTGCCTGCCTTGATATGAAGGAATCCGATTACCTTATAACCGCAGATGAGGCAGGGATTGATAAATCACTTCTTCTTCCTGCCGCAGTCAGGGCTTTCACCTCTGACAGAGGGCTTCTCGCCATTCCATTCTGCTGCTCATCGCTCATCCTCTACTACAATAAGACCGTCTTCGATGAGGCAGGGGCAGAACCTCCAGCGACTCTTGATGATTTCACTGTAATAGCCCCGCTTATAGGACAGAAGGACAGCGAAGGGAATGTCACCCGCTATGCATTCGCTGGTACACCTACGACATATGAGCTGGGTGCGTTCATAGGGGCACAGAACGGACTGTCATACATGGTGGACGGAAAGAACGGACACTTCGGAGTTCCCCGCAATGTTCTCATAGAGACAGATGGAACATTCAGAAACTTCCTTGTCCACTGGAAGCAGTTCTACGATACAGGCTTCGTCCTCAACACCTCTGACCAGATGCAGGAGTTCGCCGCAGGAAGATCAGCCTCCATGCTCAATGCCTCAGACAGGCTCCCAACCCTCCAGCGCCTTATCGGAGATCGTTTCGAGATTGCAACAGCATTTGTTCCGATGACAGATGAGAATGCGACAGGCGGAGTGAATATTGGAGGAAGTGCACTCTTCATGTTCTCCGATTCGGAAGCTGTGGAAGCATTCATGGATTACATCCTCTCGCTCGATTGCCAGCGTTCCTGGGCAGAGAGCACAGGCTATCTGCCTGCTACCTCGGAAGTCTACTCCGACCCGGATTTCCAGAAGTATCTTGAGGAGAATCCGCTATACAGAACTGCTGTAGAGCAGACCCTCGCATCCAATCCTGAAGTCACAGGTATATGGATGCCTTCAGGGTATCAGATATACCACACGTATCAATCTGAGATACGTGAAGTGACGGAGAACGGCAAGGATATCGATCAGGCTGTCCATGATATGGCCTCATTCATCCAGCTCCAGCTTGATGATTACGCAAGGCAGAACACTTCAAATTAAATAAACAATACTAACTAAAGCTATCTCCTCTAATTATATGGAGATAGCTTTTTTGTTTCATGATTTCTATATTAGTAATGACCACCGGCCCAGCCGGTGGCTTTAAATCCCCCTATAAGGGGCCGTCACCTGCCGGCAGCTAAAAGCCG
>CALXMP010000008.1 GCA_944389505.1 uncultured Spirochaetaceae bacterium
TGCTGCCTCAGCTACAGATTATTTCCCTTTTTCCAACTAGCTAAGAGGGAATGTCCACAAAACGAATTACACTCCCCGGAGTAGCATTATCTTATTTCAGTTCTTCAAATTTGGCTTTCATTGTTGGATTATTACGTATAAGCTTCCTTATTGTTAAATCTTCTGCTTTATCATTTGCTAAGCGAAGATTATTGTCAGAAGCTAACAAATTTTCCTTGATTTTTTGAAGATGAGAAATTGATTTATCAATCTCATCAATTGCGGTATGGAATCTGTCACTTGCGATGCGGTAGTTTCTACCAAATTTGTCTTTGAATTCGTTCAAGGAAGCCTCAAAATTCGTAATATCGATATTCTGATTTCTTATTTCTACCAACTGCTTCTTGTATGAAGCAGAATTCATTGCCGCTGATCGAAGCAAGGCAATCATCTGGAGGAAAAACTGTGGCCTTATGACAAACATCTTTGGGTACTCATATGAGACATCAACAATTCCTACATTATAGAAATCGTTATCGGCCTCCAAGAGAGAAACAAGTATCGCATACTCACAACCTTTCTCTCTTCTGTCCTTGTCGAGTTCCTTGAAGAAATCTGCGTTTTTGTGTTTCGTTGCAGTTGTTTCTGATTCATTTTTCATTTCAAACATGATAGATAAGAACTCTTCTCCATCAATGTAATCGCGGAAAATGAAATCTCCCTTACTACCTGTACGAGCGTCATTGTCCTTTTCAAAATAAGCCGTTGGATATGTATTGGCTCTAATCTGATTGAACTGATTCATACAATACACTTCAAGCGATTCGCCTATCATTTTTGTGGATTGCTTCGCCTTGAAGTCTTTCATTCTTTCAATTTCTTCATCCTTTGCCTTAACCATATACGCATACTTGTCCGCCTCATTCTTGAGAGCTAGGGTCATTTCAGCTTGCTTCGCTTGAACAGTACTGTTTAATCTGGCAATCTCAAGCTCCTTTTGGTTTAACTTTTCGTTTGCCTCACTTATGGCGTTCGCAACGGCTAGATCTTTCTGTATGTTCATCTGCTTAACTGTGGCCTTAATCTCATCCAGTTCAGCATCCTTCGCATGGAGTTCAGCAGATAATTCATTGCGCATATTCTCAAGAGCAAGCTCTTTCTCTGTATCTTTCTGAGATACTTGAGCTTTTAGTCGTACAATCTCCTCATCTTTTTTCTTTACAGATTCAACGAGATTAACACTAGACTGCGTCTTTTCATTCTCAAGCTGCGATTCCAATTTCACTATCTCTGCCTCTTTCTGGCTGATTGCAGTTTTTACAGCAGCATCTATGAGTTCCTGCCGTTTCGCCTTTTCAGCCTCAAGTTTTTCCATGACTAATGTGATTTCATTCTTTGCTTCATTCAAAGAAATAATGGAAGCAGAGTTCGTCTTCGATAGATCATCTTTCAATCTGCTTATCTCAGCGTCTTTTTCGTCACGGAGATTCTGTAGCATCTGCTGGCTTTCAACTCTACTCTGGGCAATAAGCCTTTCTTCTACATTCTTCACGCTCTTTTCGAACTCAGCGTTTCTTACCTGATTAGCGATATGGTCGTAATCCGCGCCGTCCAACGAAATAGTATTCTTGCAATAGGGGCAAGTAATCTGTGCCAATCGACACCTCCTTTCTTATGACAAACATAATATCGCTCATTAATGATTTATCGTCAAGATATTTTTTTCAAATTCGGTATTTTTTATACCAATTTTATAAAAATTTTCTCATTGAATCCCAATACTATCCTTTATTTTGTATTTTTTCTTTGCCAATCTTGACCAGCGCTCAATATGTCTATAAGATTTTTATAGACATTTGAGGTATACTATGGAAGAAACAAAACAGTGGCTGTCTACTGTCAGAATAAAAAAATTTGTTATTAATAATTTCAAATGTGTTGAACACGGGGAAATTACTCTCTGTTGTGGTAAAAAATTTGTTGAAGCTGGAACAAAATCTGACATTTTGGGGCTTTACGGCCAAAACGGATCTGGCAAGTCTGCTCTTATTGAAGCAATTCGAGTAATGCAATTCGCCATGACAGGAAGAAAGATTCCGTCTTGGATTTCTGACTTCATCAATGTTGAAACAAAAAGATCTGATCTGGAATTTTATTTTGATATGCAATGGCCAAATGGGCAAGTTGCCGAAGTTGTCTACAAATTCAGCTTGACACTTTTTGAATCAACTGATGAAGACGATGAAGAAGAATTTGATAAGGATGAACCAATCAATCCCTATAGAAAGGAGTTTGAAAAATTTAAAGTTTTACTCTCAAACGAATCCCTTTCTTTTAAAATGTTTGAGCCAGAAAAGACCAACAAAAAGGTGATTTTTGATTCTTCGTCCTCGAGAACACCTTACAAATACACCCCTTGCCTTAGGAACATTCTTAATGAAGATGTGTGGAAATCTCTTCTAGCCGAACTGGAAGTAAAAAAACGAATTGCTACGGCTGAATCAAGATCTGCAATTTTCTCCTCAATAAAGCTATTCCAAGAGAAAGGGAATAATGAGTCAATTGAATATAAGATTGTAAGCGAGCTTAATTGGTATAGCTCAAAATATCTTACCGTTATAGGCACCAGATCATATGGGATCGTGCAGCTAGGAGGGCTTCCTTTGTTTGAAGGAGTCGGTGGTTATACTTTACCAATAAATTTTGATGGGGTTGCACTGCCAAAAGAAACTGTTCCTCAGTTCACAAAAGACATTGATTCACTGAACTCTGTTATCGGTTCAATAATTCCAGGAACAAGGCTGTCTGTCAAAGAGCTTGGCCCAAGAATGCTAAAAAACAAAGAAGGTATCCAGGTTGCTATAATTTGTTCCCATGACAAGGAGGATGGATCCACAACTGACATTCCTGTCCATTATGAATCAGATGGCATCAAGCGCATTATCTCGTTTCTCTTTGCATTAATTAATGCTTTTAATCAAAAGTCATTCACATTAGTAATAGATGAAATAGATTCAGGAATATTCGAGTATTTGCTAGGGGAGTTGCTACAGGCATTTGAGGAATCCGGCCGAGGTCAACTAATTTTCACATCGCACAACCTTCGTCCTTTAGAAGTCATAAGTAAAGATTCGCTTTACTTTACGACTACAAACCCGACAAATAGATATGTGCAAATGAAAAATGTACATAGCACAAATAATCTTCGTAGCATGTATTTCAGAGAAATTCTCACGAACTCTAGTCAGGATGAAGAAATATACTCAGGAACAAAGCGGTATAGGATTATTGATGCTATCAGACATGCTGGAGAAATTGAATGAGACCCAAAAACAAAATAATTATCATACTTGTTGAGGGACATTCTGATGTGGAGGCACTTCGTTCTATCATATCCACTCTCTTTGATGAATATTACAATGGGCTTTTTAATGTTGAGTTTATTGAAGAGAAGGAAGATGTGACAGCACGAAAAGGCATATCTCCCAGGTGCATTGAACAATGGATATCATTTAACTATTTGATTCCATTCATCAACAAAAATTTCTTAGATTCAGAGGATATCCAACATATCATTCAAATTACTGATTTGGATGGGGTTTATATCCAGGATAAGCACATTGTGGAAGAAGTTTCTGCATGTTCACTTGTATATTCTGCTGAATACATCAAAACAAAAAGCAAAAAGGATATAATTCGCCGAAATAACAACAAGCGCAATAATCTTGACTTCCTTTCTGGGCTATCCAAAATAAAATTATCTCTACCAAATTTTCAAATAAGAGAAATACCATATAGTATTTTCTATTTTGGAACAAATTTGGATCACTTTCTTTATGGTAATGCCAATCTCGAAGGATCCAAGAAAATCTCATCTGCCACAAACTTTTCTATACATACTTCCCCTACAGACTTTGAACAAAAGTTTCTGGAAGCTGGAGAGTTTTATCCATTTTCGTGTAGTGGCAAAAGCTACTCTGATTCATGGCAATATGTTAAAGAGGAAAAAAACTCTTTATCTAGGGTTTCAAATATTAACTTACTCCTTGAAAGAATACAAAATGGCTACTTCATAGGAGACTTCTGAAATAATATAGAAAATCATCCTTGCTAATTAATATTTGCCACTCTCTCCTTGATTTTCCTAGCAATTGTCTCTTTTTTAAGGCCTTTTCTCAATTTGAAACTCTCATCGATAAGAGCACCTTCCCCATCAAATCTTGCGATATTTGAATGAACAAGAAGATATAATCCTTTACCATTTTCATCGGTGGCATATAATTTACCATTCACTTCAGTTCTGTTAATTTTGTTCGGACTATGGAGCATCATAGTCTGTTCAAGTCTGTAAAATTCCATCAATGTATCCTTTTACTGTTCATGTTCTCATATTCTACCAAAGGAAACAACTCTCCATCCTTCTAGATTTGAAAAATAATTTTCAATAGTGAAATCCCGACAAGATGCAATGGATAGTAAGAATAGAAAACTAATCCGGGGATTTTTCCTCTTTCATGCTCCTCTGCCTTCTTTCTGAACACAAAAACTAGCAGGACGGCAAGGAATATCGAGAGTGCTCCTGTCACATACTCAGTCAGTATCTCAGTGTAGAGAATCGTTCTGATTATGAAGTATGAAGCGGGTATCAGGAAGAGCGAGAGAATTTCCTTCTGCATCTTATAAAGCACATAGTAGATGACAGTGAATACAGGTGCTATTATGCTCCAGTCGCATATCCAGGATAACGGGAAGAACAGCATTAGAGCAGCTATTCCCAGAGGCCATCCCTTTCTATCTATCAGGAGAATTATCAGAAGACTTGCAAGTAGCGTGAATAGGATATTCAACCTCATTCCAAACAGTAGATAGAACGGCACTTCAGATATCATTGCCCAAACAAGAAGACGCAATGCATAGTTCAACACGGATCTTGTATGTCTGAGTCCTCTGACGATGAAGAAGCACATTATGACAATCGTGAAGTTTCCGAAGAACTGACAGATGACGTATATGACAGTCACCTCAGCAAGGAAAAATGTTGAAGCATGATCTGCTGTCATTGCGATGATTGCTTACCTTCAGAATATCCCTTGCGGTGTTGTATTGGGGCTTGTCATTGCTCATACGTAGTAATCGCCATAGATTGCGACACAACTATCCCAGTAGTCTTCACCGTAGTATCTGATGATTCTTTTCTTGATATATCTGCACCTGCTTCTGATTCCGGGATGGACATCGAGAAATCCTGAAACCAGTGCTCTAAGTGAGAATCCATCCGTGTACTTTGAAAGAAAGAGATAGTTTCCAAAGCCGTAGCCTAAATCCACAGAGAACATGTCAGCCCTTCTCTCAGCCCATTTTCCATCAATCCAGTAGAAGATCAGATTGATGAGATTGAAGATTATCCCAGTGATTGCACCGAAGACAGTAAGCAGAAGTCCATATAGACCTGCGGCTATACCGAGAAGAGGAATATGTGAAAGAATCCTCGCCATGAATGTGACAATCATCAAAGGGAATATAACGGTATTGATAGCTACAGTGCATATCAGGGAAGCATCGGTATCATAGTGATAATAATGTCCCAATTCGTGTGCTATAACCCACTGAACAACCTCGATTCCCTCATCAAAGACATCAAGGGCAATCACGATGTTTCGTCCAGATGAGTAGGCATTCTGGCTGAACGAGTCTGTAACATAGAAGTGTGGACGAGGAAGGAAGAGTCGTCTTATCGGATTGACTCTCCTCAGAACGTCATTGATTCCAAGCTCCTCCAGCTCATCACGGTCAAGGCGTTGTCCTTCCCTTACCGAAGATCCACAGTAGATGACTGTCGCAAGATAACAGACAACAAGAACTGCCATGATGACATATGTTTTCAGTGCTGTTTCAAGTCCAAGCGGATAGAGCCAGGTAAGGAAAGGGCTGTAAGTGTAGAATTCAATGATAGTGCCCCATAATGGA
Source organism: uncultured Spirochaetaceae bacterium (assembly GCA_944389505.1). Lineage (GTDB taxonomy): Bacteria > Spirochaetota > Spirochaetia > Sphaerochaetales > Sphaerochaetaceae > Ornithospirochaeta. Next base: position 5,947 of record CALXMP010000008.1, read on the forward strand.
GTCTGTTCTATCCTGATAGCCTCGAAGAAAATCAGATAAAGCCAGAAAGATGCGAGTGCAAGCATAACGATTGACTTCACTCTGAGAAATGCCAGGATCTTTCCCTTGAATATCAGCTTCCAGATTGCTACTGCAATTACTAGAAGCTCTACACTCCTTCCAATCGGATGATAGTTGAATCATGTTTTGATTGATTCCACTATGAATGCGATTGCCTCCCTGTTGAAGATGAAGTCGAGTATCAGGCGAAAGCGCAGATAGGAGTCATATTGAATAGACGGCCATGCAGTATAAGCTAGCAAGATTACAAGAACGAGTATGCATAAGTTCCTGACCTTCGACAGCAAGCCAAGGAAGATGAAGCGCTTTCTAGGAAGCTCAAACTCGTAATCCTCATCAATCTGATAAGCATACTCTGCACCTGTCATATCCACACCTCCACTTCTCAATCAGCAATCAGCCTTTATCAGTCTCTTCCAGCTCCTTCCTGTACTTATCGACAAGATCATTCACGACGCCCGTGATATTCCCACACTTCTTCATGAGGAAATCGTAGTTATCCTTATAGAACTGGATGGTGACAGCCTTTGTTTCCCGGACAGTGTTGTTTACGGGTCTCCCTCGACCATGTGATTCAATCTTGTTTGCGGCTTTGAGCTTTGAAAGGTTGTATCTCACAGTGCGCTCAGATTTGCCCGATACGTCTGCTATCTCAGGCACTGAGAAGCCAGCTTCATAAAGCTCCCTGATTAAGCCCAGAAACAGATCCTGTTCAGTAGGTTCGTAAGAATCATAATGATATTCGGGAAGCTGTTCTGTCTCCGCAACAAACTCAGGAACGCAAATCGCATCTTCCATCAAAGTCTTCTCTATTCCCCTGGATGAGACACGGAGCTCCAGCTTCGTTCCTTCAGAATATGAGCTACGCTTCAGAGAGTCATACATCTCCTCAGCTTCTGTCCTGTCAGTAGTACTATCGCCAGATGGAAATGCCTTTTGGATCTTTCCATCGATATAGACTGAATATGCTGGTATTGCCATTGATAACCTCCATAAGAAAGATAATCTCCTTCGAGTTATTTTGTCAAATTAAAGTTGTAGTAATACGACAATCACTCCTTCATTGAACTCAATGCTGCGGTCATCTCAACGATATCAGGATGCTGTTTCATATCTTCTTCAATAAGGTGATTGAGGAAGCCGGACTTTGATCCGAAGTGAGTTGATCTCAACTCAACGTATTTCACGTTGTCTTCTTTAAGGGAATATGTGACGACCTTTGTCTTCTGCTTCACTTCGTTCTTGTCCTTATGATTGGATGGTGTATTGTAGAAGGCATCAAGAAAACTTCCTTTTTCTCTGCTCATATTTATTTGCTCCTTTACTTATGGATTTATTGATGTATGTATCTACTCGTTTATTTAAGTCTTTATTCATTGAGCCTGATTCGCTCTATCACCTCGTCTGCAAGAACAATGTAGTCATCGCTGGCTTTGGACTTCACCTCATCCAGAAAAGGATCGATACGCTTTGCTTGGGCTACTTCCATTTTTATTGGTTGTCTTATTTTCACACCGAATACGGATGTTTTCATTTCAAATGCAATACCATTGAGCGATTCAAGGACTTCATTGCCAAGACGTGTCCTGGGATTGAATCTGGTAAGAAGAATTCCAAGTATGTCTATCTCATGCTTTCCTTTCGTATTCACAACGCTGATGATTTCAAAAAGGGAAGACAGCCCCTGCAATGAGAATGCGGAGGCATTTACTGGCACAATCACATAGTCTGAAGCATTGAATCCGTTGAGAGACAGTATTCCAAGGGATGGCGGTGAATCTATTATGCAAATGTCATATTCATCCTGATATGGCTCAAGCTTCGAGGCTAGGATTCCGAATGCATATGGCTGAGTCAACCTCCTGTCAGCATCTGCAAAGAGTATGGAGCATGGAATGAGATCGCCCGCATATGTACTTATCCTGACATCCCCGATACTCATATCACTTGTCATCAGCTCAAGAAGTCCTGGAACGTCATCAGGACAGACACCAAGTGCTGCCGTAAGATTTCCCTGGGGGTCTGTATCAACGACCAGGACTTTCTTTCCACGCCTCGTGAATGCGGTAGAAAGGGCGATTGCTGTTGTCGTCTTGCCGACACCACCTTTCTGATTGGCTATCGATATGGTAATCATGAGTTCCTCCATCTTTATTGAGATAAGGATTTCAATAAATCGTTATCCCTTTACATCCATAGATAAACAGACATTGAAGACGGTAGGACAAGATGAAACAGGTGCTCTTTCCGACTATTGCAACGCAGCCTCCGTGTTTTGCATCACGAAGTCGGTGTGCATAGTCAGGATTCAGCCATGTTTACCTTTATATCTGATGATTAAATGATCTTTCCATCCCAGAGCCAGTCAAGGAAGAGGTTCCAGGGAAGTAATGTGATTCCATCTTCCGTTGTCCTGGAGATGCTGTCCCGGGAGACTACGATGTACTTCTTGAATATCCCTTCTTCCTGCAATGCCCTAAGTCCCCGGAGATCCTTATTCTCATTCACAAGCTTCGTCGTCTTGGTCTCAATGGCAACATCATCACCGATTACGAAGTCCACTTCGAATGATGACTGACGGGTTCTCCAGTACGACAGTTTCTCTTTACGCTTGTTATAATCGAGGTATGCTGATAGCTCCTCAGCAATGTATGTCTCAAATAGCTTTCCGTATTCAGTCTGTGTATCGACAATATCCCTAAGACCGAGAAGAAAGCGGACAAGGCCTACATCGAAGTAGTAGAAGCGTTCGGTCTCTACGGCCTTTCTCTTCTTCGTCTTCGTATATGGAGGGACTGCAAAGCCTATCATGGTGTCATATAGAATGCCGTACCATTCGGTTATGGATCCTCTGCTCATCATCACATCACTTGCAATGTTAGAGTAGTTGATCTCCTCGGCGTTGGTAAGGGCTGCTACTTCAAGAAAACGTTCGAACTTAGGAAGCTGTCTTACGAGGCCTTCTCCCGCTATCTCGTCCTGAAGGTAGACATTGATGTAATCATCAAGAACATCATCAGGAGTATCTGACAAGAATACGGATGGAAGCATCCCGTATTTTAGGATTCTGTCCAGAGTAGGATTGAGCTCTTTGATTTCCGGCCATACGAATGGATGGAGGTTCATCTTTCCAGCTCGACCTCCCAGAAGATTCACTCCCTGTTCCTTGAGCCTTCTTGCGCTTGAGCCTGTCAGAAGGAATCTGATATCTGTCTCCTCAATCAGAAGATGAACCTCGTCCAAGAGCTCAGGAACCTTCTGGATCTCGTCGATGATTACAAGCCCATCATGGATTCCTCTTGTCGCAATCTCATCACGCAGCACTCCAGGATCCGACTGGCACCTTCTTCGTATCCTTGCGTTCAGAAGTGACCATGAAAGCTTTACGTCATCCTGAATCTGATTTGCTATCAAAGAGCTTTTCCCCGTCTGCCTTGGGCCGAAAAGGAAAAGAGATTTGCCCTTGAGTTTTGACTGAATATCTATGATGCGCTGTATGTACTTCTCCATATGTCACCTCTACTGCCATTATATTACGATTTCTGTTATTTCTACTAGCGATTTTTATAAAAATCTGTCAGTTGTACTGACTTTATACTGCACTTCGCATCCAGACGTGAATCGAACCACTTACTTGATTCAACTTAACCTTCTCAGTCATAGGAAAATCATCGCCTTGTGTCCAAATCTTGCAAGAAATCAAAGAAACTGAAATTCAGAAATGCTTATCGGTAAAGAATTTGCATATATACGCTGGAGACGAGGCCGAAGCGGCGATCTGATACCAAAACAGCAGTAAACAATCTTTCCAAGTGAGTAGAAATCTGCGAGCTAAAGCCGTTGAAAACAGGATACTTTTCTCTGCCACTACCAACAACAGATTTACCCAGCTCCATGCCTTCATTAAGAAAACGCAGAAGCCACCAGTATACAAGATTGAAAAAGCTTGAAGACTTCAGAAGAATGTACAAAGCATGTATGATGCAATCAGAAAACATGGAAATCCCGTTAGCGATTATGCCAATGATGCTTTTGAAAGGATTTCCCGATGGGAGAACGTACAGAAAGCGACTTGGAAATCCAGTTCATGCAAGAGCTGGCCAAGACAGAGAAGGAGAAAGGTCTGACTCAGAACTTCCTCAGTCCTCTATTGTCAGGCTTGAGAATGGTACTTATTCCCCATCATTGGGAACGATCTCAAAAGTTCTTACTGCAATTGTAAAACGCATATACATTGGAGATCTGACATGATAATAGGACTAAAGCGAGGAACAGTAGAGCTTGTAGAGCATCAGGAAGGATGGGAGGAAGCGGGAAGAGAATGCATCAGACAGCTCTCTTCCATCCTTGGAGAGAAAGCCGTTGCGATAGAGCATGTGGGCAGTACTGCAATCCCAGGAATCCATGCAAAGCCAATCATTGATATCGCAGTGGGGGTGCGCTCACTCGATAAAGCCATGGAATGCAAAGATGTTCTTGAAAGGAATGGCATCATCTTCCATGGAGAAGACAACCCAGGACAGCTTCTCTTTGTCATAGGTGATGGCAATATAAGAACTCATCATATCCACTTCGTTCCATATAATGGTGAAGCATGGAGGAACTACATAATCTTCAGGGCTTATTTTCTGTCGCATCCAGAAAGGGCGAAGGCTTACGACAATCTGAAACTACAGCTTGCCAGTATGTATTCTGACAACCGTAAGGCATACACGGCTTTCAAAGGATTCTTTCATCAAGGAAACCATATCAGAAGCAAGGAAGATGAGCCTGGAGAAAGCTGCAATCACGTCAGTTGTGGATAAGGACTCTCCCGGGATTGCACCTGAACAGGCTGCAAAAGCGGGACTTGACCATTAGTCCCATACAGAGTTGGTATGATGATAGACAGAGAATCTAGTCCAAGCTGATTGGCTTCAGTTAACAACATACATGACAATGTTTGTATTAGCTTAAGAAATTCCGGGAAATATATCATTGCGTGCAGGGTGGAATATCCACAGTTCCTTGATAACAGAATACTGATTCTGCCACATAATGATTTCCTTGCAGATCTATGGGCGGAAAGCCATCTGAAACAATCTGAAAGGAAGATTGGCGGCTATCCTGTTTGCCCATGGATGGAAAGCAGTTCAGGAAGGCACCCAAGAGTCCGCATTGAAATTTTATAAGATTGCATAAGGCTGAATTGACGATTCAGCGGCAGGTATTCATATGCTCATCGTTGACTTCGATGATTGCTAGTGGAAATTGCCCAGACCTAATTCATAAGATAGAATGTGCTTTTCCCTTTCTATCATCCGATACGGAAAAAGGCTCGTAACCACAGCAGAAAAGGGTCATATAAGATTATGACAGAATCTTCTTCTGGCTCACTCATCAAGATATGAATCAAGGAAATATGCTGCAAGACTCTCCGGCTTAATATTCTCCCTTGCCTCATCCTTTGAGAACCAGCAGTATGAATCAACCTCATTGTTCACAGAGAGTTCACTGTCATCCTCCACGAATGCGGTGAAATTGCACATAAGGGTATTCGAAGGCTCGAAGAATCTCGTCCTATTGAACTTGATCGAGGCCACGGTCATCCCAGTTTCCTCTTTGATTTCCCTTATAGCGGCATGCTCCAGAGACTCTGTCCGGTTCACATAGCCTGCAACAAGAATGAAAAAGGGCCTTCCGTACTGCTTGATTAGCAGTATTTTACCTGTCATCTTGTTAACCACAATCATGCTTACGGCAACATTATACATCGGGAATCGATACTGATTGCACTTCGGGCAGAAAGGAATCATCCCCTCATTCTCCAGATACTTCTCAGTCAGCGCTGTCCCGCATTCCTGGCAATATTTCCCGCTCATAGCTTATTCCTTCCAGAGAAGATTATCGCTATTGGCAGGCATATTGCAAGATTGCAAAGGAGTTCCCTGTCTTGCCTGTTTTGTATATGCCATCTTTCACTTTCTTCTCTTTTCTGCGAGAGTATTGGATGTAAATCAATGGAGGGATTTATGAAGACATTCGCAATCGCAGGATGCGGTCATCTTGGAAAGATCGTACAGGAAGCATATACAAAGGGACTTCTGGAGGGCTATCAGCTGATAGCTGCCTACTCAAGGAAAATAGAGGATGCGGAGAAGCTTGTCAGCGGGACGGATGCTAAGGCAGCATCCTCGATGGATGAGGTCATCGCGCTCAAGCCTGATTTCATCATCGAAACAGCATCAATTGCACTTCTGAAGGATTTTGCCATCAAGGCTCTTGAAGACGGCATAAGCATCATACCGCTCTCAATCGGGGCATTTGCTGACAACAATTTCCGTGACATGGCAATGAAGGCAGCAGGAGAAAGCGGAGCCAGGATATACATTCCGTCAGGCGCAGTAGGCGGATTTGATGCATTGAGGACAATCGCGCTGATAGCAGAGGTCAATGGCTGGGATATAAAGGCTGGCATACATACGCACAAGGGACCGGACTCCCTCAGGAATACCCCGCTGTATTCCGATGAGTTTCAGGCTGCAGAGAAGACTGTATTCTCCGGCTCAACGAAAGAAGCAATCGCACTTCTTCCGACCAAGGTCAATGTTGCAGTTGCATCGGCACTTGCGACTATCGGACCAGACAAGGCTAAGGCTGAGATCACAAGCGTGCCTGGATTCATCGGAGATGACCACTGCATCACCGTGGAGACAGAGGGGTTGAAAGCAGTTGCGGATATCTACTCCGCCAATAGCGATATCGCAGCATGGTCTGCAGTAGCTCTTATGCGTAACCTTGCCTCACCTATGTTCTTTTTCTGAGAGGTCTGATATGAGAAAATTCAGGAAGCTTGTCGAGGCAGGCCCTATCGGACTGCAGCCATGGGCTGAGGAGAAGCTCAGCGAATATGCTTCGGAGATCATACGCTTCGATACGCTCCCTGAAAGCGAGGAGGAGCTCATAGCCAGGATCGGAGATGCAGATGCTGTTCTTGTCAGGACACTTCCCCTTGTTCCTGCGTCGGTCCTTTCCGCATGCAAGGAACTCAGGTATGTCGGCATGTGCTGCTCCCTTTATTCAAAGGAGAGCGCAAATGTGGATATCGCATACGCTGAGAAGCATGGCATAACCGTCTACGGCATCAGGGACTATGGCGACAAAGGCGTTACGGAATTCGTTGTTTATGCCCTTGTAAGGATACTCCATGGATACGATTGGACTATGTGGAGAAAAAGACCAAAGGAGATAACAGGGCTGAAGATCGGATTCGTTGGATTCGGCACAAGCGGACAGATGACAGCAAGACTTCTGAAGGCAATGGGTGCAAAGATAAGCTATTATGCCCGCTCTGCAAAGGAGGACTGCGAGAAGGAGGGAATGCACTTCATGCCGCTAGATACCCTTCTTGAGCAATCCGAGATCGTTATCACATGCCTGAACAAAGGGGTCATACTCCTCCATGAGGAGGAATTCAGAAAGCTCGGCAGCGGTAAGATAATGATCAATACATCCATCGGCCCTGCTTCCGATATGCCAGCGCTGAAGAACTGGATCCTTGATGAGAGGAATATCTTCGTATCAGATACAGCAGGCGGTGTCGGCAGTATCTATGATGAAGTAAAAGGACTGAAGAACGTACTCTGCCCCGATGTCTCAGCAGGGATGACCGAGGAGGCATATGATCTTATGAGCAGGAAGGTTCTGGACAATATAGAGAAAGCGCTATCCCAGGCGCAGTGACCAATTCACGGAGGAAAGGCCCGGTAAGGATGCTGAGCCTTTCCTTGTTGCAGCACATCCAAAGGCCTTTTCAACTTCATGTTGCATATTTATGCATAAACCAAAAACCTGTCTATTTTATCTGTGATTGCCAGCATCGCTTTTAATAGAATCATATAACCCAGAAATAAAATAGAAAAATTGATAGAAAAATCTTCCGTTTGCTATTGAATAATATTCACGATTGTATGTATAAATATTCACGAATTTACTAATTGGAGTTGTAAGATGAAGAAATTCCAGAAAGTTCTTGTTTTCATGTTTGTTCTCGTAGCATCCATAGCTGCGGTTTCCGCATCCGGATCCAGTGAAAATGGCACAGTCCTCGCCGACATCAAGGAAAGAGGCAGACTCATTGTAGGAACAGAAGCTCAGTATGCTCCTTATGAGTTCAAGGATATGAATGCAAATATCGTAGGATGCGATATGTTCCTCGCTGATGAGATCGCAAAGGCACTCGGCGTTAAGCTCGAGATTGTCGATATGGCATTCGATGGAATCATTCCTGCAGTACAGTCTGGCCAGGTTGATATCGGTCTTGCTGCTTTCACGAATACACCGGAAAGAGCTGAGGTCATCGATTTCTCATCAATCTATGAGGAAAGCCTCCAGTACCTTGTCGTAGCAGCTGGAAATGAGGATGTATACACTACTCCTGAGTCACTTGCAGGTCTCAAGGTCGGCGCACAGAGAGGAACAATCCAGTCACAGCTGATCATGAAGGCTATGCCTGATTCAGAGCTTTTCGAGCTTGCAAAGTATCCAGAGCTCTCGATTGAGGTTCAGAACGGGAATATCGCAGGTCTTGTCGTAGATGCAGCAGTCGGCGACTCAATCATCGCATCCAGCGACGGAAAGCTTGTGAAGGCAAACTATACATTCGATTCCAAGGAAGCGACATTCGGAAAGTCAGCTGTCATCCAGAAAGGCAATCCGGACTTCCTTGCTGAGGTCAATAAGGTCATTGAAAGAGTCGTTGCTGATGGTTCGTATATTCAGGCTTATAACGACGCAGTAGCTCTTCAGAAGGAACTTGGTCTCTGATTATGGGCTTCTTCGAGCAGATTGCGGTCATTATAACAAGGTATTATCCGTATTTCCTCGAAGGTGTGAAGAACACCCTCATCATCGCCGCCATGAGCGTCGTGCTGGGGGTGGTCTTCGGTACTTTGATGGCTATCATGAGGATGTGCAGGATAAAGCCGCTGAAGTGGATTGCCATGGCATATATCGAATTCGTGCGTGGCACACCGCTGATGGTCCAGCTCATGTTCATATTCTATGGTCTGCCTATGGTAGGAATAGAATTCCCGGATGTATCATGGATCCCGAATTTCTCCAGATTCATGGCAGGCATTGTCGCAATGAGCATGAACAGCTGCGCATATGTGGCAGAGGTTATCAGATCGGGTATCCAGGCTGTTGATGAAGGACAGATGGAAGCCGCAAGGAGCATAGGATTCAAATATGGCGAATCGATGAAGCTGGTTATCCTGCCCCAGGCTATAAGGAACATCCTTCCTGCCCTTGGCAATGAATTCGTTACGGTTATCAAGGAATCATCAATCGTATCAGTAATCGGAATCTCCGATCTCATGTACGGGACAAATGGCGTCATTGCGCTTACATACAGGAGCCTGCCATGTCTTGCGATTGCTGCTTGTATCTATTTCGTGCTGACTTTCATAAGCAGCCGTCTCATTGCAATGCTTGAAAAGAGGATGAAGCATGGAAGGAAATAACATCATTCAGGTCAGGAATCTCTGCAAGAGCTTCGGTAATCTCCAGGTTCTCAATGATATCTCCACAGACTTCAAGGAACAGCAGGTCGTCTCTATAATAGGTCCTTCAGGTGGCGGAAAGAGCACATTCCTCCGCTGTCTCAATCTTCTTGAGACACCAACATCGGGCAAGGTCATATTCAATGATGTGAATCTCTGCTCGAAGGATGCGGATATCAACGTGCAGAGGCAGAAAATCGGTATGGTATTCCAGCATTTCAACCTCTTCAACAACATGAATGTCATGAAGAATCTCACAATCGCTCCCATGCGGATTAAAGGCAAGAGCAAGGAGGAAGCTGAGGAGAAGGCTATCGGTTTCCTGAAGAGGATGGGCCTTGAAGACAAGGCAACATCCTACCCCGCCCAGCTCTCAGGCGGCCAGAAGCAGAGAATCGCAATTGTGAGATCCCTGATGATGGAACCAGAGGTCATGCTCTTTGATGAGCCGACATCGGCTCTCGATCCGGAGATGATTGGAGAGGTCCTGGATGTCATAAAGCAACTTGCGATGGAAGGCATGACGATGCTCATCGTCACCCATGAGATGAGATTTGCACGCGAAGTGAGCGACAGGATTCTGTTCCTTGACGGCGGAAAGATCGATGAGGACAGAACCGCGGATGAGTTCTTCGATGATCCTCATAGCCCGCGTCTTATCAGTTTCCTTCAGAAGGTTCTCTGAAACAACAAGACTATGAAAAAGAATTATCAGTTCAGATATGGAAGCGGCACTGTGTCGCTTCCAATTGAGGAAAATCAGATCATAAGTGTGATTGAGGGGCATGAGACAAAGCCCCTTGATGATATAAAGAGTGCGCTGTACCAATCCCTTGACACCCCTATTGAGTCAGACTCTCTGGAGACGATTGCATCTAAAGCAGGGAAGATTGCCATCATCGTAAGTGATATGACCCGCTTCTGGATGAGGCAGGATCTGATTGTGCCGCTTATCGTAAAATACCTTGTCGACAGGTGCGGTAAGAGCTACAGCGATCTGGAGATCGTAATCGCAACAGGTACGCATATCGGAGGATCGGAGGAGGAGCTCAGAACGCTTGTCACCTCAGAGATCTTCGATAAGGTAAAGACCGTGAACCATGACTGCAGGGCAGATGATCTTGTATATCTTGGGACAACGGATTACGGAACGCCGGTGAAGGTAAATAAGGATGCGGCAGAGGCAGATCTCGTCATATGCCTTGGAGCGGCCACGTATCATGTTATGGCGGGATTCGGAGGAGGAAGGAAGAGCATCCTCCCTGGTATCTCCAGCCTTGAGACAATCAAGCACAACCATGCTTACAGCCTCGCTCCGGACAAGTTCATAACGAATCCTGCTATCGGCAACGGCGTGCTGGATGGCAATCCCCTGAACGAGGATATGCTCCAGGCGGCAGCAATGATGAAGAATCTCTTCATGATAACCCTCGTGACCGATACCGAATTCCGTCTCGCATCGATTTTCTCCGGCCATTGGAAGAAATCATGGGAAGCAGCATGCGAGGAAGTAAGGAGAATCTATACCGTTCCTATCAGAAAGAAGGCCGATGTCGTCATAACAAGCTGCGGAGGCTTTCCAAAGGATGAGTCGCTGTACCAGGGAACAAAAGCCGTCGATAACGTCATATCCTCCCTGAAGGATGGCGGAACGCTTATTCTGCTCCTGGAAGGACGCAATGGCGGAGGCAGTCCTGATTACTTTGACTGGATCAAGCCTCTTGTCGGCGGTACATTCGAAAAGGAACTGAGGGAGAACTTCACCGTAGGCGGGTATATCTTCTTCCTCAACTGTGAACAGGCTTCAAGATTCAATATACTCATGTATTCATCGATTCCTGCAGAGACCGTGGCTCCGATGGGCATCAAGGCATATGATGACCTCGACAAGCTCATGGAGGATGCGCATCTCGAAGGAAAATCCATCTATGTCATACCGACAGGATCAACAGTGCTGCCGGAAGTGACAGAGACATCTGAGAGGTAAATAAATGCCAGAACTGAGCAAGAGAGTCGGAACATTCACTGATTCTGTCATCAGGCGCATGACACGCATAAGCGATGCATGCCCGGGGAGCATAAATCTATCGCAGGGATTCCCTGATTTCGATCCGCCGAAGCCCCTGCTCGACGCATTGAGCAGAGTCGCATACGAAGGTCCTCATCAGTACTCGATAACCTTCGGAGCGGAGAACTTCAGGGAAGCTCTGGCAAAGAAGGCAGAAAGGTCAATCAAGAGGACCATAAATCCTGAGACCGAGATTGTCGTCACATGCGGCGGAACAGAAGCGATGATGTGCGCAATGATGACAATATGCAATCCCGGAGACAAGGTCATGGTATTCTCGCCATTCTATGAGAACTATGGTGCCGATGCCATCCTTTCTGGAGCAGAGCCTATCTTCATCCCACTTGTACCTCCTACCTACTCCTTTGATATCAATCTGATTGAGGAGGGATTCAGGAATGGAGCCAAGGCGATAATCGTCTGCAATCCATCGAACCCCTGCGGCAAGGTATTCACAGCAGAGGAGCTGACAGCTATCGGCAAGCTCGCGCTGAAGTACGATGCATTCGTGGTGACCGATGAGGTATATGAGCACATAATCTACGCTCCGAACGTGCATACATCCGTCGCTTCCCTCCCTGGGATGTTCGATCATACCATAACATGCAATTCGCTCTCCAAGACATATTCCATAACAGGATGGAGGCTTGGATACCTTATCGGGCCAGAGGATGTCATTGAGGCTGCGAAGAAAGTCCATGACTTCCTGACAGTAGGAGCAGCTGCTCCGCTCCAGGAAGCTGCTGTTGCAGGCCTTACAATGCCAGAAAGCTACTATGAAGAGCTCGGTGCGCTCTATACAGAGAAGCGCGATTACTTCCTTGCAGGTCTCGACAGGATCGGGCTGAAGCACAATGTTCCGCAGGGCTCCTACTTCGTCCTTGTTGATATCCAGGACTTCCTTGACCTTCCTCAGTTCAAAGGCTGGTCGGATCTCCAGTTCTGCGAATGGATGGTTGAGAATATCGGAGTGGCAGCTGTCCCTGGCTCAAGCTTCTTCAGGGAAGAGGTCAACAATCTCATAAGACTTCATTTCGCACGTTCAAAGGAGACACTTGATCTAGCCCTTGAAAGGCTCTCGAAATTCAAGGATATCCTTGGGAAATGATGTTCCAGGCCGCCTCAGATGGCGGCCTTTCTAATGACGCATTGCCCTGCCGATCATGGAGACAGCAGGACCAATGGTCAGTGCGATGATGACAGTTCCTATCGTAAGGGCACCGCCCGCAAGGATACCTATCAGTATTGCAAGGAAATCCCAGCAGATCCTCACGGCGAAGAACGGAATATGCGAAGCCCTGCTTATGATCTTCGGAACAGCATCAAAAGGAGAAAGTCCTGACCCGGAGTTCATATACAGTGACACGGATATAAGGAAGAAAAACAGCGCCGAGGCAAATACAGCTGCCCTATAGGGCTGTGCCTGGAAGATCCATTGAGGGAGGAACCGGTTCCAAAGCATCGTGCAGAAATCGGAAACATAGCCAATGAAGAGCATATTCACTATCGTCCCAGGCCCGATATACTCTCTGCCCCAGATCAGCTCAACAAGGAAAAGGAGCACATTGGCGCATACCATCACGGTACCAAGAGATATGCCTGTTCTGTATGACAGAGAAGCATTCATGAAAGCCCATGTATCTGTACCATAGTCCGTTCTGAGAAGGAATGACAGGAAAAAACCCATTCCTACCACTCCCATGGCCATCAGGCCTATATTCGGTCGTGAATCCATAAATCAACGCATGACAATGGCCTCCGGAGAGGCCATATGTTGTCTGAAAGACTCCTGCTTACAGGATCCTTGGCTGAGCTCTATCAAGCAGCGCCTGGAGCTTAGATGATGGATCCTTGAACTTTGCAAGGAAGATCATAGCCGCAATCACATAAGGCTTATAGGAAGCTTCCTTGTAGAGAGGATCGAGGTAGCGGTCGAATACAGAAGCCTCAACCTCACCTTCCTTGCAGGACACACCTGTGATATCAGCAGGGAGACAATGCATATAGAGAGCCTTTCCGTCCTTAGTGGTCCTCATGAGTTCCTCTGTGCATGTCCAGTTCTTGAACTTCGCATTATTGGCAAGACATCTCTTCTCAAGCTCCTTGAGCTCCTCGAACCTGCCCTCGCCTACAAGCTGCGTCCTCTCCTCCATCACGGCAAAAGGAGCCCATGACTTCGGGTATACGATATCAGCATCCTTGAATGCCTCTTCCATGGAAGCGACCTTCTTGTATGAACCGCCGGATGCCGCAGCATTCTTCTTTGCAATCTCCTCGACGTCACCCATGACATCATAGCCTTCCGGATGAGCCAGAACGACATCCATGCCGAAACGTGTGAAGAGACCGATAACGCCCTGAGGAACGGAAAGCGGCTTGCCATATGACGGGGAATATGCCCATGTCATTGCGACCTTCTTGCCCTTGAGCTTGTCGACACCGCCGAAATGGTTGATGACATGAAGGAGATCAGCCATGCACTGCGTCGGGTGATCGATATCGCACTGGAGGTTCACGAGAGTAGGCCTCTGCTCAAGGATTCCATCCTTGTATCCCTGCTCTACAGCATCCGCCACGCTCTTCATGTATGTATATCCCTTGCCGATATACATATCATCGCGGATACCGATGACATCAGCCATGAACGATACCATGTTCGCAGTCTCTCTTACTGTCTCGCCATGGGCAATCTGGGATACCTTCTCATCAAGATCCTGCACCTCAAGCCCAAGAAGATTGCAAGCCGAAGCGAAAGAGAATCTTGTGCGGGTTGAGTTGTCACGGAAAATCGATATGCCGAGACCGGAATCGAATACCTTAGCTGAGATGTTGTTCTCTCTCATTCCCCTGAGAATCTCTGCTACCTTGAATACTGCAGCAAGCTCATCATCGCTCTCCTTCCATGTGTGGAAGAAATCATTAAGATACATTCTGTGGGTATCGAGAGCCTTCAGCTCCTCGATCATACGCTTGATATCGCCCTTATCTCTGGCCATAGCCGTCCTCCTATGAGATCAGTAATACTTTATCACAGCATATTGGAGGACGCAAGATGTGTTGCAATTTGTTGCAAGCTACTCATTGCTTCCTCTCAGATGCTCCGGAACCTCGCTGCCATCGCTTATATGGCCATTGTAGTATTCGACATCCTCCACAGTCATATCGTAGCCATGCTCCCTTGCAAATGGCACCAGAACATCCCTCGTGATACAGGAAGGATCCCCTCCATATTCCATTATCCTTCTATCGAGCTCCTTCCTCACCTCATCGTCCTCATCAACGAAGAGAAGAAATGCATCCATGATATTATCAGCCATGACATCCTCTCCCAGTGAAATTCTATCAGTGCATTATATTTTTGGACAGAAAAAGAAGCGTAACCAACAGAAAGTATTATCATATAAACATGGAACGATATGCAGCATTCGCAGGGAGCTGGTATCCTGCGGACAAGAAGGAACTTGATGAATACGTCAGACCCGATCTCTTCGGGCCTGGGGATATCACCGATGCAGTTCTTCCGCATGCAGGCCTGTATTACAGTGCCAGGATAATAAGGGAGTACTTCCAGAAGCTTAGCCCAGGAATAAAGAGAATTGTGATAGTATCGCCATCACACTACTTCCGGCTTCCTCCAGGTACTCTCTGCACAGCACCATTCACCTCCTCCGCAACGCCATATGGAAGCATAGAGACAATACCGCTTGATACCGATGGCTGCATCAGCTCTGCATCCGCACTGCAGAGGGAGCACGGGATTGAGATGTTCCTGCCATTCATAAAGGCTGCAGGGCTCGCAGTCTCCTATGCCCTGATAAACGAAGTGACAGGCATGGATAATATAACCGATCTCGCGGATAGCCTCATAAGCATAACCGATGAATCAACGGGATTCATCGCATCCTCCGATTTCACCCACTATGGTCATCGCTTCGGCTATATGCCGTATGGCAGAAACGCAGGAAAGAAAGTGAAAGAGCATGACAGTGAATGCACAAAGCTCCTCAGCAGTATGGAGACGGAAGAGGTTCTCAGAAGATTCACGGAGGGAACGATATGCGGAATCGCTCCTGCCATGATCGTAAGCGCGATTGCACGTAAGAAAGGAAGGAACGGGAGCACGGGGCTTTCATATACATCGGATGATATTTCAGGAACATCCTCCGATGATTTCGTTTCGTATCAGAGTGTTCTCTGGAGGGAATAATGGACAAGGAAGAAAGGAATGAGCTCCTTATGATTGCAAGGAAATCGATAGAGGATGCTTTCAAGGGAATTGCTCTGGAAGAATTCGAGGATGATGCGAGAAGGAACGGAGCATTCGTCACGCTAAGAAAAGGAAGCTCGCTCAGGGGATGCATCGGCTATATCATCGGCCTATGCGGGCTGAAGCGGCAGATAGCGCTTCTAGCAAGGGATGCGGCCTTCTCAGATTACCGCTTTCCTCCTCTCTCCGAGTCGGAGCTTCCGCTATGCACTATCGAGATTTCGGTGCTGACGGAGCCTGAGGAGATTGCAGGCCCCGATGAGTTCATTCCAGGGCGGGATGGCATCATACTGACGGCTCAGGGGCGAAGGGCGGTCTTCCTCCCGCAGGTTGCCGATGAGACAGGCTGGTCAAGGGAGGAGATGCTTTCGGCACTCTCGGAGAAGGCAGGCCTTGAAAGCGATGCATGGAAGGATAAAGGCGCTGTATTCATGACATTCCAGGCGGAGGTTTTCAGTGAGGACGACTTGTGATTTCTGCTACAGGCATTGCAGCATCCCTGATGGCATGACAGGCTGGTGTGGCAGCCGCATCGCAGAGGATGGTACTGTACATGATACTGCTTATGGACAGCTGACAGCGATTGCCGATGATCCGATTGAAAAGAAGCCTCTTTATCACTTTCTGCCAGGGACAAGGACGCTGTCGATTGCTATGGAAGGCTGCTCCCTCGACTGCGATTTCTGCCAGAACTACAGGATAGCGAAGGAACAGCATGTGGGACTTGAGCGCTACGCCCCGGACTACATCGCAGAGTTCGCTGCAGATAATGATTTCCCCTCGATAAGCTTCACATACACGGAGCCAATAGTCTGGCAGGACTATATGATTGATGTTGCATCGGCTGCAGGTGAACGCTCCGTGAGGACAGCAATGGTATCGAACGGAACATTCTCCACAGAGGCATTGGAGAGAATACTTCCTGTAATCGATGCATACAACATCGACCTGAAAGGCGATGAAGAATTCTACAGATCGATATGCCATGGCTCAATCACTCCAGTTCTGGATGGGATAGAGAGAATCGTAGAGTATGGCGCGCACCTTGAAGTCACGACTCTTGTGATCGAAGGCATCCATACAAAGGCCATGATCCATGAGATTGGCAGCATGCTCAAAAGCCGCGGCGTCAATGTCTGGCACATCACCCCGTTCTATCCGATGCGCAGAATGTCCGATAGAAATCCAACATCCGCAGCATTCCTGAATGCGATGGCAGAGGAAGCAACAGAATCAGGAATCCCTCATATCTATGCGCTCGACAGCACTATTCATTGTCCAGAGTGCGGAACAAGTGTAGCAAGGAAGGAAAGCACAGGAATATGTCCTTCATGCGGCAGAGCAATCTATGGTATCTGGGAATGAATCACATGATAACTGCAACAGGTAAGCTTGCTCTATCAATGACCCTGCCGATGATCCATGCATTGCCTTCCATGCTTCTGACATAGTTCTCTGCATCATCCTTAGGCATCGACAAAAGCAATCCCCCCGATGTCTCAGGTGAGAACATCAGATCCTTCAAGGTCTGATCAAAACCTTCGGAAAAACTTACCTTGCTTCCGATATAATCCTCGTTGGTATACCGTCCTTCCGGAAGGAAGCCGAATGCGGCAAGATCATATGCAGAGCGATGGACAGGGAGGAACGATGAATCGATCTCAATCGTGCATCCTGAAGCCTCAGCCATCTCCGCAGAGTGTCCGAGAAGAGAGAACCCCGTGACATCGGTCGCAGCATGAACGCTATAGCGCATAGCTGTATTCCTCGCATGCCTGTTGAGCGTCCTCATCGAGGATACGGCAT
This sequence comes from uncultured Spirochaetaceae bacterium, assembly GCA_944389505.1. Classification (GTDB taxonomy): domain Bacteria; phylum Spirochaetota; class Spirochaetia; order Sphaerochaetales; family Sphaerochaetaceae; genus Ornithospirochaeta. The sequence goes on from CALXMP010000008.1 coordinate 23,690, forward strand.
CATCATAAGCATCCTCAGGGCACTCTCCTCCCTTCGATGCGGTCATCAGAACACCTACTCCGAGTCTCTTGGTTAGGATGATTGAATCCCCGCTTATTGCGCCTCCATTGGTCCAAACCTTGTCCTTATCATAGACAGCAGTGACGGCAAGCCCGAATTTCGGTTCCCTGTCAGATATCGTATGGCCTCCTGCGATAGCGCACCCCGCCTCATCCGTCTTGCTTCTAGCACCGAGCATGATGCTCTTCAGGACATCCAGATCAAGACACGACGGGAAGCAGGCTATGGAGAGCGCGACAGAAGGCTCAGCGCCCATCGCATAGATATCAGAGAGGGCATTAGCTGCCGCAATCTCACCGAAAAGGAATGGATCATCGACCATAGGCGGGAAGAAATCAACGGTCTCGATCAGTACACGGCCATCCCCAAGATCATAGACGAATGCATCATCAGCGCTCTCATATCCTGCAATCAAGGCCTCAGAATGGAATGGAGGAAGCTCTGAAAGCACCCGATGGAGATCGCCGGGAGGAAGCTTCGCATTGCATCCGGAGCTCCTTACAAGCGATGTCAGTCCTGTTCTTTCCATATCATCCGCCATACATCCCCATCCTTCTCATACACAGCCTCTGCCCCTTCAAGAAGCTCTCTTCCCACCTCACCTTCAACAAATGCGGCAGTACCGCACGAGGATGAAAGGGAACGGGGGACAGGTCTAAGAACACAGCCTTCGCCATACCTCTTCCTGAAAAAGAACGCGGCATACTGGCTATGAAAGGTTATCACCTTCTGATCTCGATTCTCCACCCGGTACCCTCTTCCTTTGCCGAGACCTGCTTCTTCATCGCCCTGCCATAGCGCTGGACGTTCTCAAGCGATGCGCGGTTATCAACAAGCACATCGATCTCCTCATTCTCCTTAAGAGCTCTCTTGGCCATTATAACAGGCTCAGGGCAGGAACGGCCCCTGGCATCAATCTCTACCATATTTTCTCCTCTCCTTCACTGTCACGAGGGATGCGATTGCAATAAGAACGATAAGTCCGACGATGACTGCGGCTTTTCCATTCACTCCAGGGCCAGTACCGGCAGAGGAAGCGAGCGAAAAGTTATGGGCGGCCGCAGCTCCGAAGAGCATGCCAAGAACAGCGGATACGCTATCTCCGGATCCTTCTCCTGCAAGTATTAGCTGTCTGAGAGGACATCCTCCAAGCATGACAGAACCAAGACCGACAACCATCATACCGAGGAAATTCCAGAGGTGCTTATCGTGTGAGACGGGCTGATCAGCAAAGCCGAAGCTGAATGAGCCAACAATGAGATTGCCGATCAGGGCAGCGATGAATATCGCGACGAAACCGAGGATAAGCGTGAAGTCCCTTATCAGGAAGATATCCCTTATGCCTCCGGCCATGCAGAGCCTTGACCGCTCGGCAAGTATCCCCACGATAAGCCCTGCCGCAAGCGATGCAACAACTGGAGCATGCATCGATCCCGGTCCTGATTCAGAGAATAGGAAGAGCGAAGGGAATGCAAGGAACATAACGAAGACAAAGATTGTCGCTGCAGGGAATGCTGCACCCTCCAGCCTTGTCGCCTCATTGGCTCTGCCAAGTGAAAAACCATTGGAAAGGAAGATGCACCCTATCCCTATGCCGGCGATGAAGCCGAGAAGCGCGACGAATGCATTCATATCCCCTCCGGCAAGACGGAGGACCATCCTCAGAGGACAACCAAGGAAAACAAGGGCTCCGATCATCACGAAAAAGCCTATTACGAAACGGAGTACCGGACTCGAGCCCGAACGTGGACGGAAATCACCGGTAATGACGCTGATGGCGAACGAACCAAGGATTATACCGATGATCTCAGGTCTCATATATTCGACGATAGGAGCGGTATGAAGATGCATACCCCCCGCGATATCGCGTATGAAGCACGCGATGCAGAATCCCATATTCTTCGGATTGCCAAGCACAACAAGCAGTACGCTTATTGCACCGATGACAGCACCTGTTATGGCAAGCCTGTGTTTCTCTCTGAGTTCCATAATACGGATTCTACCATCTGGTTTTCATAAAAACAATGGAATATGCTATTATCTTCCGTATGAGGAGAATCTATCTCGACAATGCCGCCACATCATTTCCAAAAGCACCTGGGACTGGAGAGGCGATAAGAAGATTCATAGATGAGGATGGAGTGAGTCTGTATAGGACCGCATCCAAAAAGGCTGATGATATATGGGACAGCATCTTCGATCTGAGAGAGATGCTCTCAAAACTGTATCACTACCCCCATCCTGAGTGCATTGCATTCACGATGAATGTGACGGAAGCGCTGAACTTCATGATAAAGGGAGTGATTCCCGAAAGTGGACATGCAGTCGTGACATCCTCGGAGCACAATGCTGTGATGAGACCTCTCTCGCAGATCAGAGCGGGAGTATCACGTATTCCATCGGATAGATATGGCTACTCCGATATGGACAGGCTTGAGGAGCTTATCCAGAGGGATACGAAGGCAATCATCATCAATGCCGCAAGCAATGTATCCGGGGCAGTACAGGATATAGCGAAGGCTGGAGAGATAGCAGAAGCGCATGGCATTCCACTCATCATCGATGCAGCTCAGGCATCCCCTCACGTCGATATAGACATGGAAAAGCTCAATGCAGCGGCTGTATGCTTCACAGGTCATAAGAGCTTCCTCGGCCCACAGGGCACTGGTGGCGTAATAATCCGCAGGGATATAGCAGAGAGAATCCAGCCACTTATTGCAGGAGGGACAGGCACGGAGAGCGACAATGAGGATATACCATCCACAGTCCCTGAGAGGTTGCGTGCAGGAACGGAGAATCTTCCAGGACTTATAGGACTCCAGCATGCGGTAGCATATACCATCAGCCATCTTGAAAGCATCAAGGAGAGGATGGAAGCTCTCTCTGAAAGACTCTACGAAGGGCTTATGGCGATAGAGGGCATAGCGGTGCATGGCCCTTCCCTCGATACCCCAAGAACCGCTGTCTTCTCGATTACGGCAGAGGGAAAGGATCCTGCGGATATCGCAGCAATCCTTCTCGACAGAGGAAATATAGAGACGAGGGTCGGACTTCACTGCGCCCCATCAGCGCACAGGACGCTTGGCACATTCCCGGGAGGTACGCTCAGGATATCGCCGGGGCCATTCACCGAAGACAGTGATATCGATACACTGCTCTGTCTTCTAAGGGAGATCATCAATGAGTGAATTCTATAGAACGATGAGGAAGCTGCTTGCAGAGCATGGCAGTGTGGAAAGAAGAACTGACACGGAAACAGGAAAGGAAGCTCTGTTCCTGGATGGCCGGTTCATCATAGGTGATGACGGTGACTACAGCCAGACAGAGAGGATAAAGGCTGAGCCTGTGCTCATATTGTTCGGCGCAGGGCATGTCGGAAAGGCCCTATACGACCTTGCCATGCTGCAGGGTATACGGACAATCGTGCTTGATGACCGCGAAGAGCTGCTTACAGAGCAGCGATTCCCTCAGGCAGAGAGGCACATAGGCCCGTTCAGCAAACTCCTGTCCAGGGAATATGATGCCATATCGCCATACTATGCCATATTCACCCATGGCCATTCCTATGACAAGGACTGTCTGAGATATGCTCTTTCACATAAATCAGCGTACATCGGAATGATAGGCTCAAAGAAGAAAGCCTCAGTCCAGCTTGAGGCGATGATACAGGAGGGATTCCCTGAAGATGATGTAAGCAAGGTCCACAGTCCTATAGGACTTTCCATCAATGCTGTCACACCCGAGGAGATTGCTGTTGCGATAATGGCTGAGATCATCACCACGTTCCGGGATGACAGGAATACAATCAGCATCGATGGAGCGTTGCTCGATGCCTTGGCAGATAAGAAAGGCATGACGGTAAGAATCATCGAGAAGGAAGGCTCCGCACCCAGGGGAAAAGGCACGATGATGTTTGTCACGGAGGATGGAGTCTATTCGACAATAGGAGGAGGTGCTGTCGAGAGGCTGGCAATCAGGCATGCTGAGGAGATGCTCCGTGAGGGAATCGATACGGATATAGTTGACTACGGCCTTGAAAGCGGAGGAAATACAGGCATGATCTGCGGAGGCAATCTCCGCGTGCTTTTCAGGGCACGGGGCTGATGTAATCCACTACAGGATCGAGATAGCGGTCATCGACCCATGATACGCTCCAGCCCGATTCGGCTATAGCCTTCTCTGTCAGCGTCCATTCCGATTCCGGCTTGCGCTTAACCATTCTCCGGAGCAATCCCATAAGCCGCCTATCCAGAAAGGACAGGGCGTCCTCATTGATCTCCCCTCTGCCATACGACATAGGAATATCATCGAGACCATTGATTTTGCGGAGCTTCGCTATATACTCCGGGCTGAACTCAGTTCCGCCCACTGCAAAGACATAGAGACGCTTATCGGAAAGAGAACCACGGAACTTACGGATGAAATCGAGACCATTGATTCTATCAGCATAAACGCCACCTATAAGGATTATCGTGGAGAAATCCCTTATGAGCTCTGCCTTCATGTTCTCGTTCTCTATCGCATCCGCGCCCGTCCTCTCCTTGAGCATAAGCGCATATTTCCTCGATGCTCCGTATTTCGATCTGAAAAGGATTGCTGTTTCCGACATACATTAATGATAGCACGGAAAATGCGGCAGCTATCGATAATCCGCTGCCGCACTCTCAAATCAGAATTTACCGAGAGCCTTAAGGATCTTCTCCCCTGTTATCGGCCAGGATCTGACCCATACACCGGTTGCATCGGCGATAGCCATGGCTATTGCAGGAGCTGCACCATTGCAGGCGATCTCGGATATCGATTTAGCTCCGAACGGGCCATAGTCGTCATTCACATCAATCAGCACTGCCTTCATGTCATCAGGAGCATCCTGGATCATAGGCACACCGTAATCCGTGAATGTCGTGGTCAGGCACTTCCCGTCCTTATCGAGAATCATATCCTCATAGAGCGTATGGCCTATGCTCTTGAGGACGGCGCCATACATCTGGCATAGCGCAAGCTCTGGATTGATCGGAGTTCCGGCATCCTGAAGCGCATAGAACTTCCTGACCTTGATCTCCCCGGTCCTGACATTGACAGCGACCTCGGCAAAGTGAGCTCCATACGGGACAGCGAAGTTCGGTGTCGTGAAAGAGCCTGTTCCGACAAGCTGCCCACGCCCTGTACCGGACGTTGCAGTGTGGGATATCTCATAATACGAGAGCTTCCTGCCATCTTCTGCGACAACATACCCAGGGTATTCCACTGAAAGCTTCTCCACAGGGACTTCCAGCTGTAGCGCAGCCTCCTCTAGCGTCTTTCTCAGGAGGTCCTTCGCAGCATTGAGCGACGCGTTTCCTGAGAAATATGTCCCAGATGATGCATATGCGCCGGTATCGAACATGCAGGCATCGGTATCGCCAGAGACGACGGAAACGCTCTCAAGAGGCACCTTCATCACCTCTGCTACGCACTTTGCGGAGATTGTATCAAGCCCTGTCCCGATATCCGCACCGCCGGAAAGAACGATGAACGTTCCATCAGTGAGGAGCTTCACCTGGGCGTTGGAATGATCAAGTCCGGGAAGGCCGGAGCCCTGCTGTATCATTGCAAAGCCCTTTCCGATCTTCCAGTCAGGATCATCGGAGACCTCATGCTTTCCCCATCCGATCATCTCAGCACCTTTGTCGAGGGCTTCCCTAAGTCCGCAGGAACCGACAGGGACGACAACACCTTCCCTTCCTTCTCCCAGACCTCTGAGGATCTCAAGCATATAGCCCTTCTCCACGATATTCTTCCTTGCCATCTCCAGAGGATCGACCCCGAGCTTCATTGCAAGCTCTCCCATGGCAGAGACTATCGCGAAGTATCCCTTAGGTGCTCCGTAGCCCTGGTAGGCACCGGCCGGAGGCGTATTGGTGTAATACGTGAAGAGATCGTAGTACATATTATCGACGCGGAAGATCGGGAGCGTCTTGGACGATGCATTCATAGGGACTGTAAGACAATGGTTGCCATATGGCCCGGTATTTGCCCTTACATCCATATAGATTGCAGTGATTGTCCCATCCTTCTTTCCGCCCATCTTCACACGGATTCTCATCGGATGGCGCGTGGAGTTGGCGAAGAACTCCTCAGCTCTGGTATTCCGGTAGTATATGGACTTGCCGGTCTTCCAGACTGCGTATCCTACAAGATCCTCTACGAGGATATCCTGCTTGGAGCCATAACCGCCTCCTACCCGTTCCTTGATGACATGGACCTTATGCTCAGGAATCTGGCACACAGTCGCCACAATTCGCCTTACATGGAAAGGAACCTGGGTAGAGCAGTTCAGGGTAAGCCTTCCCCCCTCTATATGCCCATAGCATACATGGGGCTCAAGAGGAGTGCACTGCACCTGGCTTGTCTGATAGGTCTCATCGATGACAGCATCGGCTTCCCTGAAGCCCTTCTCGATATCCCCTATTCCGCCATGGGCTGCAGCCGCGATGTTCTTCCTTATATCGCTATGGAGAGGGAACTGGTAAATGACCTTCTCCTCATCGGGATCAGCGCTCTTATTGTACTCATCAAGATCATCGGGTGCACCGGATACATACTCGACAACTCCGTTATGAACCAGAGGTGCGCCATCGGCCATAGCCTCTTCTACTGTAAGGACAGGCTCGATAGGATCATATACCACCTTGATAAGCGATGCAGCCTTCTCTGCTGTCTCCATATCCTTTGCAACGATAGCAGCAACTCTGTCGCCGACATGTCGGACCTTGCGATTCAGCAGACGTCTGTCATATGGCGAAGGCTCCGGATTTCCCTGACCTGCCTGCATGTAGTAGACATCAGGGCAGTTGAATGCCGTGATAATATCCTCGACACCATCAACCTTCATTGCCTCAGAGAGATCGATTGAGCGGATATATGCGTGGGCAAAAGGAGAACGGAGCACATGCATGACGCACGAACCCGGCTCCACCCTGTCCTCGACAAAGAGCTTTCCACCAGCTGCGAGCGGCTTGGCATCGATCTTACCTGAAGGCTTGCCGACAACTCTCAAAGATGAACGGAACGCTGGAGCTATCTTTGTACGGTATTCCCCATACATTCTCTTCTCGCGCGCAAGCTGCACAGCGAGGTAGTAATGCTCATAGCCTGCATCCCTGATGAATATGCCAGAGAGCGCATTCTTTATCTCATCCTTCGAAGGATTGGGATTCTTCTCAAGAAGATATGAAAGAAGCAATGCCGCCTCCGGTGCGTTGTAAGCGCTCTGAACGACACCTGCATCGATCATCGCCTGCTGCACATCGCTGATTTCCCTTCCCGAAAGGAGGGATTCAGGAGTCCTTATTGAAGCACCCTCAGCCTGATAGAGCAGTATGAGGTTGGAATATGCAGGACGATCGTTGAAAATGATTGTATCAGAACCGGCAAATCCCTCCCTGTCATCGGAGTCTCTCAGAGAGACATAGCCTGATCTGTAGAGGACATCCCTCAGCCTTTCATCGGCGGCCCCTGAAAGAACCGTGCTGCGGCCATTGATCTCAGCTCTTATTTCCATCGTTGCCCTCCTCGAAGATCACAGAAAAAAGATAGCGCTTGTACTCAGCAGATCCGAGCGTATCGCTTTCGAGGACCATATCCTTATAGCAATCACGGCTGCCAGATGCGATTGCAGACGGCATCGCTGTGTATGCATAATGGTCACCGCACCTTGCTGCCGTGACGACAGCATGCATGTGGGATGCACGTGATATACGCTTCACAGTACCATCGGCATTGCTATTGACAGAGATGGAAAGCACTATCCACTCAGGCTCATGGTTTTTGATGTAATCGCAATAGAGAATGCTCCTTGCTGAGCTTCCATCATAGACAAGAACAGTGGCGGTTGATGCCAGAAGCGCTGCGGTCATATAGCCATCAGCCCTGCATGATGCTGCATTACCGCCTATTGTTGCCATATTGCGCTGCTGGAGCGATGGACAGGATGCAGCTGCAGTCCTGATCACAGGGGGAACAATCCCTGATGATGCTACATCCTCAAGCTTTGCACCGGCCCCGATAACCACATTGCTGCCTTCAGCTGTGATTGCCCCGGGAATGAACCCATTGATATCAATAAGATCCTCGAACTCACTGCCCAAGGTAAGAACGGTTGTTCCTCCCAAAAGATAAGCGCTTCCTGCAATCTCCTTTCTGAGCCTGTATGCCTCTTCCGGCGCTGAAGGCCGATGTATCCTCATTTCTCCTCCTCTCCGATCACTCCCGGCTCTGCTCCATTGACGATGGCTTCCAGGAAGTATGTGAGCATCCTTGCTGTTGTATGGCGCCTGTACTTCGGCATCGCATGCGGGGATATAGCATGATCCCACGCATCGAGGAAGTCCGGCACGATATCCGCAAGCTCATCAACAGGACGCCTTATGATCATAGACTCTGCCTCACGGCTGCGTATTACCTTCGGGCCTGCAGCCCCTGAGGATGCCCTGAAATCCGAGATGATCCCATCCTTCACGGAACATGCGGCAGATAGTGATAGCTTGGAAATGGCATTTGCCTTCCGCATTCCTATCTTCCTATAGAACATATATGTGAAGTCGTGAGGAGGGATTATGACGCTCTTTATGATCTCATCATCCGCAAGGGCTGTCTTCTTGGAGCCGAGGATGAAGTCATCGAGGAGCATTCTCCTCTCCCCGTCGAATGAAGCAAGAACAACCTCTGCATCAAGCAGGATCAGAGGCTGGGGAAGATCACCCTTAGGGGATGCATTCCCTATATTCCCTCCGATTGTGGCTGTATTGCGCAGCGCTATTGCTCCCATTCCTGAGGCAGCCTTCCTGACATGCCAAGGAACGATATCGGAAGAAGCGATCTCTGCAGCCGTTGCCAGAGCCATGATCTCCACAGATCCATCCTCAAGCTTCCGGATTCCCTTAAGCTCCTTCAGCCCTGATATCACCATGACAGGGAATCCGGGATTGGGCGCTGTCCCCTGGGCACGCCTGTGCTGCACCATTATATCCGTACCGCCTGCAAGCGGAACAGCCTTCTCTGCTTTCCTCAGGAGAAGGGCCTCCTCAAGTGTCTCTGGTACATAATTCACTGCCATAGATCACCTCCGCGCTCAGCTGCAAGCCTGATGCTGTCGACTATCAGATCATATCCTGTGCATCTGCAGATATTCCCGCTTATCGCCATGCGGATCGCGTTCTCATCTGGATTGGGATTCGCAGAGAGAAGCGCATATGCGGCCATGACCATCCCAGGTATGCAGAATCCGCACTGGACAGCGCCTCCATCACGGAATGCATCGACAAGGCATTTACCCTTCTCTGTATCCCTTATTCCTTCTATTGTGTAGATCTCACTGCCCTCACAGGCACCTACAGGAATGATGCAGCTTGTGACAAGCTTCCCATCCTTTATGATCGAGCATGCGCCGCATTCGCCCTCACCGCAGCCTTCCTTGACCCCGGTGAGCTTCAGCTCATCCCTGAGCACATCGATAAGCCGCGTAAGCGGATTGCCTGCAAAGACAACGCGCGAACCATTAACGCTGAAAACAATCTTCCTAAGCATTCTCAAGTGCCTCCTCGATATCCTCAGGCGGAATAGGTATCTTAGTGACGGTTATGCCGAGAGCCCGCTCAACAGCATCGACATATGCTGCATCGGCGCCATTGAACACAAGCTCTCCCATACCCTTTGCCCCCTGCGGGCCCCACTGGTACGGATTATCCTCCAGGAACCACTCCTGACGCGGGAAATCCATTGATGTCGGAATAACATAGTCAGACATCGAAGACTGCCTGAAATGTCCGTTCCTATTCTCCATTTTCTCCATGGATGCATACCCCAGGGACTGGATGACACCGCCGTTCACCTGACCATGGACAATAAGCTCATCGATTGCGTGGCCTATTTCATGACAGGTCCAGATTCCTGTCGTCCTGACCTCATTCGTAAGCTTGTCGACCTCAACCTCAACGCAGGCAGCTCCCCAGCCATAGCCAAGATAGGCATCTCCTCTGAATGTTGACTGATCCCATGGATGCCCATCAGGATGCTGGTACTCCTTCTCGACGGAGAAGTCTCCCTCATTCCAGCGCTCCTTCATCTCCAGCGCACAGTCCTCGGCGATCTTTCCAACGATCATGGTAGAGCGCGAGGCCGCAGTCGGACCGGAATCTGGGACGAGCGATGTATCGGGGTTATCATAATCGACCTGCTCCATATCGATCTTGAGCGCATTGGCAACAATCTTCCTCAGAGCGGTCTGGAAACCCTGTCCCATCTCCGTCGAACCTACTTCGATGCGGACTCTGTTGCCGCTCTTCACAAGTCTGGCATGTGCCTTGATGATTGCCTGCTCACCATTTCCGGTGAATGCACCGCCATGGTTGTAGAAAGACATGCCGATGCCCTTTCCGGAACCGATGGCGTATTCCTTTGACTTCCTGAAGTAATCAGAGGCATCAGCGATCTTCTTCATCATCTCCGGAAGCTTCACTTCTTCGACGATATGGCCATTGGTGACGGTCTCTCCGCCCTTCTTTATGAAATACCTGGCTTTGTACTCTGCTGGATCGAAGCCGAACTTCCTTGCAATATGATCCAGATGCGTCTCAATCGCAAAGAGCGTCTGAGGAGCTCCAAAGCCACGGAACGCATCTGAAGGGAACGTATTTGTCGCAACACCGACGCCCTTGAGGTATGTCGCAGGGAAATCATAGACACCATTGGCATGGAATACTCCGCGCTGGAGAACGACATACGAAGCGGAGAGATACGCTCCGCAGTTGTAGTATATCGTGCCATCTATGCCGAGGATATTCCCCTCCTTATCCAGAGCCGTGCGGAAAATGGTCTTGGAAGGATGGCGCTTCACCGAGTAGAGCATATCCTCCTCTCTTGTGAAGATAAGCTTGATCGGCTTTTGTATGACGCTTTCAGCAACAAGAAGAGGACCCGCAAGAACATCGGGGAAGTGCTCCTTGCCTCCGAACGCGCCTCCTGTCGTTGTCTGCCTTATGATTATATCCTCAGGCTGAAGGCCAAGAAGCCCTGCAACGGATTTTCGTACATAGAACGGGCACTGCGCTGAGATATAGATGACATACTTGCCATCCTCCATCGTGATGACAGCACCATTCGTCTCAAGATGCACATGCTCCTGGAATCCAGTCTCAATCGTCTCTGTAAAGACAGAGTCAGCCCTGTCCATGATGCCCTGCATCTTCTCGCCCTTCTCGCAGAAAAGTGAGCAGAGGACATTATCCTCTCCGACGATAGGCCCGCCCTTCAACGCAAGGGCATCATCGATTGTCACAGCAGGTTCCTGCTCGGTATAGCTTATCCTCACATTCGAAGCAAGATAATCAAGCATGTTCCTGTCAGGACCTACAAGAAGTCCGATGGTCTCACCGACATACCTCACATCGCCATCGGCAAAGCATCTCCAGTCCTTTGCAATCATCCACAGCTCATTCTTCCCGCCTTCAGGTATATCCTTGGCAGAGATGAAATAATATCCTTCAGGAAGCTGGGGCACCGATATGCTGTCTATCGTACCGCGCGGGATATCCGAACGGATCATCCTGGCATAGAGCATATCAGGAAAGGAGTAATCCGAGGCATACATCGCCTCTCCCCTCGCCTTGGCCTCTGCATCGACCCTGACAACCCTGTCATCAATGCAATTTATAGGCATACATCCTCCTTCCATTATATTTTTCTTTACATAATGAAGAATTAGCACCATGCCATCCTTCAATAGAGATTATATATCAGATTTGAGGAAAGGTTGCATCAATTTGCAACAGAACGCTTACAGGATGTATTGCTTCAGAAGATGGTTCAAAATCTGGAAATTATCCATGATTTCAGCATCAAGCCGCTCTGTTTCCTTGCGCGTAGCGGAACGGGCTGTTACGATTTTCCTCAGAGGACGAGAGAATAATGACAAATGACGAGATCTATGACTTCATCGGCGAGCTTGCGATAGCGCTGTACTCCAAGAAGATACAGATATCGCTCGGGTCCCTGAGAGCTATCATGCTCGATAGGGGAAAGGACTATGTGAACAACCGCGGCATGGCCTCAGCTGTATCGGCTGCATACAGGAGATGGAAGGAAAAGGATCCTATCATCTACTATGCAATCGCTTATACCTACACAGACAAGGAAGGCAATCTTGCCTGGGACAAACCACAGAACTGATTACGAGGATCTTTCTGAAAATCACTCTCAGATGCAGATTCTTGGCAGCCTCGCTTCCTCATTCCTCAATAGTGGAGCTGAGGCTGCTGTTCTATCCGGCTCACGTACAAGCATACTGAAGGATCAGGCCTCTGACTGGGATATCTATGTATATTCATCAGCTCCAATCGACAAAAGGATAAGGAAGGATATCTACTCGGCCCTTTCATTATCATCTATTGTCGGTATGACATTCTTTGAGGAAAGCGATGAGGCAGAAGATAGCCATGGAAATATCTATGACATAATGTTCAGATCAAAGGAGTGGACTGAATGGCAGGTTGATGATGTATACAGGAGGGGGAACGCACGTATCGGATACACAACATGCATTCTCTACAACATAGCTCATTCCAGAATCATCAGCTCTGCTTCCGGATGGTTTGAGAGAATCAAGGAAGAGATATCAGGGCGATATCCAGATAAACTCAGGGAGAACATCATAAGGAAGAATATTGATGTAATCGATGGTGATTACAGCTCTCCATTCATACGGCAGCTTGAGCTTGCTGCAGAGCGCGGCGACATAGTCAGCCAGAACCACAGAATGTCTGCGATACTTGCATCGTACTTCGATGTGCTATTCGCATACAATCGAGTTTACCACCCGGGAGAGAAGCGGCTTATTCCATATGCATCGTCACTGTGCATATCCCTTCCCTACGATATGGAGAAAGACATCTACAGCGCATTGAATGCAATCGGATCGGACAGGATTGTTCCTGCAGCCGCAAAGCTTATCGAAGAGCTTCACATGCTGATTGACAGAAACCGGGACTGAACCAGTCCCGGAATCATTGCGATTGATTGAACCTCTCAGAAGATCAGTCCTTTTCCTTGCCTTCGAGGGCGTATGGAAGCATGGCGTAGAACTTAGAGCAGATGACAAGGTCCTCTACCCTGTTGATCTCATTAGGTGCATGCGCCTGCGCCTCATCGCCAGGTCCGAAGCCGATAGCAGGAATCTTATGGCGGCCAGTTGTCGCAACAAGGTTCGTCGAGAATGTCCACTTATCGACAACAGGATCCTTTCCGAACATCTCCTGATAGTCCCTGACGCCTGCCTGTACAAGCGGATGGTCCTTATCGAGCTTCCATGTCGGGAAGTAAAGCTCCTGTGAATACTTTGTCCCGGTCCATGCTGTCTTATCGTAATCAGGCATCTCAACGACGATATCCTCAGGCTTATCTCCTGTTGCCTTCGAGATATACTCACGTACCTGATTCATCGCAAGCTCTGCATCCTCGCCCCATGTGAGACGGCGGTCGCAGTAGAGCATCGCATAGTCAGGAACAGCACACTGCGAAGGGCCCTTCACATCCATCTGGGAAACGGTAATGGTTCCCTTTCCGAGGAAGTTGTCGTCATCGGGCTGCAGGTCCTTGTTAAGCTGCTCGATAGCAAGCGCTGCACGTGCTGCCTTATATGCTGCAGATACACCGCGCTCAGGAGCAGATCCATGGCATGATACACCGCGGAGTATGACGCGGATCTCCATCCTGCCTCTGTGGCCTCTATAGAGACGGCAGCTTGTCGGCTCTGTGGAGACGATGAGATCGGGCTTGATATTCTCCTCCTCGATCATGTACTTCCAGCACATGCCATCACAGTCCTCCTCCATTACGGTGAAGGTGAAGAGGATGGTATACTCGCCGCCATATCCAAGTTCCTTGAGGATACGTCCTGCCGTGATCATCGAAGCAGCTCCGCCCTTCTGGTCAGAAGCACCTCTGCCCTTCACAAGACCATCCTCGATAGCACCGCAGAAAGGATCGAAATCCCAGTTCTGGAGGTTGCCTACCTCAACTGTATCGATATGAGCATCGAAAGCAAGGATCTTAGGTCCATTGCCTACGCGGCCAACAACAGAGCCAAGACCTTCGATTCTGGCCTCATCGAATCCAGCCTCTTCGCAGAGCTTCACAAGAAGACGGCATACATCCTCTTCCTTAGAGCTATAGCTCTTTGTCTTCACGAGCTTCGAGAGATTCTCAGCAGTGTAATCTCTGTACTTCTCAGCAAGTTCCTTGATCCTTTCGGAAACCATACAGCACTCTCCTTATGCTTTTATTCTATCTGTTCTCTCCCAGACACGCTTCGCAACGCGCCTAGCCTCACTATAAACCTTTTCAGCATCGATGGAAGTGAACTCTCTGTTCTCATACAGGAGCTTACCATCGATTATCGTGCTCTCAACATTGCCCGATGTCATTCCCCAGACAAAGTGCGTGGCAGCATTGGCGCTGACCACAGGGGTCGGAGCATTGTATGAAAGTATTGCGATATCAGCTTTATAGCCGGATGCGACACGGCCCCACTTCGCCTCATTATGGAAGACTGACTCGACAAGCCTGTTGCCGCGGTTGAGAGCTGCAACGAAATCCGAAGGCCAGAACGGACCGCCCTCATCCTTATGCTTGAAGAATGCAAGCTTCAGCTCCTCGAACATATCCCCGCCGCAGCCATCCGTTCCGATGACAAGCTTCCTGACATCCGGCACATGCCTGTTATACCCGATATGGTTGTTCATATTGGAGCGGGCATTATGGGCTAGGAAGCAACCCCTCTCATTCAGAAGGTCAACCTCACTATCGGAAAGATGGACGCCATGAACAAGAAGCGTCTTCTCATCGAGAAGCGAGAACCGGTCAAGCCTTCTGACGATATCATCGCCATGGAAATGGTGGGAATGGACCTGATCGTATTTATCCTCCGCTACATGAAGATGAATGCCACGCCCAGTCGTCTTCACGGCATCAGCCATGAGCGCAAGACCTTCATCGGGGATAGTGAATGGCGCGTGGCCTCCTATCATCGCTTCAACAAGGACATTCTCTCCACCAGCTCTCTTCGCATCGACCTCCGCAGCGAATCTTATATTCTCCTCATAGCCTGCACGGACCTCATCCATGCCCTGATTCCTGTCAGTGATTTCGAAGCAGGTCGCACCGCGCACACCCGTTTCCTCCATACCCCGCGCAATTGCGGACAGGGAATCCTTGATGTATGACGGGGATGCATGATGATCGATGCAGGATGTCGTTCCGGCAGCAATGGCATCGAGGGAACACACGAGAGAGGAATAGTAGACAGCTTCCTCGTCCAGTGCCCGGTCAAGCCTCCACCACCACTCCTTCAGGACCTGTATGAAATCGGTCTGAGGCCCTGCAGATATAAGCATTCCGCGGGAAAGGCCGGAATAGTAATGATGATGAGAGCATACATTGCCGGGGATGACAATCTTTCCCGTTCCATCGATGATCTTAGGAGCAGAAAGCCCTGCAGCGGCATCCTTCCCCGCTGCTGTGATCATCGATCCTTCAATGACGACATCCGCATTCTCAATGATATCAAACGGAGGCTCCGTCTGCATTATCATCGCATTCCTGATGATTATATCTGCCATCACTCCTCCACTGGTCCGAGAAGATACGAGTATGAAAGGTATATCTTCTCGATAATCGCCGCGATTTCCTCAGGCACATCAGCCTCAAGACTGCCATCGCGTCCTATACGTCCTTCGGATACCTTACCATCAAGCCTTATAAGCACCGTATCGCCTTCTGCATAGAATCCGCTGGCATCGCTCTCATCGAAGTCCTCCCTGAGCGAGAACAGGGTGAGCTTATCCCTGTATGGACGTCCGGAATGGGGGCAGAACGTAGCGCAGTTGCCGCATTCATTGCAGTATGCATCGAGATGGATAACCTGGAATGGATCCTCGAAGAGCCCGGTCTCCCTCATATCTATGGCGACATTCGCCCTGTTCGGACATACCTCGACGCACTTCAGGCAGAGGTATGAGCACTCGACACAGCGTGATGCCTCTGAGAGCGCAAAGAACTCATCGCCCTTTGTCCCTGGCGGCATCTGCCTGCTCTTCTTGGCGATTATATTGAGGAAGAAGTTATCCTCCGCCTCCCTGAGCTCTGCCTCCTCGCTTTCGGAAAGCTCCTCCTCATCCTCTTCATCATGGTGATGCCCGCATGAGCACTCCTCGCCATGCTCATGATGATGTCCGCAGGAGCACTCCTCCTCGTCATCATCCTCATCAGCAAGTGCCTGATAGACTGAGTCGATTGCCTTGTCGACTGCAGCTCTGGCAGATGCCATGCACCTGACAACCGTCGATGGGCCAGTGACCGCATCGCCAATTACATACACCCCATCCTCTTCCGAAGCCGAACCAGCGCCAAGCGCCTCAAGAACGGATTCATCAACAGACTCACCGATTGCGTAAATAAGATAATCGGCCTTGATGGATTCACGGCGGCCTGTATCTACAGGACGTCTTCTTCCAGAGGCATCCTCCTCGCCCAGCTCCATCACGGCAAGCTCGGCAACGCCATCCTGGAATGATACAGGATTATGGAGGAATTCGAACTTGATACCCTCCTCCAGCGCCTCCTCATACTCCTCCGGATCGGCAGGCATCTCCTCCTCGGAGCGTCTGTATACGACGGTCACATCTGAGACGCCTGGGATCCGCTTAGCCATGCGGGAGGCATCCATAGCGGTATTGCCTCCGCCGACAACGACAGCGTGCTCGCCGATATTGATCTTATCGCCGGCCTTGCATCTTCTGAGGAATGCCACAGCCCCCTCGGACGGTCCATTGCCGGGAAGATCCATCGTACGTTCCTTCTCCGCTCCGATAGCGATGAAGATATATTCATACCCCGCCTTGCGGAGATCACTCACAGTAACACTCTCAGAGAAATGGAAATCAACGCCGCACTCCCTGATGAAATCAACATCATCGTCGATTGCCTTATCAGGGATTCTGAACTCAGGTATCGTGCTTCTGACAACACCGCCGGCAGAGGCATCCTTCTCATATAGAGATGTATCAAACCCTGCTCTGGCAAGGAAATATGCAGCAGCAAGGCCGGCAGGACCCGCTCCGATGACAGCAGCTTTCACATCTGCAGGCTCATCGGGCTTCTCCCATATCTCAGAGAGGAACTCCGCCCTTCCATTCTCTGCGGCAAGACGCTTGATCTCCCTGATAGCCACAGGGCCTTCATAGTCCATCCTCGTACAGTGGTTCTGGCACTGATGGTCGCAGATCCATCCAGTGATATTAGGCAAGGCATTCTTGAGATAGATAAGCCCCAGAGCCTCTGCCCACCTGCCCTCTCCTGCAAGTGCTATGTAATCAGGGATATCCTGATGTATCGGGCAAGCCTCGATGCAAGGTGCCACAAAGCAGTCAGTAAGAGGAAGAGGAGTACCGATCTTGACGCTTTCCCCGCGTTTTTTAGCCCTGTCGAACAGGCCTGAGTCCTCAGCATTCTTGCCAGTCATGAGCAGGGCCGAAGGATTCACAAGCTTCTTCTCCCAGCCGTCTGCATCAACCAGGGAGCGAGCAATCTGCAGCATCCTGGAGTATCCACCAGGCCGGAGCATGTCGCTTGCAAGGGTTATTGGATGCACACCTGCATCAAAGAGCATTCCGGCATTGAGGATTGAGACACCTCCGGAGAATGAGATCGGCATGCGGCCGTCGAAATGCTCTGCAATCTGCCTTGCAACCTCAAGTGACACCGGGAACAATGCCTTGCCTGACATATATTTCTCATTGCCAGGGAGAACCTTGCCATCGCTTATCGAAGCAAGTGTATTCGTAAGCTTAACGCCGAAGCCCACACCATTTTCCGCTGCAAGCTTCTCCAGACGCTCCAGCATCGGGAATGCATCGGATTTCTGAAGGTCATGGTCGAATGATTCACGGCGGAGACCTACATTCGAATAACCATAGCCATCGAGGATCGAGCGGACCTTATCATAGCCGAGAAGCGTCGGATTGAGCTTCACGAACGTATCGATATGCTTCTCCTGTATCATATATGAGCATATAGCCTCGATCTCATCGGGCGGACAGCCGTGCATCGTCGATATCGTTGCGGATGATGCTATGCGGCGGGAAATCCTATCGAGCGAGGAAGCGGCCTTCAGCGCAGCCCCTTCCCATCCCGTTCCCTCGAAGATGTTGTCCTCGAGCATGGCTGCAGCCTGGGCAATGTAATCGCCGAATGAGTCCTTATGGCATTCGATCATATTATCGATGAACACCTGCATCCTTTCCTCTTTGATGCCCTTCAGATCATATCCGACAGACATATTGAAGAGGAAAGATGGCTCCTCAGGCACCTTGCCGGTCATGCAAGCCTCCAGTATGTGGAGGATGATCCATGCCTTGAGATACTCATCGAATGCCTTCTCAAGCGTGTATTCCGTTGACCATTCAGCGTTGTAGACCTCATCCCGTGCATCGATGCAGGGCTTTGCAATCTCCAGCCTGTCATTGATCTGCACCGTCTTGAGCTCGATGAATCTTGCTCCGGAAAGATATGATGCAACTATATTCTGCGCGAGCTGCGTGTGCGGCCCAGCGGCAGGTCCAAGAGGCATAGTGCAGGAAGATGACAGAATCCCTATCCTCTTCTTCCTTTTGTCCTCATAGAAAAGGCTGTTATCGATACCGAATACCGAACCATGGTTCCTGTATTCGCCCGCTATCCTCTCAAGAAGTTCCTGGAATGGAACCGGCCTCATGCGATCTGCCATAAACTCTCCTGTCTGTCTATGATTTTAAACCACCAGATAACACTGTCAATCTAATTCGCAACAAAACGCAACAAATCTCATCAATGGATGCCCTCCATAAATGCCAAGAGAAAGACTATAAGGATGATCAGCTCAAGAACGAGTATCAATGACGACAGCACGGTGCCGATCAGGGACATTATCCATCCCTCCTCTCCTCTTATCCTCCCAGAGCCAAGCTTCTTGTCCCTCGCTCCTATGGAAAGGCCTGCAATCCCCAGTATCAGGCTGACAATCTGAGGAGATACGAACAGGAATACCAGCGAAAGGATGCCGAGGACAAATGATGCGGATGTCCTCTGCACAGGCATTTCCTCTTTCTCACGGTAAGGCTCACGTGTTGATTCCATTTATTGCCTCCTCCACCATTGTACCATGTTTTCCATTGTGCCGTGCCAGATGGGGTTGTAGAATCATAGCATGATAGAGAAGAGAAAGTACGCAGCTGCCGATCTGCCGCAGATTGCGGCGGAGCCTGAGGCAATCATATCGGGTGCAATGGATGATGAGATCAGGGAACGTATGGAGCGCACTATCGAAATCGAAGGCCCCATACCTGAACCCCTCCTATTCAAGCGTGTCATAAACTCAATGTCGCTGAAGAAGGTCGGATCGAGAATCGACCCTGTATTCAGGAGGATAGCCATGTCCTTAAGCTGCCAGAAGACAGATGAGGATGGTGTGACTGTGTTCCACAATGGCAGGGACGAGAGCTTTTTCAGGACGGCAGAGGAAAGCGACAGGTATTCCTATCAGATACCGCTGTCCGAGGCTGTGCATTGCCTGCAGTACATAATATCTGGATCGGAACGCTCCCTGACAAAGAAGGAGCTTGCCATCCGCTTCCGGGATGAGCTTGGATACGAGCGCATGGGCGCCCAGGTAGACAATCTCTTCACAAGGGCTTCTGCTTCTCCTGATATAAAGCGCTACGGCAACGGAAGGTTCATTCCAACAGAGTATTAAAGTGGACTTTCTTTTACTTTTACCGCAGTTGTGGCTTTCTTTTCAGGAAAATCCGCTTTTTTCTTTACAAATTTTTAAGTGAAACTATAATTTCCTATAAGGAGATGCATAAATGCTCATCAATCTCAGGAAGAAGAACAAGATAGCAGCAAGCAATGCTGCAAGATGCCGTGAGAAGGGAATAACGCTCCCTACATTCGCCCAGATGAAGAATCCGGCGCTTATCCCGGATGATATCAAAGAGAAGCTCAGGAATGTCGGGCTCTGGGATGTCAACCCGCTGAATCTCTACAGGATCAACTGGCATAACGAGCCAAAGGAATCAGGAGGCGGCTTCGGCGGCGTGAACTATATCGAGATCCCGAGGGAGATTACAGGCACGAAGGCAAGGATCCTTGCTCTTGCAGGCAAATGGTTCCCCTGCGGAGTACATAAGGTAGGTGCTACATACGCATGCCTTGCACCGGCCCTCGTTACAGGCAACTTCGATGCTGTTGAGCAGCAGGCTGTATGGCCATCAACGGGCAACTACTGCAGAGGCGGCGCATACAACAGCGCACTCCTTGGCTGCAAGTCAATAGCGATCCTTCCTGAGGATATGTCCCAGGAGAGATTCAACTGGCTGAAGACCGTAGCTGGCGAGATTATCGCGACTCCCGGATGTGAATCCAACGTCAAGGAGATATTCGACAAGTGCCATGAGCTCGATGAGGAGAGGGGCGCCCATATCGTCATCTTCAATCAGTTCGAACAGTTCGAGAACTACCTCTGGCACTATGAGGTCACAGGTTCCGCAATCATCGAGGTCCTGAAAGAGCTCGGAGTGGACAAGAAGAACATCAAGGGATACGTATCCTCTACAGGATCCGGCGGTACGCTCGCTGCGGGAGACCACCTCAAGGCAAAGTATCCTAATATAAAGATCGGCGCAGGAGAGGCCCTGCAGTGTCCTACCCTTCTCAGGAATGGATTCGGTGCACACAGGATCGAGGGCATCGGCGACAAGCATGTGCCATGGATCCACAACGTGAGGAATACCGATATGGTGCTCTCGATCGACGATCAGGACTGCATGGATATCTACAGGCTGTTCAACGAGGAGAGCGGAAAGAAGTACCTTGCTTCCATCGGCGTCAGCGAGAATGATATTGCGAACCTCCAGCTCTTCGGAATCTCCGGAATCGGAAACCTCCTTGGAGCAATCAAGATGGCGAAGTACTATGAGCTCGAGGAAGACGATGTCGTATTCACAATCCTCACCGATAGCTCTTCTATGTACACATCCAGGCTTGGCGAGCTGACAGAGCAGCAGGGAGCATTCACCGATACAGAGGCTGCCAAGGTCCATGCCTCAAGCCTCATGCACCAGGGCATCGACAATGCGCTTGAGCTCGGCTACTACGACAGGCTCAGGATCCACAACCTGAAGTACTATACATGGGTTGAGCAGCAGGGAAAGACCTACGAGGAGCTCAACAGGCAGTGGTATGACAGGAACTACTGGACAGCCATCCCGAAGATGACGAAGCGCATCGACGAGCTGATCACCGAGTTCAACGGAATGATCACGGGCTGAAGTATCGCTCTAAGGAAATAGAAGCCGCCTCCGGGCGGCTTTATAAAGGAAAAAGATTATGAGATTCCACTATGTCTGCTCAGATTGCGGAAAGGTCTTCATGACTGAAGAGCTGATGTATCAGTGCCCTGAATGCAGCAAGATGAATGATGGATCATCATTCCCGAAGGGCAATCTCATCGTTGAATTGAGCGATGAGGTCCTTGAGGCTGCAAGAAACAAAGAGCATGTGACCCCTGATGACTTCTACCCCTATCCCTCTGAGGATAAGGAGATATACCCTATCGGGATAACACCTCTGATGAAGCCTGCAAGAATAGCGGAAAGGCTGGCTCTTCCCGGACTGAGATTCAAGCTGGACAGCCAGCTTATATCAGGATCATTCAAGGACAGGGCAAGCTATGAGGTAGCGCTCCAGGCAAAGGCCCTGGGAGAGAAGAGAATCGTACTTGCATCGACTGGGAATGCAGGGGCTGCGATGTCCGCAGTCGGGGCGGCGATGGGACTTGATATAATCCTTTTCGTCCCTGCTTCTGCTCCTATCAACAAGCTGATGCAGTCGGTGCTATACGGAGCCCATGTCGTACCGGTCAAAGGAACATACGATGATGCCTTCGCGCTCTCCATTGAGTATACAAAGCTCTTCGGAGGCATAAACAGGAACACCGCATACAATCCTATGACGATTGAAGGCAAGAAATCGATATCGATAGAGCTTTTTGAGCAGATGGGAAGGAACGTGCCTGATGCTGTCTATGTCCCTGTCGGAGATGGCTGCATCATAGCAGGTGTCGCCAAAGGCTTCTCTGATCTCATGAAGGCAGGGCTTATCGACAGGATGCCGAAACTCATCGCAGCACAGTCTGAATCGTCCGATGCGATCTCCAGGGCAATAAGAAACGATGACTTCTCCCCGGTCAGCGCTACAACGAGAGCCGATTCGATATCCGTTGATCTCCCAGCGAATGGCAGGATGGCTGCAGACTACGTGAAGAAGTCCGGAGGATGGGCAGTCACCGTAAGCGATGAGCGCATTCTTGACAGCCAGCTTGAGCTGACCAGGGAGAGCGGAGTCCTTGCGGAGCCTGCTGCTGCAACGGCCTTTGCCGCTCTTGAAGCAGACAGGGATCATCTCGTCAGTGTTCTCGGAGAGAATACATCGGTTGTCGTGCTCCTTACAGGCTCAGGCTTCAAGGATATGAAGGTATTCGACAATAGAATAAGCCTCCCCGAGCCCATTGAGAACTCGGTAGAGGCTGTGAAGAAGCTGAGGTTCTGATCAATCAGCCGTTACGCTGAAGCTTCCGGCCCATACATCGTCATCCCTGTCGGTAAGACTTACATTGATTGTGTATGTACCGGGCTCAGTAGCGGCAACACGGAGTCCGTTCATCGTCAGAGTACGCCCAGGTGCTATGAACCCGACATTGCCCTCACCATTAAGCACGGTCAGGCCAGGATCGGATGACTCGACCTCTATAGCTGCATTCCTGATATCCTCGCTTCCGCTGTTTGCTATCTCAAATGAGAGATCGACCTGGGTACCCACAGGGAGAGCTTCCGTATCATAGTGCCTTGATGTGAGATTCTGGAAATCTACCTTCTTCCAAAGAGCAGTGAATGCAGCGCCATTGCCCTCCAGCTCATAGCTTGTCTCATCCGGAGCGATATACTCACCTGTGGTCTTATCTACCCATCCGGTGAATATGTAGCTATCATCAGGAGCCGTGACGGCAGGGACATCGATGCTCTCACCAGTTGCTGTTCCATCAACAGTGCTGTCTATTCCTGTCACATCATCCTTGAAGGAGACCGCTGTCTTCCATACAGCATAATATGTCTGGCTTGTGTATGGCGCGATGATCACCTCACCAGGCTGATACGTCACCTCATCAGGCGTGATTCCCCAGCCTACGAGAACACCGGCAGCTGATGTATCTGCCCCGATATCCTCCGCGGTCGGAAGCGTTATCTCACTGCCAGGGGTAACGGAGATGCTTCTCTTATAGCTGTAGCTGAAGTTATCGCCCTTAGCGGACCAGTCATATGTCACAGAAGGAGAGTAATACGGGCTGTTCTCATAGAGCCATGCAGCATTCTCAGCCCTGGAGCTCTCATCACCTTTAAGAATAGCCGAAAGAAGCGCATCGGACTGCTCTCTTGTGATTGAATAGCTGGATACGTTCAGCATATCCGAATAGGCCTCTCTGGCCTTCCTTATATTCCCTGCCTCAAGAGCCTTCTCATAGCTCCTTTCAGCTTTCTTGTAATCCTTGCTTATCATGTTCTGCAGATTGCCATACAGATCCATGGCTGCTGCGGTATCTCCGTCATTGACAGCATCGGAGAATAGCTGATACATCTCGGAAGCATCTGCTGCTGCAACCATTGCAATCGATACAGACAGTACAATAAGCAGACTTAGAATTCTTTTCATCTTTCTACCTCCACAGCAATAATCTACATTATTGCCTGTGAAGTGTGCGGGTTGGTTATGTGTAGAATATTTGATGATTTGGATCAGTTTCTGCAAACTGCAGGCTTAATCCGGCACATTTTTCCCGGATTGGACGAAATTCGGATGATTCACAATGCACTCACATCCGGATAAATGTCTCATCAAGCATGATAGTATTATAACTGCGTTCTATATATCTGACCTTGAAGGAGTCGGTTCCCTGCTTTATGAACTGGAATGACTTCGTCCTTCCTCCGCCATAGTAAAGCTCCAGGTAATATGTGTCATCGCCTATTGTATATTCATCATTGACACCGCAGTTATAGCGGAGATCATCCTTGACGGAAATCTCGCGCCCTGATATCCAGCCCCGTATATCATCGCTGGAGATATAGAGCCGGTCAAAATCCTTCTCCGATGACTTCCACTCCCCTATAAGCCATGATGGGACTTTATCGATATAATCTCTATAGACATGGACCGCGCATGATGAAAGCAGTATCAGGGATACGAGAATCATGATCAATGCACATTTTCTTCTCATTACATTCTCCTCATACACAGGATAACATGGAATAATAAGCAAGAAACAATTATATCCGGAGGAACTCCATGAAAAGAACCTTTGTGCTATCTGCCCTGCTTATCATGCTTCTGATGCTCTCGTCATGCATAACAGTAATCGGAGAGAAGAAGGACAGCTCTATCGAGGGTGCCATCACCTCGATAACAAAGCATGGCAATGCGATAACAGACATAGCATATGAAGATGCAAGGAAGAACGGATTCGAGCATGGAGATATAGTGACAATCAGCTCTTCAGACAGCTACAAGAAGGATGCTCCGATAGGCTCTAACTTCAGCGATGTGGATACAGGTGAGACGATTATCCTTCTTGGCGATGACGGGCTTGTGCTTGCGGTGAACTATGGAAGTTTTGCGGAGGAATCCGGGCTTGCGGAAGGGAGCGCGATAACAATAGCAATGAAGGAAAAGGCAGGATATCTCGATGAATTCAATCTCCGGAATCTCATAAAGTCAGACAACAGGAATGACTATGATTCCGATATGGCCTTCGCCAATTTCAGGGAGGTCAAAGCAGGCAGTATACTTCCAGGCAGGCTATACAGAAGCTGCTCCCCTATCGAGGGAGATGCAAGAGCTGAATATGCCTATGCACTCATGGAGAAAGCAGGAATCAGAACCGTGATAAATCTCTCAGATAGCGAAGAGAGTGCAAAAGACCAGATGGGCGATGCGCCTGCATATAAAGAGATAGCAGAGAATAGCAATGCCATATTCCTCGACATGACCATAGAATTCTTCACTCCGGAATCAACGGAGAAAATAGCGGAGGCAATCCGTTTCATCATCTCCCATGATGCCCCGTATCTCATACACTGCATCGAGGGAAAGGACAGAACGGGACTTATGTGCGCATTCATAGAGGCCCTCTGTGGAGCCAGCATCGATGAGATCATCTCTGACTATATGAAGAGCTTCACAGACTACTATGGCGTACAGCCGGGAACGAAACAGTATGAGACGCTTTCAAAGACGATCACAGACTTCTTCCAGACGATGAACGGCCGTCCATTCCCATGGAATTCCATCGGCAGGGCTACGGAAGCCTATGCCATCAATACATTAGGACTTTCAGAGGATGAGATTATGCTTCTGAGAACAAAACTGACAAAGTGAAAATAAAGTTGGAAAAACCGTATCAGCTGGCATTATGATGTTCTAAAAGAGGAGGACTGTATGGATTTACCGAAGAAGAAGCTCGGATTCGGGCTTATGAGACTGCCAAAGAAGGATGATGAGATCATCCTTGATGAGACAATAGATATGGTAGATGCGTTCATGGACGCTGGATTCACCTATTTTGATACGGCATTTGTGTATCAGGGCTCTGAGCCTGTGATGAAGAAGGCAATCACGGAGCGCTATCCGAGGGACAGATTCACGGCTGCAAGCAAGATGGCAGCATGGAAGATAACGCCTACGTTCTCCGCCTATGATATGTTCAATACGAGCCTGGAGAGAACAGGACTGGAGTACTTTGATTACTACCTTCTCCATAGCCTGCAGGATACCCATATGGAGGAATGCAACAGAAACGGCTGCTGGGATGCCGTGAAGAAGCTCAAGGAAGAAGGAAAGATACGCCATCTGGGATTCTCATTCCATGGCAGGCCGGAACTTCTCAGGCAGATCCTTGAAGAGCACCCCGAGATGGAGTTTGTGCAGCTGCAGGTGAATTATCTCGACATGGACAGCCCATTCGTAGAGGCGAAGACCAATCTTGAAATAGCAAAGGAGTTCGGAAAGCCTGTTGTTGTCATGGAGCCTGTGAAAGGAGGACTACTCTCCTCTGTCAGCAAGGATCTTCTCCCAGAAGGAACATCTGCACCGGATCTTGCACTGAGGTTCGCAGGCAATCTGGAAGGAGTCATGGCAGTCCTCTCCGGAATGAGCTCGCTTAAGCAGGTACAGGAGAATATCGCGACATTCTCACCTCTCAGGCCACTGTCGGAAGCGGATCAGAAGGCGATTGAGGCAGTAAGGAAGCACTACAGCAGCGGGAATGTGATCCAGTGCACTGCATGCAGATACTGCACAGCAGGCTGTCCGAAGCATATCGACATCCCTCTTGTTTTCCGTGCTGTCAATGATCTCAGAACCATAGGAGAACATGGACGCCCGCGCAACTACTATAAGGATCTCGTCGATGCGGGAAGGATCGGAAGAGCATCGGACTGCATAAAGTGCAGAAAGTGCGAATCGGTATGCCCACAGCACCTCCCGATAACAGATCTCCTGAAGGAATGCTCTGCCATTCTGGACGAGGGCAAGGAAGTCTGATAATCCACATCTCCTGATGATGACCGGGGTCTTGATTCGGCCCCGGTTTTTTCATGCAGAAATCATGGTTTACAGATTGTTGATTTGCAAATAAAATATAAACCATGGAAGCGAAGGAATTATTTGGAGCAAGACTGAAGCAGGCAAGAAAGATGAAAGGCCTGTCAATGGACCAGCTTGCAGCCAAAATGAATGGGAAAATCAGTCGCCAGTCAATATACAAATACGAAAAAGGATTGATGCTGCCAAGCAGTGCAAATCTTCTCCAGCTCTCAGAAACTCTTGAACTATCTCCTGACTATTTCTTCACAGAACCGGATTTCCCTATCACCAATATCCATTTCAGAAAAAAGCGGCTTTCAGCAAAAGAAACGGAGCAGATCAGGGAAATGTCGGCAGATAGCATTGAAAGATTATTCTTCATGGAAAGCATCCTGGGAATTGCTGAAACGCCGCCAGAGCTTCCAAGAATCCGAATAGGATCCGAAGAGGATTCAGAAAAAGCAGCAAGGGAAATCAGAAGACTATGGAATATCGGGAATAATCCGATATCATCTTCAGCTGCATTCATAGAAAAACAGGGAATAAGGATTATCTATTTACCTGAGATAAAGCATTTTGATGGCCTTTGCGGGTATGTAAACGATAGTATTCCGATTATTGTCCTAAGTGATAATTCTATTCCGGAAGGAATACGGTTCACACTGATGCATGAAGTAGGACATCTGGTTCTGGATAGCAATGATTTCACAGAAGAGATGATGGAGAGTTCATGCCAGTCGTTTGCCTCGGAAATGCTGCTTCCTTCAGAGGTTCTAGAGGATTTAATCGGAAAAAAACGAAAAGAAATTTCATTCAAGGAACTTGAATCCATCCAGATCCAGTATGGGATATCCATCCCTGCAATCATGAATAAAGCAAATCATCTAGGTATAATCACAAACGGCAGATATGCAAAGTTCCAGGACAGGTACAGAAATGACATAGCATTCAGATTCGAGTGCGATAAAAGCCGTTTTTTCGAACCTCGTTCATCAAAGCTCGAAGCAATGGTATATCATGCCGTAAGTGAAGGAATAATCTCAGAATCAAAAGCTGCCAGCCTTTTGGATTCTACTGCAGAAGAAATCAGAAAACACCTAGGAACGTTCTGATGCTGACCAGGAAGATTATAATCGCTGATGCAAATATTTTCATCGACCTTGCAGGAATAGAGAAACTGGGAGACCTTTTTCTCCTGCCTTGGTCAATCCATACCACCGATTTCATTCTGCATGAACTGAAGAAACCTTCAGACATGCAGAATACCATCCAGGCAGCCATAAAGGAAAATAAACTGATAGTAAAAACAGCATCAGCAAGTGAAATCAGTAATCTGCTATCATTCCATCCGGAGTGTAGATCATTATCACTCGCCGACAAATCCATCTGGAAATATGCCAAAGATATACAGGGAAGCCTTCTGACAAACGACATGGCGCTAAGGAAGAATGCATCTCATGATGGAATCACAGTATATGGAATACTGTCCGTGTTGGATGCCCTCATTAGGAATGAAATTACTAGCATCAGCGAATGCATGAATGCATTGGAAAAGCTTATGGATAGAAACCGTAGATTGCCCATGAGCAAATGCAGAAAAAGACTTGAGCTCTGGTCTCAGCAGACCGGAGCCCATAATCATTCAAGCTCAAGAGAACCTGTATAGAGCCTGTAGTATGTCCCCTTCATGGCAAGGAGCTGCTCATGCGTGCCGCGCTCGATTATACGTCCATGGTCGAGCACCATAATCGCATCGGAATTCCTTACAGTCGACAGCCTGTGGGCTATGACGAATACCGTACGGTTCGCCATCAGTTTATCCATACCGCTCTGAACAAGGGCCTCTGTATGCGTATCGATGCTGCTTGTGGCCTCATCCATGACAAGGACGGGAGGATCCGCGATAGCCGCACGGGCAATGGATAGAAGCTGCCTCTGTCCCTGAGACAGGCTCTCACCATTATTTGTAATCATCGTATCGTATCCATCGGGCATCATCATGATGAAATCGTGGGCATTTGCAAGCTTCGCAGCTGCTATGACCTCATCATCCGTCGCATCAAGC
The DNA here is from genome assembly GCA_944389505.1 of uncultured Spirochaetaceae bacterium. Lineage (GTDB taxonomy): Bacteria > Spirochaetota > Spirochaetia > Sphaerochaetales > Sphaerochaetaceae > Ornithospirochaeta. Next base: position 52,578 of record CALXMP010000008.1, read on the forward strand.
TTACCGAACTTTATATTCTCCTTGATCGCGCCTGTGAACAGATTCGTATCCTGCAGTATCATGCCAAGGGAATGGCGGAGATCCGACTTCTTTATCTTGTTGATATTTATGCCATCGAACCTTATCTTGCCATCCTGGATATCATAGAAGCGGTTGAGAAGGTTCGTGATGGTGGTCTTCCCTGCTCCCGTGGATCCTACGAATGCGATCTTCTGCCCAGGTTTAGCGTATAGCGATATATCATGGAGAACAATCTTGTCAGGGACATAGCCGAAGTCGACATCCTGCATCACTATATCCCCTTCAAGGGGTGTATATGTCACAGGGCTTCCATCCTGATGGGGATGTCTCCATGCCCACATTCCCGTACGTTTCTCGCTCTCTATGAGATTGCCGTCAGCATCCTTTGCGGCATTCACGAGAGTGACATAGCCGTTATCCACCTCGCTCTTCTCATCGAGAAGCTCGAAGATACGCTCTGCACCGGCAAGTGCGAGAAGAACGACATTCATCTGCTGGGATATCTGGTTGATGTTATTCGAGAATGATCTTGAGAGCTGCAGGAAGGCCGCAAGAGCACCGACTGTGTATCCGGCAGCCCTGCCTCCGGAAAGGATGACTATGACCGCTCCCACGATAACCACAGCCACATACTGGAGATTGCCGAGGTTCATCGTCACAGGCCCCATGATATTAGCAAGCGTATTTGCCTTGGTCATCGACTTCCTGAGCGTTCCGTTTATGCTGCAGAACTCATCGATCGAGGCACTCTCATGGCAGAAGACCTTGATGACCCTCTGGCCATTCATCATCTCCTCAATGTATCCATTCACCTCTCCGAGTGTTGCCTGCTGTATCCCGAACTGCTTCTGCGATCTCCGGCTTATCGATTTTGTAGCAGCCATTGTAAGAACAGCGAATGCGATTACGACAGCTGTAAGCGGGATGCTGTTGAGCATCATCGTGATGAATACCATCACAAGCGTGATGATTGCCTGCATAAGCTGCACCAGAGAGTGGGATATAAGCTGATTCAGCGTATCCGTATCGTTCGAGAAGCGTGACATGATCATGCCATGCGAGTTCTGATCGAAGTAGGATATCGGGAGGGACTCAAGCTTCCTGAACATCTTATCCCTTATGTCATACAGCGTATTCTGGCTCAGTGTTACCATTGTACGCGACAGCACGTAATTGAAGACGACAGATACGGAGACGATAAGTGCAAAGCGTACAAGCGCCATCATCACAGGATGCCAGTCAGGATCCGCAACACCTATTATCGGGATAACATAGTCATCGATGAACTCACCGAGGAATGCCGAGGAATAGACTATCGAGAATGCAGAGACCATTATGCACAGCACAATGAAGGCGAACTTCAGCTTATGCTCACCGAATACAATGGAGATGACACGTTTGAACGTTTTTACAGGATCCTTGGCAGTCGTGCGTCCGCCAGTCATTTTCGGCATCCTAGGCATTGTCCTCACCTCCCCTTGTCTGAGTCTCATAGAGATCCCTGTACGCCTCATTGCGGGCAAGTAGCTCTTCATGCGTACCGCTGTCCGCAATGCGTCCGTTATCCATCATGATGATCAGGTCCGCATCCATCACCGATGAGAGTCTCTGGCTTATTATTATCTTCGTAAGGCCCTTAACATCCTCCCTCAGCGCTCTTCGTATCGAGGCATCGGTAGCTGTATCGACAGCCGATGTAGAATCATCCATTATCAGGATCTTTGGCCTTTTAAGGAGAGCTCTTGCTATGCAGAGCCTCTGGCGCTGGCCTCCGGAGAAGTTAGTACCACCCTGCTCTACCCTGCCGGAGAGGCCTTCCTTGTCAGGATTGATGAATGTGGAGACTGCAGAGACATCCATTGCCCACTTCATATCATCCATCGATGCATCTGGATTGCCCCACCGGAGATTGCTCTCAACCGTCCCGGAGAACAGTGTATTCTTCTGAAGAACGACAGAGACCTGCTCCCTCAGCGCTGTGAGGTTATAATCCCTCACATCATGCCCTCCTACCTCAACAGAGCCGGAGGATGCATCGTACAGACGCGCTATCAGCGACACAAGAGTCGTCTTCCCGGAACCCGTAGTACCGAGTATGCCGACCATATCGCCGCTTTTGATCGTGAAGTCGATGTCAGAAAGAACGGATGAGTCCTTCCCATAGCCGAATGATACATGGGAGAACTTCACAGAACCATCAGGAACCTCGGTAAGCCCCTTATCATTCGTATCCATAGAAGGCTCTGTAGACAGCACCTCCGCAATTCTCTGCATGGACGCCCTTGAGACCGCCAGCATGACTATGACCATGCCAGTCATTACAAGTGAGGATAGGATCTGTCCTGTATACGTATATATACTCATCAGCTCACCGGTCTCCATGTGTCCGATGTTTATCAATCGTGCACCGATATATGAGAGGACAATCATTACGATATACGTAACGGACATCATGACAGGACCCATGAATGCCATTATCTTCTGGCCGATGGTGAAGTTCCTTCTTATGACCTCGCTCGCCTCATCGAATCTTGCAAGCTCGGACTCCTCCCTTACATAGGCCTTCACGGTACGGATTCCATTGAGATTCTCCTGTACAACGCGGTTGAATGTATCATAGCCACGGAAAGCATTGGTGAATGCCACATGGGTCTTTGTAAAGAGGATGGCAATGGCAACGATAACGATTGGTATGGCTATCGCGAAAACCAGTGAGAGAGAACCGCCATTATGGTAGACCATGATGATTGCGAATATGAACATGATGGGAGAACGGACGCAGATCCTTATGAGCATCTGGAACGACTGCTGCACATTCTGCACATCGGTCGTCATTCTCGTTATGAGCGATGGTGTCGAGAATTTATCGACATCGGCAAACGAGAAGCTCATTATCTTCCTGTACTCATCCTCTCTTATATTCGATGCAAAGCCAGATGATGCCTTTGAAGCGCTCCATGCGCCCAGCATGCCGAATGAAAGCGACAGCATTGCTGCAACCACAAGCATAATGCTCACGCGGATAATATAGGGCATATCGTTATATGCGACACCATTATCGATGATAAGAGCCATCAATGTAGGGATGAGAACCTCCATCGCGACCTCACCAACCATGAACAGAGGCGTTATGAATGCGTATTTCTTATACTCTCTTACGCGTTTAAGCAGTATTCTTACCATCAAGTTCCTCCTCTATCGGCAGAACCGTATGGGACAACGCTGGCTGTCTATTCCATATATGATTTATAAACGATTATTCCAGATTGGAAAAGAAATCCTTTAGATTGCATATGATCCGGAATATACAGTCCGCCAGATAGCATCCCTGACACAAGGATATTATTTTCCTCCATGAGAGATGGTCAATCAGCTACATCCAAAATACATATTCAGACACGCAGTCTGTCGAATGCTATACGTTCAGAGCCATCCGCGATCCAGATTATACCGCAGCGCGTAAAGCCCTCCCTCTCCAGCGCACGCTGCATCGGGATGTTATCGCAGTATGTGTCGACGCGGATATAGTCTATGGCCTCAGATGCGAATGCAAGAGCCTCATGAAGAAGACTTCCCGGGAATGATGGACCACGGGCTATGCGGTGGATGACACCATATGGCCTGTCATACCTCCACGAACCATCTATGACATGGTACGTCGGCTCATCCATGACAGCAAAGAAGAAGACGCCGAGAATCGCATTGCCATCGACAGCTTTGTACAGATGCCCTAGCGCTATATCATCGGCAATCTGCTCACGCGAGGGATACCCTCCGGTCCATTGCCCGAGGTTTCCGTTTCTTCGCATGAAGCCCCTGGCTTCGTCGAATATAGGCATTATCGCATCAAGATCATTGATTGTGGCTCTTCTGATTTCCATAGGGATGATGATATAAAGAACTCCCCTGAATGAACAGGGGAGCTGAATGAGTACTGCATTATAAGCAGTTATCAGTTGTCATCCTTCTTCTTCGTGATCTTGTTGAGAATAACAAGAGCAACAAAGAGAATCCCGAGGGCACCTGCGAGGAGGCCCCAGCTTGAGAATGCTACTACGAATACGTTAGGTATTTCCATATTGAAACCTCCTTAGCCGAAAATCGGGATAAGCTCCGACATGAGGAGCCCTCCAGCGAGAACAGATGCGATCTGGCCAGAGACGTTTGCACCGAGAGCGAATGGGAGCAGGTGATTCTGCTTGTCAGCCTCGATACCGACCTTCTGGACAACACGGGAGGACATTGGGAATGCAGAGATTCCAGCACCACCGATAAGCGGATTGATCTTCTTATCCTTCGGAAGGAAGATGTTGACTATCTTAAGGAAGATAACACCGCAAGCTGTGTCGAAGATGAATGCGACAAGACCGAATGCCATGATCATGAGTGTTGCACCCTGGAGGAGATCCGGACCGGACATCATCGGGGAGATTGCAAGACCAAGCATCAGGGTGATAAGCGGTGAAAGCATATCCTGGGCTGCCCTTGAGAGGATGTCAAGGACACCGCACTCGCGGAGAAGGTTGCCGAACATGAGCATACCAACGAGAGCAGCTGAATCCGGAGCAAGGATACCACAGACGATTGTCGTGACGATTGGGAAGATTATCCTTGTCGTCTTTGAGACAGATGCTGCTGTGTAGTGCATCCTGATAGCTCTCTCCTTCTTCGTTGTCGTTGCCTTGAGGACAACAGGCTGGATCATAGGTACAAGAGCCATATAGCAGTATGCTACAACGAGGATTGCCGCAACATAGTTCGAGTGAAGACGCTGTGAGACAAGGATAGCGGTCGGGCCGTCTGCGGCACCGATGATACCGATTGATGCTGCATCATTGAGCGGGAAGCCCATGAGGGATGCAATGATCATCGAGATGAAGATACCGCCCTGTCCAGCAGCTCCGATGAAGATCAGCCATGGCTTGGAGATGAGTGGACCGAAGTCAATCATCGCTCCGATTCCGATGAAGAGAAGAAGCGGGAATGCCTCTGCGCTCTCGATACCAACACTGTAAAGCCACTGGAGGATAGCATGTTCCTCGAGCATGACGGATCCAGGGAGGTTGACGAGAATCGCACCGAAGCCCATTGGCAGAAGAAGTGTCGGCTCCATCTCCTTGCGGATAGCAAGATAGATAAGGAGAAGTCCGACAACAATCATAATAAGGTTATATACCAAGTCGGTGTTCATACTGTGGATTTTAACTGTATCTTCGATATTTTGTCACTACCGGAGGCTTTAAGCAGTGCAAAATGAAGGATATCGAACATAGAGTAACAGCATTTGCTTCACAGGTGTCCTGAATTGTGAGAAAGCTATCCCCTCTTCGCCTTCCACACCATGAGCATGACCATTATGGCCACAGGTATGCCTATGGAGGAGAAACCTGCGGCGACACCGGCGTTATCTGCAGCATGCCCGATGATTATAGGCATGATGATCGCTCCGATAGAAGCAGTGCCGATGCATATTCCTGTTGCCGATGTCGAGCTGTTGTATGAACGGTCCATCGTAGAGAGCGTTGTCGGATATATTCCGCTCATCGAAAGACCTGCGCCAAGCACCGCTATGACCTTCAGGACTGTCCCAACCGGGGAGATAAGAAGGAAGAAGAAGGCGAAGAGCATGACGCCAAGAAGGAGTATAAGGCGGTTCTTGCTGACCTTTCCTGCGATGACTGCACATGATAGTCTTCCAACAAGCATCATGATCCATAGAAGGGACTGCATGGCTGTAGAGAATGCAGCGCTGTAACCCAGGGAGCCGAAATAGGTAACAAGCCATCCCATCATCGATGCCTCGCAGCAGAGATAGAAGAACATGATGAATGTATTGATCCAGAAGGTGAATGTGGAAGGGAATCCTGTACCATCCTTCTCCTTCCTGCTTCTATGGGAAGAGAGCTTCGATGTAGCAATAAGCACAAGCGCTATGATCATGACAGCCATAATCACCAGAGGCTCCGTCCTCCAGCCTATCGGCATGAATAGGATGACCATGAATGGTGAGAGAAATGCACCTATGGCGAAGACTGCATGGAGGAGATTGAGTCCTGCGGCCTTGTTTCCTGCATTCTCACCGACCACGACATTCGTTATCGTGGACATGGTTCCGCGTCCGATGCCTGTGATGAGGAATGCAGGAAGAAGGATCAGAGGATTCCCGGTAAGGGTTATCACAACAAGTCCTACTGCGGCAAAGGAGCCAAGCAGCACAGTATTGAGCTTTCTGCCGATTGCATATGGCAGGACGCCGGAAGCAAAGACAGCGATGAGGTTGCCAAGCTGATGTGCTGAAAGCAGAGAGCCACGAACAGTCTGTGAAAGACCATACTCTTCTCCCAGAGATGGCAGGATCGCACCAAGCACGGTGCTCATCATACCGAACACGAAGAATATGAAATAGATTCTTGCAAGAAGGGAGACATTCTCCTTCTTCACATCAAGCAGAGTACCGACACTGAACATCACTGCCCCCTAGAGGGCAGATGATGGCACAAACGTGTAAGCTATTCAAGTTCGGATGCGAGTTTTATTCCCCATATTCCTCTCAGGCTATCCATTATGCGGAGAACGCGCAGTGTCTCGCTCCAAGGCATCGATTCAGGCTCAAGCCTGCCGCTGGCGATGCACTCCGCAGCTTCCTTCAGCTCATATTCATATCCGTTGATCTCATGGGTTACCGGAATCGTCTCAAGAAGCTCTGGAGAACGATCTCCTGAATAGATCCTGATCTCCTCGGGATTGTTCACATTGCTGACCTCTATCACACCCTCCGTTCCGTAGATGATTCCCTTCTTATCGGTATTCGTCTCCGAATCGGAGTAGATCGATGCGGCTATTCCTGACGAGAAAAGGAGGGATGCTGAGGATCTCACATCGACCCCGCCTGCTTCTACGGCAAGACCAGTAAGGCTCTTCACCGTATCATTGCCGGCAGCCATAAGCACGAAATTCAGCGGATAGATACCTACATCAAGAAGTGCTCCGCCTGCAAGATGCGGGTCATGGATTCTCTCCTTGTGGAGGATCTTATAGCCGAGATTAGCTGAGATTGACACTACCCTCCCGATGCGTCCGGAGGAGATTATCCCATCGATGATGCGCCGGGATGGCATATAGCGGGTCCAGATAGCCTCACCTGCAAAAAGTCCTTTCTCCTTTGCAAGGTCAAAGACCTCCTTAGCCTCCTTCTCGTTGACGGTGAAAGCCTTCTCTGAAAGGACATTCCTGCCATGTTCAAGCGCAGCGATCATCTGCTGCTTATGATGGCTATGTGGTGTTGCTATATAGATCAGATCGATATCACTGTCCTCATACAGTTCCTCATATGAACCATATGCCTTTGGTATATCGAAACGCGAGGCGAATTCCTCTGCCTTAGCCTTATCCCTGCTCGCACAGGCTTCTATCCTGAGCGTCTCAGGCATCCTGACCATTGTTCCGGCAAGCGTTCCCGCTATATTGCCGCATCCAAGAATTCCGATTCTGAGCATTGTGTGTATTCTCCTGCACCCATTATAGCCGTTTTCAACTGTCATAAGTAGAATATGTTATGGAGGATTTATGTTTCTTGGATTGATTGCATTTGCTTTTATCGTACTGGTTTTTGTTCTATGGATCATGATGGCTATCAAGGTGGCAGGCCAGGCAAAGGAAAGGGGCGAAAGCTATGCCCTCTACCTTCTCTGCGGACTCTGCCTCTCCCCTGCTACATCCGCTCTCGTCCTGAATCTTGCAGACAGCAGGAGGGAGAAGAGCATGAAGGAGCAGATCGACGTCATCTCGCAGAATATGTATGCAGCTGCAGAGACTCTCAAGAGAATTGAGGCAAAAATGGAGAATTCCAGGGAGAAAACTGAATAAAAAAAGCCACTTGCACAATGATTCTCCTTGGCAGAGAATCATCGTATGCAACGCATCGATAAATCCAGACTGCTCTTCGATAACCGCTACCTCAAAGCGCTGATCATACCGCTTCTGATAGAGACATTGCTCTCAGTAACCATCGGAATGATGGATACGATAATGGTAGCCAGGGTCGGAGAGCATGCCGTATCGGGCGTTTCGCTTATAGACAGTATCGCCAATCTCCTGATCTTCCTCTTCTCTGCGTTCGCCACAGGCGGCGCTGTGATCGCATCCCAGTATCTTGGGAGGAAGGAGGAAAGGAATGCCTGCTTTTCAGCAAAGCAGCTCATGTATCTGTCACTCGCCTTCTCGCTTGCCGTATCGCTTCTCATGCTGATCTTCCGTAGGCCTGTGCTGGATATCATATACGGACACATCGAGAGCGACGTGATGGATGCCGCACTGGCATATTTCACGCCAATCATCATCTCGTTCCCTTTCCTCGCCGTCCTCAACAGCTGCAACGCCCTATTCAGATCGATGGGCAAGAGCAGGATCACGATGATTGTCGCAATCATCATGAATCTGATAAACGTATCGGGCAATGCATTGTTCATATACGGTTTCGGTATGGAGACGTTCGGCGCAGGGCTTGCATCGCTTCTGTCGCGTATGACAGCTTGCTTCTATATGGTATACAAGGTCACACGCCCGGAAGAGCAGATACATGTCCTGGAACCTCTCAAGTTCGAGGTCGATCTGCCGATGATAAAGAGAATACTGAAGATCGCGCTCCCGTCGGGAATAGAGAACAGCGTATTCCACATAGGGAAGATCCTCGTAAGCTCGACGGTAGCATCGTTCGGTACAGCCTCGATTGCCGCTAATGCCGTATTCAATGCCCTCTCGACATTTGCGAATATCCCCGGCTCTGCAATAGGTATGGCCTCAGTAACGGTCATAGGACAATGCTGCGGAGCAAGGGAGTATGATCAGGCATCATATTATGGGAAGAAGCTCCTTGGACTTACATTCCTCATGATGGGGGTGACATGCTTTGTCATATTCATGCTCACGCCAGAGCTTGCGAAGCTCTATAACCTCTCCGATGCTGCATACAGTCTTGCTGTAATGACGATAAGGCTGAATATGTTCCAGACGCTGCTGTTCTGGCCCCCTGCATTCACAATCCCTAACTTCCTCAGAGCTGCAGGCGATGCGAAGTATACGATGATTGTATCGATTGCATCTATGTGGATCTTCCGCGTAATGCTCTCCGTGATACTTGGCGTATACCTTGGCATGGGATTCCTCGGCGTATGCTGGGGCATGTTCGTCGACTGGTACTGCAGAGGTATTTTCTTCGTGACGAGGTTCCTGAAAGGAAAATGGAAGACAAAGACTGTAGTATGATTGCACTTAGACAAATAAAAGAGACGCTTTCCATATGCAAGGTGCCCGATTACACCCTTGTGGATCTGGAGGAGCCTTACTGCTTCACGGGATGCACACCTGATGAGAAATCACTGGTATGCAGGACGGAGGATGTCCCAGCAAACGCATCATCGAGGGATGATGGCTGGACAGCATTCATGATTGAGGGAATCCTGGATTTCTCGCTGATAGGAATCCTCTCGAGGATTGCCGGTACGCTGGCTGATGCGGGCATCGGCATATTCGCTATATCGACATACAACACCGACTATATTCTGGTCAAAGATGAAAATAAGACGGGAGCTGAAGATGCTCTCCGTAAAGCGGGATACCTTATAGAAAACTGAGAGAATATGGCCCATGCAGGGCCATACTCCACTCTCTTCACATCATGTTCTCTGTTGCCTTCCAGAGCTTCTCGAGGTTGTAGAACTCCCTGAGCTCCTGGCTCATGAGGTGGATGACGATATCGCCGCAATCGATGAGCTCCCATCCATCCGTTCCAGGAGACTTATGCCTGTTGCTGACCTCAAGGCCAAGCTCCTTAAGCTCACCCCAGAGCTGATGCACAACACCCTTCAGGTGTCCTACCGATGATACAGTCGCAATCACGAATGCATCGGTCCAAGAGCATTCATTCTCCATATCGATCACGATGACATCCGCACACTTATGGTCCTCAAGATAGCCCTTGAGCTTATCAGTTATATTCCTGATGTTATCCTTCATAATCAATCTCCAATGCTGCATCCATCCATATTCTGATGAAGTCCTCTGCCTTTTCCCAGGATCCGGCAGGAGTGATGATATCCCCCAGCCTGTACTCTCTGTATCCGCCGCGGCTCTCTGTCATTGCTTTGACCAGAGCTTCATCGAATGAGGATGAAAGCGTGTTAATAGTATCGAGAAATGCGGTATTCTCCAAGTCCTCCGCATTCTTCCATAATGCCATCTCAGGAGAGGATGAATGAGTCTCCTTCGCAAGCAGCACAAGCATGTTCCGCCTATCGAAATATTCATCCCACCCAATCTCCGTAACAGAGCTCTCCGGTATATCGAAAAGGGATGCCAGCGCAGACTTCCCATCCATTCCTGAAAGCCCTTCCACATACTGCAGATCGCTGTATGATACACGGATCATGACAGTGTTCTTCCCACGGCTCCTGTATATGGTGCAGCCGCCATCCGAGTACAGCATCATAGAGCTGTCGGGCATACCGCACGACACAAGAAGCATCAGTGCAGAAAGCGTTATTGCAGCCAGAAGCTTCCTCAAAGCCTTCCCCCTGCTGCTATGTAATCGTACAGCTCGGAAGAGACAGCCGCTTCCTTTATTCCTTCCCTGCTGAAGTAAGCGCGCTGCATGTCCATTATCCTGATGATCATGCCCTCAAGCGTCTCAGCAGAGAGGATATGCTTCCTGTCTTCATCGGTAAGGTGCTTCCTACCCGGCTCAATATAGTCGGCGATGTAGACCACAGCACCATACGGTCCCATCTCCTTTGAACCAAGGGTATGATGCCTCACAGCAATCTTGAATGCATCGGGAACGGTCCCTTCCGCATCGTCATCGAAATGGATGGCTGCAAGCGCTCCATGGAGGAGCATCGGATCGGCCTCTTCCTCAGGGAATACCTCTATGCCATGGCTTCTGCAGAAATCAGGGGAGGTGCTGTCTGCTGAATACCTGTATGCATCGTGGTAGATACCTATATACCTTGCATCCTGGACATTCAGAGCAAAACGCTCTGCGAGCTCTGCCGATACAGCCGCGACACCCTCGGAATGGACGAAGCGCTTCGGCTTTATCATTGCCCTGACCTTCGCCTCAAGCTCTGTATAGCCTATGCTCATCGATATACCTCCTGACGGACGGTGTCAGCATGCCATCGCTATCGCCCATCCTTATCTCTGTGCTGGATGCATGAACCTTGCTGCTATGCATGAATATGACCTCGGCATCGGTATCATTGACGGCCTCGCCATCCCGGGTGAAGCACCAGAAACGGACATGAGATGAAAGATAGCCGAAGTCATGCCATCCGCTGAGCTTCGAGAGATGATCATCGCCGATGATGAAATCGACCTTGCCATCGAAGGAAAGCTCATCGAAGAAATGCCGTATCGTATCGGATGTATAGCTTACCCCGGATCTCATACCCTCCCAGTCCGACACCGTTATGGAAAGATCATCGCCAGGGTATGATGCCCTGTAATCCTCTGCCAGAAGCCCTACCATACTGATTCTGTCAGCAAATGATGCAGGCTCTGTCCCCTGCTTGAAGTTCGAAATCCTGGCAGGCATGACAAGAAGACCATCGAAGGGGGTAAGCTCAGCGACCTCATGGAATATATGCATGTGCCCGATATGAGGAGGATCGAATGTCCCTCCGAATATGGCAGTCCTATTCCTCGTCGCTTTCTCTGTAATAGGCATCGTTATCAGGGCGGGAAGTGAATCCGCTGCCCTTCTCCTCCTCATCGGCAAGAGCGAGCTTAAGAAGCTCATGCTTCACAGCCTCCACGAGATCATCGCGGTAGATCGAGAGCGGAAGAACTGTCATATCGCTGTACTTGCTGCAGAGTTCCTCAAAGCGTTCCTCTGTTCCATCCTCATCGATCTTCGTACCGATAAGTATCCTCTTCTTCCCTGCAAGCTCTGCACTGTACTTCGCAAGCTCAGAAGACAGGATATCATAGGCCTCAAGGTAGTTATCATCGGAAAGATCCACCATGTAGCAGAGACCTTTGGTCCTCGATATATGCCTGAGGAACTTATATCCCATCCCTGCACCTTCCGATGCACCCTCGATTATTCCAGGGATATCAGCGATGACAACATCCTGATCACCTTCCCTGAGTACTCCGAGTACAGGAATCTTCGTCGTGAATGGATAACCTGCGACCTTAGACCTTGCATTCGTGAAGAGATTGATGAGCGATGACTTGCCTGCGTTCGGGAATCCCACGAGCCCTATATCAGCAATAATCTGAAGCTCAAGGCCGACACGCATCTCCTGGCCTTTCTCGCCCGGCTGGGCAAAACGCGGGGTCTGCCTTACAGCTGTTCTGAAATGCCAGTTGCCAAGTCCTCCGCGGCCACCTTCAAGGAATACGAATCTATCACAGCCTGTGAGGTCCTTTATTACCTCGCCTGTCTCCGCATTCCTTATGACAGTCCCTGGCGGAACAGGAATCTCAACATCGTTTCCCTTCCTGCCAGCGCACCTTGCCCCCTGCCCCGGTCTCCCGTTCTCTGCTCTGAAGTTCCTTATGAGCTTCAGATGGCCAAGCGTGCGGAGGTTGTCGCGCACAACGAAAACAACGTCCCCGCCGCGGCCACCATCACCACCGTCAGGACCGCCTTTAGGGACGAATTTCTCCCGGCGGAAGGATACGCATCCCGATCCTCCATTGCCGGAAGCTATATCAATATATGTTTCGTCTGAAAAGCCGAACATGTATTACTCAGCAGCTGCCTCTACTGGAACGATTGAGCAGTACTTCCTGTTCTTCCTCTCATGGAACTTGACTGTTCCAGCTGTGAGAGCAAAGAGCGTATAGTCCTTGCCGCATCCGCAGTTCTGACCCGGATGGATCTTTGTTCCACGCTGGCGGACAATAACCTCACCAGCCTTTACGAGCTGACCACCAAATCTCTTGACGCCAAGGCGCTGTGCGTTCGAATCGCGTCCATTGCGGGAAGATCCGCCACCTTTCTTATGTGCCATCTCTCTTCCTCCTTAGCCTACGATCGTATTGACCGTGATAGTCGTATAGGTCTCCCTGTGTCCCTGGGTCCTTCTGTAACCCTTTCTTCTGCGGAACTTGTAGACCTTGATCTTCTCACCTCTGAACTCTGGACCAACTGTGGCTGTGACCTTTGCACCCTCAACATAAGGAGTACCGAACTTTGCGTTCTCACCATCCACAACAGCCAGAACCTTCTCGATCTCGTAGGTTGAACCCTCTTCCATGTTCAGCCTGTCAACCGTAAGCTCTTTTCCCTCTTCAGCCTTATACTGCCTTCCGAGGATTTCAACTAGTGCGTACATGTTTCTTCCTTTATTCAGTATTGGTTTTTAAAACCTTCGCTATCTTATACGATTTCCGCTTGAATGAAATAGGAGAAAAGAAGAATTTCATTTAAATAAATAGCGAATTCTTGATTTAAAACAAACGTTTGTTTGATAATATAAGCATGAAACTCAAAGATAAGCGTGAAGCGCTCGATGCTGCGCTCGATATAATCGCCTTCGAAGGCATGGACAGGCTTTCCATGCAATCCCTTGCTGATAAGCTGGGAATGAACAAATCAAGCTTCTATCACTGGTTCAGCTCCAAGGATGAGATCATCGATATGATCTTCACCGAAGGTCATAAAACTCTTATGTCTAAAGGATTCAGGCTCACGCTTGATGGAAGCCCTGAGGAAGTACTGACAAGAGCAGCATCGGAGTGGCAGTCCATATTCACAGACGATGCAGTCCTGCCCTACCTTAGAGCAATTTACTCACTGAAGTTCTCCGACCCCAGAGCAGAGGAAGAGGCAAGAGCAATAAAACTGATGATCGAAAGCCAGATCGATGTACTTATATCTTCATTAGGCTACCAAGACCAGTTCCTGTCATCACTCTTCTCCTCTCTTCTATTACAGAAGCTTGAATCAGAGCTCGAGGGCAATCATGAGGACATAGAGGATTGTGCAAAACGCTTTGCAATGCTGCTGGAGCATCTGCAAGAGAGTAAATGAGAGGTTTTGTACAACCACACACATTTTTCAAGCAATTTAATGTGTCATTGTCGACAACAGATATGGTTTTCACAAAGACTTTGGAAATTTAATGCATAAATTTTTCACCTGTGATTGGCAGTGACCGGTATCCATCGCGATAAATATATATGAGACTAAAATGGGCAGCATCTATATTTAACTTTTATCATAATATTAAATCTGATATTATGATATTAGTATCAAAAGGAGCTGGAATGGATTATAGTTGCGTACTCGCAGAAATCGCCAAGGAATATGGAGGAGTAATTGAAACAAGGATAGCCTCTGAACGTGGCATATCCAAAGCAACGCTTTCAAATCTCTGCAAAAACAACATGCTTATCAGAATAGCCAGAGGACAATATACTCTTCCAGATGAACTTGAAGATGAACTTCTAGCCATAAGCATGCGATCAGGCAATATAATATTCTCCCATGAGACTGCTCTGTATCTCCATGGCATCTCTGATAGAACACCTTTCGTGCATGCAATAACAGCACCATCAGACTGCATCCCATCACCATTAATAAAATCCGCATGCAAGGTTTATTACATAAAATCAGAACTATTCAGTATTGGGAAAACAACTTTGCAGACCTATGCTGGAAACTATGTTCCTGGATACGATCTTGAACGGACAATCTGTGACATAGTACGCAGCAGAAGCCGGATTGGAACAGAAACATTCACCACAGCCCTTAAGCTATATTTTTCAAGGAAAGACAAAGATCTGAATAAGCTATCAGCATATGCAGATTTATTCCATGTGCAGAATATCCTTAGGCCATACCTGGAGATGATGTTATAATAAATATTATGAACATGAAAGAACAAATCAGTGAGTCGAAGACCCAAAAAGGGATGAAGGATAGAACAGAACTTAAAGCATTCGGCATGCTCCACAAATATGCTAATCCTGATTTGATTCCTCTTGAGAAGAATGCCTTCAATCTGGCTATGGAAGAGAAATACGGCAGGTCTTCAGAATCCAATATCTCCTCTTGATAAGTCAGGTTCACCATCCTGAACTTTATCCCAGAAGCCCTGTTCAGCATGTGGCATCTAACTCAGCTACATAGGATTGTATGTAATCAGAGCAATACCTCCAGGTATCTTAACACCTTAGACTTCACATGAAGCCGATCAGCATACTGCATCAGCTTATGGACATTTCTTTCTTTCGATACGACGTATTTCTTCATCGCGGCATTGATTATCTGGATATCGCCGCTATTTCCTCGGAGTATATCACACAAAGTGCGCTCAAGATTATAAATTCTTATTGTATTTCCGACAGGAGATTCACACTCAATAATCCCTATCTCATAATTTCCAGGAATTACTCTCTTCACAAGGATATTCTCCGATGCAAGCGAACGAGAATTGTATCCTTGGGGAAATGTCATCGTATATGAAGCAGGAGTTCTATCAGAGTATCCCAGTAAATACAAAGCCGTTTCATGTGAATATATTCCACGGGCATACCGCTGCTGCAAAAGATAGAACTCGTCTTCCCAGGCATCATTCAAAACATAAAGCCCTCGACTGAAACGGGTCAATATTCCTTTATCCGAAAGACTATGTATCTCACTGCGATGTATACCACCTTCGGTAATTCTCTTTGTTGTAAGCATTCCATTAACCGAAAGTTCTTGAAGCCTATCGATGTTCTTCTCCATAATCTCCTATATGAACTATCACACATTAAACTATATTGAATTAATGTGTTATTGTCGAGATTTATTCAAACCAAATCAACGTCGAGACAAAAGAAAGGACAGAAGAACCAAACATTAACTGAGGCCACATAGGATATACCCAACATTGTTTTCACATGTCACTCATCAAGATATCAGGACAATGCAAAGGCATCATCAGAGAAAGGAAAAGGGCCACATCCCAAAGGACATGACCCTTCTTTCAGAACAGTGATCCTGTTGTATCCTGCTCCTCCTTCCTTGTGGGCTCATTCGCCCAGGAGAAATCTCCCTGAGCGAATTTTCTCCTATAGTCTCTGACTGTATATGTGTTGAGGCCTGTAAGAGTAGCCGTCTTTTTGTACCCACACCCTTCAACGAAGTGCTTCAGGCATTCCTGCTTCTTCTCATACGGTATAGGCTTTCTGTTCCGGAGGGACTGTTCATTCTTTTCCATAGTCTTCCTCCTAGAAAGCGCCTGTTCCTGATAAACTCTATCAAGAACAGGCTTCATTCAATAATTATGCCTCAACAAGAGCATCTGTCTGAATACGCTGCTGCTCGCTAGTCTCAGTTCCACAAGTTACAATGAAGTTGACCCATACCTTGTCACCCTTACTATAATCAGTGAAATTATTACCTGCGATTGCTGATATAGAAGCTGTAGAAGCTTTATCCTCGCCAGAAGCTGTAGTTAAAGCAGAAATCTCAATAGCTTTTTCATCGACACTTCCACCAACGACAAACTTTGTATTTGCAACCCAATCATACTCGAGGGAATCCCAATCAATAGGATCTTCAACGGTAATTGTTATTTCATTAGCCTTGCTAGTTGTATCAACAAACTTAACATCTTCAGCATTAGTTGCAACAAGTGTTACAGTATAGCTAAGGACAGCTGCCTCGTCTTCGTCATACTCATTGAATTTTGCAGGCAGACCAAGAACTGTATATCTATCTGCATCGACTACTCCGATTTCAACATCGCCGGCACCAAGTGCTACAACAGAAAGCTGAGAAGTAAAATCTGAACGGGAATCACCCCAAGTTACATCAGCTGCATTTCCAGCTTCTCCATTAATCTGAATCTGCCACTTCTCAACCTTATCTGCTGGCTTCTCGACAGTAACAGCAAGCTTCTGCTCTATTTCGTCATATTTAAAGACAGCACTCGTAACCTTGGCCTTATCCGTTGAATCATAACTTACTGTATAGCCACCCTCTGCCTTTCTCTGAAGCGCTTTTCCTGTAGTGCCATCAGCATAAAGAAGCTTTACAGATTCAGGATCAATGCTGATTCCAGCAGAAGGATTCCAATCCTCATACTCTTTCTCTGTGATTGTAAGAATATTCGCAGTAAATGTCTCACCAGCAACTACTTCAAGCCCTTCAATAGCAATTCCCTCTACCTCAACAAGATAGTTGTTTGGGTTATTTGCAGTAGCTGTAAGTACTGTCGGGAATGCGTTAGCACCAGCCTGGACTCCATTTGCTGTCATAAGAGCAGTTACATTTTCTGTAACAGAGCCATCTTTGTACATTACATCCACAACAACGGGAACATTACCGTAGCTCTCTCCTTCATAGAAGGTTGTGGTAGAGCTTACAAAGGTTACTTTTGCTACTTCCTTGTCAGCATCCGATGATGGCATATTAATCGGAGCCTGCTCACAAGCTGTGAAAGCAAAGAGCATTGCGCATGCGAACGCAACTACGAGAACAGATTTTAAAGATTTCATCGTTCCTCTCCTAATATCAATGTTGGCTATAGACTACCCCCCTTATTTGATATTTGTCAATCACATTTTATGCAATTCTTTGAAAAAGGGAGGGTAGTTTTTTGATTTATATTCATAACCCTCCCATATATGTCATTTACATCTGGATTTATGATGAAAAAGAGTGTAACGTTATGTCGTATCATTTGTTATAAATGATATAAAAAGGCCGCCCTCTTCAAGGCGGCTCAGGCATTCCTTAGAAGGCGTGGCATCATCTTCCAGTGCTACGCCTTCTACTTTTCTCACATGGATTCAAGAAATGGAATGCCAATCAGTCTGAAACCATTCTTCATGACAGTAAGAACAGAGGAGATAAGACGTATGCGGCTTACGACAAGCTCCTTCGTCTCAGCTTTGAGAATCTGGTTGTCATGGTAGTAATGGCTGAATGTCTTTGCGATCTCATAGAGCGATGCAGCGATGATGGATGGATCGAATGACGATGCTGCCCTTCTTACATCCTCTGGGAACTCTGCAATAGCCTTGAGGAGGATCTTCTCATCCTCTATCGTCAGAAGATTGCCATCGGCCTTCACTCCCTCGTACTCTGAGGCATCGAACTTGCGGAGTATCGAGGAGATACGCGCGCATGTGTACTGGAGATAAGGACCAGTGTTGCCGCTGAATGCAATTGATTCCTTAGGATTGAAGATCATGTCACGCTGGGGCTGGACCTGAAGGAGATAGTAGTTGAGAGCACCAAGGGCAATCTTCCTTGCGGTCTCCTTTACATCCCCGACTTCCTTCTCCCTTCCCTTCTCTATGATCTCATTCTCAGCAAGACGTGAGAGCTCCTCAAGAAGGTCATCGGCATCGACTACAGTGCCTTCCCTGGACTTCATCTTGCCTTCAGGGAGGTTGACCATGCCGTATGAGAGATGATGAAGCTCATCTGCCCACTCGTATCCAAGCTGCTTGAGCACATAGAAGAGAACCTTGAAGTGATAGTTCTGCTCCGATGCAACTACATAGATAAGACTATCAAATGGCCAGTCTTCATGTCGCTTTACAGCGGTACCGATGTCCTGCGTGATATAAAGAGTCGTGCCATCGCGGCGGAGAAGGACTTTCTTATCAAGTCCGATTGAGGCAAGGTCTATCTGTACAGATCCATCTTCCTCTCTGTGGAATACGCCCATATCGAGGCCACGCATGACCTGATCGCGTCCGAGCTTGTATGTATCGCTCTCGAAATAGAGCTTATCGAAGGATATGCCCATATTCCTGTAGCTCTCAAAAAGGCCATCGAGAGTCCACTTGTTCATCTTCTCCCAGAGAGCACGCACCTCAGGATCCCCGCTTTCCCATGCCCTGAGCATAGCCTGGGCCTCTGCATCGGGATCGACGAATGAAGGATCATTCACGATATCAGGGTTATTCTTCTTCGCATCCTCGGCTTCCTTCTCCCACTGTGCGAACCTTACATAGTATCTTCCTACGAAATGGTCACCCTTCTCGCCAGTCGATTCAGGAGTCTCTCCATTCCCGAAGAGCTTATAGGCAAGCATGGATTTGGAGATATGCACACCGCGGTTGTTTATGAGATTGACCTTCAGGACCTCAGCACCTGTTGCTTTTATCAGGGCAGAGACAGCCTCTCCCAGCGAGTCATTGCGCATATGCCCAAGGTGAAGGGGCTTATTGGTATTCGGACAGGAGAACTCAACCATGACACGCCTACCCTCGCCATCCTTTGATGAGCCATAGGCATCACCTCCTGCTTCAGCTCCGGCTAGGATGCTGTCAGCAAGTTGTGGGATATCGAAACGGACATTGAGGTATGGACCGGCTGCGGACATCTCTCCGGAAGGATGGTTATCCTTAAGCTTCTCCATCACTTCGGAAGCTATCGCAGCAGGTGCCTTATGCAGGGCCTTCGCATATGGGAACATAGGAAATGCAGCATCTCCCATCTCGCTCTTCGGAGGAAGGCCTATTGAAAGCTCCGGGATATCAGCACCGGACGCCATATCATGCAGAACAGATTCTATCGCCTCTTTCCAGGCATTCTTAAGCTCATTAAGCATATTGATCTCCGTTTCAGAAACTCTAATAGATTATGCTAGATACGTAAAGTGACCTCTCCGGAGGAGAGAGCCTCTTCCCGGCCGTCTTCGTACCGGACAAGCAGATGGCCTGAATCATCGACACCGAAAGCCCTTGCTGGCCATTCGCCCTTGCCAGGCTTTATCACTGTGACATCACTGCCTATGATGAAGCATCTTCTGCGGTACTCATCCATGAAATCACGGTTCTGGATTGCAAGGAGATTATCTGTGACAGCTGCGGCAAGCTCCGCACGCGATACAGGAGCCTTGCCTGCAGGGAAAAGGAATCCCATCTTTCCTCTGAGATCCTCCGGGATATCCTCCTCGTTCCCTGAAAGGTTTATGCCTATTCCGACAATCGCCTCATCAAGCCCGCCAAGCTCCATATTGACAATGCCTTCGGTGAGGATTCCGACAACCTTGCGACCCGATGAATAGATATCATTGACCCACTTTATTGCGCACTCAGCGCCTGTGAGCTTCTCAATAGCATCTGCCGTAGCAATCGATGCAGAGACAGTAAGCAGATCAGGGTTCGGGATATCATGGCCCTTAAGAACAACGGAAAGATACACCCCGCCAATCGGTGAGAAGAAGGAACGCCCAAGTCTTCCTTTCCCTCCATTCTGCTGACCAGCAACCAATGCAAAGGGAACTTCTGTGCCCTGTGTTATCAAAGATCTCGATTCGAAGAAAGTGCTTCTGCACTCAGGGACATAATAGACAGGAATGGAGAATGCCTTCTTGAGCACTGCATCGGAAAGCACATCGGAGGAGACAAGGCTGTAACCGTAATGCTTCGATACCCTTATATCATACCCTTCAGCCATAAGTGACTGGACGCTCTTTGAGACAGCCATACGCGAACAGGAAAGCCTGTCGGCCATATCCTGCCCAGACACAACCTCTCCATTGCTCTCAAGAAGCAATGACAATACACCATCTTTAACGGACATATGTGGATTATAGCCTATGTCCAGAGCAAATTGAACCGCATGCCTTCCCTAAGAGCATCATAATAGGAAAGCATGCGGCAATGATCATCATACGAATTCAGCGCTTCCTACAGAAAGGAGCTCCCCTGATTCCTTATCAAATAGACAGATGCCGTTTCCTGTCATCTCTATGGACTCGCGGCTTCCCTTCGGGAAATCTATGCTGCCGAATACGACCACCAGGAGCTGGATATCACCAAGCTTAAGGCAGAGAACGGTCTCCATTCCATATGGGAGAGAGGAATCGATGACAGCATGTGCACGGCCAGAGTCAGAGATTCTGATCATCTCTGGCCTGATTCCGATGACAACCTTCCTGCCTGCCGGGATATCAACATTCTTCTCAGGATGGAAGACTATTGAGCAGCTGCCATTCTTGAGACCGATTCCGTCACCGCTTGTGCCTGAGACATCCATATCAACGAGGTTGATCGAAGGACTACCTACGAAGTCAGCGGTAAAGACGTTCGCTGGCCTTCCATAGATCTCAAGAGGTGCGCTGTACTGCTGGAGAAGCCCATTCTTGAGGAGGCAGACCTTTGTTGAGAGCGACATAGCCTCCTGCTGGTCATGGGTGACATATACGAATGTCGAACCTGTCTCAGCATGGAGCTTCTTGAGCTCTGCTCTCATATCAAGGCGGAGCTTCGCGTCGAGGTTCGAAAGCGGCTCATCCATAAGAAGGAGAGCAGGCTTTGAAGCCAGTGTTCTTGCAATGGCGACTCTCTGCTGCTGTCCGCCTGAAAGCTCCGATGGATACCTGTCCGCATACTCCTCGATATGCATCTGGACCAGAAGCTCATCAAGACGCTTGTTTATATCGCTCTTGCTCCATTTTAGATTCTCCAGTCCGAATGTGATGTTCTTCCTCACAGTCATGTGCGGCCAGAGAGCATAGTTCTGGAATAGGAATCCTATATTCCTCTTGTCAGCAGATACATCGACGCCCTTCTCCGATGAGAATACGAGGTTGTCTCCTATGTAGATCTCCCCCTCAGTGGGAGTCTCAAGCCCCGCAATCATCCTCAGCGTCGTTGTCTTTCCGCATCCGGAAGGGCCAAGAAGCGTGACAAATGCTCCATCCTCTATCGTCAGATCAAGATTATCAACGGCAACGGACTTGCCGAATCTCTTTGTTATACCTTTAAGTACTATCTTAGGCATTATCAACCTCCTACACCCTTTGAGATAGATGCTCCTGTAAGCTTGTTGACCAGTGCATTCATCAAGACGACAAGCAGGATGATTATCAGCGTGATTGCATTAGCATACTGATCGAATCCCTTGCTGTTGTACTGGAAGAGCACAGTCGTAAGCAGTATGGAAGACGGCGTATAAAGAAGCACGAAGAGATCAAGCTCCCTCATGCATGATGTGAATGGCAGAAGATAGCCGGAGACTATCGATGCCTTCTGGATCGGGATGAGAATCTGGGTCATCCTCTTCCACCATGGCACTCCCATGACTACGGCAGCTTCCTCTATCTGCGCACTAATCTGGAACATCGAATTGACACCTGACCTTGATGCCATCGGAAGGTACTTGACCGTACCGATGATGATAAGCAGGGCGAATGTTCCATAAAGAGCAGGTATCGGACCATGGCTCTTTGCGAACATTGAGAGATAGATAGCTGAGAAAGCCATGCTTGGGATCAGATACGGTATAAATGTAAGGTTGTTCACGAATGTGGACAGCTTTGCACCCCACCTTCTCACTATCGCATAACCAGCAAGGCATCCGACCGTTCCAGCTCCGACTGAGCAGAGAACAGCGAGAAGCACGGAGTTGCGGATAGCGCGCCATACCGTTGCATTGACGAGAACGCCTTCCGTGAGGGCAAGATCGGAATCGGTCCAGTATCTGAAGGACATATTCTCAAGCGAATAATCCCCAGGAACTGTGACGAGCGATTCGATAGCGAAGCTTACAAGAGGCACGATTGTGATGATGAAGACGAATACCAGCATGAAGACGCTTATCGGCATCCTGAGCTTCTTGAGCTTCATCAGCGAGAAGTTCGAGCTCTTTCCGGAAACTGTGGTATAGGACTTCCTCGTACCGAGGATTATCTGGTTGATTCCCATGATCGCAAGGCTTATCGCGATGAGAATGAGCGCTATCGCATATCCAAGTCCCGGGTTAGTACCATTAAGATTCCTGTACATCTGCGTCGTGAGGACGTAGTATTTCACAGGAAGTCCGAGGAACTGCGGCGTTCCGAATGAGCTCATGCCTGATGAGAAAACCAATATGAATGTCGAAAGGACTGCAGGAGTGACAAGAGGAATCGTTATCCTGAACATCATCCTGAACTTCGATGTTTTCATTACTATAGCTGCTTCCTCAAGGTTGGAATCCATATTGCGGAGTATTCCACCGATGAGGATATATGCGAACGGCGCATAATGCAGGCCGGTCACCATGATGATCGGGAAAGGACCATATGCGAACCAGTTCGGCGTGCTGATGCCGGTGATCGCGGTGAATATTCCAGGAACACCGCCTACAAGCGAGTTCTTGAAGAAGTTATTCCATGCGAGGGCAAGGGTCCACGATGGCATGATATACGGCATGATGAAGAGGGTTGTCATGATCTTCTTCCACTTCATATCGGTTCTGATTGCAAGCCATGCGAATATACCACCAACGCCGATTGCCACGACGCATGAGCCAAGAGCGCAGACGAGAGAATGCGCCAGAGGCTGGACAAATGTTGTATAGCTATCTGCAGATGCGAATATCTTCGACCAATGGTACAGCGTGAATTCCCCCACTCTGCTTCCAGGGATCCTCATTATCTCAGATGGATGCACTGAGAATGTATCCGCAAGAATATAAACGAATGGGACAAGCACGAGGTAGGACAGAATAATCGCAAGCACCAGCAGAATTATATTCTGTGGTTTACGCAGAAAATTCCTTACTTTGTATGCTCTTATTGCCATTGTCTGATGTCTTCCTTGTGAAAAACAGCTGTTCTCTGGCGGCATTTCCTGCCAGAGAACAGTAAGTGAAATGCGACTGTATTCTATTGAAACTCAGTTCAGTTGCTTACGCTCTGGATAAAATCCTCGACCTTTGCTCTGTTGTTGAAGCAGTACTCCATGTTCTCGAGAACGGAGACCTCTGCCCATTCATCGAAGGAGACATCGCCTGCATATGGAAGCTCTCTGTTGGCATTGTAATCACCGACATTGCCTTCCCAGAACTGCCATCCATCCATGCTGAGCATGAACTCAACGAAGAGCTTAGCTGCGTTGATATGCCGTGAATTGCTTGGGATAATCGAGTAGATCGGATAGTAGAATCCTGCGAACGGCTCCATATCATAGTTCATTGCAAGAGCAAGGTTCTTGTCAGCTGCTGTAGCGAATCTCTGCATGCTGAAGAGTCCAACCCATGTCTGGCTCTGGCCCTTTGCACCTACAGCCTCGGAGATCTTTGTATCGGATGTTCCAAGGACGATTCCATTCTGATAGAGCATCTTGATGAACTCATAGCCTGCGTTCTCTGTTGTGAGCTCGATATCCTTTCCATAGTAATCGCGGTATGCATCTGCAAGAAGAGCTGCATTCTCATCTGTTGTGAGCATTGTCAGGAAGTTGAAGTTAACACCCTCTGAATACGGATCCTTCATAGAGAAGAGACCATAGTACTGAGGATCTGTGAGCTGCCAGATGTTCGTGAGATAAGGCTCGCTTCCTGTGAGCTCGTTGTTGTAGATGAATCCCTTGCAGGAGTACTCGAACACGCTCAGAGACATATCGGAATTGCCGGTCAGGGCACCAAGGCGCTCCGATGTCCAGTTATAGATATAACCCTGGTTAACCATCTCACCCCAGATTCTGGCACCATCCTGAGCGAAAACAAGATCAGCACCGCCAGCAACCTTTCCTGCGCACTCGCCAGTGATCTTGCTGATCATCTCGGTCTCGCCAAGCTGCGTCCACTGCACATCGATTCCATACTTCTCCTCGAATGCGCGGCAGGCATGCTCAATGTAGGAATGGACACCATAGACTACGAGGCTTCCCTCTTTCTGAGCAGCTGCGACAAGCTCATCATGGGAAAGATCGGTAGTATCGACAACTGGTTCCTGGCTAGCCTTATCGGATGCGCCACCAGCAAAAACAGCGCCCATTGCAACCAGTGCAACAAGCATTGCTACAAGAAATTTCTTGGACATAATTCCTCCTTTTGATTTACAGTTCAGATCCTGAACTTATTAAGCAATCCAAATTTGTGGAGACAAACTTCAATCTCTGCATCGCGGCCCGCCTCCAGGACCTTCTGCAGCTCGATGAAATCGGGAGATGAAGAGAGAATCTTCCTCAGCCCGTTCTCATAGCCCATCATCAGATCGGTTCCCACATTGAGTTTGCTTATGCCCATGCCTACCATGCGGATGACATCCTCATCAGGAGTATCTGATCCACCATGAACGACTATCGGGCAGTCAACGATGGAGAGAAGCTTCTCCAGGCGCGGGAAATCGATCTGCGGCTTATCGGCATAGAAGCCATGAGCTGTACCTATCGATACAGCCAGGGCATCTATCCCTGTTTCGGCGGCGAATGAAGCTGCGACCTCGGGATCGGTCATCCCCCTTCCAATCTCCTCCACAGAGGAGGATGCATCTATGACCTTCCCGAGCTCAGCCTCAACAGAGACACCTCTCTTATGGGCAGCCTCCACCACTCGTTTCGTCTCCTCGACATTCTTCTCATAGTCTGATGATGAGAGATCGATCATCACACCGCTGAAGCCGTTCTCGATGCACATCATCGCCTGCTCATAGCTTCTGCCATGATCGAGTGAAAGGCTGATGGGAACGGAGGTATGCCTTGCGATTATCTCTGCGATTGCAGCCATGTAATCTGCACCGGAGTGGGCAAGATGGGCGTGGAAAACCTGCATGATAAGAGGCGAACCGCTTCTCTCTGCAGCTTCCGCGACAGCCTGGGCAGTCTCAAGATTCAGCACATTGAACGCAGCAACGGTGTAATGATGCTTCACAGCATCGGACAGAAGATCCGCAAAAGGAACAAGTGGCATTCTATACCCCTCAATAATACTTTGCAGCGCCTACAGCGTTGAAAAGAGCAAGCTTATGGTTGACGACTTCCTGCATAGCCTTGATGCATGGCGGATAGATCACATTCGGCTCTCTGAGCGTCTGATCCTGCAGGACCTCTCTGCACTTCTTGTAGAATGCAGACTTGATATCGCTGGAAATGTTCACCTTCGCGATTCCAAGCCTTACAGCCTCCGCAATCTCCTCATCAGGATTGTCCGATCCTCCATGCAGAACGAGAGGCACATCGACCATTGACCTGATTTCCTTGAGAAGGTCGAGCCTGAGCTGTGGCTTCTTGTTCTTCGGATAAAGACCATGGGCTGTACCGATTGCGACAGCAAGAGCATCTATGCCTGTCTTCTCTACGAATGTCACGGCATCGGAAGGAACTGTGTAGATGATATTATCAGTACCAGCCTCTCCGCCATTTCCCGTTGCTCCGATTGTTCCAAGCTCTGCCTCAACAGATACTCCTGCATCATGAGCAGCCTCAACAACCTTCTTCGTTATCGCGATATTCTCATCAAATGAAGCAAGGGAAGAATCGATCATGACAGATGTGTAACCATCCTTGATCGCTCTCATTACCTGAGCAAATGATCCACCATGATCAAGATGGATACACACAGGGACAGGAGCCTTATGGGCCTCTTCCCTTACAGCTGCGATAAAGCTGTCTCCAACGAATGACAGCTCATCCGGATGTATTGCGATTATCACAGGAGCATTGGCTTCCGTGCATGCTTCAATGACTCCAGTCAGGATCATATTGCTGCTGGTGTTGAACGCAGGGACCGCAAAACCATTCTTTGATGCAGGTCCGAGTATTTCCTTTAATGTAACAAGCATTTTTCTTTCTCCTTGAGAACAAGTTTGCATCGAAAATTCCAGCTGTCAAGAAAATTTTAACAAAATATTAAATAAATTTTGTAATTTTCATTTTGAATATGACAAAATATAGATATCAATCAGATAGATTGACGAAAAACACCATGAAAAGGACAATCTATGTATGGCTCAGAGGAATTTCATTGAGGAACGGAGAGGCAAAGTACTGGAATATATAAACATAAACTCCAGGGCTGACATACCGGAGCTTGCCAATCTGCTTGAATGCACGGAAGCGACAATAAGGAGGGACCTGGACTTCCTTGAGGGACAGGATCTCGTCATACGTACTCATGGCGGTGCGATAAAGAAGGAGAAGACACGATCAGTCTGGCAGACCACTCCCGTTTCGGACCGCATGGAGCAGAACAGTCCAGAGAAGAAGCTTATAGCCGCAGCCGCAGCCTCTCTGATTGAAGAGGGCGAAAGCCTCATGATAGATGGAGGCAGCACGACATATTTCTTCGCTGAGGCCATAAAGAGCAAGGGTAACCTTCTTGTCGTCACCAATACACCATCCATTGCTGAGATACTTGTAGAGAACGAGGACAACGAGGTGATAGTCACCGGCGGGGAGATGCTAAGAGGTACATATGCTCTTGGCGGCTCAGATACGGAGAATCAGCTCCAGAAGTTCTATGTGGACAAATGTGTCATCGGCGTCACAGGTCTCATTCCGGGGGAAGGTGCTTTCGCTGCAATCCCTACAGAGGCGAATATCAAGCGGATTATGAGCGAGAGAGCGAAGGAAATCATCATTGTCATGGATAGCTCAAAGCTTGGGACGAGGGGTTTCTGCAGAGCGTTCCTTCCGAAAGCCGGTGATACCATCATTACAGACTCGAGAATCCAGTCCAAAGACCATGAAGCACTCACAAAGGCTGGTATAAAGGTTATAATCGCAGATAATACCTAATTAGGAATGATTTATCTTGAGAACAATTTGGCAAACAGGCTCTGTCCTTTCCTTGCCTCAGCAGTCCCCTTCTCCGTTAGCATAGCTCCTGAAAGAAGATTGCCCGAGTTGGCATTGTCGCAGAAGGAGATGTATACGCCGGAGATATATCCCGACGATACGGCATCGCTGACGAGCTTCACGTACTCTTCTGGAGATACACCTAAAGCTGATGCATCGGGGTGCTTTCCCTTTGCCAGCATACTTAGCATACGATGCAGAGAATCCTGTTTCATGAAAGCATTATACACCAAGGGTTGGAGAATAGCGCCCAATAAGATACGATTGGATTATGTACAGTGCAGAGAAATTCATAGACCAGTACCTTGATTCATTTGCAAGAACGCACAGGCAGAAGTTCTCGAGGGGAGAATCACCTCTCCCGAAGCTCCGGGATATCGAGACGTTGAACGAACAGCTTCTGACGCTCTTCTTCCCCGGCCATCAGGGAACTGAGAATATAAGATCGCTGAGGTCGGTTGTCGGATACAGCATGCAGATATTCACAAGGCTTCTCTGTGATTCAATCAAGCTCGCACTGATCTATGAATCCCCTGAGATATCAGAAGCACTGGCAGAGGGACAGGCTGCCGAGCATACCGATGCGCTTGCTGCGGAGCTCGGGAACATACGCGCAATGCTCAAAAAGGATGCGGCTGCAGGATTCGAGGGAGATCCGGCCGCGGACAGCATCCATGAGATAATCCTCTCCTATCCGGGAATCAAGGCAATAGCTGTGAACAGAACAGCCCATTTTCTCTATAAGCGCCATGTCCCATTGATTCCAAGGATGATGGCAGAGGCTATACATCAGAAGACTGGCATAGACATCCATCCTGGAGCAACGATCGGTGAAAGCTTCTTCATCGATCATGGCACAGGAGCATCGATTGGGGAGACTGCGGTCATCGGTGACAGGGTCAGGATATACCAGGGAGTGGCCATAGGAGCATTCTCGGAATCCAGCAGGATAAAGAGAAAGACAAAGCGCCACCCGACCATCGGCGATGATGTGATCATCTACCCCAATGCATCGATACTCGGTGATATAACAGTCGGCAATGGCTCGATAATAGTCTCCAATACGCTGGTTACTGAGGATATCCCGGAGAGAATGCTCGTAAAGCCCTCCGCCAGCGGAATCTCCATCAGACCTTTATGACAATCGGGTCTGAGCTTGTCATGACGCCTTCGTATATCATACCGCGGACAGGGACCTTGCCATCAGGCAGCAGGACAGAGCCCTTAAGGTAATTTCCTGTCGTCCCTTCCGATCCATTCTCGACAAGGATCTCCAGCCTCTTCCCCATCTGGCGCTTTATGTATTCCTGGCTATGGCGTGCTGAAAGCTCCCTGAGCTTCTCTGCCCGCTCATCTCTCACGCGCTCCTCTGCCCTGTCCCGTGCTCCATAAAGCGGTGTACCCGGCCTTGGCGAGTATGGGAATACATGCATGGCAGCAAAGCCATTGCGGTCAAGGAAATCATAGGTCTCCATGAACTCCCTATCCCCCTCACCGGGAAGACCTGCTATCACATCACAGGCAATGAATGGATCATCCTTAGCGTCTCTCATGCGCTCTATGATGTGTTCGACATGCTCGATTGAATAGCGTCTGGAAGCACGCTCAAGGACCTTTGCAGAGGCAGACTGTATTGGTATGTGGAAATGCGGCTGCATGCGATGATCGCTTAATGTATCGAGAAGGCGTTCATCGACATGATCGGGCTCCATTGAGGACAGCCTCAGCCTCATGCCATCCCCAAGCGCAGCAAGAAGCTTCTCAACAAGGCCTCCGAGCCCTTCACCATCATGGTCGTACATCGTCAGATTGACACCTGTAAGCATGATCTCATGAAAGCCCTTTGCCTCAATCTCAAGAGCCCTCCGCACAGCCTCCTCTGCAGGAAGTGATACAGCAGGCCCTCGGGCGATTGTGGTACGGCAGTAGCCGCAGCTGTTGTCGCAGCCATCCTGCACCTTCAGATAGGCCCTCGAATGATACTGGAACGACGAGGCATCGAAAGCGAAGAGATCATCGCTGCGCTCTGTGAATGATACGATTGCCTCATGTGCTGACATGCCCGCAGAGAGAGCTGTTCTGATGTGCTCAGGAAGCGACAGCAGAGACGCCTTCTCCTTAAGAGAGAATACGGTAATCTTATCGGAAAGGGATAGAACCGCATCCTTCTCCAGCTCGGCATAGCAGCCTGTGACGATGACCTCGGAGCGTTCAGCGAACCTGCGGATCATCCTTCTGGCTTTCT
Organism: uncultured Spirochaetaceae bacterium; assembly: GCA_944389505.1. Taxonomy (GTDB): domain Bacteria; phylum Spirochaetota; class Spirochaetia; order Sphaerochaetales; family Sphaerochaetaceae; genus Ornithospirochaeta. The sequence continues at coordinate 82,369 of CALXMP010000008.1, forward strand.
GCTCAGCCTTTGCAGTCACGGTACAGGAATTGACTATGACGATATCAGCAACGGACCAGGCGGAAAGCGTGAAGCCCGCATTCTGGAAGCGCTCGGCAACAGCCTCGCTCTCAGCCTGGTTGAGACGGCAGCCAAGCGTATAGATATATACGTTCAATCCTCTTCCTCCCTCCTCAGGGCGTTGAGAACCTTCTCAACCGCGACCTGCAGCGACAGTCTCATCTCCTTTGCGTATGGATTGAAGCGCTGGAGATCGTAGAAGAGCTGTATAGGGTCATTGCATGTCTGCTCGACAATCGTCATGAGGGATCTGTATCCCTGAGTGGCTATCGGGGTGGGCTTCATGCCCATGGCAGAGAGTGTCCTTCCGACGAAGTGTGTAACGCCCTGCGAGTACGCAGCCTCCTCATCATGCTCCTCTGCGCTCATCTCGAGAACATCCAGCCCCATATGCTCAAAGAGGCTTCTGACAGCTCTGTATCTGTCATCATCGGTATCGGAGACAGGGCACATCACGACAGGAAGTCCCTTCACGCCATTGCGGCCTGAATCGGGACCGAACATCGGATGGGTGGCAATCATGAAGCGGTCGGACGGGATAAGCTCCTTCATCCAGCGGCGCGGCAGTATCTTCACGGAGCAGGTATCCATAACAACAGTATCCTTCCCGATCCGGCTTCCCACTCTCTTCAGTACATCCTCGAATGAGGATATCGAGACGGCGAAAAAGAGATAAGGGGCTGAAAGGACCTCATCTTCAGTACCGCGCTCAACACCAGGAGGAAGCGGATGCTCGCTCCTCGAATAAGCCTTTACATTGCACCCCGCAGAAGCAAGGCATCCTGCCCAGAACGAACCGAACCGTCCCAGACCATAAACTCCAATATCCATGAGTGAAAGGATATTTATATCATTCCTTCTTTGCAAGGACAGATGATGTCGCTATAACATCAGCTCCCGATGAAAGCACATCCCGTATGATGATATCGCCAATCGAGACAGGCGCCGTTACCGAAACTTTACGGATCTCATCCATGATGGGGAATATCATTCGGAGGGGAACGGGAGATGAAAGCCTGACGCTCACAATCTCCTTCTCGCCCCCTTCGACAAGGACGGATGATGCTATCGTGCGCTTTGGATCGGAAAGCTCATTCCTTATCCACTCCGCTCCACGGGGACAGCCATTCCCGCTTACAGAGACCTGTCCATCAGGGAGGATATCTGCCTCAAGCTCGCAGCTTCTCGGGCAGATTATGCATGTATAGATCTTCTTCATCTTACAATCACCTCCACGTTCTCGCATCCTGCCGCCGCCTCCGCATCCACGGATATCATCTGGCTGGGGATGACAAGCGGGAAGAAGCGATAGCCAAGGATCTTCCCGCCCTGCCTTACCTCCACAGTCTTTCCACGCTCCTTCTTCCTCACACGGAGCGAGACGGTGAAAGGTCCATGTCCCGTTATCCTTCCCGGGACCGTATGGCTGACGCCCTCTCCCGGGACAACAGAGAGGTTTCTTCCAGTATCGAGCTTTCCGGATGCGTAGAGGAATGCATTCTCCGCCGCGGCTTCGGCCTCTGCCGATGCGAAATCCGCTAGATCATGCACATGGAGCATATTCCCTGCAGAGAAGATACCAGGAACCGATGTCATGAGATGCTCATCGACGACAGCTCCATTCGTAACAGGATCTATCTCCACCCCCGCATTCTCAAGAATCGTGTTATCAGGGATAAGACCTACGGAGAGGATAAGGGTATCGCAGGGGTAGTACTTCTCTGTTCCCTCAATTGGCTTGAGATTCCCATCCACGGCACTGACAGTGACCCCCTCAATCCTGTCCTTCCCATGTATCTCGGTAACGGTATGGCTCAGATATAGAGGTATGGAGTAATCATCGAGGCACTGCACGATATTGCGTTCAAGCCCATTGGGATGGTCCTGGAGCTCGAACACAGCAGAGACCTTAGCGCCCTCAAGCGTAAGTCTTCTTGCCATTATCAGCCCAATGTCGCCGCTGCCGAGGATTACTGCATTCCTGCCAGGCATGCGGTTATAGAGATTCATATAAGCCTGGGCCGTCCCCGCTGTATATACGCCTGCAGGACGCTCGCCGGGAATCATAATCGAACCACGTGAGCGCTCTCTGCACCCCGCTGCTGCGATTATTGCCTCTGCATGGATTTCCACGACACCGGAAGGGGAAGCTGCCGTTATCGTACGGTCCTTGCTGATTTCAAGCACAGAGGTCCCTGTCAGGCACTCGATGTCAAGCTCCTCTGCCTCAGACTTCAGCAATGCAGCATATTCCGGACCGGAGATGCTCTTCCCGAACCTCTCAAGCCCGAAACCATCATGTATGCACTGCCTGAGTATACCCCCTGTCTCATTCTCACGCTCGATCACGAGCACATCCTCAGCACCAAGCCTCCTGAGCTTTACCGCAGCAGCAAGGCCCGTCGGTCCTGCCCCGATGACGACTATTCCTCTATTTTCCATTGCATTCCCTCATCTTTCCGGCAAGGACCCATGAACCAGGCCTCATGTAACGCACATCCTCTGCCCTGATTCCGCATTCCCTCTCAATCAGATGCTCGATCTTCATATGGCAGAAACCGGACTGGCACCGCCCCATCATCGCCCTTGTCCTGTACTTTATCCCTGATAGCGTATGGACACCGAGAGGATTGTGGATTGCACGGACAATCTCCTCCTCCGTAACGTTCTCACAGGAGCAGACAAGCGTCTTGTCATCTGCATCTGAGAAGCGGAAAGGCTTCTCGTGATGTCCATTCCAGTCTGTCTTCATACGGAATTGTCCGCGCTTGGTGATCATGGAGAAGACCATCCTGCCTATCGGGACTGCGGCAGTAAGGCCCGGGGATTCTATTCCGATGAGATTCACGGCCATGCTGTCGATATCATCACGGATCTCGATGCGGAAATCCTGGATCTTCCCATTGTCATCGACCCACTTCGGGAGGATGCCTGAGAAGGTCCTTATGACATCCTTCTTGTTTATATGGGGCCAAAGCGATGAAGCGCTCTCTCTGAGATACTCCATTTTATCTGCAGGGACACCATAGTATGAGAAATCATCGGTATTTATAGCATCGGGTCCTACCGTCACATTCCCATCCACCGTCGGAGTCACATGGATGCCCATGTATGTATTCGAGGGAACAGGATAGACAGGCATCGGAAGAAGCGGCCCGAGAGTCTTGTCGAGGACGAGGTAGTTGCCTTTGCTTCCGATGACCTTGTAGCCCTCGATCCCAAGCATGTCGGAGATAGCCTTTGCTCCAAGTCCTGCGGCATTAACCACCCAGTCAGCCTCGAAAGTATCATCTCCTGCGGATATGAAGTGCCTTCCATCCTTTTTTGCAATCGAGGAGACCTCATGGGAGAGAAAGTACTCAACGCCATTCTCATGGGCATTCTCCGCGATATGTATCGTATACAGGAACGGATCGAGTATGCCGGAATTCTCCGAGAACATGGCGAATGAACCGATGACGGCAGGCACCAGCTCATGCAGCTTCGCCGAATCGATCAAAGACAATCCTGACGCACCGTTGTCGTAGCCCTGCTTTATCGTATTCTCAAGTGTTCTAAGATCCTCATCGGTATTACCTACCAGCACCTTCCCGCACCGAACGAACGGAAATCCCAGCTCCTCGGAAAGTGCACCCATCATCCTGTTGCCCTCAACGCAGAGCTTCGCCTTCAGGCTTCCCCTGTCATAGGCGAATCCGCCATGCACAACAGCGGAATTCCTCCCGCTTGTCTCATCGACAACATCGGGATTGCGCTCAAGCACAGCGACTGAGGCAGTAGTCCTGGAAAGCTCCCTGGCGATGGAGCTTCCTACAACCCCTCCCCCTATAATAACGATATCAAATCGGTAATGCATCCTTCCTCCCGGATATATGATACAGTAGAAATTGCAGCATGATTCCACAATAATCGAGGGAAATCGTATTTTTGCCGAACATAATAATCGAAAGAGGAAATGGAGGGAGGAATGGACAGCAGAAAGGAAGGATTATTCTCTGAGGCGCCTGTTGCAAAGGCTGTCCTAGCACTTGCTGTCCCTACTGTGATCAGCCAGCTTATAAACGTAATCTACAATATGGCTGATACATTCTTCATAGGCCAGCTCAATGATCCGCTGCAGGTTGCTGCTGCAACGATTGCAATGCCTATCTTTGTATTCCTCACGGCCTTCGCGAATCTTTTCGGCATTGGTGGATCAAGCCTCATCTCACGCTGTCTCGGGAAAGGAGACAGAATGACCGCAAGGCGCGCGTCGACCTTCGCAATCTGGTCAGGGGCGGCAGTCTCCCTCTGCTATGGCATCCTGATACTGCTTCTCGAACCTTTCATATTCCCCATTCTCGGCGCTGACAGCGAGACATGGCATCACTGCCATCAGTATGTCTTCTGGACAATCGGGATCGGTGCAGTGCCTACAGTAATGAGCGCGGAGCTTGCCCATCTGATACGAGCAGAGGGCTATTCGAAGCAGGCTGGAGCTGGAATGGCGGCAGGAGGGATCCTTAATATAATCCTTGACCCCATATTCATCTTCGTCTTCGACATGGCTATCACAGGAGCAGCTATCGCGACAATGCTCTCAAACCTTGCAGCTGCCTGCTATTTCATATTCTTCATCCATTCCAGGCAGAGAGATACGGTCATTTCATTCTCCCCTTCCGGATTCTCGGTCAGAGATGGAATCCCGAAGGAGATAATCACCGTAGGCCTTCCCGGATTCATAATGACAATGATGGGAACAATCTCCAATACTGTTCTCAACCACATCATCGCGGGGTACTCCAACAGCGCCATCGCAGGCATGGGCATAGCAAAGAAGATTGACTCGCTTGCCTATGCAATCGGACAGGGGATCTCCCAGGGAATGGTTCCACTGATAGGCTTCACATCCGCATCGGGAAACAGGAAGAGGATGAAGGATTCGATCAGGACAGCATTCATTCTCAGCCTGTCGACAGCATGTATCTGTACCATCCTTCTGCTAGCTATGGCAGGACCGGTAGCACGGCTTTTCATCGATGACAATGAGACAGCTTCATACGGAACGGAGTTCCTCCGCATAATCGCCTTGGCATGCCCATCGACGATGATCAACTTCATGATCATCTCCATCTTCCAGGCAACAGGCAGGAAAACACAGCCTTTCATTCTGTCATTTCTTAGGAAGGGAAGCCTTGATATTGCCATGATGATTCCCTTAAGCCATGCATTCGGACTTGATGGCATTGCATGGGCTACTCCTGCCGCGGACTGGACGGCACTTGCTATGGCAATACTGCTGCTTATCCATTTCCGGAAAAGAAACAGGATCGAGTAGGTAGGCTCTCAGAGCGTCAGCACTGAGAGCTTTCCTCTCACACCACCCACCGTACGGTTCCGTAGTGGGCGGTTCAGATGAATACAAACTCCAGCTGTGAGTTATATGTCATATCCATTTCCATCCGCTCGTTATGCTTCACCCTATAATAAACTTCAATGTTCAGCATCCCGAGTTTGCCATGCAGGATGTCGTTGTTCAGCCCATTGCTTAGGCATTGTGCCATCCGCCAGTAACGGTTGCTTGAAAGGCCTTTCTGGTATTTGCATATCCACCATTCCGGCACGCCCAGCTCTCGTAGGTGCTTCTTTCTTGCATCCTTTTCCTTCCACAGTTTCCACAGGTACTGCCGTACCCTCCGCCTTATCCACTGGGCCTTTTCTCCAATCCATTTCTTGAAGTATCCTCTCGCGTAGTAGTTTATCCACCCGCGGAGGTATGAGTTGAGCTCTGTAATCATGCGCTCGGCAGACACTCCGCGGTTTCGCTTAGTTATCTCCCTTATGCGCTGTTCGAACTTCTCAATCTTCTTCTGTTTTGGTCTGCACATGCCTAGGCCGTCTTTGGA
>CALXMP010000009.1 GCA_944389505.1 uncultured Spirochaetaceae bacterium
GCTTTTAGCTGCCGGCAGGTGACGGCCCCTTATAGGGGGATTTAAAGCCACCGGCTGGGCCGGTGGTCATTACTATATATAATTTCCGTACAGCGAGGAAAAATAAGGCAGACAGTGAAAGGAAGTATGCTATGGTTTTGCGGAATTTCAATCTATATGGCCATTTGCTTCCTGCTGCTGATAAGCGGATAATCAGACGATTTGTATCTGATCAGGGCAATAATTATCTTGTCTGCATTGAAAAAGCAGGCAATCGAGTCTTCATTATAGGGGAGGATCTATTCAAGGAAATCCGGAGAGATCCTTCCCTGAAGGCCGTCCCTGTGATTTCAGAAGGATCTCAAGGACGGATTTTAAGCGTTATCTGCCGTATAAGCAGCGATGAAACTCCGGAGCCATTTGATATTGTCCTTGGAGAAAAGCCCCATAAAAAAAGATTTTTAGGGAAGTTTGTCATTGAGACCGCTCAGGAGATGTGTGATTTCATACTTTCTGATGGTATAAATTAATTTGCCTATACGAAGCAATAATCCTATCGCTTTACAAAAGATTCTGAAGATCAGGGAATAGCAATCATCTGGCATGGGCATGAATCAATGCATGTCATGCCAGATAAATTCTTATTGTCAATTATTATCAATCGCAGGTCGTTCCACCATCGACAGGAAGCTGCACACCATTCAGGAATGAAGCTTCATCGCTTGCCAGGAAACCAACTGCTGCAGCTACGTCTTCAGGTGTAGCAAGATGTCCAAGAGGAACTTCCTCAATCCTTTCCCTCATGCGGTCAGGATCTGATAGGAATCCATTCACCAATCCAGTCTTTACAGTACTGGGATGAACGGAATTGCATCTTATATTGTATTTGCCATAGCGCGAGGCAATGCTCTTGGTGAGCATTGTCACAGCGCCTTTTGATGCTGTATAGGATTCGTTTGTATATCTATGCCCGACAAGTCCGCATACCGATGAGATATTGATTATCGAACCACCTCCCTGGGTCTTCATGATAGGAATTGCATGCTTGATGGAAAGGAATACGCTCCTGACATTTATCTGGAACATCTTATCCCAGTCCTCTACAGAGCATTCTTCGATATCATGGCGGATATTGACACCTGCATTGTTCACTACGACATCAACGCTCCCTTCTTCTGATATCACGTCCTTATAGATTGAGATCCAGTCGGATTCCTCTGTCACATCAAGTTTCTTTGCGCGGACATTTCCGAGCTTGATCTCCGCAATGGCATCCTTGCATCTCTCCTCGGAAATATCCGTCATGTATACCATGAAACCTTCGGATGCAAGCTTTCTGCAGATGGCCTTCCCCAAGCTTCCAGCACCGCCCGTGACTATTGCTGTTTTCATTTGTTTTCCTCCTTAAGAACAATATCATATATGAGTTTTCCTGCAGTGGAGTATTAATTTTACGTTTAACCGCATATTGGGAGATACGTGATGCAAGAGTAGGTTCATGATACGATAAAGCTGGATCCCATTACGATGTGATGATATCCTGGCAATATGAATGGGATGGCAGAGAAGCAGCAGGGAATTTCATTCAGGCTGCGAAATAGTCTTAGGATAGACAATGAATATACAATCAATGATATTGCACCTATTCTTGGCGTTGATCCTATTGCTCTAAGGCAGACTGGTGTCTTTAAAGGAAAGGATAGTGATGCATTCATAATTCTTGTCACCCTGCATAAAAGAGCAGATGCCACACAATATATGGATATCTTTAATGAGGAATCTCCATGCTTATTCTGGGAGGGACAGACAAACAAGAGAATAGCTGAGAAGGCTATCAAGGATGGGCTGGATTGTCATGTCTTTATTCGAGAATCCGCAGGAGATCCATATACTTATTACGGCAGGGCGATTGTCATCAGGTCTTATATAAAAGAACCAGGAACTCCTTCTCGCTTCCTATTCGATCTACCGGAGTACGCGGCCTATCAGGAGATAATACGGGCTTCCGATATGAATCTCAAAGAGAATCCTAGTCCTTTTTCAGGTGCTACAGAGAAGCAGAGAATCCAGGCAATCAGGATAAAGCAGCAGGATTTTAGAAATGGTGCGATTAAGCTCTGGAATGGCAAGTGTGCGGTTACAGGAGTTGATGATACATCTTGGTTGATTGCAAGCCATATAAAGCCATGGCGGGAATCCAACTCCCAGGAGAGAGTCGATCCTAGGAATTCATTATTGCTATCCCCGAATTACGATAAGCTCTTTGACAGAGGTGTAATCTCATTCAGTCCTGATACAGGTAAGATAATATTGCCTGAGACACTTACATATTCTCTGTTCAAGAATCTTGAACGATTGGGAATAGATGATGAGAAGCATCTGGAGTTTGTTCCCGATGGAACAGATAAATATCTTGATTACCACCGGAATAGGATATTCGGATATAAACCTTCTTCTGATTTCGATGTGAATGATCTTGTTGCTGAGATGCTTTCCGTCTGCTGATGATATTCTCTCAGGATCTGCAATAAGAATGTTTTTATTGATGCATGCTAGAATTCCATAAAGAGGTGGATAGGGTGGATTATAGGATTGTCCATAGGAAAGGTTTCTCGATTATCGGTTTCAGGAAAAGGATAACGCTTCAATTCACAGGTGAGAACCATCAGATCGATTCTCTTAATGCTCTTCTCACCGAAGATGCCAGAGGAAGACTTCTTGCATGCAATGATGAATTGCCTAAGGGGATAGTGAGTGTTTCCGCTGATTTCTCCGATAGAACGCGGGAAGGAAGCCATCTTGATCAGTATCTTGGCGTCGCTTCCTCTATAGGTTCTGTTTCTGGATTCGATAGTCTTTCGGTGCCTGAATCGGACTGGGCTGTGTTCCCTTCCTGCGGGAGTTATCCTGAGGCACTTCAGAATACATGGGCTGCTATATATTCGGAATGGCTTGGCAGTTCAGGATATGAACTGATCGGCGGCCCGGAGATACTCTGGAATGAGAGCGATGATACCTCTCTTGCGGATTTCAGAAGCGAGATATGGATTCCTGTCCGTCTTCGCAGTATCAGAGGTTGAGAAGGAGTATTGCAGGGATTATCAATATGATGCTGAGCCTGCTCCATTTCGATAACCGCTCCTTGAATACAATCGAGCTGACAGCTGTTACCGTGAGAATAGCTCCAACGCTGTATGTAGGGTAGGCAATATATGCGCTTATGCTCGATAGCGATTTGAGAAGGAGTAGGGAGGAAAGATAGTTCGGGATACCAAGGAACATTCCTATGGCAATCTCGGTCTTTCCGATTCTTCCTTTTCCTATCAGGACTGCAATGAGACACATAGCTGATGCTGATATAAAAGTCAGCCCCATGAACCAGTCATTCAGGCTTTGCGTCCCGAACTCCTCATAGACTTTCAGCATGCTGTCTGCGATGCCGCCGAAGAGAAGACCCAGAAGCAGAAGACCAAATGCGGGTTCGGCTGCTGAGGAATTACCAGTTTCCCTCTCCTTCGGTATGTTCATTATGCAGAACGCAGCAAGGACCATCGCAATCCCGATTCCCTGCTGCAGGGAGGGCCTTTTACCGAATAGGGCTATCGACAGGCATGTCGGGACCATGACACCCAGGCGGGCGAATGCTGCCTGCAGTATTGCGCCATTTCTTTTCACATTCACCTGATTCATGATCATTCCTGCGAGATAGAGAACTCCGTTGATCAACAAATTCATCCGCGCATACACCATCTTCCATAAGATTGAGATAGCGGATATAGCCGAAGGCTATGGTATAATACTATTCAACATGGTAGAATAATATTATGAGAACGATGGTATCAAGAGAAGCAAGGATCATAGATGAATACAGGCCTTTCCTCGATACCATCGGCATATATCAGGATGCCCTCTCGTTCCTCATCGATGTGGCTGACGAGCATTATGGTGAAATCCGAAATTTTGCCTCGCAGAAGGCGATGGCTGCTGTTGAGCGCATGGTCCATTCGACATCATCGAGGAAGGCCATCTATCCGTCATTCGACATCAGATTCCCGAAGTTCCCCTCATATCTCCGCAGGGCTGCCATATTCGAGGCTATCGCTGCTGTGATGCTCTACAGGAAGAATCTCGCTGGCTGGGAGTCATCTGACAGGAAGAGGAAGAAGCCGAGGCTGAACAGGCGAAGGAATGCGATGCCAGCCTTCTGCCGCGGCAATATGCTCTCCCTCAACGGGAAGGATGGAGCATATACGGTGCGGCTGAAGCTCTGGAAGGATAATGACTGGAAGTGGCATGAGTTCAGGCTGTCTGGAGCAGATGCAAGGAACATAGAGAAGGAATTCAGCCTCAGTGAAGCGAAATGCCCTGTGCTGAAGAAGCATGGCTGCAGGTTCAGCCTCTCATTCGCATTCGAGAGCGAGGCAGAGCTTCCTGATAAGAAGAAAGCGGATACGATATGCGCGGTGGATATCGGCGTGAACAATGCCGCGGTCTGCTCGATCATCCGATCCGACGGTACTGTCACCGGAAGGAAGTTCATATCCTTCCCGGGAGAAGAAGACCGGCTGATGAGGATAATGAACGAGCGGAGAGCCGCGCATTCAAGGTCAGCGCGCAGGACGTATAGATTGGACCGGTTCCTTGGAAACCATAATGAGAACCTTGCAAGGATGACGGCAGCCGCGATTGCTGAGTATGCCGCATCAGAAGGAGCATCTGTGATCGTGATGGAGCATCTCAATCCGGGAGGCAAGGCAGGAGGCTCGAAGAAGGAGCGGCTGCACCTCTGGAGAAAGAGGGATATCTTGAAGCGCACGGAAGCCATTGCCCACAGGAAGGGCATAAGGTTCTCGGCTGTGTATGCAGGAGGGACATCGAAGTATGCATTCGATGGATCCGGTGCAGTCATAAGGGACAAGGACAACCATTCGCTCTGCACGTTCAGGACGGGTAAGAGGTATAATGCCGATCTCTCGGCGTCGTACCACATAGGCGGGAGATACCTTATAAGGGAGCTCCTGAAAGCGTGTCCGGAAACGGAGGCGTCGGAGGCCAAGGCAAAAGTTCCTGGCTTATCCGCACGGGCCACATGCACCCTGTCCACCTATATCAGTCTTCTTGCGGTGACGGCTTCGGCCTGAGCTGAGGGAAGACCTAGCGGTGGAAGGGAAGTCCCCGCTCCCTAAAGGAGCAAGCGCGGGAGACCGCGTAGAGGGAAGCACCTGCTTCTATAAGCGGGCGAGGTTCACGAGTGCGAAGATGATGCAGATGCCGAGATCTCTGTCTATAGCTGGCAGTGGATGGCCTGTCTGGGATATGAGGAAAGGAATAAGGCATGCGAAATAGTTCACGGTTAGCATCCCGAACCTGTCATAACTCCATCTGCTGCTGATCTTCAATACGATTGAGACCATCGCGCTGCAGAGTAGACATGCTATAAGGAAGAACATCCTATCAGCTCCTTTCCTGTCAGTTTTCCACGGGAATTCTAATCTAATTGGAGAGAGTGCTTTGCGCAATCTCTTCTGATAATCTCTGGAAATATGCTTCTGTGGACCTGTATCATATATTCGAAGGAGATTTGGTATGTATGAGCTGATTCAGGCTGCGGGGGATAGCTATTTTATCGAGAGTCCCGCGAAGGTCGGGCTTGTGAAGGTCGGTGGCAATGAGGTAGTGCTTATCGACAGCGGGAGCGATAAGGATGCAGGACGTAAGATCCGCCAGATTCTCGATGCGAATGGGTGGAAGCTAAGGGCTATCCTGAATACGCATTCCAATGCAGACCATATCGGGGGCAACAGCTATCTCCAGAAGCAGACTGGATGCAGGATATTCGCACCGGGAATCGAATGCTGTTTTACAAGATATCCTGTCCTGGAGCCATCATTCCTCTACGGAGGATATCCACCGCAATCGCTCAGGCACAAGTTCCTTATGGCTCAGGAGAGCAGTGCGGAATATCTTTCAGATGATGTCCTTCCCGTGGGAATGGAGATCATACCGCTTCCAGGGCACTTTTTTGATATGGTCGGCTTCCGCACATCCGATGATGTCGTCTATCTTGCAGACTGCCTTTCGGGCAGGGAGACATTGGAGAAATATGGTGTGACGTTCATATACGATGTCGAAGCGTATCTTCAGACACTTTCCGCTGTGTGCGACATGGAGGCTAGGATGTTTGTGCCAGCCCATGCGGCAGCCTCTGAGGATATAAGAGGACTTGCAGAGTATAATATCGCAAAAGTGAATGAGGTAGCGGACAGAATCTGCAATGCATGTTCAGATCCGATATCCTCGGATGAGGTCATTAGAACAGTCTTCAGATCTTATGGACTTGCGATGAGCATGCAGCAGTACGTGCTTGTCGGAAGCACTGTGAGATCGTATCTGGCATGGCTCATGGATGCAGGACGCATCGATGCGATAGCTGAGGATGGGATGATTCTCTGGAGAAAGGCCTGAGCAATCCCTCTGTGAAGAGCGATGCCGCCTCGTGAGAAGCGGCATCGGATAGATCAGTCAAGTATTATTACAGCTACGAAGACAAGATCCTCATCGCTTTCGTTCATGATAGAGTGGGAAGCCCCATCTCCTGTAATGACGACATCGCCTGGAAGTACCTCCTTGATGCCATCCTTTTCCTTTACAGTGCCTTTGCCGGAAACTATGTAATAATATTCTGTCTCATTGTTATGCTCATGCTCGCCGATTGAGCAGCCTTTCTTCAGTGTGAAGAGTGAGAAGAGCCTTGAATGCTTTGCCATATCATCTGCATCAAGGATATCCTTCCTCATGACAGTTCCATTACCACCTCTCATGTGTTCGATGAGATTGTCCTTCATTTCACAGCTTTTCTTGATCATTTTCCTTCTCCTTTATTCCTGTTCCGGACATATCCGGTACGTTAAGCTTATCAGAATGATATTCCGAGTACGATATCCGCAGAGAGCATATGCTTTCCGCTTCCGATCATGTACCTGTAGGATGCTTCTGCTCCTATAGATATCATGTCAGTAACACTGAAGCGGACGCCTGCGACAGCTGATGCAAACCAGTCCAGCCTCAGCGCCTCTGTAGGTTGATAGCCGAAGTATGAGGACATCCTGGAATTGTATCCCGCAGAGCCTATTGCCCCACCCAGTCCTCCTCCTAGGTAAATATCGGCAGGACCTGCTGTGAAATCCATCATCAGCTTGAGGTCAATCGATCCCAAGACGCTGCATGAAGGGATTGAAGCGATAAGGAGCATCCCATCATAGACACCTGCCATTTTTGTAAGCACCGGGAAAAGATTGACCGAGATATCGCTCCTCAGACCGAAGCTGGCTGCATCACCCATTGCTGCCATCCTGCTGAAGTCCAGACCGATTCCGAATTCCGGGGACCAGACCCCATCAAATGCCGTAAGTGCTCCTCCCTTTATAAGGAGAGTGAATCCTTTCTGGCTGGATTCCACCCCTGCAGTTTCAATTGGCTGCACAGGATTTTCAGGACTTTCCATAGCCGGTTCAGGTACGATTGCTTCAATCTCAATCTCCTCGATTGCTGGCGATGGGGATGTATATTCTTCATTTTCCGGCTCTGGCTCAGGCAGGAGGTATCCGAGAAGATCGGAGACAAGAATATCCAGTTCATTTCTAATTTCCTCATCATCCATAGCTGATGGAAGCTTTATGACAGCAATCCCATCTTCAGGTATTGAATAGCTGTATCCAGCATCTGCAAGGCCGTATCTGCTGTCTTCGTATCCGAAGAATGATGCCACATCATTTCTATCAATCCATACAGGATAGATAAGCCTTACGCTCTCCCCATCGGTCTCCGCAGAGAGGCTGTAGCCTAGGATATCATACTCTGCAATCAGATTATGAATCTCAGGTTCATTGCTCTCTGTATCTGAGATCGCAGTGGGCTCTGTCAGCGTGCTCTCTGAAGCAGTCTCTATTGATTCCTCCGTTTCAGCAGCCTCCGGAATCACAGAAAGCTCTCCATCGTCAGGCTTATCTTCAGATGTAACCTGAGGCTTGGCGGGGGGTTCTATCTGCTCCTCAGCTGTGATGCTGGAGGGTGGGGCAGCGGTCTCTGCCTGTATAGGTTCTTCTTCCTGCGGTTCTTTCAGTTCCTCCGCAGGCTCAGGCTCTGGTGCGGTACTGACAATTTCAGATGTCCTGTCAAACATTGCAGCCCTGAAGTTATATGCGATCAGAATGCCTGCGGTCGCCAGTACGACGATAACGCAGAAAGCCAGAATAACGCTTCTTCTCAGTTTCATTCCTATCCCGTCCTAATACCATCATTATATTCCGGTAGCGTGGGAGAATGGAAGAAAACATGAAAACGAGATCCGCAGGATATCGGCAAAAGCATGCAAGAAATTAAAAAAGTATGTTTTCTGCCATCCTAGTGATGGACCTGATAGAGAATAAAGGTTATAAAGTGCATGCGATATATCCCAATTGCTTTTTGTTAGCAGGCGGGTGCATTGGTCACTATATTGTTTTTAGAGGAGTGCAATGATAGAGATTAAGCACCTTAGAAAAGTATTCGATGATGATACCATTCCGCTGAAAGACATAGATATTACAATCAATGACGGCGACGTGATATCAATCATCGGACCTTCCGGCACGGGCAAGTCAACTCTTCTCCGTTGTATCAATATGCTTACGGAACCGACTTCGGGAAGCATTATCGTCGATGGCCAGGATATTACCGAAAAGGGATGCAACCTGAATGAGATCAGGAAGAAGATGGGAATGGTATTCCAGTCATTCAATCTGTTCGGCCATCTTACAATCATCGAGAACATCATGAATCCGCAGATAACGCTGCTTGGCAGAAGCAGGCAGGAGGCTTATGACAAGGCCATGTATCTTCTCAAGCAGGTCGGTCTTGCATCGAAGGTCTTTGCTTATCCTGAGGAGCTATCAGGAGGTCAGCAGCAGAGAATAGCGATTGCGAGGACGCTGGCGATGGATCCGGATATAATCCTCTTTGATGAGCCTACTTCCGCTCTCGATCCATCGATGATCGGAGAGGTCCAGTCGGTAATCAAGATGCTTGCTAAGACGGGCAGGACGATGATGATCGTCACCCATGAGATGGATTTCGCTAGGAAGATCTCGAACCGCATCCTCTTCATGTATGATGGATACATCTACGAGGATGGAACGCCTAAGCAGATCTTCGAGCATCCCCAGAAGGAGATCACAAAGAAGTTCATCCAGCGCCTCTCTTCGCTCACATACAGAATCCACTCTATGGATTTCGATGTTGAGGCAATGAATGATGAGCTCAACGCCTATGGAGAGAAGCTCCTGATCGAGGCAGAGCGTCTTAGCAAGCTCATGCTGGCATTCGAGGAGATCTGCATAAACAATATCGCAGCGAATTCCGAGGTGCCGGATATCCTTGTGAAGGTCGAATACTCAGAGAAGCTCGATATCCTCACCATGGTCATCCATTACAAAGGTGAGTTCTTTGACGTGCATTCATCAGACAGCTCGCTTTTCCAGGATCTCCTTGCCGAGCCGACGACAGATGTGAAGCAGAATGATATCACGGATGATGCCATGGGCTATGAGCATGAGATCTCAATCCGCTTCAGATGGATGGAGGAGGAGTGATGAGAAAGCTTTCTATTTTCCTTGCATTGCTATGTCTTGCTGTCTTCTCCGCATCCGCTGCTGCATATGAGACGATAGAGGATCTCAACGGTCATAATATAGGAGTGCAGACTGCGGTATTGTATGAGGATCTTATCCGCGACAGGGTTCCGGATACGGAGTTCCAATACTATACAATGCCCAATGATATGATCCTTGCCCTGAAGTCAGGAAAGGTCGATGGATACCTCATTGAAGAGGTCAGCTATGGCGTGCAGAAGAAGAACCATCCCGACCTTGCCGTCATAGAGGAGCCCGCGGGGTATATCAATGCCACCTGCATAATCGGTGAGAATGAGAGACAGGACAGGCTTCTTTCAGAGCTCAACCAGTTCATCGCCGATAGCTGGGAGAACGGACTTCTTGATGAGCTTTATGACTACTGGATTGCTGATTTCGATCCTGTGAATGATACCTGCGATGTGACGGGATTCACAGGTGAGAACGGAACAATCGCTGTTGCTGTTGAGGGAGGATATGAGCCTTTCTCTTTCATAAGCAATGGCCATATATCAGGATTCGATGCGGACTTCATCTGCCGTTTTGCACGCGCTTATGGCTATACCCCTGAGTTCTACGAGGTGCCTTTCGAGGCCATCGCTCCAGGCGTGGAGAGCGGTAAGTATGATATCGGCATGAATATCGTTGTCAGTGCGGAGAGGAATGAGACAGGAACCCTCTCTGATGTCTACTATACAACGCCTATCCGCGTAGTCATCCTTGGTGAGGCTGAGTCCATGCCAGGCTTCTTCGAATCGCTCGCAATAAGCTTTGAGAAGACATTCATAAGGGAGTCGAGATGGGAGCTCTTCGTGCAGGGCGCAGGGCTTACATTCCTTATCACGATAACCTCGATCCTCGCTGGTACGGTGCTGGGATTCCTTGTCTACATGGTCTGCAGGAAAGGAAACAGAATCGCCAACTCGATAACTAATTTCTTCCTCTGGCTGATCCATGGAATGCCTACTGTACTGCTTCTGATGATTCTCTACTACATTGTCTTCGGTTCTTCCGATCTCAGTGGCACATGGGTCTCTGTAGTAGGGTTCTCGCTGATGTTCGCCTGTGCGATGATCGATATGCTTCGGGTCGGATGCAATGCGATAGGCAGAGGACAGTTCGAGGCATCGCGCGCACTTGGATACTCCGAAAAGCAGAGCTTCTTCAGAATCATCCTGCCGCAGGCTGCGCAGCACTTCCTGCCGATTTACCGCAACGAGGTCGTAACGCTTATCAAGGAGACCTCAGTCGTAGGTTATATTGCAGTTCTCGATCTGACGAAGATAAGCGATCTCGTCCGAAGCAGGACATATGAGGCATTCTTCCCGCTTATCGTCACTGCGATCATGTATTTCGTCCTTTCCGCCGTCCTTACGAAGATCGTTACGCTTGTTGAGCATGCTATCGATCCCAAGAGAAGGAAGAAGGATAAGATCCTTAAGGGAATCAAAGAAGAGGAATGATGAATATGCAGAGCCCGGTCCGCCGGGCTCTTTCCGTAGACATTCATGTATACTGGATCAGATATGCCCACAGCCTATGAGATATATACACAGCTCCTTTCCGCATACGGCACACCGGAGTGGTGGTCCGATGACCCATTCACAGTGATGGTCCAGGCTGTCCTTGTACAGAATACAGCCTGGGAGAATGTGGTCATGGCAACAAAGGCAATGGGTGGCATACCTCGCCCTGAAACTATACTCTTAATGGCAGATGAGGAGCTTCATGCGCTTATCCGCCCCTGTGGATTCTTCAGGGCAAAAGCTAGGACGATAAGATCCCTTGCTGCATGGTGGGATGGTATCAGGGGAGATGAATCATCCCTGAGCACAGAAGCGCTTAGGAAACAGCTTCTTGCCATAAAAGGAGTAGGAGAGGAGACGGCTGATGTGATACTCGTATATGCACTCTATAGGCCATCTTTCATAATCGATGCCTATACCCGCCGCTTGCTATCCAGGCTTGGATTCCAATTCAGCTCAGACACTGAAATCAGGAGCTTCTTTGAAGAAGGACTGGAAGCGGATGCAGGATTGTATGGAAGTTATCATTGGCTTGTGCTCGAACACTGCAAGGCAGTATGCAGAAAGACTCCCTGCTGTGATGAATGCAGGCTCAGAACAATCTGCCCATTCTGCTGCCAATAATAGTCCGCTCCGATGATATTTCTCTTGCCGAAAAGAAGATAACGAAATATATTGTAGTCATAAAAATGCATTCCTTCCCGGAGTAGAACAGTCTCTCATCTTATACCAGATTCTCAGAACTCCTTCGAGAAGGTTTTTCTTAGACACTGCATCACTGTCGTTGCTCATGAAGTATTTTATTGCATTGCAATATGATAGATACCAGGCTTGAATTTTTCTCCCATCTTTGCTTCAATCTCTATTGCCAAGTGCCATCGATTCTGGTAATATACCAAACGCATGTCACATAGAGGGCGTGATTTGCCTCTGTAGCTCAGTCGGTAGAGCACAACCATGGTAAGGTTGGGGTCAGCGGTTCAAATCCGCTCGGAGGCTTGATATTTTTGAGGAGTATACATAGATGGCTAGCTCAAAGAAGAAAGGACCAGTAGAGAAGATTGCTCTTCAGTGCACTGAGTGCAAGCAGAAGAACTATACGACGGAGAAGAACCGCCGCAATACTCCGGGTAAGCTTGAGCTTATGAAGTATTGCCCGTTCGAGCACAAGCACACGCTGCATCGCGAGACAAAGATAAAATAATAAGGGTTTTCCAGGGTGCGAGCAGGTCAGTAGCTCCAACGGCTAGAGCACTGGTCTCCAAAACCGGGTGTTGTAGGTTCGAATCCTACCTGGCCTGCTGGCACTCTGGGATCCTGTAAGGAACAGTCAATGAAGAAAATCGGAAGATATTTCAGAGAATGCTGGCTTGAGATGAAGAAGGTCTCGTGGCCTACAAGACAGGTTGTAATCCATTCAACATGGATTGTGATTCTTTCGACTATTGCTTTTGCTGTGGTTCTTGGTCTTGTTGATACGCTTCTCGGGCTTGGGCTTGACCTTATTTTCTAGGTGGTAAGATGGCAAGGGGCTGGTACGTAGTACATACATACACGGGATATGAGCAGAAGATAGAGAGAATCATCAATAAGCTCCGTGCTTCTGATGGTGAGTTCGCTGCATACTGCACCGGTGTAAGTGTTCCGATGGAGCAGGTTGCTGTTATCAATGACAAGGGTGAGAAGAAGATGGAGATGAAGAAGGTCATCCCCGGCTATATCCTTGTTGAGCTTGATCTGCCTGAGAACACATGGCGTACTGTCACTGCTAAGATTGCAAGAATCCAGGGTGTGACTGGCTTCCTGACAGCAGATAAGACGGGAAAGAATCCTCCTAAGCCGCTTACGGCTCGTGAGCATAGCGATATACTCCGCCGTACTGGTGAGATGCCGGAGGAGAAGGTATTCCGTCCGAAGCAGGATTTCGAGAAGGGCGAGGAGGTCAAGGTTATTTCCGGACCGTTCGCATCCTTTAACGGAACCATTGATGAGATCGATAATGCAAAGGGTAGGCTTCGCCTTTCTGTGCAGATATTCGGTCGCTCAACGCCTGTTGAGGTTGATTTCTCGCAGGTTGAGAAGGTCCTGGTATAAGACCAGGGCCATTGGTTTTTTACATTATCAATTTGATATCTCCCCTGCATTGCAGGGTGGGAGCTCTTCGTTGAAGAGCGTTAATACCAGCGCGGAGCCCTGCGTTATCGGTCAGCTCAGACCAGGCTCCAGAGCGTAAGGAGACTAAAATGGCAAAGAAGAAGGTTACTGCGGTAATTAAGCTGCAGTGTCCTGCCCAGAAGGCTACGCCGGCACCACCAATCGGACCAGCACTCGGCCCTCATGGTGTCAGCGCCCCACAGTTCGTCCAGCAGTTCAATGACAAGACAAAGGGATATGAACCTGGACTCATCCTTCCTGTTATCATCACGGTCTATCAGGATAAGAGCTTCTCTTTCATCCTCAAGACCCCTCCAGCAGCAGTGCTCATCAAGAAGGCTCTCGGCCTTCAGACAGCATCCGGCACGCCTAACAAGACAAAGGTCGGTACTCTTACTGATGCACAGCTCACGGAAATCGCTAAGACCAAGTTCGAGGATCTCAATGCAAACGACATGGACGCTGCAAAGAAGATCATCGCTGGCACAGCCCGCTCCATGGGTGTAGAGGTGGAGAAGTAAGATGAAAAGAGGAAAGAAATACCAGGAAGCTGTCAAGAAGATTGACAGAACGAAACTCTATACGCTTCAGGAAGCAGCTGAGCTCGTGAAGAGCTGTGCTTTCGCAAAGTTCACAGAGACGGTTGAGCTTTCAGTAACGCTTACTCTCAAGAAGAGCCAGTCTGTCAGAGACACCGTTGTTCTTCCAAACCAGTTCATGGCACAGAAGAGGATCCTTGTCTTTGCTAAGGGCGATAAGGCAGAGGAGGCTAAGGCTGCTGGAGCTGCTTTTGTTGGCGATAATGACCTTATCGAGAAGATCAGAGGCGGCTGGATGGATTTCGACGTTGCTGTCGCTACTCCCGATATGATGAAGGATGTAGGTAGGCTTGGTCCTATCCTCGGCAGAAGAGGTCTCATGCCGAACCCGAAGACACACACTGTAACCAATGATATCAAGGAAGCACTCGCAGAGCTCAACAAGGGCCGCGTGGAGTTCCGCTCTGATAAGACAGGTGTTGTCCACCTCGCAGTAGGCAAGGTCAATATGGAAGCTGCGGCTATCGCAGAGAACGCACAGGCTGCAATCGATGAGATCGTCAGAAAGAAGCCATCTGATGCAAAGGGTGACTTCGTTGTCTCGATCGCTCTCTCATCGACAATGGGTCCTGGCGTGCATGTCAATGCTAAGGATGCAGCTGCATCCACAGCCGTATAAGGAGGGAGAGCATGGATAATTACAAGACACGCATTACTCCGGCTAAGGAAGATGCAGTAAAGGCTCTCAGAGATGAGTTCTCTGGATACGATGCATTCATCTTCACGGATTACAGAGGCATGACCGTTGAGCAGATCACCGATATCAGGAAGAGCCTGAGGAAGGAAGAGGCTGCTTACCGTGTCGTTAAGAACCGCTATGCGAAGATTGCTCTCAAGGATCTTGGCAAGGACGGTGCTGATGATGAGATGAAGGGACCGACAGCTGTTGCTCTCGTCAAGGGCGATACAGCGAACTCTGTCGCAAAGATTCTCTTCAATGCAAACAAGGATGGTGTTGCCATCACAGTCAAGGGCGCGCTCATCGGCGGAGAGCTGATGAATGCAGACCAGATTGAGGCTCTCTCGAAGCTCCCAACCAAGCTCGAGCTCATCGCTTCCCTCATGGGTACGATGAAGGCACCTGTACAGAAGCTTGCTGCTACTCTTCTTGCATATGTCGAGTCGAAGGGCGGTGCTTCTGCTGAAGCTAACTAATACGGTCATAGTCTTCGCGTAACCTGCTAGACCGTTAAAAAATCTGATAAGGAGAAGGTAATATGGCTACAAAAGAGGAAATCATTGAGTCAATCGCATCGATGAGCGTCATGGACGTTGCTGATCTCATCAAGATGATGGAGGAGAAGTTCGGCGTTGTCGCAGCTGCTGCTGTTGCTGCAGGTCCTGCTGCTGGTGCTGGTGAGGCTGCCGCTGCTGAAGAGGAGCAGACAGAGTTCACAGTTGTTCTCAAGAGCGTTGATGCTGCAAAGAAGATCGCTTGCATCAAGGAAGTCAGAGCTGTAACAGGTCTCGGACTCAAGGAAGCAAAGGATCTCTGCGAGAACGGCGGTACACTCAAGGAAGGCGTCAGCAAGGAAGAGGCTGCTTCTATGAAGGAGAAGCTCACTGCTGCAGGCTGCGAGATCGAGGTAAAGTAATAAGGCTTTCAGCCGCTTTTTATCCTGGGCTGTATAGTCCAGGCTGTGCCATCGGAACCCCCGATGGCATAGGTGTCTTAAGAGATTCAGGAAAAAACCAAGTACTTCGGTGCTTTTTGGAGGTACAGCGATGGCCAGCAAAGGCAAAGCCATAAAGAGAGTAGACATCGGTTCTGAGCTCCCGGAAGTCTGCGAACTTCCCAATCTTATCGGAATCCAGACCGAGTCATTCAGAAATTTCCTGCAGCTTGATAAGCTGGAGAAGGGCCAGGCTCCCGATCCTTCATGCGGACTTGAGCATGTATTCCGTACAACATTCCCGATCATCTCCCCTAATGAGGACATGAGGGTTGATTACAACGGCTATACCGTTGATATGGATGGAATAAAATATTCAGAGTCAGAGTGCAAGAAGAAGGGAAGGACGTTTGGCGTTCCAGTGAAGGCGAGGGTCGCTCTCGAGACTGCGAAGAATGGAGAGATCAAGGAGAAGGAGATCTTCTTCGGTGATTTCCCTTTGATGACGGATCGCGGTACCTTCATCATCAATGGCGCGGAGCGTGTCATTGTATCCCAGATTGTCAGATCTCCTGGTGTTGTCTTCAAGGAAGGCAAGAAGAGCGATGTATCATCATTGTCTTATACAGGAACGCTTTATCCTTATTCTGGAACAAAGCTTGAGTTCGTCCTGACAAGGAAGAACGAGAAGACCGATGCCAGCAAGAAGGATAATGAGAAGAAGAAGGTCAACAACATAATCCAGGTCAACTTCGGCAAGAAGCCATTCCTTGTGACATTCTTCCTCCGCGTCCTTGGCATTGATACAAGAGAGAAGATCGTCAGCGCTTTCTACAGCCCGAAGACGATAAAGATCGATGATGTCATCTCCGAGAATGGCCACTACTTCCTTTTCAAGGACATTGCGGACGAGGACAGGACTGTCAGATTCGTCGCTGGCAGTGAGGTCGGTACGGTAGAGCTTCAGGAAATGAAGGATATGGGCATTTCCGAGATTGAGGTTGTCGATACTCCGGCAAAGGATCTCGATGCCCCGGCTCTTGCTGTACTCAAGACACTCAGCAGGGAGGCTGTCTATATCGAGAGAGAGGATAAGGAGAGCGTATACCGCAACGAGCAGTCCGAGGATTTCCAGAATGAATACATCGGATGCATCGTGGAGGCATGCAAGAATACTCTTCCTCAGAACCTCAAGACATTCCCTGATCCGAAGCGCGTTATCAGCTATTTCCAGGAGTTCTTCCTCCATGGGCGTGGCTTTGAGCTTTCGGATATTGGCCGCCATAAGCTCAACAAGAAGTTCTATGGTATGGATGAGGATAAGTACATCCAGTTGACAGCTCTTACTCCGGACGATGTCATCAACACTGTCAGACTCCTGATTGATTTCTGTAATGGTGACATCAAGGAAGACGATATCGATGCTCTTGGAAACAGGCGTGTCCGTACAGTCGGTGAGCTGCTCGAGAACAATATAAGCGATGCTTTTGCCCGCATGGCAAAGGCTGCAAGGGAGAAGATGAATATCTCCGATGAGTCGATCAAGCCGCAGGAGGTCATCTCCATAAAGCCTATCGTTGGCGCCATCAAGGAGTTCTTCGGTTCCTCACAGCTTTCGCAGTTCATGGATCAGGTCAACCCGCTTGCTGAGCTCACGCATAAGAGAAGGGTATCCGCACTTGGTCCGAAGGGTGGTCTTTCAAGATCCTCTGCACGTGCTATCTACGAGGTCAGAGACGTACACTACACCCATTATGGAAGGATCTGTCCTATCGAGACCCCAGAAGGATCGAATATCGGACTTATCCTTTCGCTTGCCAACTATGCACGCATCAATGAGTATGGCTTCATCGAGACTCCGTACCGCCGTGTCGTGAATGGTGTTGTAACGGACGAAGTCAAATACCTCGATGCGAATGATGAGGAGAAGTTCTACATCGCACAGGGCAATGCAAAAGTCGATGAGAATGGCAGATTCCTCGAGAAGGAGGTCTCTGTAAGACACTATGGCGATTACGGTGTCGTATCCCCGGATCAAATCCAGTGGATGGATGTCTCACCTCGCCAGGTCGTATCTGTTGCTACATCTCTCATCCCGTTCCTCGAGCATGACGATGCTAACCGTGCGCTCATGGGATCGAACATGCAGCGCCAGGCTGTTCCTCTCGTATTCCCAGAGGCACCGAGAGTCGGTACCGGTATGGAGCAGAGGACTGCTTACGATTCCGGCGTGCTCATCAAGGCTAAGAGGGCAGGAACTGTTGAGTATGTCTCCTCAACAGAGATCCGCGTTAAGCCTGACAAGCCCGAGATCAAGGGTGAGATCGATACATATGAGGTCCATAAGTTCGAGAGAACCAACCAGGATTCCTGTCTGAACCAGAAGCCGATTGTAAATGTCGGTGATCATGTGGATGATGGCGATGTCCTTGCTGACGGACCGGCTACACAGAATGGTGAGCTTGCTCTTGGCCGCAACATACTCGTAGGTTTCGTTCCATGGAATGGATACAACTATGAGGATGCTGTCCTCATCTCCGAGCGTGTTGTCCGCGAGGATATCTATACCTCAATCCATATCAAGGAGTTCTCCATTGATATCAGAGAGACGAAGCTCGGACCTGAGAAGCTTACCAGGGATATCCCGAATACATCGGACAAGCTTCTTGAGCATCTTGATGCAGAGGGTATCGTCTGCGTCGGAACATATGTCCGTCCGGGTTCAATCCTTGTAGGAAAGGTCACTCCGAAGAGCGAGGCAGATACGACTCCTGAGGTCAAGCTCCTCAATTCAATCTTCGGTGAGAAGGCAAAGGAAGTCAGGGATTCCTCTCTCAAGGTTCCTCATGGAACAGAGGGTACGGTTATCGATATCCAGCGCCTGAGAAAGAGCGATGGCGATGAGCTCCAGCCTGGAGTAGAGCAGACGATCAAGGTTCTTATCGCTACAAAGCGTAAGCTCAAGCAGGGCGATAAGATGGCAGGACGCCATGGAAACAAGGGTGTTGTATCCCGTGTTCTCCCAGAGGAGGATATGCCATACATGGAGGATGGTACTCCGCTCGATGTCTGTCTCAACCCGCTTGGCGTTCCGTCACGTATGAATATCGGACAGCTGATGGAGACAGAGCTCGGCTGGGCTGCTGTGAAGAATGATAAGTGGTATAAGACACCGGTCTTCCAGTCTGCATCAATGGAGCAGATTGAGCATGAGATGGAGATTGCTGGCCTTCCGAAGAACAGCAAGACACGTCTCTATGACGGAAGGACAGGCGTTCCGTTCGTCAACGATGTCTTCTGCGGATATATCTACTACCTCAAGCTGCACCACCTTGTCGATGACAAGATGCATGCAAGGTCAACCGGTCCTTACTCGCTCGTAACACAGCAGCCGCTCGGCGGAAAGGCTATGTTCGGTGGACAGAGACTTGGAGAGATGGAGGTCTGGGCATTCGAGGCTTATGGCGCTGCGAATACGCTTCAGGAGCTCCTCACAATCAAGTCTGATGACATGAAGGGCCGTGTGCAGATCTACGAGTCAATCGTCAAGGGAGAGCCTGCCCAGACTGTTTCGATGCCAGAGGCATTCAACGTTCTTGTGCAGGAGATCAGAGGCCTTGCCCTTGATATCTCCGTATTCGATGAGGATGGCAGGCAGGTTCCTCTCACAGAGCGCGATGAGGAACTGATCCAGAAGAAAGAGAAGGGAACTCTCTAGGAGGATTGCGTAATGAAGGAAATACAGGATTTCAGCTCAATCAGAATCAAGCTGGCTTCGCCTGAGCAGATACTTGCCTGGTCATATGGCGAGGTAAAGAAGCCTGAGACAATCAATTACCGCTCGCTCCGCCCTGAGAGGGATGGTCTCTTCTGCGAGCGCATCTTCGGTACGACAAAGGCATGGGAGTGCTGGTGCGGAAAGTTCAAGTCGAACCGTTATAAGGGTGTTGTCTGTGACCGCTGCGGTGTAGAGGTCACAGATACCAAGGTAAGACGTGAGCGTATCGGACATATCACACTGGCCGCTCCTGTCGCGCATATCTGGTTCTATCGCTCGACTCCTTCGATCATGAGCTATCTTCTCGATATCAAGAGATCCGAGCTGATGGAAATCCTCTCATATGAGAAGTATGTCGTAACCGATCCTGGCCAGGATACTGAGCTCAGGAAGTATCAGGTTCTCGATGAGGATGAGTACCAGAGCGCTCTCGATAAGTATGGCGATACATTCAAGGCCGGAATGGGTGCTGAGGCTATCTATGATCTTCTCAGGACAATCGACCTTGATGCACTCTCTGAGGAGCTGAGGGATCAGCTTTCGCAGAAGGAAGGCGCCAAGAACAAGATTGATAACAAGCTTCTCAACAGAATCAAGTTCTGCGAGTACTTCCGCACATCTGGAAACAGGCCGGAGTGGATGATCCTGAAGGTCATTCCTGTCATTCCGCCAGATCTTAGACCTATGGTCCAGCTTGATGGTGGAAGATTCGCTACAACCGATCTCAATGAGCTTTACAGAAGGGTTATCAACCGCAACAACCGTCTTGACCGTCTTATCAAGATCCAGGCCCCTGATATCATCATCCGCAATGAGAAGAGGATGCTTCAGGAAGCTGTTGATTCGCTCTTTGATAACTCCAAGACTGCGAATCCTACGAAGGGAAGCAGCAAGAGAGATCTCAAGTCGCTTTCGGATGTCCTCAAGGGCAAGCAGGGTAGATTCAGGCAGAACCTTCTCGGAAAGCGCGTAGACTACTCTGGCCGTTCTGTTATCGTCGTAGGACCGGAGCTCAGGATGCACCAGTGCGGTGTTCCTTCGAAGATGGCACTTGAGCTGTTCAAGCCATTCATCATGCGCCGCCTTGTACAAAAGGAGATCGCACAGAACATAAAGAAGGCTAAGATGCTTGTCGAGCAGGAGGCTCCGGAGGTATGGGGAGTCCTTGACGAGGTCGTCAAGGAGCATCCTGTCATGCTCAACAGAGCTCCTACGCTTCACCGTCTTGGTATTCAGGCATTCGAGCCCGTCCTTGTCGAAGGCAAGGCCCTTAAGCTCCATCCGCTTGTATGCCATGCATTCAATGCTGACTTCGATGGAGACCAGATGGCTATACATGTGCCTCTCACTCAGGCTGCTCAGCTCGAGTGCTGGACGCTCATGCTCTCAACAACGAACCTCCTCGACCCTGCGAATGGAAAGCCTATCGCATTCCCGTCACAGGACATGGTCCTTGGTATCTTCTACCTCACGAAGGAGAGAACCGACCTTGATCCAAACCGCCATGTGAAGAGATTCGAGAGCATTGCCGAGATCGAAGTAGCAATCGATTCCGGTGCTGTAAGCTATAACGAAGGCGTATACTATCGCCTCAAGAAGGATCTTGAGATCGTTGAGGCCGATGGAACAAGGCATGTGGCAGACGGAAAGGGCTGGGTATGGACAACCCCGGGACGCATCATCTTCAACAGTGCTATCCCTGTTGGTCTGCCTTACCAGAACTACTGCCTTGGCGATAAGCAGCTCAGGAAGCTCATCGGCGAGACTATCCACAGCAATAAGCCGTCAGTGGCTGTAGAGCTCCTCGACTCCGTCAAGGATCTCGGATTCAAGTATGCTACGATCTTTGGTGCAACGATCGGTCTTTCTGATATGGTTGTTCCAGAGAAGAAGAAGGAGCTCATCGAGGAAGCAAATGAGAGACAGTCTGTTGTCTTCAGGCAGTTCCATGATGGCCAGATTACCCAGGAAGAGAGATACAACCGTGTCATCGAAGTCTGGACTGAGACCAATGAGGAGCTTACTGACCTTCTTATGGATGAGCTTAAGAAGAGCCAGCATGGATTCAATCCTCTCTATCTCATGGTCGACTCCGGTGCTAGAGGATCGAAGAACCAGATCAGACAGCTTGGCGGTATGCGCGGACTCATGGCAAAGCCTAATGGCAAGATCATCGAGCTCCCGATCAAGTCGAACTTCAAGGAAGGTCTCTCGATCATGGAGTTCTTCATCTCGTCCAACGGTGCTAGAAAGGGTCTTACCGATACAGCTCTTAAGACGGCAAAGGCAGGATACCTCACTCGTAAGCTTGTCGATGTCGCACAGGATGTCGTTGTATCCGAGGAGGACTGCCATACCATCAATGGTATCTGGACAACAGCGGTCAAGGATGGTGACACTGTCATCGAATCCCTTGCATCGAGAATCGCTGGTTCCTGCCCGGTCGAGGATGTCCTCCATCCGTTCCTTAAGGATGAGAACGGCAAACCTGTTGTGCTTGCTGTTGCCAATGAGGAGATTTCCGATGAGACAGCTCAGGAGATCGAGAATGCAGGTGTCGAGCGCGTTCTGCTCCGCACAGTTCTCACATGCGAGGCTGAGCATGGAGTATGCCGCAAGTGCTATGGACGCAACCTTGCAACTAACCGCTCTGTCGAAATCGGAGAGGCTGTCGGTATCATCGCTGCCCAGTCAATCGGCCAGCCTGGTACACAGCTTACGATGCGTACATTCCATGTCGGTGGTACTGCTTCGACATCAACCAAGGAGAACAGGCTCTCATTCTCATATCCTGTCATTGTCCGTGGCCTGAAGGGAATGGTTATTTCAGATAGCCGTGGCAACCGCCTCTTCCCGAGGAAGGGACATATAACGGTATCGAAGGTCTTCAAGGAGATCACAGGACTTTATGATGAGCTTCTTGTCCAGTCAGGTGATGCTGTTGCAAAGGGATACCCTGTATACAGGAAGAATGGAGCAGAGGTTGTTGCTGAGGAGAACGGAAGGCTCTATATCGATGGAGAGAGGACATTCATCGTCGCATCTCCGGTAGAGTATCCTGTCCCTGCAGGTTCCGAGCTCTATGTCTCTGAAGGCCAGGTGGTGCCGGCAGATGAGTCGCTGATTACATTCGATCCATTCTCTGAACCTATCATCGCAGAGGCATCAGGTGTCGTAGAGGAGATGAATGACTTCGTTGAGGATAAGTCCTACAGGAGGATCTACAATGAAGCAGGCGATACCGATATGATCGTCGTGCCATCAGCTCAGCTCGGTGGATTCCGCCCTGCTATCCTTGTCCGCACGGATTCCGGAGAGTTCAACAGCTACCAGATCCCTGGTGGAGCATATATGGTTGTCAAGGAGAGGGGTGAGAGGATTGAAACAGGTGATATTCTCGCAAAGGTCTCCAAGGACAGCACGACAACGAAGGATATCGCTGGTGGTCTTCCGCAGGTCGACTCGCTCTTCGAGGCACGCCATGGAAAGATCTCCTCTTCAAACAAGGTCAATCCGATCATCCTCGCACGTGTTACTGGAAGGGTCACAAGCGTACAGGCTTCCTCTTCCTCCAACAGCGGTTCGATGATCGTCACGATCACAGATGCGTTCGGGAAGGCTCATCCTCATAAGGTATATACGAAGGATGCTCTTCTTCTCGTCCGCGAAGGCGATGAGGTCAAGGCTGGCGAGCCGCTCTGCGATGAGCCTGTGACATCAAGAGAGGTCCTGGATGTGCTTGGTGAGAATGCTGTTCTCTCCTTCCTCGTAGAGGAGATCCAGAAGGTCTACAGAATGCAGGGTGTTGAGATCAACGAGAAGCATCTGGGAATCATCATCCGCCAGATGCTCAGGAAGGTTGAGATACTCCGCGCTGGAGATACGGACTTCATCAAGTCGCAGAAGGTCGATAAGCACCTGTTCGACAGAGTCAATGAGGAAGCGAAGAAGGAAGGCAAGACACCTGCTATCGCACGTCCTGTTCTTCAGGGTGTATCAGAGGCGGCGCTCTCTGTTGATTCCTTCATCTCCGCAGCTTCGTTCCTCTCTACGACCAAGGTGTTGACAGAGGCAGCTATAGCTGGTAAAAAGGATAAGCTCAGAGGTCTCAAGGAGAACGTCATCATCGGACATCTCATTCCTGCTGGAACCGGCATGAAGAGATACCGCAGCGTGCGTCTTGAGGAGGATGAGAAGCTTCTCGAGCTCCAGAAGGAAGTGGATAAGGCAAGACGTGAGAGGAAACTTGCTGAACCGCAGGAAGATCTGGATGTCGAGGATCTCGGTGATATGAAGACAGTGGGAGCTGCTGTGGAGGCAGAAGATACCCAGTTTGATGAGTAGGTGCCTGTTGGCACCCCTCATTGGGGTCTTTCCCAGCGCTCATGCTGACCCTGTCTTTAGATATAGACGTGCTGCTTGTGCAGCATAGATTCCCCGGTGTGAGACGGGCGGATCAAATTTTAAGGAGCGTATCGTAAGATGCCTACTATTAATCAGCTGATCAGAAAGGGCAGAAAGAGCTCAAAGGCTAAGACAAAGTCACCAGCTCTTCAGGGCTGCCCTCAGAAGAGAGGAGTATGCACAAGGGTAATGACAGTTACTCCTAAGAAGCCTAACTCCGCTCTCAGAAAGGTTGCTCGTGTGCGCCTTTCGAATGGAATCGAAGTAACCGCATACATTCCTGGTATCGGGCACAATCTTCAGGAGCACTCTGTTGTTCTCATCAGAGGCGGAAGAGTCAAGGACCTTCCTGGCGTAAGGTACCACATCATCCGCGGAACCAAGGATACCCTCGGCGTTGCCGATAGGAAGAGGTCCCGCTCGAAGTACGGCGCTAAGAAGCCAAAGGCCTGATAGGGAGGCGAGGTTATGTCAAGAGATAGAAAGGCCCCCAAGAGGGCGGTATCACCAGATGCCATCTACCACAGCACGGTTGTTGAGAAGTTCATCTGCCGCATGATGGTTGATGGAAAGAAGAGCATCTCCACACGCATTCTCTATACAGCAATGAACACGATTGCAGAGAAGAGCGGTGAGAGCGCTATCGATGTATTCACAAAGGCTGTCGACAATGTAAAGCCTATGGTCGAGGTTAAGTCCAGGCGTGTCGGCGGTGCTACATACCAGGTTCCTGTGGAGATCAGGGAGGAGAGAAGGGAAGCTCTCGCAATGCGCTGGATCATCAACGCAGCACGCGCCAGAAATGGCAAGTGCATGAGCGACAAGCTTGCTGACGAGCTCCTTGATGCATACAACTCAACAGGTGCTGCATTCAAGAAGAAGGAAGACACACACAGAATGGCAGATGCAAACAAGGCATTCAGCCACTTCCGCTGGTAAATCTTCTGTATTCAGAGAAAAGGACTGCAATGGAGAGATCCGGAGCAGTCTTTCTTTTTTTCTGTGCTATAATCTCTCCATGCTGCCTGATTACGATGATTATTATTCACTTACCGCATATGCAGGACGATTTGTGAAAGAACCTATGCGTCAGATTGAGTACTGGCTATCACAGAGATCCACCGTTGCTGCCATAACTGCCTGGGAAAGGAGAAATGGCAATGAGAGCTTCCGTGAATCATCGGTGGAATATCTTTTCGGCAAAGCTGATTGTGATGAGATAATAACAGTCCCTGACTTCATAGCTCTCACTTCCTGTCAGGGACTTGCGCTTAACGGTGGCGATGTCATCGCGGATATAGATATCTACAATGACTTTGTTGCTTATCTTACAGTTAAGGGAATCAATGTGTAGAAAGAGCTTCTCTTATTGCTTTTGAAAGCTGGTCAGGACAGGATGTGCTTCTTATGCCGCAGGTATTCCCTGCAAGACGATCTGCTACTTCCTCTGCTTTCATCCCTTCGCAAAGCTTTCCGATACCCTTGAGGTTGCCATTGCATCCGCCTGTGAATACAAGATTGCGGATGCATCCTTCCTCATCGATATCGAAGTCGATTGCCCTTGAGCATGTTCCTTGTGTTCTGTATGTTTTATGTATCATCTTCTACTCCTGAGGTAAGATACAAAAAGATGAATCGGAAAGCAATACTTGTTCCTTATAATCCATCATACGCTGATGCTGTCATCAGACTGATGGATGACACTATACACAGAATATGCTCAGCTGATTACAGCGTTGACGAAATACGGGAATGGTCTCCCGCAGGGAGAGAGAAGTCCATTATCGATAAACTTGGATCCACATACAGCATAATTGCTCTCATTGATGAGGTCATTGCCGGGTTCGGTAATGCGGTTGGAACAAAGATTGACTGCCTGTATGTTTCTGCAGAACATCAGCGGGAAGGAATAGGTTCGATACTGCTTGAGAGTCTTGAGAATCATGCTTTCAGGTATGGAGATACGATACATGTGTACGCTTCATTGACTGCTGAAGGATTCTTCCTCAGCCATGGTTACCATCCAGTCCGCCGGAATATTGTGGAACGGAACGGGGTGAGAATACCAAACTGGTATATGGAGAAGAGCAAGGGTTGCAGCAGGTCCTAAGGTATTCGGCTGGCACTTCAGAGCTATTTGAATGAATGCATATCCAGCAGTGCCAGCCTATGTCCTGTATCAGAGAAGACTGCCTGCAGCTTCCCTGAGCTCTGCTTCCGCTGTTTCGTCCGGAGCCTCATTCGCGATGACAGGAGCATGGGCAAGGACAGCTCCATCTGCTATGCACCTTTCTTCCCAGTTTCTCATCCATTCGCCATCTCCCCATCCGTAGGAGCCGAATATTATGATCTTCCTGCCATTGAGGCTTCCCTCTATCGATGCGAACATCGGTTCGAAGATCTCTTCCTCCAGTACCTCTTGTCCCATCGCAGGGCATCCGAATGCGAACGCATCGTATTTTTCGATATCCCCGGGCCCGAAAGCAGGTGGATCGATTACAGTCACCTCTGCCTTGCCCTGAAGCTCTGACCTGACGATCTCCGCCATTGCCTCCGTATTGCCCGTTCCTGAATAGTATACGAGTGCGATTTTCATTGTTTTCCTCCTCAGGCTGATACGCACAGCCTTGCAATTGATGTGCCGTTTCTGTACATGGTCCTGTATATATCCCTGCATCTGCCATACATTGAGAAGAGCTTGATTGCTCTGTCGGCAGAGCTATAGACCTTCCATAATCCCGATAGCATTGGATTCTTTCCTCCATCTCTGATGAAGCCTTCGACATCCTCGGCAGGGTAGCCGAGGAACAGGCCAACCTCATGAGGGCATGATTCCTCCTGGAATCTTTCCATGAGATGGTTCAGACTTGCTTTGAGCGATGATGTATCGTAGCCAAGCTGCTTCAGGATTTCCTTAGCTTTTGCATCTTCCAATGCCTTCCTCAGTTCCTTTTCCCTGTAGACAAGAAGCAGGTGCTTCCCCTTCATTGTCCTTATAGCCATGAATGACAGTCCTTTCTCTCTAAGCTCTTTTCCTGGAAGGCTTTCTTTGCTGTCGAGCCTTGCAAGGCTAATCAGAGATGCACATTTTATCCCAGCTAGCGTCGGAGCAGAGTGCTCGATAAGCAGATCCGAAAGCGTCATATATCCTCCTGTTAGCTATTGCTAACTCATTTATGTCTCAAAAAGGCCGGGCGGAGAGAAGGACCGAAGTTGCCCGGCCAGATGATTCACAAGGGCAGTATAGCATATCAGTTAGCTTTTGCTAACTACTTTTCACCTTGACCTTGATTGATTTTGTCGATATTATTCCTGACGGTTTTGAAATATTTGTCAGAAAAATGAGGGGATTGTATGTTCAGTACACTCGTTCAGATGTTTGATAACAGGGTAGCAAGGGCTCCTCTTGCCACATGCCAGATGGGAAAGGATGAGAAGGGAGCTTTTATTCCTGTTTCGTTTTCCGAGCTCCAGGAAAGATCGAGAGCACTCGCTCTGGCACTGATGGAAATCGGGGTTAAGAGAGGTGATGCAGTCGGCCTCCTCAGTGATAACAGGCCTGAATGGCTTGCCGCTGATCTTGCTGTTCTCTCGCTTGGCGCTGCGGATGTGCCGAGAGGCCGTGATGCGATGCCCTATGAGATTGAGCATATACTCAAAGTCACATCTGCATCGGTTGTATTCGTAGAGAATGACGAGCTTGCCGAAAAGCTGAATCAGGTCAGAGAAAATCTCCCAGCGCTCAGGACTGTGATACTGTTCGACAGCGAAAAAACAGTTGCTGATGCTGAAAACATACACTATGGAGATCTCCTGAATAGGGGAATGGAGCTTCTGTCTCTGCCTGAGGGCCGTGAAAGGATCCAGCGGGAGATAAGCCTTGGCTCAGAGAATGATACAGCTACAATCATCTTCACATCCGGTACAACAGGGCTCCCGAAGGGAGTTATGCTGTCCCACAGGAATATGCTCTATCAGCTGGGGGAGATCGATAAGATAATAGAGTTCCAGCCTGGCTGGAAATGGCTTTCTGTCCTTCCTGTATGGCATGCATTCGAGCGTATAATCCAGTATGTCTCCCTTTATGAGCTGAGTGTGCTTGCTTATTCAAAGCCGATCGGAAAGATAATGCTTACAGATATCCAGCGTGTCAATCCTGAGCTTCTCTGCTCTGTACCGCGCATCTGGGAGACCGTAAAGGCAGGTGTATACCAGTCTCTCAAGTCCAAGAAGCCTGCTGAGAGGAAGATTTTCAATTTCTTCCTCGCTGCCGCGAAGCGCTACCGCCACTATGAGAATCTTGTGCTAGGCCTGGATCCGAGATTCTCCAAAGGCTCGCATGTATTCGATAAGATCCGCGGGATCATACCTTATCTTGTTCTGAAAATGATCTATTCCATCGGCGATAAAGCCGCATTCTCACAGATAAAGAGCAAGTTCGGTACATCGTTCATCGCTGGTATATCCGGAGGCGGTGCAATGAGCAAGGACGTCGATGAATTCTTCTCCGCTATCGGTATAAAACTGCTCAATGGTTATGGCATGACAGAGACAGCCCCTGTTGTCGGTGTTGCGGCATATCCTCACCCGAAGAAGGGATTCATCCATACATTCGCAGGTACGGAGCTGAAGGTAATAGAGCACGATACAGGCAAGGTCCTTCCCGTAGGCGAGATGGGAGAGCTGCTTATCAGAGGACCGCAGGTGATGAAGGGTTATTTCGGCGACGAGGAGCGGACAAGGCAGATTATCGACCGCGATGGATACATACACACAGGTGATCTTGCCATCCTTGATATCGATGGAGATTTCTCAATCGTGGGAAGGGTGAAGGATACGATAGTCCTCTCCGGAGGTGAGAATATCGAACCGGTACCCATAGAGAATGCGATGAAGGAGAGCGAGTACATCGATACGGCGGTCGTTGTCGGGCAGGATGAGAAATACCTTGGTGCGCTTATTGTCATCAATGAGAAGAACGTGGAGAGGTATCTCAAGGAGAACCATATCCCATATGTCAACAGAGAGTCGCTTAAGGAGATGGATGAGGTCAGGAGGCTTGTCAATTCTGAGGTCTCAAGGCTTGTATCCTCCAGTGCGGGCTTCAAGGCATATGAGCAGGTTTCACGCTTCGCGCTTCTCGATAAGCCATTCACAGTAGGGCGTGAGCTTTCAGCAAAGCAGGAAGTGAAGAGGGCCGAGGTCATGAAGCTCTATAAGAAAGAGGTTGAGGCTATCTTCGGCTGAGTGCTATCATCCGGGCATGAAGGTTCTTGTTGGAATGTCCGGAGGCATTGACTCCTCCGTTGCCGCATATCTATTGAAGAAAGCGGGGTACGAAGTCGAGGGAATCACCATGCTCATATGGAAGAAGGATTCCCCGTATCCTGCCCCGGTCTCTGCAAACAGCTGCTACTGCCCCGATAAATCCAAAGACTTGGAGTCGATTGATCGCGTTGCTTCGATTCTCGGCATAAAGCACCATGTCGTGGACTGCTCCGATGTATTCCAGCGTTCCGTTCTCGAGGCTTTCCGCACAGGGTATCTTGAGGGAATCACGCCAAATCCGTGCATACAGTGCAACAGCATCGTCAAGTTCGGTGCCATGGTCGATTACGCCAGATCTGTGACGGATTTCGATCTTTTTGCTACCGGGCATTATGCACGTGTCCGGGAGGGCAATGGCAGGTATGAGCTTCTCAAGGCGAAGGATACGAGGAAGGATCAGTCCTACTTCCTCTCGAGGTTATCGCAGAGACAGCTTTCCAGTGTCGTATTCCCGCTTGGCGACTATACCAAGGATGAGATAAGGGATATCGATGTGTCGATGGGATTCCATGAGGATGGGATGGCTGAAAGCCAGGATTTCTATGGCGGTGATTACTCCGACCTTCTTGCTGTCCCTGACCGCCCTGGCAGCATAATCCTTCCCGATGGGAAGGTCATTGGCAGCCATAATGGCTATTGGCACTATACGATAGGGCAGAGAAAGGGACTCGGTGTAGCATACAGTGAACCCCTCTATGTAATTGATATCGATCCGGAAAGGAATACAGTCATCGTGGGAACAGAGGATATGACACACATCTCAGGAATCGATGCGGTGGATTCTGTGTTTTCCAGCTCCGATCATTTCGAGGAGGGGAAGGTATACCAGGTTAAGATCCGGAGCACGGCTCCCGGAGCCGATGCCTATGTCCATAGCACACCTGAGGGATTTTCTGTCGATTTCATTTCATATGTAAAGGGCGCAGCTCCAGGGCAGAGTGCTGTAGTCTATGATGGGGAGAGGGTGATTGCATCGGGCTTCATCTCATCGCGTAGGTCGATGGCAAAACAGGATATCTGATGGTATCATTGTCTGAGAGGAGGCATGTATGAGAGTCATTATCGAACCCGATTATGAGCATCTTTCGCAGTGGGCGGCAAATTATATCGCCAAGCGCATGAAGGAGCATGTGAGGAAAGGGGAGACAAGGCCATTTGTTTTGGGACTTCCCACAGGATCCTCTCCTATAGGCACGTACAGGGAGCTTGTGAAGCTCTGCAAGTCAGGGTATATCTCATTCAGGAATGTCGTCACATTCAATATGGATGAGTATGCAGGTCTTACCAGAGATCATGAGCAGAGCTACTGGACATTCATGCATAAGCATCTCTTCGATCTGATAGATATCCCCGCAGAGAATATAAACATCCTTGATGGCATGGCAGAGGATACTGCCGCCGAATGCCAGAGATTCGAGGAGAAGATCGCATCATACGGCGGTATAGACCTGTTCCTTGGCGGGATAGGTGCTGATGGGCATATCGCATTCAACGAGCCATTCAGCTCACTGACATCCAGAACGCGTGAGAAGACCCTGACATTCGATACGAAGCTGATGAATTCAAGATTTTTCGGAGGGAATATATCGGCAGTGCCTTCCAAGGCCCTTACCGTCGGCGTCGGTACTGTAATGGATGCCAAGGAGGTCATGATACTCGTCAATGGCCACAATAAGGCCAGAGCCCTGAGGCATACTGTAGAGGGCGGCGTATCCCAGAGCTGGACATGCTCTGCGCTCCAGATGCATAAAAGAGCTATAATCGTGTGCGATGAGGATGCCTGCGATGAGCTCAAGGTAGGCACCTACCGCTTCTTCAAGGATATAGAGCAGGCGCATCTCGATCCTGCTACGCTCTGAGTACATATATTTTCCGGTAGCGGCATTGGGGATGGCGATGCCGCTATTTCATGACCCTTCAAATGCTGTTTTCCAGCCTTGTGGCTTTTCTGTGTCTCAGATTGCATGTCTTACGGTCTCTTTGATTATTTTCTTTCATACAGTATGCAAAAAAAGTAATAAAAATACAGAAAATTTGCATTCGAGATGCAATTTGGTATTAACATATATCTGTTCGATTAAGTATCATATCGTCAACTAAAGAGATTTAATTCAGTTATCGCTACTGTAGATAATGAATTATCTATGCGAGGAGGAAAAATGAGGAAAACTGTGCTCTCATTGGTCATAGCGATTGTTGCTTGCGCTATGGTATTCGCAGGTGGATCCAGCGAGTCTGATTCCACAGTTGTAAAGATCGGTGTCTTCGAGCCCGCATCCGGCGATAATGGCGCTGGCGGAAAGCAGGAGACGCTTGGTATCCAGTATGCCAATTCGCTTACACCTACGGTAATGATCGGTGATACTGAGTATACCGTTGAGCTTGTCCTTGCAGATAATGAGAGCTCCAATGACAGAGCTGCATCTGCCGCTGCAACGCTCGTGAATGCCGGTGCATCTGTCGTTCTCGGCTCATATGGATCCGGTGTCTCAATCGCAGGAAGCGATACATTCCGTGTAGCTGGTGTTCCTGCTATCGGCATTACATGCACCAATCCTCAGGTAACGGAAGGCAACAGCCACTATTTCCGTATCTGTTACCTTGATCCTTTCCAGGGAACGGTCCTTGCGAACTATGCATATAATGAGCTCGGAGCAAGAAAGGTATACTGCCTTGCAAAGCTCGGCGATGACTATTCAGGCGGTCTTGTGAATTACTTCGTGGAGCAGTTCACTTCGCTTGGCGGAGAGGTTGTCTCCGAGACATTTCCTGACGGAAACAGCGATTTCACATCGTATATCGCGAATGCAAAGAACAGCGGCTGCGAGGTCTTCTTCTCTCCTGTATCCACAGAAGCTGCTCAGCTCATCATCAACCAGTCGGACAGCCAGGGACTTGGCATGCCTATCCTTGCTGGTGACACATGGGATTCGAACGTCATCCTCCAGGCAGCTCTTGGCAAGAACGCTGACATAACTGTTACGACATTCTATCCTGAGGGTGCGGATCCTGAGTTCGATGCTGCATTCAAGGAGTGGGTGAATGCCGATTCAACCCGCCTTGCGAACAATGGAGGCGATGATACGATCAGTGCTGTGACAGCAATGGGATACGATGCATACTACTTCGCGCTCCAGGCTATCCAGAATGCCGGAAGCACCGATCCTGCTGATATCATGGATGCGCTCTGGACTACTGAGATCGATGGAGTCACAGGACATATCGCTCTCGATGATGTCAATGGCGATGCAATCCGCAATACCGTATATGTAAAGCATGCCAATACCACAACAGGTGGCTGGGATGCCCTTCCCGCGGTAGTCGTTGACTGACCTTATATGCGGCAGGTCATCCTGCCGCATTATCCAATCCACTAGGAGGTAAGCCGCGTGGCGGATTTCTTCCATCAGAATCTTTCATATTTCCTGTCAGGTATATCTGTAGGAGGGCAGTATGCTCTTATAGCGATAGGCTATACGATGGTCTACGGAATACTCAGGCTCATCAATTTCGCCCATGGGGATGTATTCATGTGCGCCGGTCTGATGATGGTCTATTTCTCATCATCGCTTCCATTTGCTATATCGATACCGGCCGTGCTTCTTCTGACGCTCCTTCTGGGCTTTGTAATCGAGCGTGTTGCATATAAACCGCTCAGAAGCGCTCCGAGGATGTCTGTCATGATAAGCGCCATCGGAGTGTCATATCTCCTTCAGAATGCGGCGCTCTACTTCACCGGAGGCCTTGCAAAGGTCTATCCGGAGATCCCATTCCTTTCCCGTTCAGTGCAGATCTGGGGAGCGACAACGAGGGTCGTAACGCTTGTGACACCTGTTCTGACAGTTGTCCTGGTCGTGCTTCTGACGCTTCTGATAAAGCATACGAAGATCGGTATGGCTATGAGAGCGGTCTCAAGGGATTTCGAGACAAGCCAGCTCATGGGCATAAAGATAAATAGGGTCATATCAATGACATTCATGCTCGGATCCATACTCGCAGCTGTAGCATCGCTGCTGTATTTCACCAACTATGCATCGGTAACGCCCACGAGCGGTGCAATGCCTGGACTGAAAGCGTTTGTTGCCGCTGTATTCGGAGGCATAGGTTCAATCCCCGGTGCGGTAATCGGAGCATTCATCATCGGCATATGCGAGAACATCATCAAAGGCGGTGCCTCTATATTCGGTATTCCCGGATCGGGATGGACCACCTTCTCCGATGCATTCACATTCGCGTTCCTCATCATTGTTCTCATAGTGCGTCCTACTGGGCTTTTCGGTGAGAAGTCTGTCGATAAGGTCTGAGGAGGGTGATATGGACAGAGAAAAGAGAAACCATTATATAAGGCTGTTCTCGGCTATCGCGGCTGTATATATCATCATAACGATACTGGAGTTCACGCTCCGCCCTACAAGCATTGTCTTCACCGTTCTGAGAAAGGGAGCAATCTATTCGCTTGTTGCTGTATCGATGAATCTTCTCAATGGCTTTACAGGTCTGTTCTCACTTGGCCAGGCAGGATTCATGCTTCTCGGCGCTTATACATATGCGATCTTCACGATGCCTGTTTCTGTAAAGCAGTCTGAGAGGGTATACAGGTACTATGAGTGCATCGTCCCGTTCGATACCGGTGTGTTCATCGGGCTTATTGCAGCAGGGCTTGTCGCTGCATTCTTCGCATTCCTCATAGGGCTTCCTGTTCTTCGCCTCAAGTCGGACTACCTTGCAATCGCGACGCTCGGCTTTGCGGAGATCATCAGGGCTATATTCCAGTGGGATGTGCTTGGTCCTCTCACGAATGGCGCTAATCTTCTCCGTGAATTCAAGGATCTTTCGAGGATAACGATTCCATTTACCGATATACCTTTCCCGCCTACATTGTTCGTGTTCATCGTCGTAGGCATATGCGTCCTTCTGATAGTCCTTCTCATAAATTCCTCATATGGGAGAGCATTCAAGGCTATCAGGGACGATGAGACCGCGGCTGAGGCTATGGGTATAAATCTCTTCAGGCATAAGGAGCTCTCATTCGTTATATCATCGTTCTTTGCAGGAGTGTCAGGAGCGCTTCTGGCTATGTTCCAGTATACGGTCCAGGCCCAGCAATTCAGGACGGTGCTTACATATGAGATACTGCTTATAGTCGTTATCGGAGGTATTGGGTCGATATCCGGATCATGCATAGCTTCGTTCCTCTATATCGCACTCTCAGAGTGGTGGCTCCGTGGCCTCGATATGGGGACATTCCTCGGAATCGAGGCTCCGGATCTCTTCCGTTCCGGTTTCCGCCGTCTTGTCTTCTCTGTAATCATCATGGTGATTGTCCTCTTCTTCTCAAGGGGCATCATGGGTGATAAGGAGCTTTCATACGAGCGGTTTAAAAGCGGAGTCAGGCGGCTGATGCCTGGAAGGAGGTCAAGATGAGCGCGCTTCTTGAGCTGGAGCATGTCACAATGCAGTTCGGCGGCGTTGTTGCCGTCAATGATCTCTCACTCCATGTCGATACCGGCGAGATAATCGCTCTTATCGGTCCCAATGGCGCTGGCAAGACAACGGCATTCAACTGTATCACCGGCGTATATGAGCCGACCAATGGACGGATCTCATTCGATGGTAAGACGATAATCGTAAACCATCCATCCGGCAGGATGAAGAGGATGTATGCGGGAAATGAGGCGGAGATGTTCGCAGGGGAGAAGACTATCGATCCAACCCCTGATGAGATAACAAAGCTCGGGATTGCGAGGACGTTCCAGAACATTAGGCTCTTCAAGAGCATGGATGTCTTCGATAACGTTCTTACGGCGATGCATCTCAGGGCCAAAGCAAATGTCTTCTCATCCGTCCTAAGGCTTAGCTACAGGGAAGAGAGGGCAATGCGCGCGGAGACGGAGAAGCTTCTCAGGGAGCAGGGACTGTGGGAGCACAGGCATGAGAAGGCGGTAAGTCTGCCATATGGCTTCCAGAGAAGGCTGGAGATCGCGAGGGCGCTTGCGACGAAGCCAAGGCTCCTGCTGCTTGATGAGCCTGCTGCGGGAATGAATCCGCAGGAGACTCTTGAGCTTTCCAGATTCATCAGGGAGATAAAGGACCGCTATGATCTGACTGTATTCATGATTGAGCATCATATGGATCTTGTCATGGGGATATCTGACAGAGTATACGTTCTCGATTTCGGTTCCCTGATAGCGGAAGGAACGCCGGAAGACATACAGAAGGACCAGAAGGTCATCGATGCATATCTAGGAGTGTCCGAAGATGTTTGAGATCAGCAATCTGTCAGTCAATTATGGTGGAATAGAGGCAGTAAGGGATATTTCCTTCTCCGTTCCCGATGGCTCTATCGTTACGCTCATCGGCGCCAATGGTGCAGGCAAGTCGACAACGCTGCGCACGATAGCAGGACTCGTCAGGCCGAGGACCGGGAAGATTGTATTCAATGGTGAGGATATAACGGGAAAGGATCCCGCGTATATCGTCGGAAAGGGAATCACGCTTGTTCCGGAAGGGAGAAGGATATTCCCCGATCTTACGGTACTTGAGAATCTGAAAATCGGGGCTTATCTCAGAAGCGGCAGCATCGAGGATGATATCGAGTGGGTGTACCAGCTCTTCCCACGCCTTAAAGAGAGGAGCTGGCAGTATGGCGGTACGCTTTCAGGCGGCGAGCAGCAGATGCTTGCTGTAGGAAGGGCGCTCATGTCCAGGCCCAAGCTGATAATGATGGATGAGCCTTCGCTGGGACTTGCCCCGCTTGTCGTCCGTGATATCTTCTCGATAATCCGCAGAATCAATGAGGAGGGTGTTACAATACTTCTCATTGAGCAGAATGCGAATATGGCTCTGCAGGTTGCCGATACAGGGTATGTCATGGAGACCGGTGTCATAACGCTATCAGGAAAGGGGTCGGACCTCATACGCGATGAAGGTGTAAGGAAGGCATATCTCGGAGGCTGAGCCCATTTCGTGTGGTAGAATACGGAAAAGGGGGACAGATTTGGGTATTGACTTCACAGGAAAGGGGTTTGCGGAATGGATGCACAGATTCCTGGCTGCATTCCGCAGAGCTATGCCTGTGATATTCTTCTTCATCACATCGTATTTCCTGATTCTTCTCCTTTTCGGACTCCAGTACACGATCGCTGCATCGGCGATAACGGTATTCTTCAGCTCGAGATACAGAAGAGGAGCAGGTTCTGTTCTCGGGTATCTTATCCTGATTCTCCATGAGACGCTCATCATCACGCTGGCGACAATAGGTTCATGGAATATCTATCTTGGAACGGCTCTGAATATCCTGGTTCCATTCATCCTTGTATTTACACAGAGCACGCAGTTCAATCCTCGCGGATATTTCGCATACGCGCTCCTGTATGTCTTCCTATCCCTGATGCCGCCGGTGACGGGCACCGATTTCGTTATAGAGCTTGTATCTCTGTGGATGCTGACGCTGTATATGGCTCTTGTGATATGGATCTGGAACAGAGTGCATCACAACAGCCCCGGAGCCGGTATGTCAATCCCTGAGATTCTCTCAAAGCTCTCTAACCTCGTTCTCCTTCTTATCCAGACTGATAGGAAGGAAGAGCTTGAGGAGGAGTTCGGGAAGCTTATGCGTGCGCATGTCGTCCGCCGCCAGAGCTTCTCTGCTATGAGTACCCGTGATACCGAGCTTGAGAATATGGTATCGACGCTGCTCCAGCGCTTTTCATATATGATTGCGGATTACGACTGGCATTCAGAGCTTGATACTGCATCTGCAATGGAACTCAGGAGGCTGTCATCTTTCCTTTCCGAGACAGCGAAGTATATAGGCACACCTAGCCAGAGGGATCAGATGGAGCATGCCCAGGAGCTCCTCGACAGCATGACAATCCCGGAAGGGCGCATAAGGATATTCTCCAGAAGCATTATACACATGGTGGATTTCATGCTCCATACAGCAGAGAAGGATCCTTCAGGAGATAGGCGGAGGAGCATCAACTGGCATGGGCTTATGCACGAAATCGCTGTACGGTTCTCCTCGGAATCATTCGAGATGAGACTAGCTTCCCGTCTTGCGATTGTAATGGCTATAAGCGGTATTGTAAGCTATCTCATACCGCTTTCCCATTCATACTGGATACCATTCAATGCCTTTCTCCTGCTTCAGCCGAGCAGTGAGGACAGCAGCTACAGAATGCGTACCAGGCCTATTGGGACATTCATCGGATGCATTGTTGAATTCGCCGTGTATCCTCTGCTTCCCGGACTTCCCGCGCAGATAGCCTTCTCCCTTGTGATGATATCCCTGATGTACTGTTCTGTGCCTGGAACGTGGTATCATCCGATATTCTCGACCTGCTATGCGCTTACCATGGCATCAATGACGATGCCAGGAACTACCGCTATAGTCCTCCGCATATCATATCTTCTGATCGCTGTTCTGATTGTCTTCGCTGTCAACAGGTTCTTCCTTCCGATGAGGAAGACATCGCAGTTCAGATACAGTGTCAAGGCGCTGTTCAGGTTCCATAACAAGTATTGGGATATCATAAGGCGAGGGCTCCAGGCGGAGACCGACCTCTCCATCTCTACCGATATCCTCAGCGATTTCCATATGTATTATGAGGACTGCCTATCAT
The DNA here is from genome assembly GCA_944389505.1 of uncultured Spirochaetaceae bacterium. Lineage (GTDB taxonomy): Bacteria > Spirochaetota > Spirochaetia > Sphaerochaetales > Sphaerochaetaceae > Ornithospirochaeta. Next base: position 37,674 of record CALXMP010000009.1, read on the forward strand.
ATATCAGAGAGAACGATGTCCCTTCTGCTGATAGGCTCGAGGAGGCTATGATAATCCTCTGGCATATGTTCTCAGAGCTTGAGCAGATCCACTATCTTGTCCGCATTAAGAGCATACAGAGCTCTGAGACTGGCCAGATACAGGATCTGATCATTGCCATACAGAAGGATCTCTATCCGATTATCAGGGGAGAGGACTTTCCTGATCTCATGAAGAGGATACACCTTCAGCGTCCTGATATAGCATACGTGATGAATGGATACCTCAGAAATGCGGAGAGACTGCTTGAGTACAGGGATGCGATACCTTTCTTATGAATCGATGTGGCGGAAATGGATGCTGTGCATTAGAATCCAGATATGGAACTTCTTCTTGATACCGGCAATGTTGCAAAGATAAGGAATGCGATGGAGTACTACCCTGTAAGCGGGGTGACTACGAATCCCACTATACTCAGGAAGGAGGGCGATGTGCCTTTCTGGGATCTGATCGGCGAGATAAAGGAGCTGATCGGTCCGCAGCGTTCCCTCCATGTCCAGACTATCTCATCCGATGCCGATGGCATAATCCGCGAAGCTGGCATCATAGCAGAGCGCCTCGGTATGGATACGTATATCAAGATACCTGTCGATAGAGAAGGGCTGAAAGCGATAAAGGAACTTGCTTCGGAGGGTTTCCGCATCACAGCAACAGCCATATACACGGAGCTGCAGGGCGTCCTTGCTGCTATGGCTGGTGCTTCATATCTTGCTGTGTACTACAACAGGATGGAGAACACCTCGATCGATGCCGATGATGTGATAAAGAATCTCAGGACATGCACGAACGAGTGCGGAGCAAAGATTCTCGGGGCATCCTACAGGAATGTCTCCCAGGTGCTTTCTTCCTTCCATTCAGGTGCCCATGCTGTTACAGTCAATCCTGATATAATCGACAAAGCCCTGTATTCGCCTCTTGTATCGGGAGCGGTAGAGAATTTCAGGGATGACTGGTATTCGGTCCATGGGGAGGATTCATCTCTTCTGGACACTCTATGAGATGCATCATCTATGTCTTCTCCGGGACTGGGAATACAATGCTGGTGGCAGAGGAATATGCTGCCAGCCTTGGGCCTGAGACGCATATAGCAGCCATCGATTCATCGTTCATGGATCTTCCATCCCCCGATGGTTATCAGCTTGTGGGGATAGGCTATCCTGTCCATGCATTCAATGCGCCCGAGATTGTTGAGCGCTTTGCCAGAGAGCTGAAGCCGTCAGTGCATCAGGATCTATTCATCTTCCATACAGGGGGAGAAGGGCTGCACTTCAATGACACATCGTCGGTCCGTATCAGGAGAATCCTCAGAAAAGATTTCACCATTCTCTCCGAGCGCCATTACGTTATGCCTTACAATATGATTTTCCGCCATAGCGATGCTATGGTTAAGCATATGGTCACATATATGAGGAAGCTTGTTCCACTCCATGTCTCCTCAATACTGGCGAAAAGAACAGAGGGCATGAGGCTTATGCCCTTCTCGCGCATTGTCTCATCGGTCCTTCGCATAGAATGGCTCTATGCGAAGCTTCAGGGACCAACTATGAGGGCAGGGGACAGCTGTACGGGATGTGGCCTCTGTGCCAGACGATGTCCCATGGGAAACATAACAGTGGTAAATGGGCGTCCAGTTTTCGGCAGGAACTGCTCTCTATGTGTCCGCTGTTCTTTTTCCTGTCCTGTAGATGCTATATCGATAGGACTGCTGAACGGATGGCGCGTCAGCGGGCCGTATGAAGTGGACAGGGTAATGGCAGACCAGACCATTCCCGATACCATCCCGATAGAGAAGCTTCCCCGTCTGTACAGAAAGTACTACAGGGAAGCTGATGCTATGCTCGGGAAGAGATCATAGTCCTATATCCCCCAGCTATGATTTCAGGCTTTCCCTGTTGCTTATTCTCGCTCCTGCAAGTACCGTAGCATTGCTTTCCATCGCTCTTATATTCTCTTCTGCCCTGGATATGCCGCTGCTTCCGCTTGTGCAGAATGGTGCGATAGTCTTTCCGGAAAGGTCGTATTCATCTAGGAATGTATATATGATCTTAGGCATGTCACCGAACCATATGGGGAATCCGAGGAAGATAGTATCGTATCCGGATATATCCTCTGATAGCGGGAGAATTGCCGGGCGCGCTGCTGGATTGCTGTTCTCAAGCGATGCTCGTGAACTGTCATCCCTGTAGTCCAGATCAGTATCGGAATACGGTTCTGCTGGCTCAATTTCTGCAATGTGTGCCTCTGTAATGGCTGCAAGCTCCTGAGCTACGCGCTCTGTATTCCCTGTTGCTGAGAAGAAGATTATCACGGCATTGTCCATTGATGGCTGGACACCGCCGTCCGCATTGCATGATGCTGATGCAATGATGATTGCCAGTGCCGTAAACAGTACAGATAGTCTCTTCATAAGCTCCTCCCGAGTTCATATGCCTTCTCAGGGAATCCTGAGTTCTTTGTCATCGATACGCTGCCGCAGCCTTTGCCGAGTATCATTCCCATATCCTGGAAGTTCATATAGCGGCAAAGCGTTCTGTAGTGGTGTGCTATATCCTCCATCGTCCAGTCATTGCTATCCCATGCAGCTACGATCAAGGCTGTCTTCATATGCTTCGCTGAAAGCGCTGTGGTGAAGCTGTACCATCTGTCTATCACCAGCTTCAGCTGCGATGAGAAGCCAAAGTAGTAAAGCGGAGTAGCCAGTACCATCATGTCGGAGGAAAGGATTAGATTCCTAAGCTTTTCCATATCATATTTCTGCACGCACGCGCCATCCATTCCGCATCTGTCACAGGCAAGGCAGGGGTTCACCTTGCTATGTCCTGCATCGAAGATAGTAACCTCATGACCGCTTTCCTTAGCACCTTTCGTGAATGATGAGGCAATAAGATTCGAAGATCCGTTTTTGTGCGGACTGCTCTCAATTACAAGTTTTTTCATGTCTGATCCTTCTATGTTCTTATGAAACTGTTATCAGCTGTATCGGCAGCGACAAGGTATCTCTCCGCTCTCATGTGGAGGTCATGCTTCTCCCTTAGTGCCGCGATTGTCTTCATCATAGGGGAAGCATGGTGGCTGTCCAGAGCTTCCTGATCCCTCCAGATATCGATAAGCAGGACGGTATCAGGATCAGAGGCTGGGAAGAAGTACTCATACCTCTCATTTCCTTCCTCCTTCCTGATAAGATCGGCAGTACCGCTTTCTTCCATTTCCCTTGCGAATCTGCGGGCACTGCCATCCCTGCCTGTATAGTACAGAAGCATCATTATGCTCATACTATGTTACCTGTCACGTGCCCGTTCAGGAGCTTCCCTTCTTTGATATCCAGCTCCGGATATCTCTTCTGCAGATCCTTCACTGCAGGGGACAGCGAGCTTCCTCCGGAGGTTGCGAATATGACTATATCTTTACCGGAAAGATCATTGCCCTCTATGAATGTGTTTATGATCCTTGGCGCAACACCCCACCAGATTGGAAAGCCTATATAGATAGAATCATACCTTGAAAGGTCTGGTTTTTCTCCTTTTATATTAGGACGGGAATTATGATCCTTCATCTCCAGAGAGCTCCTGCTCTTCCTGTCCATCCAGTCGAGGTCCGCTGCAGTATATGGGACTTCCGGGATAATCTCATATACATCTGCTCCGATGATGCCTGCAAGCTCTGCTGCAGCCTTTGCTGTTACGCCGCTTGCGGAGAAGAAAGCAACAAGCTTCTTCATCTTCTTCCCTCCTTGATTCCATTGAGAATATGTATGACGAAAATCTTTGTAGCCTTTCTTATTTCCATCTTCCTTGGCACCATTCCAGCCATTTTCATTGCATCCATCTGCTTCTTTGTCGGGTAGACATATGGATAGAGCCCATAGAGGAAGGGGTAGAATTCATAGATGAAATCCGTCCTATCTTCAGTTGTCATATCAGGGAAGAACTTCTCCAGAGCCGCATCGATGATATCTATTGTCCTTCCATAGTGCTTCTTGAATTCCACAAGACGCTCTGTCCTGCTGTTCTCCTCAATCTCATAGAGATTCATGCAGAGTATCTTAAGGAGCGTCTCCCTCTTCGCAATCGATTCGGAGATTGCAGCTGCAAAGCCTTGGATGTCATATCCATCGTGGCTGAGTATCTGCTCAAGGTCATCAGCCCAGAGCCGGTATTCCTCCTCCAGAAGGGCGAGGAATATCTCCTCTTTCGTCTGGAAGTAGTTATAGATGGATGGCCTCGACAGGCTAGTCTCCTTGCTGATCTCCTTCAGCGTGATCTCCTTGAAGGCCATTGTCCTATAAAGTCTTCTGCAGGCATCTATGATCTCTCCCGGCCGTTTCTCCACCATTTCCCTTGATACTCTTGGCATGCGAACCTCTTTTCTGACTCTATGTCAGTAAATTATGATTATTCCGACATTATGTCAATATATTTTATCTTCTTTCCATATGTTACCATATGGTCATGATGAAAAGCAGGGAAGAAGCAATTGAGGACATGACGCTGATGCTTATGTATCTTACATGTTTTGGGGAAAGAAGCGGTGATACGATTTACCTGAGGACATGGAAGAACTATCCATTTGATGTGGTCGATACCCTTTGCGATAAGGATCTGATCGATACAAGGCATGGGAATAAGTCGGCATACATACTTGATGAAGGGAAGAGGAGGGCAGAGGAGCTTCTGAAGGAGTATGGGATAGGAATATGATGGCTGCATTGTATCCATAAGCCATTCCTGAACGTATAATAGCCATATGCCGATGGATATGAAGGAAATGATAGCCAGAGCAGCCGCAGAGCTGATGATGGATGGGAATACGCGAAAGCTTACCGTCACCGATATTGTTGATAAATGCCAGATCACGCGTCAGACGTTCTACTATCATTTTGATGGCATTCCTCAGATGATCGAGTGGGTATTCCAGAAGAAGCTGGACCAGCTTATCGATGAGACATGGACAATGGATGATCCAGAGGCAGGCATCAGAAGCTTCTTCATCATGGCGCTGAATGCTGCGCCATATATAAGTAAATCGATGCAGAGCAATTACAGGGATGAGCTTGACAGGCTCATGACAAATGGCATGTATGGGCTTTTTGACCGTCTTGCGGAGCAGGAGGATCTTTACAGCGACTGCACACGCTCTGAGTTTGCCATAATCCGCAGGTATCATTGCCAGGCGGTGATCGGTATACTCCGCGAGTGGAGCATACGCGATACGGAGAACCTTGATGGCATTGTCCATACAGTCTATAGGCTTCTTCGTGGAGATATCCGTCCATAGCCTTACACTTCTGCATTTCTGTCAATACACACAATCAATACTGATAGTTTCCACAGAATATCCTGATTATTAGATTATGTTCTGTAAGGAGCGTATTATGGCATATGGGATGCTATCAGCGAAGCTATGCGAACTTGATGATGATATCTGCCGCCTACATGGCAGAATACAGCAAGGCGCAGAGAATCTTGATTCGGAGATCAGGGCTGCGGAGCTCGAGCTAGAGGAATCGCAGAAATCTCTGAATGAGAGGCTCGCCTTCTCAAGGTCAGAGGCTGTACAGGATATCGCGAAGATATACAGAAGGATAGAGAATGCACTATCCAGTGAGCAGAAGGAGCTGTCGGCTGATGAGAGACTGCTTCTCGCTGAGTATTCCCTCGATTTCGCCATGCTTGCTGCACGCAAGGCAGTACTTCAGTCACTTAGAGCAATAAAATCCTCGGAAAATGAGGATAGGAGTAAATGAAAATGGAAGAAGTAAAATCCCCGAAGAAACCCCTGATATACTATTATATCGCTGTTTTTCTCGTAATATTCCTCTTCAATATGCTTCTCTCTCCGATGCTGCAGAGAGGGCAGATCATCGAGGTCGATTACGGCAGATTCATGAATATGGTGAATGAGAAGGATATCGGTACCGTCCAGATGGATGATAACCAGATCATATTCACCAACAAGGATAATACAATGATCTTCAAGACCGGGACGATGGATGATCCCGATCTTACGGAAAGACTGTATGATTCCGGTGCAGTGTTCTCCAAGGTAATAGTTGAACCGATGTCACCGCTGATGAGTCTTTTCCTTAATGTTGTTGTCCCTCTTCTTATATTCTTCGCTATCGGGCAGTATTTCAGCAGGAAGCTGATGCAGCAGGCAGGTGGCAAGAACTCGATGATGTTCGGCATGGGGAAGAGCAACGCGAAGGTCTATGTGCAGTCAACGCAGGGCATACATTTCTCGGATGTCGCTGGAGAGGATGAGGCGAAGGAGAGCCTTGCGGAGATCGTTGATTACCTCCACAATCCGAAGAAGTATACCGATGCAGGTGCATCAATGCCTAAGGGAATCCTTCTTGTAGGTCCTCCAGGAACAGGTAAGACGATGCTGGCGAAGGCTGTGGCAGGCGAGTCCAATGTCCCTTTCTTCTCAATCTCTGGCTCTGAGTTCGTGGAGATGTTCGTCGGCATGGGAGCCTCGAAGGTCAGGGATCTCTTCAGACAGGCAAAGGAGAAGGCTCCATGTATTGTCTTCATCGATGAAATCGATGCTATAGGACAGAAGAGAAATTCCGGAATCAATGGAGGAAATGATGAGAGGGAGCAGACTCTGAATCAGCTTCTGACGGAGATGGATGGCTTCGAGAGCAACAATGGCGTTATGATCCTGGCTGCGACGAACCGTCCTGAATCGCTTGATCCTGCTCTTACGCGTCCTGGACGCTTTGACAGGCGGGTTCCTGTTGAGCTTCCTGATCTTGCAGGCCGTGAGGCAATCCTCCGTGTCCATGCGAAGAAGATAAAGATGGCGGATGATGTGGATCTCCATACGATTGCGCGCATGGCAGCCGGAGCATCGGGTGCAGAGCTTGCGAATATCATAAATGAGGCAGCGCTGAGGGCTGTGAGGAACAACAGAACGGTCGTGAATGAGGCCGATCTCGAGGAGAGCATCGAGGTCGTCATCGCAGGATACCAGAAGAAGAATGCCGTGCTATCTGATAAGGAGAAGCTTGTTGTTTCCTATCATGAGATCGGGCATGCGCTTGTAGCGGCGATGCAGTCGCATTCGGCTCCAGTGCAGAAGATCACTATTATCCCTCGCACGTCCGGAGCTCTCGGATACACGATGCAGGTCGATACAGGAGATAAGTATCTGATGACCAAAGAGGAGCTTGAGAACAAGATCGCAACCTATACAGGTGGCCGCGCTGCTGAGGAGGTCATATTCGGAGAGATAACCACTGGTGCCTCGAATGATATCGAGCAGGCGACAAAGCTTGCCCGTGCGATGATCACACAATATGGAATGAGCGACAATTTCGGCATGGTTGCGCTTGAGACAGTGAATAACCAGTATCTTGGAGGTGATACATCGCTTGCATGCTCGGCGGAGACGCAGAAGGAGATAGACGCGGAAGTCGTGGCTCTTGTGGAGGGGCAGCATCAGAAAGCGAAGAAGATCCTGGAGGACAATAAGGCAAAGCTCAATGAGCTGGCGAAGTTCCTTTATGAGAAGGAGACAATCACTGGTAATGAGTTCATGGCGATACTTGAAAGGGGAGGTGAGGCAAGATGATGAGGCGCTCAGGCTTCGGATGGCTTGAATCCATAATAGGCATTATTCTCATTGTCCTGGGCATTGTTGCCCTCTCCCATCCTACGGGAGTGGTCAATGGCTTTGTGATTGTATGCGGTTTAGTGGCTGTCATAATGGGTATTGCTGATATTATCATGTATATAAGGGTCGAAAGATTCACGGGATTCGGTCCGATGGTATCATTGATCTCTGGAATACTCGGAGTCATGGCGGGTGTTATGCTTATGGCTTATCCACAGGCTGGATCACTGGTATTCGCAATCCTGTTCCCGATATGGTTCATCGCCCATTGCATATCGAGGCTGTCAAGACTGGATGAAATACGCCTGATAGCTGGCAACGGAGCCTATTACTGCTCTCTGGCAATGAACATCATAGGGCTGCTTCTTGGTGTGCTCCTCATCATAAAGCCGTGGATCGCCATCGTCTCAATCGGCTGGATAATCGGTCTCTATCTCATTCTGCTGGGAATAGAGAGCCTATTGGTCGCATTCTCAGGAATGGGTTCAAAGTACTGATACCCCCATATATGCTGCCGCATGCTGTCTTCGCGGCAGCTTTCATGTATATTGTAGCCATGGTCACTATAAGGAAAGCAGGGGATGGCGATTACGCTATCGTACGTGATCTGTACTATGCCATCACCGATGGAATGCAGGCTTCCGGGGTGTCGAACAGCTGGAGGCACGATATCTATCCATCTCAGGAATTCATAAGGTCTGCCATCGCTTCTGATACGATGTATATAGGCTATGAGGATGATGTTCCTGTATCGGTAATGGTAATCAACAGGGAATACAATGAAGGTTATGAGAAAGCAGCATGGCCTTCCGGGATTCCTATGTCCGATGCTGTGATGATTCATGCCCTTGGTGTTCTTCCAGAGTTCTCTGGACGTGGTATAGCCGGAGCAATGACACGATATGCCATAACTGAAGCAAAAAGGATGGGTGCCAAAGTCCTCCGGCTAGATGTGATTGAGGATAATAAGAAGGCAGAGCATGTGTATGTATCCGTGGGCTTTGTCTTTGCCGGGGCAGTGAAGATGTTCTATGAGGATACCGGCTGGACACCATTCAGGCTTTTCGAGCATGTGCTCTGAAAAGAACAGAGCCCAGTTTCCTGGGCCCTGATAAACAAGCACTGAGCTTAGTAGAGATAGTTGTTCGCTACTGCGTACTCGTATCCTTCCTGCTCCCACTCTGTTGCTCCAAGAGCATCGAGCTGGTCGATGAATGCCTGCCAGTTCTCCGGTGTGAGCTCTCTTGCTCCTGCGAAGAACTCTGCAAGTCCCTGCTGGTAGTATGTCTTCAGGTCGTTGCCAGGGATAGGCATTGAATCCATACCGTTTGCAGGTGTCCATGTCTTGGACTGCATGTCGCGGAGTGTCCAGAGTGCGCTCATCTCCTTTCCGGAGTTCTCACATGTGTAGACAGGGTATCTGCTGAGAAGCTCTGTCTCGGATGTGTAGTTGAATGCCATGGATCTGAGCTGGATGTATGTCTGTCCGATAGGTCCATCGAATCCCATGTCGCCAGGGATCGATACAGGAATTCCGTTCTCATCGAACGTGTAGTTGATTCCTTCCTGTCCCCATCCGCAGAGGAGGTAGCCTTCATCATGTGCCATCCATTCGAACATCTCACAGATCTTCTCTGCCTTTCCTGCATCGGCTGCATCAGCACTGATACACCAGATTCTGAGTCCTCTTACTGCAGGTCCTACAGAGCGGAGACCTGTCGGTCCATATGGTGGTTCGATTACAAGCCACTCGCCATCTGGGAAGTTGGCATCGAACGGAGCATAGTTGTTCTGTGAGCTGAGTGCGGAGTTCTGCTCTCTCATGATACCGAACTTGCCCTGCTTCCATGCAGCTCTGAAGTCATCCTTCTTGTATGCCATCCAGTTTGGATCGATGACGCCAGCGTCGATTACCTTCTTCATGAATACCATGAAGTCATAGAACTCTGGCTTGTGGATCTGGAGACCGAAGTTGTCCTTGCTGAAATTCCATGTTCCTTCAACACCGAATGCACCCATGAGAGGCTCGAACCTTCTGCCTGGGTAGCTTTCATATGTTGTCTCCTCGATGAATGCGCCGTATCCCCATGTATCGTTCTTGCCGTTTCCGTCAGGATCGTTGTATGTGAATGCGTACATGACATCAAAGAGCTCGTCGAGAGTAGTAGGAACCTCAAGCCCGAGATTGTCGAGCCAGTCCTTTCTGATTACGAGACCTTCGTTCTTTGTAACGATGCTAGGAGTTGCGAAGCCATAGCTTCTGCCGTCGATCGTTGTGAAGTTGATGGCATCCTGGTCGAACATGATTGCTGTTCTCTCAGGCATCAGCTCATAGAGATCAGTTACGTCAGCGAGCATTCCATTGTTTGCAAGCCTTACCCAAACCTCTCTGTTAGCAACGAAGAAATCAGGGAGCTCATTGGCAGCGGCAGCAGCCTGTACCTTTGTATCCTGATCGACGGTGCTGGAAGGAAGGGATGAAGCCTCAAGATCAATGCCCATGCCTTTGAGGATATCGTATCCGACCCAGTCATTCGGGAGAGGACCGACCTCTGTCTGTGTTGCGTTGTACCACATCTCGATGTGTGTCAGTCCATCATCCGACGCCTTCTTGTCGGAGCTTCCTCCTGCAAAGACCTGACCGAAACCAATCAGCAGTACAAGGAGAATAGCAAGAAATTTCCTGGTTTTCATAAAACCTCCTTTATCCTTTGACGCTTCCAAGAAGCGTTCCCTTTGTGAAGTATTTCTGAATGAACGGGTATGCGATTACCATCGGGATTGCCGAGAGGAATACCGATGCGGCCTTGATAGCCTCGACAGGTGCATTGCCGAATGCCCTTGCCTCGACGAACTCGTTCATGCCTGCTGCGAGAAGGATGTTCCTGAGAAGTATCGGGAGCGGTCTGAGATAGTCTCTTGTGAGGTAGAGCATCGGGCGGAAGTAGTCGTTCCAGAATGCAACACCATAGTAGAGACCAATCGTCATTATGATTGCCTTCGAAAGCGGCAGGATTATCTTTAAGAGGATCTGGAGCTCATTGCAGCCATCGATCGATGCGCTTTCCCTGAGCTCGTTCGGGATTCCCTCGAAGAATGATCTCATGATGATACAGTTGTATGTGCTGATTGCAACAGGAAGGAATACCGACTGCAGATGGTTCGTCAGCCCAAGCTTCGCGATGAGGAGGTATACAGGGATGATACCTACGTTGAAGATGTATGGGATGAGAACGAAGACCGTTATCAGCTTCTTGCCCCTGAGATCCTTTACGGAAAGACCATATGCAAGCGGAATCGTGAGAATGAGAGCGCAGATGACGCCTTCGACAAGGATCTTGATTGAATTCCAGAATGCGATGAGGAATCCATTGTTGCCGAGAAGCGATTCATAAGCGGCAATCGACCATTCCCATGGGGGAAGGAACATGCCTTCGGTATATGTTCCGATGAATGTTACAGGCCTGAACGAGAGTGTGAGCGTACTCCAGAGCGGAAGCACGATGACAATCAGTATGAAGACCATGAAGATATCAACAACGATATTGAATCCTCTATCTGCTGCGGTTGGCTTTACAGCTACGCTTGTAACCTGCTTGTTCTTCTTTTTCATGCTAACCTCCTTGGATCAGAACAGAGACGAGTCTGAGAACTTCTTCGAGAAGTAGTTCGATGCGAAGAGCAGCAGCATTCCGATGATGCCTTTGAAGAGGCCGGCAGCCGTTGCCAGGCCGAATCTTCCTTCGAGAAGACCCTGTCTGTAGACCCAGGTATCGATGATATCCGCGACGCTGTATACAGCCGGGCTGTAGAGCATGAATATCTGGTTGAATCCAGCTTCGAAGATAGTACCTATCTTGAGAAGCAGGACTGTGACTATAACGGGCTTGATTGCTGGGAATGTGATGTATTTCACACGCTGCCAGCTGTTTGCTCCTTCGACCATCGCCGCCTCAAAGAGGGATACGTCGATTCCCATGAGCGCTGCGATGAAGATGATCGCTGACCAGCCCATCTCCTTCCATGCGTCAGAGAATATGACGAGCCATGGGAATGCCTTTGCATTCGTGAGGAAGTCGATCGGCTGCCCGCCGAAGAATTTGATCAGGTCGTTTATGATTCCATCTCCAGGTGCGAAAAGCGAGAGAAGGATACCGTACATGATAACCCATGAGAGGAAGTGGGGGAGGTATGCAAGGGTCTGGACAACCTTCCTGAGCTTATTGTGGCGGCACTCATAGATAGCGATAGCCAGAATGACAGACAGCGGAAGCGATACAAGGATCTTTCCTATGCTGTACATAAGCGTATTGCGGATAAGGCTCCAGAAATAGTGCGATGTTACGAATTCCCTGAAATTCTCCATTCCCACCCAGTCAGAGGTGAGGATTCCGTATCTGACGGATTTGAAATCCCTGAATGCAATCTGCGAATACCACAGAGGGACATACTTGAAGACAAAGTAGTAGATAAGCGGTACTGCGATAAGGATGTAGATCCATTTCTGGCGTGCTATGTCCTTTCTCAGCGTCGACCAGTATGTCTTATTCTGCAGACTTCCTTTTTCTCCCATAACAGACTCCTTCTTTATGTGTATCTATGTTCAGCGTATGTATTCCATACGTCATAGCTTCCAGACCGAAGAATATCGATTCCAGTACAGAAACCCCACGGAATGCTCTGCTTTCCGACGAACATCACCCAGACTAGCAGAAGATTGCAGGACTGTATAGCTTTCGGTTCTCCTTTCTGAGTATTTTAACCGCCGTATTTTTCATTTGTCAAAAAACTTTCCCTGCTAAATGGATAAATAGGACATTCTTAGCTGAGTGTGCAGTTTCCATTTGTCCCATATGAGTTCAGGTTCTGGTGATTATCACATAAAATGCACATGATTCTGTGCAATGTGCTATCGTTGTGTGGCCCGAAGGTGTGCAGGCAATTATTTCATGCTGCTGTTCCACATCTGATTTCTTTTATGTTTTTTATTGTTGCAGAGGGCCTTGATGGATATAATCGCAGAAAAAGGGGTTGCATATGAAAGTTCATCAGGCTGATTTTTCCCAAGGGAAAGTATCTTCTCTTATCCTTAGGGTCTCATTTCCCCTGATTGTGGCAGAGCTTGTCAACCTTCTTTACAACATGGTCGATAGGATATATATAGGCCATCTTGCGGCGAATGGCTCGCTGGCGCTTACCGGCCTTGGGCTATGCTTTCCCGTGATATCCTTGATAAGCGCATTCGCCAAGCTCTTCGGGTCGAATGGCGGGGCTCCTCTCTGTGCGATGGCAAGAGGCAGAAAGGATGAGAGGGAGGCTTCCCTTGTTATGGGCAATTCATTCATGCTTTCCGTCGTCACAGGTGCTGTGCTCATGACGATTGTCCTTATCTTCCATCGTCCTATCCTCTATGCGTTCGGAGCAAGCGATGCGACATATCCCTATGCACGCGACTACCTTATGATATATTCACTTGGAACGATCCCTGTGCTGGTGACGCTGAGCATGAACGCATTCATAAACAGCCAGGGGTTTGCCACTATCGGCATGGTCACCGTGCTTATCGGCGCTGTCATAAATATCGTGCTCGATCCTATATTCATCTTTGTATTCGGGCTTGGCGTAAAGGGCGCAGCGATCGCAACGGTATTCAGCCAGACGGTATCATGCATATTCGCAGTATCGTTCCTCTGCGGCAAGAGCGTTGAGCTGAAGCTCAGATTCAGGGATATGAGGCTCGATGCGAGGCGCTGCAAGGAGATCATTGCACTCGGTACAAGCGGTTTCACGATGGGAGCCACGAATTCCCTTGTGCAGCTTGTCTGCAATAAATGCGCCTTCATCTGGGGCGGCGATCTCTATGTCGGTGTAATGACGATCCTCAACTCAGTAAGGGAGATATACAGCACGGTCATCAATGGCATAGGCGGAGGTTCAACGCCTGTCATGAGCTTCAATTACGGGGCACGCAATGGCGCTCGGACAAGGAAAGCCAGCGACTGGACGCTTATATTCATCTTTGCATATGCGATGATCGTATGGCTTGCAGTCCTTATCTTCCCCCGCACGATGGCAATGTTCTTCACGCAGGATGCGGCCATGCTCGATGCTTCTGTATCAGCGCTGAGAATCTACTTCTTCGGATTCATATTCATGGCGCTCCAGACAGCCGGCCAGCAGACCTTCGTTGCGCTGGGGAAGGCCAAGCAGGCTGTGTTCTTCTCCCTTTTCAGGAAGGTAATCATCGTCGTGCCGCTCACGATTGCTCTTCCGTATATCTTCGGGATAAACGGCGTTATGCTTGCAGAACCGATAAGCAATGTCATAGGAGGCTGTGCATCCTACTTTACGATGCGCCATATGGTAATGCCTGAGCTGAAGGCAATGGATGCGGAAAAGTAATCCTCCGGAAGCCCGGAGGATCGTGGTCAGATTCTCGATATCTGCATCGAATCAGCGTACTGGAATCCGGGAAGGGATCCTGTGATGATCACCGCAAGATCATCCTTCTTCACGATTCCTGAGCCAAGTGCCAGCCTGATTGACTGCTCCCTCATCTTCTCCTTGTCCTCTGTGAAGTCCGCAAGGATCGGAGTGACACCATAGGCGAGCCTGAGCTGCCTTACAGCCTTTCTGTCCGTCACGCAGGCTATGATCGGGCATGCCGGGCGGCATGATGATGTCAGCCATCCGGTTCTTCCCGTTGCGGTCATGCAGATTATCGCCTCGGCATTGAGCGTGAATGACGCTTCCACTGCCGCGCTGGATATTGTTCCAGGGATATCGAGGGAAACAGTAGCCTGATTAGCGAAATAGCGCTGGCGGTAGTCTATCTGATTCTCAGTGAATTCCGCAATCTCCGCCATCGTCCTCACAGCTTCGATAGGGTATTTTCCAGCAGCTGTCTCCCCGCTGAGCATCGTGCATGTCGTTCCATCGAATATGGCATTGGCAACATCGGAGACCTCAGCCCTTGTCGGTCTGGAATGCTCTGTCATCGATTCGAGCATCTGTGTTGCTGTCACGACGATCTTTCCAGCCTTGGTGCATTCGGAGATCATCATTTTCTGGATGACAGGAAGTTCCTTGAATGGAATCTCCACACCCATGTCACCTCTGGCGACCATGATTCCATCGGCTTCCTGGATAATCTCACGGAGGTTGTCTATGCCGCTTCTGCATTCTATCTTCGCGATTATCTTGATCTTCTCCCCGCCATTGACGGCAAGAAGCTTTCTCATCTTCCTGATATCATCGGCGGTTCTGACGAATGATGTGGAGATATAATCGACATCCTCCTCAATCCCGAAGAGGATATCTGACCTGTCTGCCGCAGAGATGAATGGCTGATCGATGTCCACTCCAGGCACATTGATTGATTTATGGTTTGATACCTTTGATGTATTGTTGACGCGGCATACGACATCTCCGCCGTTGATAGCAATGACCGTAAGGGAACAGAGACCATCATCAATGAGGATAGATGTGCCGGCCTCCACATCCTCCGCAAGGTAGGGATACGTGATCGACACTCCAGTCTCATCACCGAGCCTGTCAGGATCTGCTGAGAGCGTGAACTCCGAGCCTTCTTTGAGTATCACGGAACCGTCCCTGAATTCCCTTGTCCTGATCTCAGGGCCCTTTGTATCGAGAATGACAGGTATATTCGTGCCGAGCTTCTCCGCGACACGCCTTACGCGCTCTATCCTTGCCTTATGCTCTTCATGGGAGCCATGGGAGAAATTCAGCCTTGCAGCGTCCATTCCGTTCTTTATCAGGGCTTCGACCATCTCATCGGATTCGACGGCCGGTCCCAATGTGCAGATAATCTTGGTTTTTCTCATATCAATCCTTCTTTCAGCCCGGGATTATAAGGATTTTCGATGATATGTAAAAGATACCCAATATGTCTGAAGTGTGTAATTTTCCCATTGATGCAATAGTGGTAAGGAGGATATCATGCACGGGGGATTATCATGTGGGATTTCATAAAGAGGGAAGTAGTATTCGTCATAGCATTGACAGCAGCGGTAGTGTCCGCATTCTTCAATCCTCCTTCCGCATCATGGCTGGAGGCAATAGATTTCAGGACGCTGGCCCTTCTTTTCTCCTTGATGGGTGTCTCGGAAGGGCTGAAGGTATCAGGGCTTTTCGATACCGCTGCGGGAATTCTCATGAAGAGGGCAGGGAACATGAGGATGCTATCAGCGATGCTCACAGCTGTCGTCTTCATCTCTTCGATGTTCTTCACGAATGATGTCGCCCTCCTGATGTTCGTGCCTTTCACGATGATGCTTCTCGATAAGGAGAAGGCTGATGAGGGATATGTCATAAAGCTTGTGGTACTCGAGACGATAGCCGCCAATCTCGGCTCCATGACGACTCCAGTAGGCAACCCGCAGAATCTCTATATCTGCTCATTCTTCGGAGTAGAGGCCCCGGCATTCTTCCGTACTATCATTCCTTATTCAATTATCTCACTGCTTCTTATAGTGCTCTCATTTAGGATATTCCTGTGGAAATCTGGCAGCGTAGAGAAGGAGACGAGGGCTGTCAGGAAGATGGATAAGCATAGGACGATCATCTATCTGGTCTTCCTCCTTGCCGCTATGTTCTCGGTATTCCGGGTGATAAGCTGGCAGCTCCTGTTTGTCGTTGAGCTTATTTTCCTCCTTGCATTCGACAGGAATATCCTGAAGCGCATAGATTACATCCTCCTTCTCACATTCGTGGCATTCTTCATATTCAGCGAGAATCTGAGGAGCATGGATGCAGTCCAGGGCTTTATATCATCCCCTATGGCAAGCCATCCAGTTGCCGTATCAGCGGCTGTGTCCCAGATAATAAGCAATGTCCCTGCCGCCATACTTCTTTCATCCTTCACAGATAGCTTTGAAGGAGTCCTCATCGGAACGGATATCGGAGGGCTGGGAACGCCTATCGCATCCCTTGCTTCCCTCATATCACTGAAGTTCTATTTCAGGAGAGAGTCAGGACGGAAGGGTATGTATATGGCATTCTTCCTGATGCTCAATATCGTGCTATTGGCCATCCTTGCTCTTTTTTCGGCAATAATCCCCTGATCTGTCTGTTTCTCAAGCTCCTCACATTTTCCATCTTATGGTAATATTGGATTACGAGAGGTACGCTATTGGAACACAACCCTGCAATTGAAATGAGAGGCATTACCAAGCGTTTCGGACAGGTCGTAGCGAATGACAGCATCGATCTGACGATCCGGCGTGGTGAGATAATGGCGCTGCTGGGAGAGAACGGCAGCGGGAAGACAACTCTCATGAATATGCTCTCCGGTATCTATCAGCCCGATGGTGGCGAGATATGCAAGGATGGTAATCCCATCTACATCCATTCCCCCCGAGAGGCTTTTGGTTATGGCATAGGAATGATCCATCAGCACTATAAGCTCATTGAGGTCTTCACAGCAGCGGAGAATATCATTCTCGGTCTGAATGAGGAGAAGATGGATCTGAAGCAGACGGCTTCGAAGGTCCGGGAGATATGCAGCCGCTATGGATTCGACATCGATCCGGATCAGAAGGTCTACGATATGTCGGTCTCACAGAAGCAGACTGTAGAGATTGTTAAAGTTCTCTACCGTGGTGCTGATATCCTCATCCTCGATGAGCCGACGGCTGTCCTTACGCCTCAGGAGACGCAGAAGCTCTTCCGTGTCCTCAGGAACATGAAGGAGGATGGGAAGGCCATTGTCATAATAACCCACAAGCTCCATGAGGTTATGGAGGTCTCTGATAAAGTCGCGGTTCTGAGGAAGGGAAAGTACATAGGGACGGTCAATACCTCGGAGACAAATCCTCAGGCCCTTACTGATATGATGGTCGGACATGCTGTCTCCCTGAATATAGATCGCCCAAAATACGATGCCCCCAAGAAGAAGCTTATTGTTGAGAATCTCACATGCGTCGATGATGAGGGCGTTAAGAAGCTCGATTCCGTTTCCTTTACGGCATATACAGGAGAGATTCTTGGTGTCGCAGGTATTTCAGGATCGGGGCAGAAGGAGCTTCTCGAGGCGATAACAGGTCTCTATTCCGTGAAGAGCGGCAGTGTCAGATTCATCGGCGATGATGGACAGGAGATCGAGCTTGTAGGCAAGACTCCGATGAAGATAAGGCAGACAGGTGTCGGAATGGCTTTCGTCCCTGAGGACAGGCTTGGCATGGGACTTGTAGGCTCCATGGGCATGACAGGCAACATGCTTCTCCGTTCATGGAAGGCCGGGAAGGGCGCTCTTGTCCGCAGAAAGGAGCCGGAAGCTCTTGCAGGGAGGATCCTGGAGGAGCTTGAGGTCGTCACTCCGGGGGTTGATTATCCTGTCAGAAGACTTTCCGGAGGAAATGTCCAGAAGGTTCTTGTCGGACGTGAGATATCAAGTGAGCCTGCAGTGCTGATGACTGCCTATGCCGTGCGTGGCCTGGATATAAATACATCCTATACAATCTACAATCTTCTGACAGAACAGAAGATGAAGGGCGTTGCTGTCATATATGTCGGAGAGGATCTCGATGTCCTTCTTGAGCTTGCTGACAGGATCGTCGTGCTCTGCGGCGGTCAGGTTGCAGGCATCGCCGATGCACGTACTGCAACGAAGGAAGAGATCGGTCTGATGATGACACAGTTCTCTGCCAAGGAGGAAGAATGATGAGCACAGAAGCCAGAACTCCTATGGTACGTCTTGCTAAGCGCAGTGATATGAGTCCGCGGATGATCTGGTGCATCCGGTTCGGGTCTATATTGATAGCGCTTCTTCTTGGCTGCATTCCAATACTTCTTACAGGAAGCAATCCGATTGCCGCTTATGAAGTGATTGTTGCGGGATCCCTCTCGAGGCCGATATACATAAGGCAGACGATAAGGATCGCGATTCCGCTCCTTGGATGTGCGCTCGCGATAGCCCCATGCTTCAAGATGCGTTTCTGGAATATCGGGGCAGAAGGGCAGATAACGATGGGGGCTGTCTTCGCATCGTACTTTGCGCTCTTCTGGGTGAATAGGATTCCCCATGTCCCTCTCCTTATCGTCATGGGTATTGCCAGTGCCATCGCTGGTGGTATATGGGCCTTGATTCCAGCATTCTTCAAAGCTAAGTGGAATACGAATGAGACGCTCTTCACACTCATGATGAACTATATAGCCATCGGCATAGTCGCATGGCTCCAAGGCGGTCCCTGGGAGGGCAGGAAGGGTTCGCAGCTCATTCCTATGTTCAATGATGCCGCAAGGCTTCCTGAGGTATTCCGCGTCAACTGCGGATGGATCATCGTCCTTGTCCTCGCTGTATTGATGCATATCTACATGAATAAGACGAAGCAGGGCTATGAGATAGCTGTAATAGGTGATTCGGTCAACACAGCGCGCTATGCAGGCATGAATGTCGGCTGGATAATGATGCGCACGATGTTCATATCCGGCGCGATAAGCGGGCTTGTAGGCTTCATAATCGTATCGGGCGCGAACTATACGCTGTATAAAGGAGTCGCTAACGGTGTCGGCTTCACCTCGATAACTGTTGCATGGCTCTCACAGCTCAATTCATTTGCCATGATTGCCATATCCATGGTCCTCGCCATCCTTGAGAAGGGTGCGAATACGCTTCAGACCAGGATGCAGATTCCGGCTTCGATTGCAGATATCATAACGGGCATACTTCTCTTCTGCATGCTCAGTTCGGAGTTCTTCATCAATTACAGGCTGATTTTCCGCAGGAAGGATGAGAAAGGCAAGGAGGCCGACGCATGACAACCCTTATCACATTGATAGTAGCAGCTGTTACCTTCGGCACAGTCCTGATGTATGGAACGCTGGGAGAGATACTGACAGAGAAGTCCGGCAACCTCAACCTTGGTGTAGAGGGAATCATGTATATGGGTGGTGCATTCGGCCTTGCTGGTGCATTCTACTATGAGAAAGCCGCAGGAGGCGCTGCCAGCGGTCCTGTTGCGATAATCATCGCTATCCTCGCCGCATTCGCTGCTGGAATGGCTGCTTCCGCTATATACAGCTTCATAACGATCACTCTCAGGGCGAATCAGAACGTCACAGGTCTCGCTCTCTCTATCTTCGGCACCGGAATAGGTCAGTTCGTAGGTGAGTTCATGAGAGTCAGCGAGAAGGGATATGTCGCTCTCAGCAATGATCTCAAGGATGCATTCTCTGCTGCAATCTTCCCTGATTTCCTCATCAATATCCCTGTTATCGGAAGGATATTCTTCTCCCACACGGTATTCTTCTACCTTGCAGTCCTGCTTGCAGTCCTTATGTACCTCTTCCTCCGGAAGACACGCTACGGCCTCTATCTCTCGGCTGTCGGCGAATCCCCCGCAACATCCGATGCGGCTGGCATCAATGTAGCAAAATACAAATACCTTGCAACAACGATCGGCGGTGGTATCTCAGCAATAGGCGGCATGGTGTATATCATGACGACTGCGGGGTGTGTATGGAACCATGAAGGACTTTCCGGAGTAGGCTGGCTTGCTGTTGCTCTCGTAATCTTCTGCATATGGAGACCTCTCAATGCGATATGGGGCTCTGTGCTGTTCGGCGCGATGATGATCATGTATCTCCGTGTATCGATTCCATTCATACCTACGGAGATCTATAAGATACTGCCATACATCGTCACAGTCATCGTTCTCATACTCACAAGCATGAAGAACAGCCGCGACAAGCAGCCTCCTGCATCGCTTGGCAACAATTATTTCAGAGAAGAGAGATGAAAAATCTGGACTGCTGTGATATGCAGTCCTTTTTTATGGTGCTAGAATATAGCCAGAAAGGTTGGTAATTGTCTGTTCGTCGAAGATGGCGGGGATGCAGATCATATCTCCGCCCTGATAATGAAACTTTTAAGGAGAGCATATGAAGAAAATTTCGTTCGTTCTTATTGTGCTGGCTCTTATTTCCGGTTTTGTATTCGCAAGCGGCAGCAGCGAGACAGCTGCTCCTGCAGATAGCAATACCGTAAGAGTCGGTCTTCTCTGTATTGGTGATGAAAACGATCAGGGATACACCTACAACTTCATCAGAGGCCGTGATGAGGCAACTGAGATGCTCAAGGCAGATGGCATCAATGTTGAGTGGGTGACAAAGTACAACATCGGCGAGGATGCGACATGCAGAGACGCTAATATCGAGGCTGCTGAGGAAGGATGCCAGATCATCATCAACAACAGCTACGGTTTTGAGCCTTTCATGCTCGAGGTTGTCGATGACTATCCAGAGATTGAGTTCATCAGCTGTACGAACTGCGCATCAGCATTCGACGGCAGAGACAATACCCACAACGCTTTCGCCAATATCTATGAAGGCAGATACATCGCAGGTGTTGTTGCAGGTCTCAAGCTCCAGCAGATGATCGATGAGGGTACAATCACTCCAGAGCAGGCTATAATCGGATACGTAGGCGCATACTCATTCGCAGAGGTTATCTCTGGATTCACATCCTACTTCCTCGGTGCAAGGTCTGTATGTCCGTCGGTTACGATGAAGGTTTCCTTCGTAGGCTCATGGTCTGATGCTACAGCTGAGTCCGATGCGGCTCTTGCTCTTGCTGATCAGGGCTGTGTGATGATCTCCCAGCATTCTGACAACACAACACCGGCAACAGCTGCTCAGTCACGCGGCGTATTCCACACGGGATACAACAATGACATGACCGGTATTGCTCCTAATGCATCGCTCATCTCCACAAGGATCGATTGGGGTATCTACTTCTATGAGGCTATCAAGGCATATGTCAATGGCGAAGAGATTCCTCAGGACTGGTGCAAGGGAATGGGAGATGGTGCTGTCGTGATGACTCAGCTCAATGAGGCAATCGCTGCTCCTGGAACAGCAGAGAAGATCGCTGAGGTAGAGCAGGCTATCGCTGATGGTACTATCCAGGTATTCGATACAAGCACATTCACGGTCAATGGCGAGGAGCTCACACACGCATTCGCTCTTGATACCGATGGTGATTTCACAGCAGATTCCGAGGAAGCTGTCTATGATGGCGCATTCCACGAGTCTGTATTCCAGTCTGCTCCGTACTTTACAGTGCAGATCGATGGAATCGAGTGGCTCAACGCTGCTTATTGATCAGATTACTGCTGATTACCGCCCCTCCGATGCGAGGGGCATTGTTATTCTCTATACCTCTTTTCCGTCGTAATACAGCTTCTTCGTACTGGGATCCTTGGAGAAATGGCTGAGGAACTCCGCCCATGCTGTCCTGCATTCGCTTGGCCATGTGGCATGTGTCTTTGTCTCCATCTCAACGCATCTGAGGATAGGAATGCCAGATGCTGAATGGAATAGATAGTTTATGGCTGATCCGACCTTGAATGAGCAGTTCTTCCCTCCGTCATTGTATGTATAGCTATCCCAGTTCTCCTTCAGATTGAATGCATCGTGCCAGTGTTCGATGAGCATCCTTGCATCATCTGTACCGAAACCTCCGGGGAACATATTGTCATCAAGCCCCATACCAGCTATTACAGGCACGACCGAGCCATTGATGAAGGGGAGTGCTTCGCCTTCCATGTTGAGGATCTTCGCAGAGAAAGGTGCCACTGCCGTGAACGTATCCGGACGATAGCTTGCGCAGGCCCAGGACATCATGCCTCCTGAGGACTGTCCGCTTGCATATACCCTGCTTCTGTCTATATTGAAGTTCTCTGCTGCCCATTTATAGAGATAATCCACGAAAAGCATGTCAGAGGGACGGTCATGCTGGGGTTTTCCTGTATTCCACATCGCACGGAATCTCTCGTTTATCACCATATCCGAGACGGAGCGAATGCGGTTTGGAAGCGATGCAGTCGGGCAGATTATCATGAATCCATACTCCTCAGCAGTCTCTGCCCATCCCATGCGGTCAGCAATCTCATCTCCGCTTCCTCCGGCTCCATGGAAGACAAAGAGAAGCGGGAATGGTTTCGAGTCATCCACTGACTCAGGTTTATACACCCACCATACACGCAGATACGCATCAGATCCGTCAGCATGGTATCCTCCTGCGACCATTTTGGAGAACTTCATGAATCCGCGCTCTTCTATTGACGGATAGCGTCTGAGAGCTCCATTTGCATTGCCGGGGTATCGGGCAGTGCCTGAGAAGACCATATTCCAGATTGATTCTGAATACTCGGCTGAGAGGCAATCCTTCCAGTCACGGTCATCATGGACAGTCAGTGCGCACCAATGCTCATCCACAGTCCCTCCAGCCTCCGGCTTCCAGATCCGCCTCCCGTCTATGCATTCGGGGCTGTCAGAGCTATGGTTTGCCGCTCTGTAGTACTTAATCTCACGGGAAAGGCTCTCATCATTGCTTCTGCAGGATATCCACACAGGCATCTGGACCTGGCTGTATAGGACACCCGGGACCTTGGTCATCTTAGCATTCATCATGGAAAGCTCTTCTTCATCCATCCCGCTTTCCCCGACGAGCGCTGTTCCAGCCCAGCTCCGCGGGAAGAGCCTGCTCTGCCTGCCGATGACGGATGCAGTCTCGCCATATGCATAGATGTAGAACTTCGATGAGAATGCAGAGGCAAACGGTCTGTAGTTCACATCCTCCCGCAGGGCATTTATATAGGCAATCTCGCTCTCGTCATCGCCCCATGCACCATTCTCAGCTTCCATCATGACAAGATAGAAATGATTCTTTTCAGCAAGGCTCTTCCATCCGCTTTCAATGAGGAATCTGTCTGTCTCATAGGATGCCGGCACACCTATGAATATGGTGGGCTGGTTGTATTCACTGCCATCGGGTATATAGAACTTGGCTGTACGGATTTTGTCCCTGCTTACCCTGCAGCGGAAATCATAGTATCCGCACAGTGCCTGCTGATAATAATTCTCCGGATCTATTGTGAGGCTGTCCGCCTTGGGCAGCCTCATAGCAATCAGTTTTTCTTCCATGGCTTCCTAACTCTAGCATAGATAATCCCCTCCTGAGAGGGGATGCTGTCAGAGACTGTCTCCGAAATCCTTCCGGAAGGCTTTCACAAGCTCCTCCTGCCAAGGGGAGACCGGTTCGAGCCTGCCGAAGAAGAACCTCAGCGATGATGGCTCCTCAACGAACCTCAGTCCACCTATAAGATCCCTGTGGTCGTAGAGCCATTTGATCCTGTCCACTGCATATTTCACCTGTGAAAGGGTGAAGACGCGGCGGGGAAGGGCAAGGCGCAGAAGCTCTACCGATGCAAGATGTTCCGATCCATCAGGCTCTCTCTGCTCTGAGACAGTTCCTCTTTCCATGCCTCTTATGCCGCCCGCGATATACACCGCAGCGCCGAGCGCGGCAGCTGGATACTCTTCCTGACGCACATTGGGGATGAAGCGTGATGCATCGAGATGGCATCCAAGTCCTCCAGGAGGAGTGACGACAGGTACGCCAAGCCTTATCAGCTCATTTGTCATGTATTCGATGAAGAGCGGCCCCTGGGATATGACATCCATATCCATTGTCTCCTCAAGTCCTACTGCCATCGCTTCCATCTCCCTTACGCTCATTCCGCCGTAGGTGAGGAAGCCTTCGAACATCGGGACAAGCTCCCTCATCTTCGTATAGAGCGCCTTGTCATGGAGCGCGATACCGCCGCCACGGGCGAATCCGAGCTTTCTTGCCGAGAAGTATATGATGTCCATCTTCGCGGAGATGCGCTTTGTTATCTCCCTTATGGAGAGATTCTTTGCAGCTTCTTCTCTTGTCTTGATGAAGTAGAGATTATCCTGCAGGAGGCTTGCATCGATTACCATCAGCTTGCCATAGCTATGGACAAGATCCGCAGTTGCCTCCATGTTCTCAAGCGACAGAGGCTGGCCTCCGATAAGATTCGTTCCTGCCTCGATTCTTACGAAAGGAATCCTGTCTCCCTTCTCATCGAGGAGCTTCTTAAGCTTTTCAAGGTCGAAGTTGCCCTTGAATGGATGGTCGCTTGTGAGCTTTATCCCTTCATCGATGACCAGCTCCTCAACACTTCCTCCAAGCCTTGTTATATGTGCTTTCGTGGTAGTGAAGTGGTAGTTCATCGGGATTATCGAGCCTTCCTTGACGAATGTCATCGCAATGATGTTCTCCGCAGCTCTTCCCTGATGGGCCGGAAGGAAGTAATCGGTGTCGAAGATCTCCTTGAGCTTGTCAGTAAGTCGTGTGAATGTGGCGCTTCCTGCATAGCTGTCATCAGCTACCATCATGGAGGCAAGCTGCCTGTCGCTCATCGCGTTCACACCGCTGTCCGTGAGCATATCGAGGAAGATGTCCTTGTTCTTCAGCAGGAATGTGTTGTTCCCTGCTTCCGCTATCGCCTCTGCCCTGCGTTCCACCGGAACGAGGTCAAGCTTCTGTACGATTCTTACCTTATGTAGTTCGAGGGGAACATTCTCCCCTGTGTAGAATTGGATTTCTGCCATATGCCCTCGCTTTTTCTGTAGTTTCAATCATAGGCGAGGGAAATGTCAAATAAAATCATAATCGCATGCAGAAAATTTCATATTTTATGCATAAATATCGAATTCAGAAGAAAAGCGAAACGAATATTGCTGTTATGATACCTGCAAATGAAAGCGCTATGCCGCTCATAGCACCGATATCCTCTCCCATCTCAAGTGCCTTGGATGTGCCGATGACATGGCTGGCGGTACCTATTGCAACGCCTGAGGCAATCCTTGATTTAACCCTGAAGAGCTTTACAAGGAGAGGGGCGAGTATGTTTCCCATCACACCTGTGAAGATAAGTGCGGTGACAGTGAGGCTTCTTATACCTCCGAGAGAGTCTGCTATAGCGACTGCAATCGGGGTAGTGACGCTCTTTGGAACAAGGGAGTACTTCAGCTCATCGGTTATGCCGAAAGCCTCTGAGAGTACAACTACTGCCACCACGCTCACAATGCTCCCGACAAGCGTTCCCATGAGTATTGGCAGGAAGTGCGACTTCACGATCTCCCTCTGCCTGTAGATCGATACAGCGAGTATTGTCGTGACAGGTGTTAGGAACATTCCGATGAAATCCCCTCCGCGGGCATATTCAGAGTAGGGTATCCCGAATACTGCCAGCACAGCGACTATAAGAAGGACGGAGATCAGATAGGGATTGAAGATGGCAAGCCTGAGCTTCTTGCTTATCCTGAGACCGATCCAGTAGGTGAGTATTGTCAGCGTTACACCGAAAAGTGGTGTCTCTATGATTGCCTCTGCTATTCTGTCGATCATGCGGCCTTCCTCCTCTGCATCAAGCGCTCTGTTATCTCAACAGCCTTTGCCGCTGCAAAGAATGTGATAAGCATCGAGATGGCTGAAATCAGGATTATATGGAACCATGATGATGAGAGCAGGTCCGCGTACTCTATGATCTCCACCCCGGATGGAACGAAGAACATCGCCATGTACTTCAGGAAGAAAGATGAGGATGATGAGAGCCCATCCTCCTTTATGATTCCCAGGAAAAGAAGCAGAAGAAGCAGGAAGAGGGATATCACGGCAGGAGGGAAGGCGAATGGAAGCATCGCGGCTATTACCCCGCCTGCTATCGACAGCAATGCTATTATAATCAGCTCAGAAAGGATTTCCATGGCGCCAATGATAGCCTTATCACGGCTTAATGTCACTTCTCCTCTTCGAGTTTTTCCTTTGCTACCGCAAGCATCAGCTTGATTCTGTTCTCCTGATTGACCTTGGTCGCTGATGGATCGTAATCGATTGGTACGATGTTCGAATCAGGATAAGCCTCCTTCAGAGGTCTTATCATGCCTTTTCCGCAGATATGGTTCGGTAGGCATCCGAAAGGCTGAGTGCATACGATGTTTCCATAGCCTTTCTCGATAAGCTCCACCATCTCGGCAGTAAGCAGCCAGCCTTCTCCCATCTTGCATCCGCGGTCGATGAAGCGCTCTCCATACTCCTCAAGCTCCTTGAAGGATGCCGCCCTGTTGAATTCAGGATGGCGGAGAACAGCCTCCTCGGACCATTTCTCGACGATGGAGAGTATCGGCATGCCTATGTGCTTCATTACGAAGGCATACTTCATCCTGCCTCCGTAGTACTCCTCATCCTTTATGCCATTGGAGAAGCAGTAGAGCACGAAGCCCATCATCGGAGGAAGCATCACCTCGCAGTCCTCCTTCTCAAGGAAGCCCTGGAGATCGCTGTTGCCAAGGCGTGAGTACTTCATATAGATCTCACCGACGACGCCGACCTTCACCTTCGGGGTACGCTTTACGGGAATCGAGGCGAAATCATCGGAGATGGCATTGAACTTCTTCTTCATATTGCCCCAGAAGTATCCTCTGTTTTTCTCATAGCAGTCTCCGAGGATCACAGTCCATTTGTCGATCATCCTGTCCGTATCGCCCTTGTTTATCTCATAGGGTCTCACCTGGTTGGAGAGGAGCATTATGAGATCGCCATAGACAAGAGCAGTGAATGCCTGGACAAGCATCGGGAAGCTTATATTGAATCCGGGATTGGCATTCATCCCCTGGAGGTTTGCTGAAATGACCGGGATATTCCCCAGTCCTGCCCGCTCCAGTGCCTTCATAAGCAGAAAGTAGTAGTTCGATGCCCTGCAGCCGCCACCCGTCTGCGATATGATCACAGCACATCTGTCCTTGTCGACGATGCCCCTGTTTATGGCATCGATGATCTGCCCGATTACAAGGAGGCATGGATAGCACATATCATTATGGACATACCTGAGTCCTTCCTGGATCACGGTTGGTGAGCTGTTCTCAAGCAGAACCGGCTTATATCCATGGTTTATGAAGATGCGCTTCATTATGTTGAAGTGCACCGGCGACATATTGGGTATCGCTATCTGATACCCCTCATCCTTCATCTCCTTCGTAAAGACTTTCTTATCCATTCCGGCTTCCCGCCTTCTCTTTCTCTTCTTCCATCTCCAGAGCAGCGAACAGCGATCTCATCCTGATCCTTACCGCTCCTAGATTCGTGATCTCATCGATCTTTATCTGGGTATATATCCTGTCCTCGCTGCGGAGTATCTCCCTTACCTCATCGGTTGTCACAGCATCGAGTCCGCACCCGAAGGATACAAGCTGCACGAGATTCATATCCTTCTCTCCGGCTATGTATCTTGCCGCATCATACATCCTCGCATGGTATGTCCACTGGTTGAGGACATGGACGCTTCCTTTTCCGATCAGTGGCGCGATTGAGTCCTCTGTTATGACGGATGCGCCGAGCTGGACTATCATGCGGTCGATGCCATGGTTGATCTCCGGATCGGTATGGTAAGGCCTTCCTGCAAGCACGATGATCTGCCGATTCTCTTCCCTCGATACCTTTATGATCTCCGCACCCTTGTCCATTACCTTCTTTCTGTATGCCTGAAGTTCGGAAAAGCCCGCCCTGACTGCTTTCAGCGCCTCGCTCTTCCTGACATTGAAAAGCTCTGAGATGCGCTTTGCAAGGTGCTTCTCTGATTCAAGGGAGAGATACCCGAGGATAAGCGGGATGCCCTCCGTATCCTGATTACCCTTTATGACCTCTCCATAGTAGGCGACAACGGGGCAGTTGAAGTGGTTGTTTCCCTTGTCCTCGTTTACGTTATAGGAGGAGCAGGGGATGAATATCATATCGGGACGCTGTCTCGTCAGGTACTCGATATGGCCATGCATGAGCTTGGCGGGGAAGCACACAGTATCGGAAGGGATCGAAGCCTGTCCCTTTATGTAGAGATCTCTCGAGGAGAACGGTGATACGATCGTATCATATCCCAGGGACTGGAAGAGTGCCGTATAGAATGGAAGGAGCTCATACATGCCTAGCGCAAGAGGAAGTCCTATCGTTCCTCTGCTGCCGCCTTTCCTTTCCATATAGCCTTCCAGGAGCTCCTGCTTGTAGGCATAGAGATCATAGCGGTCGGCTGCGGCAGGTGTTCTGCCTGTGAGCGGCTTCTCGCACCTGTTCCCTGATATAAGCTTTCTCTTCGTTCCGAATGAGTTGACAGTGAGCATGCAGTGGTTTGTGCATCCATTGCACCTTATGCTCTTTATCGTATGCTTGAGCTCATCAAGCTCCTCCGGGCTTATCGTCGAGCTTATTCTGAGATCCTGGCGCTTTGCCATCATCTTCGCATAGAGCGCGGCTCCGAATGCTCCCATGAGTCCTGCAATCTGAGGTCTGACAACCTCCAGCCCGAGCTCCTTCTCGAATGATCTGAGCACTGCATCATTGAGGAATGTTCCTCCCTGCGTGACAATCCTTCTTCCGAGCTCTTCAGGATTCGATGTCCTTATTACCTTGTACAGCGCATTCTTGACGACGCTTATCGCGAGTCCTGCCGAGATATCATTGATGGAGGCTCCATCCTTCTGCGCCTGCTTGACCTGGGAGTTCATGAAGACGGTGCATCTTGACCCGAGATCGACAGGAGCTTTAGCAGTTATCGCAAGCTGGGCGAACTCCTCTGCCGATTTACCGAGCGTATTCGCGAATGTCTGAAGGAATGATCCACATCCCGATGAGCATGCCTCATTGAGGAATATATCATCGATGACTCCATCCCTTATCCTGAAGCACTTAATGTCCTGCCCTCCGATATCGATGATGAAATCGACATCGGGCATGAAGTGCTTCGCTCCGATGAAGTGCGCCTCCGTCTCGACAAGTGAGTAGTCAAGGGAGAATGCGGCCTTCATCAGATCCTCTCCATAGCCTGTCGAAGCAGATGCCGCGATTGTTATCGAGGGGTATGCATCGTAGAAGGAGGCGAGGAAGGAATGGACGGCCTGTACAGGGTTGCCGTTATTCGGACTGTAGCGTGTGAGCATCAGTTCTCCGTTTTCGGAGATGATGCACATCTTTATCGTCGTCGATCCTGAATCGATGCCGAGATACGCCCTTCCTGTGTATCCTGCGGGGTTACGGAACGGAACGGCGGCCTTTGCATGGCGTTCCTTGAATGCCTGATACTCGCTCTCATCCTTGAAGAGAGGTTCAAGCTTAACGAAGTCATTCTGCCCTCTGTAGCTCTCAAGTGCCTTGATGACCTCGGAGATCCTCATCTCTTTCCCTCCGGGGGATAGAGCAGATCCCATCGCTACATAGTACAGTGAGTTCTCAGGGCATATGCCCTTCGTTCCAAGCGCCTCATCGAAGAAGTATCTGAGGCGGTGAATGAATGTAAGCGGGCCTCCAAGGTAGATGACCTTGCCTTCGATCTTCCTTCCCTGCGCCAGTCCTGCAATCGTCTGGTTAACTACCGCGACAAGTACCGATGATGCTACATCCTCGATTCTTGCTCCCTGGTTGATGATGGGCTGGATATCAGACTTGGCGAAAACACCGCAGCGCGATGCGATCGTGTATATCTGGGTGGACTGCTCGCTCAGCCTGTCGATATCATCACGGCTGATGCCGAGGAGCGTTGCCATCTGGTCGATGAATGCACCGGTACCTCCAGCGCATGTTCCATTCATTCTGACTTCGAGTCCGTTCTTCAGGAAGAGGATCTTCGCATCCTCTCCACCGAGCTCTATTATTGTATCTGTATCCGGTATGAAGGTCTTTGCTGCGACTCTTGTTGCATATACTTCCTGGACAAACGGGATGCCCGCTGCTTCTGCCAGTCCCATTCCAGCAGAACCTGAGAGCGCAATGGTGACCTCCTCGTCTCCGATGGCATCCATCATGCTCTGAAGCATCTCCCTTCCTTTCTCTATGATCTGGGAGAAGTGACGCTGATAGTCGCTGTAGACGAGGGTGTTGTCCTCCCTCATCGCAACAGTCTTCATCGTTGTAGATCCTACATCTATACCAACTTTCAGCATGTCTAGAAATTTATCGGAAATAGATTAAACGGGCAAGTCCTTAAGAAGAAAGAGAATGCCGAGCGCTGATAGCGAAATGGCCGTGCCGATGGCGATTCTCAGCATTGCAGCAGGGCTTTTCCGTCTCAGGAGGAGAGGTATTGCGGATGCGGATGAGAGGAATGCCATTCCTCCGAGATTCACCAGCAGAAGCAGCGTATCAGGATGCTGTGCTGCGCTGTCAAGCATTACCGATGCTACAGAAGGGCTCAGAAACGCCGAAAGGATGTATGGCAGAAGGACCGGGTGGCTTGCCATTCCTTCTCTGATCACCGGTTCCAGGAACCCTGATGAAGCAAATGATTCCGCTGCCGTAATGACGAACATGAATGATACAAGCATAATGTAGTCTGCTTTCAGGAATACCTTCCTGTCGAACACGATCACCACAGCAAGGAATACGATGAGCACATCGAACCAGAAGAATAGCTTTGATGCCGATAGTGCAACAACCAGCAGAAGGCAGATATAGAACATCCTGAGCGATCTGCTTCCGGTGTCATCTGATGCTTTTGCATGCATGTATATCCTGTCTCTGAGTAGGTTCCGTCCAAGGATGATGATAAGCACGAGCGCCATCACGGGGATGGATATGAGGAATGCGGGGTACATCGTATCTATTGCAGAGACACCGTATCCGGAGGAGATGATCAGATTCTGCGCGCTGCCGGCCGGGAGCAGCATCGATCCAGAGTATGCTGCTGCTGATACAAGCGCTGCCGATGCATTGGCGTATCTTTCCTTTTCTGTCTTCTCAAGCACCCTGTCTGAGATGGCGGTGAATGCGATAGCCGAGTAGGGGGCAGTCAGGAATGGCGCTGTGATGAACGCAAAGAGCGTCATGGCACCGATTGCTGAGACTGTGTATTCGAGTGATGCCGCAAATGTCTCCAAGGGAGCATACGCGTTCTCCCTTCTCAGTCCGGCTGCCGCTATTGAAATCATGAAGAGGGTAAGGAATGCCTGCCAGGGGAGGGATACTATGAACTCTCCCGAAGGCGTGGTGAGGATGAATGAGATGAGCATTATGGCAGCTGATGCGGCCAATGGTATTAATTTACGCATCGATCTCCCTTCCATTCGCATCGAATGAATAGATGACTGTATCGTTTACAGCTTTTCTTATGATGCCGTCCATATCGAGTTCCTCAAAATGACGCCTTGAGACCTCCTTTACAGGCCTTGTTATAGGATGTTTAGGTGAGAAGACGACACAGCAGTCCTCATATGGGAGAATTGAGGTCTCATATGTTCCGATGTGCTTCGCCTTTGCGATTATCTCCTCCTTGTCCATTCCCACAAGCGGTCTTATGACAAGAAGATCCGTCATGCTGTCTGTGAATGACATGGCATCAATCGTCTGTGATGCAACCTGAGACAGCGCTTCACCTGTGATGATCGCACCGGCACCGTTCTTCTCTGCGAGAATCTGGGTTGTCCTCATCATCGCTGCGCGGAACATAAGGGTGGCTTCCTCCTCATATCCTTTGTCCCTGATATGCAGCTGGCCCTCGGTGAACGGGACGACGAACAGCCTGAGTCCCTGAAGATACGGGGCAATCATCGAGGCAAGAGTCTTGACCTTATCGAGAGCAAGCTCCGATGTATATGGATAGGCATGGAAATAGATGGCATCGGCACGCATGCCGCGCTTTGCCATCATGTACCCTGCTACCGGACTATCGATACCACCGGAAAGGAGGAGCATTCCCTTGCCAGCTGTCCCGGATGGCAGGCCTCCTTCGCCTTTCTCCTCATCGGTATAGAGATATGCCTCGTTCCTTATCTCGCATGTGAGGGTATAGTCAGGATTGTCCAGATCGACCTTTATATCCGGATAGAGCGATGTGACGACCTCCGCAAGTTCTATCGCGATATCATGGGAGGTGAGCGGAAAGGTCTTGTCCTCGCGCTTGACTGTGATCCTGAAGCTTCCATTGCTGCTGAAGCGGGATGAGGGGAGGATCTCCCTTGCCTTTGCCTTTATCGCATCGATATCCTTCTCAGTCCTGTAAGCCTTCGCATAGCCGGTAAGCCCTGTCGTTGTCTTCAGGACCTTCTCCACAAGCTCATCAGATGCCTCTTCGCTTATATATGCATAGAGCCTGCCTTTCTGCTTATCTATCTCGGAGCTGTATGGTCTGAGCTTGTCCTTTATGTTATGCCTCAGCCTCTTCTCGAACAGATTCCTGTTTCCGCCCTTGAGCGAGATCTCACCTTCTTTGATCAGATAGAGTTTGTCCTTCATCGTATCTCCTTGATAGCTTTTATCAGTGCCTCGGCGCTCTCTTCATCCGTGCTTCCGGAGAAGGATATCCTCACAGCGTTCCTTGCCTTGTTGCTCCTTATGCCCATGCTGAGGAGGATCTTCTCGCCCTCTCCCTTTGCATTGTTTGAGCAGGCAGAGCCAGAGGAGGCTGCAATGCCCTTGTCCGAGAGCATCCTTACATACACCTCGGATGGAAGCGGAGAGACAAAGGATATTATATACGGGGAGGCATTCTCTGGGGAGAGTATCTCCAGTCCCTGCATGGTAAGGGCATCCCTTATCTTCCTGTTCAGCGCCTTGATGCGCGGCTGCTCCTCATCGAACCGTTCTATCCATGACAGCACGGCTTTCTCAAGAGCTGCAATCGCGGGCAGGTTCTCGGTTCCTCCGCGCTTTCCATGCTCCTGGCCTCCGGCGGGCGCAAGCGGTCTGAAAGCCGATGGATTTCTGAGGTACAGCATACCGATTCCCCTCGGTCCATTGATCTTATGCCCAGAGAATGAAGCTCCGTCTATTCCCAGCGATGTGATGTCATACGGGACCTTGCCAAGCGCCTGTACGGAGTCGGAGAAGAAGAAAATCCTCCTTCCTCCTTTCTTTTCGTACTCACGTACTGCCTCTGTCAGCGCTTTTATGTCCTCTACCGCTCCCGTCACATTATTCACTGCCATTACAGCAACGAGCTTTGTATCCGGCGTCAGCAGGGATGCAAGCTCATCCGGGTCGACCTTCCCGCCCTTTGCTTTCAGCTGCACGGTATCCCACCCATGGTGCTTGAGGATTGGGAGCCATGAAGCCACAGCCTCATGCTCGATTGAGGATATGATTATCCTTCCAGGCTCATTGAAGAGGAGCGAGGAGAAGACAGAGGCAATCGAATCGGTAGCGCCCGATGTGAAGAAAAGGGAAGATGGCTGTATGCCCATTGCCGATGCAATTGATGCCCTTATCCTTTCCAGCTCCTTCTTCGCTTTTATTCCCTCTCTATGGACCGAGGAGGGATTCCCGAAGAACTCCTTCTCCGTCCTTATGTATGCTTCAAGCGCTTCATCCGAAAGCCTTGTCGTTGCAGCGTTGTCAAAATAAAGGTCCATGGTGAGTATTACATTGTTTTCCGCTCTTTTCTGCAAGCGGTCCCGTCTGTATAATTCTGTTCCATGGAAAGAATCTTCGCTGTGCCTCTGAAGGGAGGTGCCGTAACTGATGTATATATGCTCAGCTCAATGGATGAGCTTAATGGAAAGCTTCAGGAGTATGACCGCTCGATATTCATCTCTGATGAGAATGCCTCAAAGCTAGTAGGCAGGATTCCTGATGGTGCTGTCATCATTCCTCCGGGAGAGAGGATGAAGGGATGGGAAAGTGTCAGCAGGATGCTCTCTGGCGCATTGGAGCTGTCGATTGCGAGGGACGGTCTCTTCATCGGGTTCGGCGGTGGCGTCGTGCTTGATCTTGCCGCGTTCGCTTCCTCGGTCTATATGCGTGGCGCAAGGCTTGTGCTCGTTCCTACGACGCTTCTGTCGATGGTCGATGCGACTCTTGGCGGCAAAACTGGTTTTGACTACAAAGGAATAAAGAACCTTGTCGGCACATTCTATCCTGCAGAGGCTGTCCTTATCGTCCCTGAGACGCTCCGTACGCTGCCTGACAGCGAATTCCGCTCAGGACTGGGGGAGGTGGTGAAGCATGCTCTCCTCTCGGAGGATACCAGGCTCTGGGAGTTCCTGGAGGACAACCATGATCGGATCATGGCCCGCAATAGCGAAGCGCTTTCCGAGATGATTAGGCTCTCTCTTGAGGTGAAGATATGGTATATAACCAGGGATCCTGAGGAGAAGAAGGGCATCAGGTCAGCGCTCAATCTTGGGCATACATTCGGCCATGCCCTTGAATCGGTAAATGGCTTCTCGATATCCCATGGTGAGGGAGTTGCATGGGGTATGCATATGGCGCTCAGAGCCGGAACAGCTTTAGGCATCACTCCGAAGGAGTTTGCAGAGCATGCATTCTCCCTTCTTTCGCTCTATGGATTCGATTGCAGGTACTCCGTTTCAGATGAAGGGTTCCCTGACTTCATGAAGGCTATACACAGTGATAAGAAGAAGAAGGGAGGAAGCGTGAAGTTCGTGCTGATGGAAGGTCAGGGCAGGCCCGTTCTGACAGCACTTGATGATGCTGTCGTGAGGGATGCCGTGGCTGGGTTCAATTGACCCATATGATGTTATGGCTTATGATTCCAGAGTAAAAGAAAGAGCAGGGGTTGTTGGAAGACTATGAAGAGCGCTAGGCTGAGCATCAGCCAGGAATATCTTAGATTCACCATCGAGGCCGATGGGGAATCATTGACAGAGGAACTGGAGAAGACATTCACGGATATACTCGAAGGCGATCTTTCCGCTGATATCGCTGTGTCCTCGTATATACGTTCGGAGCATCTCGATACTGGTGCTGAGGAAAGCCCTGCCGATGAGATGTCCCGCTATCCTGGAACACGGTGCCTTGTGAACTATTTCGGCATCAAGGATAAGCCGTCCCTCCGCCGTGTTGATAAGATGATCTCATCGCTTCGTACCGCAGAGCTTCTCCATGCTCCTATCGATATGCCTTTCACCTTCGATTATCTGAAGGCGATACATTCCCATCTTTTCGGTGATATCTATCCATCCGCTGGAATGATCAGACGCTCCCTGTCATCAAAGCATACGGAATTCTGCCAGCCTGAATACATTGAAAGCCAGGCGGGGATCCTGTTCTCGAAGCTCCGCGACGACCATTACCTAAGCAGGATCGATGATGTCGATGATTTCGTCAATGAACTTGCCTACTACATGGGGGAGATGGAAGCTCTTCACCCATTTATGGATGGCAATGGACGGGCAACCAGATTCTTCTTCAACTCCCTTGCGCTTGCCGCAGGCTATGAGATAGGGTGGGGAAGCGCTGATCCTGACCACTTCCTTGAAGCGAATGTCGCGGCGCTCGATGGGGACTATCAGGCACTGATCGATGTGCTTGAGGAGATTGTCATACCTCTTTCCGAGGACTGATCAGAGGAGCGAGAGCTTTCTCGCAATATCCTCTGCTCCCAGATAGCTGAATACAGCTTCCTTGAGCTTCACGAATGTACCTATGAGAAGATCCATGACCACATCCCTCGGGCTGTCAGGGACGACATAGCTGAAGTCCGCTTCAGGAGTCTCTCCTGTAGGTGTGAAAGGGATGAATGACCAGTCAGAGGTGCTGAATGTGCTCTCAAGCCTCTCCTCATCCTCATCAGGAAGGGCTGGATAGAAATCGATATCGGTTATCTCCTCGACATCATCGACTGAAAGAGCATATGACTGCAGTGCTCTGTCAGAGCCTTCATTCGGGAGGACGAAACCTATGGCTTTTGTCTCAGGACCGGTGTAATCCAGGAATACCTTGTAGAAGCGTTTCGGCACGGAGACCTCATTTTCACCGATTGTCTCATAAGGACCGTCTGTAAGTACAGGCCCAGTGACTATGAAGATGCTTCCATTATCATAGGCTGCAGTTCTGGCAACAGCCTCAAGCTCTGCCCATATACCTCTATTGAATGACGGAGCCTGCGGAGCCATGTTGGACAGGAAGAATGTATCGCTCATGGCATCCTCCGACCACTTGAAGTCCGCAGCAGGGGCCATGTGCCCCCTGTCGTATCCGCTTCCCCTGTAGTCCTGAAGCGATGCCGATCCCGTTGGGACAGAAGGATCTGCCCTGAAGTTGTCATCGCGCTCGGATGCATTGCCCAGTACTTCATCGCGTGTGAGCTCGTAAGCAACCCATGACGGCAGCTCATGCTCTTCGTTGTATGAAAGTGTATAGCCGGTATGCTCTATGACCTTCTCTCCAGGGATGGCTGCTGGCAGCTCAAGACCGGTTATTGCGGTTCCATGCTGTACATCATCCATCTCATCGGATGAAGGTGTCAGGTATGAAAGTACAAGGAATAGCGCAATCAGCACAATCAGAAGGATGATGATCCTCCTTAGAAGATGCTTCTTCTTTCCTGTTTTCCTTCTAGCCATTGATGAATCCCTCCTTGATACTGCCGGTTCTCCTCAATGCCATGAATGTGGCTGCGAATACAATATATACCGCTATGATTGATATGATATCACTGGGGAGAACGCTGTTGATGAAGAGTGCCTCCGTCATCATCGATGATGACGAATAGTTCACGAAAAGCGCTATATGGATATTGTTCACAGCATGCATTGCGGCTGTTGCTTCGAATCCTTCCGAGGCTATTGCCAGGAATGCTGCAAGCGCTCCCCATGAGAAGTAATAGAGAAGGGGAAGGATTGATGCAGCGGCCTCCACCTCCCTGTTTCCCAGATGCGGAAGAAGGAAGAACACGCCTGAGAAGATAATGAAGGGCAGTGCTCTGGAAAGGCGTTCTGGCATTCTCTCTCCATATGCGATTCTCAGAGGAATTGCACGGAAGAATATCTCCTCAGCTGCAGCCTGCATCGGCGTGAGGATGATGACTACTGCCGCCTGTACTGTGAATACCCATGGGCCGATGCCTGTTTGCGATATGCTCCCTGCATAGATGATGTCCATCAGAATCAACATCAAAGCGTAGATTGCGGCAGGAATTGCTATGCATTCCATGCGTATCCTTCTGCTTATGAGCTTCCATATGGAAGAATGCATAAGGCGGGCGCCGATAGCAATCGTGATGAATACTGCAAGATATGGGATATGCGTCGCCAGATAACCACGGAGAAAGGATGGGACTGCCTCTAGGACTTCTTGGTTCAGTACGATAACTATCTGTGCGATCAGGAATATCATGGCAGAAAGAATCATCAGCGCTGTCCAGCGTAGCTTTTCCATAGCAAGAAACTAGCATAATCAGAGATAAAAAAACAGGCAGTTGCCTGCCTGTCATCGGGAAGATAAAGGAATCACTCCTCGTCAAAGGTCTCAAGCTCTTCAGCCTCGCCCTCTCCTGCAGAGAAGTCCTCAGCCTCGGAAAGCTCTTCCATATCGAGCGTGCCGAAGTTTTCGAACTCGAATCCTGCGAGCGAAGCATCAAGCTCATCGAGAGCGGAGGTGATGGCCTCGTCGATTGCCGCCTGGTCAGTGCTGACCTTGTCTAGAAGCTCCTGAAGCTCTTTGTTGTGGTTCTCCACAAGCGTGAAGCGTGCCTGAAGCTCCTTGTTCTCATCGCGCAGATGGTTTATGAGACCTACTGCCTTCTGGACTCTCATCAGCAGCAGCTTGCTGCTTTCAATCGTGGTCATCGTCTACCTCCTTTTCCGATGCCGTATCTCAGGCGAGAACTTTCTTGACCTCTCCTACAAGTGCTG
Organism: uncultured Spirochaetaceae bacterium; assembly: GCA_944389505.1. Lineage (GTDB taxonomy): Bacteria > Spirochaetota > Spirochaetia > Sphaerochaetales > Sphaerochaetaceae > Ornithospirochaeta. Next base: position 75,792 of record CALXMP010000009.1, read on the forward strand.
CGAATGCTGCCTTGTCCTCGATAGCCATGTTGGAGAGAGCCTTTCTGTTGAGCTCAATCTTCGCAAGCTTGAGGCCATGCATGAACTGGGAGTAGTTAAGTCCCTCAGCCTGCACAGCTGCAGAGATTCTTGCAATCCAGAGCTTTCTGAAATCTCTCTTTCTTTCCTTTCTGCCACGGTATGCATACTGGCCTGCCTTTGCGACAGCATCCTTTGCAATCCTGTGGTTCGTAGATCTTCTTCCGTAGTAGCCTTTGGCCTGGTCGAGAATCTTCTTCCTTCTGTCCTTGCGTCTTGTTCCGTCAACTGCTCTTGGCATTTTTCCTCACCTCCTGATCATGCATAAGGGAGCATTGATTTTGCTCTCTTTGCTTCTACGTCGCAGAGAATTCCCTTATGGCGGAGATTCATCTTCCTCTTGGAACTCTTCTTGGTGAGAATATGGCGGAGACCCATCTTCTTGTAGGCCACCTTGCCAGATCCGGTGACTCTGTAGCGCTTGGACGCTGACTTTCTTGTTTTCATCTTAGGCATTTCATGCCCTCCTACTGCGCCGCAGGGAACAAGAACCCCTGAAGCTGCTTTTATATAATCTCCATGCGGAGGTTATTTCACTTCTTCTGCGGGGAGACTGTCATGCTCATCATCTTCCCCTCCATGAGTGCGCCTTTGTCGAGGTTGTACTGTACACCAAGCTCTGTCAGTGCATCAAGTATCTTGTCGAGCACAACCTTTCCCAGCTCAGGATGGGCAAGCTCACGGCCGCGGAAGCGTACCGATACCTTGACCTTGTTGCCCTCGCCGAGAAATTCGGCAATAGCCTTGCTCTTCGTCTCCAGATCATGCTTCTCAATCTTAGGCTGCATCCTGATCTCCTTGATCTTGACTACAGTCTGATTCTTCTTTGCCTCTCTGGACTTCTTCTCCATCTCGTAGCGGTATTTGCCGAAATCGAGTATCTTGCATACCGGAGGGTTCGCATTCGGTGAAACCTCCACCAGATCCATCCCCGCTTCATCTGCGAGGCGGCATGCCTCAGGAACATTCATTACGCCCCTCTGTACGCCGTTCTCATCGATAACAAGCACCTCACGTGCCCTTATCTGCCGATTGATTCTCAGATCTTTAGTAGCCAACTGTACTCCTTGTATGCAGCTTTCTGCGTTTATCGCTATAAGAATAGTGGCACTTCTGCCACAATTCCAAGTTTATACCATATAATGGCATATGCTGTCAAAAAGCATATTGCGCATATATCGATATTCCTCTATTAATCTTCCTTCCCGGATAGCATGGAGGGAAGATGTCCGGTATTGCATGCTGTCGCCTGTCTTAATCCTCTCAGTGGGTGGTCTTCGGAAGATCATAGATATGGCCTCTGAAGTAGTAGATTATGAAGAGGAGCGAGGTCACAACCCATGAGAATGGATATGAGAAGAGTACTCCGAACAGTGTCGGGTTGATCGCGGGGGATACGTAAATCCAGACAACTCGGAGAACACAGATTCCGAATACGGATATTAGTGTCGGTATGAGCGATTTGCCGACGCCTCTTATCGCGCCTGACAGAAGCTCGATTGCGATGTATGTGATGTACCAGGGGACAATATACTTCATGATGGATACGCCGATCTCAAGGACTGCGCTGTCCGTGATGAAGAGCATGAGGCCATAGCGTCCGACAAGGAAGTATCCTGCTTCGATTGCAAGCGTCGATGCCGCGGCCATTATCGTGACGGTAAGCACTCCCTTCCTTGCTCTGTCTATCTTCCCGGCTCCGAAGTTCTGTCCTACGAATGTCGTGATGGCGATGCTGAATGCATTGATGAACATCCAGAAGATCTGGTCAAGCTTCGACCATCCTGCCCATGCTGCGGCCGTATCTGTGCCGTACTGGTTTATCGCAGCCTGGATTATGAGATTCGAGATCGTGTACATGATTGACTGGATGCCTGCTGGGAATCCGATCATCAGCATCTGTCTGAGAAGTGTTCTGTCGAATGCGATTTTCCTGATCCTGAGCCTTGTGGAATCCTTCCTTCTCATAAGGGTGATGAATATGAGGATCATGGACAGGACCTGGGAGATGACGGTCGCAATAGCCGCTCCCTCTACGTTCATCCCGAATACTCCAACGAACAGCAGGTCCAGGACAATATTGGTAAGACAGCTTGCTATGAGGAAGTAGAACGGGCTTCTGCTGTCTCCCATGGCCCGGAAGATGCCTGCTCCCATGTTGTACATGACGACAGGTATTCCTCCAAGGAAGTATATCTGCATGTAGCTGACAGCCAGCGGAAGGACATCGTCAGGGGTGCCTATGAGCTCGAGCATCGGCTTTGTGAATACATAGCCGACTATCGATATGATAAGCCCTCCGACCAGTGCAAGCGCGATGGCTGTATGTATCGATGCTGAAACCTTCTCATCATTCTTAGCTCCATAGTGCTGCGATATGATGACAGTTGCGCCCGCTGCAAGACCGGTGAAGAATCCGATGAGCAGGTTTATCGCAGTGCCTGTGCCTCCGCCTACGGCGGCAAGGGCTTCCTTTCCGAGGAACTGGCCCACGATGATAGCATCTGCAGTGTTGTACAGCTGCTGGAAGAATGTGCCGAAAAGGATGGGGAAGAAGAAGGCAAGCAGCTGCTGCCAGATTACTCCCTCTGTGATTCCGTTGCTGCTTGTAGTACGCGCTTTCACATGAGGGAGTATAGCCTGCCCTTGTCCTTATGAGAAGTAGGTCAGATCAATCTTGATACAGGTCTTCTGCGTATCGCGATCCTTGTCGCGCATCCTTTGCCGAAGAGCCCTTCCATTCCCTCGATGTAGCGGTTTATAAGGGACTCTGGCACATAGGCTTGGATCGTACCTGCAAAGCCTCCTCCATGGACTCTGGAGGCGCCATCGCCCTGGAGTATCTCCTCAGAGAGCGCCAGTGCCAGCGATATCCCCTGATCCTTTGGAGATGATGATGGATAGACGTTCTGCAGGAATCGGAATGAACTCAGTCCAGACTCCGCAACGAGATAGAGGAATGTATCGATATCCCCATTCTTAAGCTCCTCGAGCATCAGATCAACGCGCTTGTTCTCCGTGAAGAAATGATACGCCCTCAGAAGAGCTCTGTCGTTCTGGACTTTTTCCCTTATATCCTTCATATCCCTGAGGAAATCATGGAAATCAACATCAGCCAGATTCTCTTTGCCATAATATGCCGCGACCATCCTCATCTCAGGCGGGACTGCGGCATATTCCCCCGTGAGATCTGCATGGGAGCCCTTGGTATCGGTGATTATCATCGTGTAGCCATAGGAGGAGAAATCCACATCGAGCGGGGTCAGTACAGGGTTGTCGGCATCATGGAAGTCTATTCCCACAATACCGCCCTGGGCGCAGCATGCCTGGTCAAGCAGCCCTGAAGGCTTGCCGAAGTATACGTTCTCCGCATATTTCCCGATCTTCGCAAGCTCAATCGGCTCAAGCTTGTCCTCATTGAACAGGTTATTGAATATCTCCGTAGTCAGAACTTCGATTGCTGCTGAGGATGAGAGTCCGGAGCCTTTGAGGACCCGGGTCGTGGTATTGGCCTGCCAGCCTCCGATCTCTATGCCTCTTTCCGCGAATGCATTGGCTATTCCCCTGACGAGCGCTTCGGTCCTGTTCTTCTCATCTTCCTTCACGCTTCTGTCAGAGATGTCCACATCCACTACAGGAAAGCCCTCGCTTGCGATGATTACATGGTTATCATCACGCTTCGTAACAGCACCGATCGTGTCGAGGTTTATCGTACCTCCGATTACCTTTCCGAGGTTATGGTCAGTATGGTTTCCGGCTATCTCCGTTCTGCCAGCTGCAGAGAATATAGCAGCATCGCTTTTGCCGAATAGCTCCTTATGCTTGTCAAGAAGCGCCTCAAAGCGCTTATCCATATCCGCTTCCGAGTACTCATGCCCATAAAGGTCTGGATAGATACCATGCAGGCTTTCCATAATAGATTCTCTCCTTGCTAGAGGATTCTATCACAAATATCCGAGAGGACTCCACCTTCAATTCGCAGATAAGATGGAGATGAATCGGAAATCCATGGTACAATGAGACATGCTTACAGGACACGTGGTCAGGATATATCCGACAGCCGAGCAGGAGAGCCTCATAAGGCGCTCCGGCGGAGCCTGCCGCTTCCTGTACAACCAGCTTCTTTCATATGAGAAGAGCATATACGAGAAAGAGAAGAGGTTCGTCCCTGAATATGAGCTTAGCAGCCGCATCCTTACGCTGAAAGAGGAATTCCCATGGCTGATGGAGGTGAATGCCCAGTCGCTCCAGCAGGTATCCAAGAACCTGGCCAAGGCATACAAGGCATTCTTCGAGAAGAGGGCATGATTCCCTAAGTTCAGGAAGAAGAGGAACGGGGACAGCTTCCTCAACCCGCAGTCATGCAGGCTGGACTTCAGGAATCATGCAGTCCATATCCCCAAGGTCGGCGATATCGATGCTGTGTTCCATAGGAGGATCGAAGGGAAGCTGCGCTCGGTTACAATCAGGATAGAGAAGAGCGGCGAGCTCAATGCCGTACTGCTTATGGAGGATGGCAAAAGGCTGCTAGAGCTTCCAGAAGCCTATGCGGAAGAGGTAATCGCAAAGCTTGATGTCCTTGGCATCGATCTTGGGATAAATGAGCTTGCCGTCTGCTCCGATGGCAGGGTGTTCCATAACATAAGAAGCGCCAAGAGGTATGAGAGGCTGCTGAAGAGGAGGCAGAAGGCATTATCGAGGAAGCAGTCCGGCTCGAAGAACAGGGACAAGGCCAGGGTCAAGGTGGCGAAGGTGGCACAGAGGATCAAGGCATCCCGTGCTGACGCGATCCACAAGATGACATATCAGATCAGCGAGAGCCAAGCCGATGTGATAGCCATCGAGAATCTGAACGTCAAAGGAAT
>CALXMP010000010.1 GCA_944389505.1 uncultured Spirochaetaceae bacterium
CCATCATGCATGCCTTATATGCGGTTTCTGTCCGTAGGCCCGCGATTTTGCCTCCAGCTTCCTTCAGACCCTGCCTCGCGGCAACGCCCTTGCTCTTGGCTAGCGATTATGATTAGTTTCCTATTCCGAACTGTACTCGCAGAGGACTTTCACCACCAAGTCAATGCCCATGCAGGGCAAACGCATAAGCAAGGGCGGCCTACGCCGCCCCTGCACTCTTACATCTGAATATCTATCACCTTACTGGATAGAGTCCTGAGATATAATCCATGAACACCTCATTGAGCATCGATCCCTCGGAAAGGACATTGCCGAACATCGTATAACCATCGCCGCCAGCCGCCATGAAATCGTTGGTCGCGACCTTGTACTCCGTCACAGTATCGTTCCTGTCGAGAACCGTGCCGTTGAGAATCACCTTCTTTATCCTTTCTCCAGCAGGAGCGGATGCGGAATAGACAACGCTGAGATCTGTCTGGCTGAATGCGCCATTCTGCTCCGGAAGCAGGGAGTATCCATGCTCGAGAGCTTCATATACGCCAGCTGGTGTGATTGAGCAGACCGTTATGATATTCGTAAACGGAAGGACATCATTCACATTTCCTATCGTCACAGGACCAGCAGAGAGGGATGCTCTTATGCCTCCTCCGTTGACAATCGTGAAATCCGCACCGGATTCAGCTGTCATCGCCTGGCAGATAAGCTTTGAGAGATTCGTCTTCCTTGTCCTGACATTGGCTCTCTCGCCATCAAGATCCATCGGAAGATCTGCTATCACTGCACCGAACCTTTCATCAAGCTCTGCCTGCTTCTCAGCAATATATGCATCTACATCGGGATCCGAAGGAATCGATGTTATACCGAGCGAAGCAAAGAGCTCGCTTGAAGATGGATCAATGACATCCTCTGCCGGAATGAGGAAGACATCGGAAATCTCCGCATCATTTCCATCGACATGGATCTGCACAACCCCAAGATTCTGCAGGTAGTTTCCCGTGGATGTTATCACAGTGCCATTGACGACCTCTCCCCCATCCATCACTGTATGGCTGTGGCCATCGATGAAGAGATCGATGCCATCAAGATTCTCACAGACATATTCGCTTGTGATTCCGCTCTCTCCATCAGGGACAACTCCGAGATGGCCGAGCACAACGACGAAATCCGCAAGTTCATGGGCAAGATCTATCGCATACTGAGCGTTATCGATGACAACATCATTCAGGAAATCCAGACCTTCAGTGTTCTTCGGATGGGACTTTGTCTTTGTATCCGGAGTCGTAAGCCCTATGACGCAGACCTTGAAGCCATTGAAGTCATAGATCTGATACGGCTGGAATATAAGATAGCCATCCTCATCCGTGATGTTCGCGGAGATTACGCGGTAAGAAGCATTGTCCTCTGCCCATCTGGCAATCTCCTCGAGTCTCTCTGCACCATAGTTGAAATCATGGTTGCCAGGAGCGACCGCATCGTAGCCAAGCATATCAAGGAGCTCTGCTACAGTCTGTCCCTCGAATATATTGGCAAGGTTGGTTCCATGGAGTACATCGCCAGCATCGAGAAGCAGAACATTGTCTGTAATCGAACGGGCCATCTTGAGAAGCGTTGAAAGCTTCGAGTATCCCATGCTTCCGTCTTCACCTTCTACGATCCTGCCGTGCACATCATTTGTATGGACGATAAAGAGATCGAATTCCTCATCATCCTGTGTGTTCTTAACGACAGGATCAACCCCAAAAGGGTAAACGACAGGCACCTCCACAGCCGGTTCTGCTACCGATGCAACCTCGACAGTCTCTGCTGCCTTAGGAGCTGAAAGAGCCATAACATAAGCTGTTATATCCTGGAACATCGGCTGCACATATGCCTTGGCTGTCTCGCTGTCAACAGATGCTGGGAGATTAAGCCTTGCTCCGCCGTCGATGAAGCTGTATGTGATACCGTCAGCCAGTGAGCCGTACTTCTCTACCTCATAGGCAAAGAATGCTGCTGCATCTCCATCGGTCACGATCGATGGATAGAGAAGATCGACATAGCCATCACCGATTACGAATGTAAGCTCATAGCCTGCAAGCTTGTATGTGATTGTCTCTGGCTCTGCTGCAACAGGAGCTGGCTCCTCTACAGCAGGTTCCTCTGCAAGGGCCACTTCAGCTACTGCTGAGGCTTTTTCTGTCTTTGGTGCTGAGAGAGCCATCACATATGCTGTTATATCCTGGAACATCGGCTGTACATATGCCTTGGCTGTCTCGCTGTCAACGGATGCTGGGAGATTAAGCCTTGCACCACCGTCGATAAAGCTGTATGTGATACCATCAGCCAGTGAACCGTACTTCTCTACCTCATAGGCAAAGAATGCTGCTGCATCCCCATCGGTAACAATCGATGGATAGAGAAGATCTACGTAGCCATCACCGATTACGAATGTAAGCTCATAGCCTGCAAGCTTGTATGTGATTGTCTCGGGCTCAGCAGCGACAGGCTCCTCTACAACTGGTTCCTCAGCTACTGCAGAGGCTTTTTCTACCTTAGGTGCCGAGAGAGCCATAACATATGCTGTTATATCCTGGAACATCGGCTGCACGTATGCCTTGGCTGTCTCGCTGTCAACGGATGCTGGGAGATTAAGCCTTGCTCCACCGTCGATGAAACTGTATGTGATGCCATCAGCCATTGAGCCATACTTCTCTACCTCGTAAGCGAAGAATGCTGCTGCATCCCCATCGGTCACGATTGATGGATAGAGAAGATCTACATAGCCATCACCGATCACGAATGTAAGCTCATAGCCAGCAAGCTTGTATGTGATTGTCTCTGGCTCTGCTACGGCTGGAGCTGGTTCCTCTGCTTCTGCAGCAGGAGCTTCTGCCTTTGGTGCTGAGAGAGCCATAACGTATGCAGTTATGTCCTGGAACATCGGCTGCACGTATGCCTTGGCTGTCTCGCTGTCAACAGATGCTGGGAGATTAAGCCTTGCTCCACCGTCGATGAAGCTGTATGTGATGCCATCAGCCAGTGAACCGTACTTCTCTACCTCATAGGCGAAGAATGCTGCTGCATCCCCATCGGTAACAATCGATGGATAGAGAAGATCTACATAGCCATCACCGATTACGAATGTGAGCTCGTAGCCAGCAAGCGTATATGTGATTGTCTCAGGTTCATCAGCAACTGGGACAGGCTCTTCCTGCGGCACTTCCTCCTGTGGTGCAGCTGGCACTGCAGGAAGAACTATCTCAGGAACGGTCTGAGCATCTACTGAAGCCGTACTCTGGCATCCCGCTAATCCGAATGAAAGGATGAGAACCAGAAGAATGGATGGAATCGACCTGATTATGCGTTTCACGTTTTCCTCCTAATAAGAGAGTCCTCTAAGTACAATCTTATAAAATGATAACACGCGAAATCGCAGAAGGATACAAAACTAACACCGCCATAATGCAAAAAAGACGGACTGTCCCCAGTCCGTCAATATGCAGTTAACTCCTTGTTAACAATCAACCTACATATGCGATAAGGTCTGTAACAAAGAGACTTGTATATGTCAGCACATCGCTGATTGCCACCGTCTCTGGATATGTGAAGACAGCCTTACCTGCCCCCTCGATAGAATAATGCACTGAACCAAGCACATCGCCATATGCGGCATTTTCGACTGCGAAGAAGCCTTCAGCCTCAGCTGCTGTGATGAAGTCTGGATAGACAAGCGTTGCGCTTCCTACTCCGATTTCAGCTGTGAGCTCATATCCCTGATATGAATATGTCGCGGAAACAGGTGTTGATGCAGGTACTGAGAATACGGAGGAAGCCATTGCTATGACATCGCATACAAACATATTCACATATGCCCTTCTCTCAGCCTCGCTTACTCCTGCAGGATAATTGATTGTCAGGACAGTACCATCATAGGAATATGTCACGCCATCAAGCATGCTGCCATAGAGAGCGACCTCATTTGCCATGAATGCATCGACATCAGCAGCCGTTGCGGCAGCTGGTAGTGTAATGAGAGCATAGCCGTCATAAGCTTCCACAGACATTGTGTATCCTGCATACTCATATGAGGAGACCACACTGCTTACCGCAGCAGCCTCTGGAGCAGATGCAGCCTCAGGCTCTGCAGCCGGAGCCGGTGCCGGGGCTGGAACCGGAGAAGCCGGGATAGCGGTGACAGGAGCTGGAGCGATGATCTCCGTGCTCGAAACAGATGCATTGCTCTGACAGCCTGCAAGAACAGCGAGGGCAGCCACAAGCACAATGGCAATCCTTGAATAACCTTTCACTTTAGTAATACCTCCTGGTACTTATACTGGAAATATAGCACATAGGAGTGCTTTTCTGTAAAGACAAATACCATCTAGAAAGAAAAAAGCCCATGCAAATGCATGAGCTCTCCACAAAACCGCATTGCGATTACATGAGATCCTTAGGCTTTCTTGCTGTATTGCCTGTCTTCTCACAGTATGCAATATGTCTGAGCTTGCCATTCTCGAAGACACTCTTCATCTTGATAGCTCCGCCCCATCTGCTTGTAAGGACCTTTGCACCTTCACGGTGAGCGTTCTTTGAAACATTGCCTGCCATATCTATATCCTCCGGATTTCGATTTCAATTTCTGTATGATGATACTCATCAACAGTTCTATTGTCAAACGGCATGGACATGATACCAACGAAAGGCATTCAGGGCAAGTATTGCGCTATGCTTCTCTGCTTTTCCCCCAGAAAAGAGGTTTTCTGCCTCTTTTGCATCAAAAAAGAGGTGTGTATGCGGGAAAACCCTAATATAATCTTATTTATAAACTGAAAGGGAGAAGAGGTCATTATTTATGAAGAAGATCCTTTTTGCGGCATCCGAATGCGTGCCATTTGTGAAAACGGGAGGACTGGCGGATGTCGTAGGAAGTCTGCCTCAGGCTTTTGATAAAGATGAATACGATGTGCGTGTAATAATACCATGCTATCATGCTATCCGTCCTGACTGGAGGGAGAAGATGGAGACCATCTACTACTTCCAGATGGATAACAGAATCTATGTCGGTGTAAAGCGCCTTGTCCATGATGGCATCACCTATTACTTCATCGACAATGAGCAGTATTTCTCGGGAATCGTCCCCTACTATGATATGTTCCAGGATCTTGAGAGATTCGCATATTTTTCAAAGGCGATTCTCTCGGCGCTTCCTCTCATAGGTTTCCGCCCTGATATCATCCACTGCCACGACTGGCAGACATCGCTCGTGCCTGTCTATCTCAATACAGTGTTCCAGGGCGATCCGTTCTTCAGGGGAATCAGGACCGTATTCACAATCCACAACATAAGATTCAAAGGCGAATGGGATGTAGGACATATCAAATGGGTATCAGGACTTCCTGATGAGTGCTTCGAGCCAGGGCTCCTTGTAAGCCCATACCAGAACAGATCCATTCCGCGCAATGACTGGAACTGCACGATGATGAGAGGAGGCCTTGTTTATTCCGACTACATCACGACTGTCAGCAACAGCTATGCGTGGGAAATCCAGACTCCGGCTTTCGGCGAAGGTCTTGATGATATCCTGAAATGGCGTCATGAAAGGCTCTGGGGCATCATCAATGGAATCGACTACAAGGTCTGGGATCCAAAGACAGATAAGAAGATACCGAACAACTACGGAATCAACAACTTCGTATCGAACAGGAAGAAGAACAAGACAGCTCTACAGAAGGAGCTTGGCATGCCTGTCGATGACAAGAAGTTCATGATTGCGATTGTCTCACGTCTCACCGACCAGAAAGGTCTTGATCTTGTCGATCAGGTCATGGACAGGATCTGCTCGATGAACGTAAGCATGGTAGTCCTCGGCACAGGTGCGGAGCATTATGAGAACATGTTCAGGTATTATCAGGGGAAGTATCCTGATAAAGTCGCTGCATGCATCTGCTACTCCGATGATCTTGCACACAAGATCTATGCTTCCTGCGATGCGATCCTCGTTCCTTCAGCATTCGAGCCATGCGGACTGACACAGCTTATCGCTCTCAGATACGGAATGGTCCCGATCGTGCATGAGATCGGCGGACTGAAGGATACGGTAAAGCCATTCAACGAATTCGATGATGAGGGAACCGGCTTCTCCTTCTACAACTATACTTCCTCGGATCTTATCGACAGGATCAAGCATGCGGAATACATATTCTATGAGAAGAATGATCTCTGGAAGCACATGCAGAAGAGAGGCATGGCCGAGGACTGGTCATGGAAGAAATCAATGGAGATCTACAAGGATCTCTATTCGAGGATGTAATGATGCTGAAGTTCGCATTCATGCTTATGGGTCCCTATGACCCTGAAAAGGATGATGTGCTATTCGTGGATGGCTGCACCAGGATGATCGGCGTCCCCGATATAGAGACAGCAGCACAGACTGCAAAGAAGCTGGCCGATGAGGGATATGGAGCCATCGAGCTCTGCGGAGCTTTTGGCGAGGCCGGCGCAAGAAGAATCATCGAAGCAACCGGGCATAGCATCGCGATAGGCTTTGTCACCCATTTCCCAGAAGATGACGGCCTTTTCCAGAAAGCATTCGGAAACTGATTCAATCGATGAAGAGCCCTGCAGAAGGGCTCTTCCCATACAGATCTACTGCAGCGTATATCAGCCTGGAATATCAGGAAGATATTCTTCCGGTATTTCAATCGGAGTGCCATCAATCTTCATTGAATAATAAAAAGGGGAGTGCATCACGCACTCCCCTGTATCATCTTGTTATCATTCTCACTCAGCGCTTTCAGCAGCAGGAATCGATGTATCAAGCGGCTTGAGTCCCTTTATCGATATATCGACATTGTAGCCCTTGCTATCGAGGTAATGGAGTATCTCCTCGAGCGTGAAGTTATCAAGGGATGCTGCATCGGATACATATCTCACGCTTCCATTCCCTGCCTGGACAGCAAATGATGGAAGGATCTCGCCAGTCTGCTCATCGGATGTGCCGAAGAACATGAAGCTTCCTATGAAGATGAAGACCACTGCAGCAGCTGCGGTGACAAGCGAAGGAAGGGATACCTCAAGACGGCGGCGGAAGAAACCGACCTTGCGCCCGTTCTGGAAGTACTTGGCATCAAGGACTGAGAGAATCCTGTCCTTATTCCTGTCAAGCATCTGGCTAGGATACTCGGTACTGCGGATCCTGTCTCCGATCTCCCTCATATCCTCAAGATGGTGGCGGCATGCTGGACAGTGCTCCAGATGCTCCTTTACCTGTGTTCTATATGGCTCCGCAAGCTCACCATCAAGATAAGCTGAGAGCATCTGGGCATCAATACACATCCCTCTCATCTCCTCTAAGGACTTCCTCGAGCTTCTTTCTGGCTCTGAAAACCCTCACCTTCACATTAGTCTCCGAGATGCCAAGCACCTTCGCTATCGACTTGTAATCAAGTCCGGAGAACTCCTTCAGCTGTATCACAAGCCTGAGATTCTCAGGAAGGGCATCTATCGCCCTCCTGACCTCCTCACGGTTCTCCCGCTCGATAGCCTCGCTGGCTCCATCCTTCTCATCAGCTGCGGCGGAAGGCATTCTCTTCACCTTCTCAACCATCTCTATCTCACGCTTGTTGCGCCTGATATGGTTGAGGGCAAGATTCTTCGCCACCCTGATAAGCCAGTACCGGGCATCTTCCTCAGAAGGAAAGGTCATGTTCTTCACATAGAACCTTTCGAATGCCTCCTGGGTAAGATCCTCCGCAATCTCAAGGTTGTACACGATATGCATTATCACCTGTACAAGCAGATGATAGTCCGCATCATATACTCGCCTGAAATCATCACGGTCAGTGCTCTTTATCTCCATCTCTTTAACACATCACCTATTCTGAAGGTTACACATTTTTCTCAAGAACCGGGCCCTTAGGTGTATCCTTCACAGTATAGCCCCTCTGCAGAAGCTCAGCGCGGATTTCATCGGCTCTCTGGTAATTCTTTTCCTTCTTTGCCTTTGCGCGCTCTTCTACAAGAGCCCATTCCTCATCTCCGCCGATTCTCTCTTCCTTATATGGCTCAATCGACTCAAAGCCAAGACCGAGTATACCATCCATATGGTACAGAGCGGCAAGCTTATCAGCAGCAGGAAGGGAGGATTTCAGAAGAAGATGAACGACAGAGAGCGCCTGCGGAGCTGAGAGATCATTCTCCATCGCTCTATCGAAGTCATCCATATACTTCCTGGCCTCTGAGGACGGCTCTGCAGCAGGCTCTGCCTCTGCCTTGTACTCCCCTATCTTCTGCACAAGTCCCTTTCTCGCGCTTCTGGCATGGTCAAGAGCCTCATAAGAGAACATAAGCTGGCTCCTATAGTGGCCTGAGAGGCAGAAATACCTGTAATCAAGAGGATCGTATCCCTTCTCTTTGAGAAGCGACAGCGTGAGGAATTCACCTGTGGACTTGCTCATCTTGCCTTTGTCATTGACGAGGAACTCGCCATGGCACCAGTAATTGACCCATGTATGGCCTGTCGCAGCCTCGGACTGCGCTATCTCATTCGTATGATGGACAGGGATTGCATCGATACCGCCGCAGTGGATATCGAACTGCTCACCGAGATACTTCATGGACATAGCAGAGCACTCGATGTGCCAGCCCGGGTATCCTCTACCCCACGGGGAATCCCAGGTCATAGCCTGATCCTTGAACTTCGAATTCGTGAACCAGAGCACGAAATCCTTTGGATTCCTTTTGTTTGAATCGACCTCGATCCTTGCTCCGCTCCTGAGATCATCGAGATTCAGGCGCGCAAGCTTGCCATAGTCATCGATCGTATCGATCGAGAAGTAGACATTGCCGCCAGCTGTATATGTATGGCCCCTGTCCTCGAGGCGCTTGATCAGATCTATCATGTCCTGGATATGATCTGTAGCCTTGCATACGATATCAGGGCGGATGATGTTGAGATCCTTCTCATCGGCAAAGAATGCCTTCGTATAGAAATCCGCAATCTCCCATACCGACTTCCCTGTCTCCCTTGATCTCTTGCCAAGCTTGTCCTCGCCATCATCTCCATCGCCTGTAAGATGGCCGACATCTGTTATATTCATGACATGGCAGAGGTCATATCCTGCACGGCGGAGCGTACGATGGAGAAGATCCTCGAATATATATGTTCTCAGGTTTCCGATATGAGCATAGTTGTATACAGTAGGTCCGCAGCAGTACATAGACACCTTGCCCGGTACAATAGGGACAAATTCCTCAACGCTTCTGGACATCGTATTGTATAGCTTCATAAAACCCTCCTATAGGGGAAAGACAGCCAGCTGTCTGCTGATTTCTGCTTATCAGATATTATAGTCAAATGATGCTGTCAAAGACCAGAGGCCTGTTCCATTTAGCTGATTCTCGTGTATCATTTTCGTATGCGGAACATAAATGGCGGAGGAATCGCGCTCGCTGAGAACTTCAGCATGAAGGAGATAAGCCTTTTCAGAGCCGGCGGAATGGCTGAGCTTTATGCCGAGCCACGCACATTCGATGAGCTCCTCGCCGTCCTTGATCTCGCATCAAGAAGGAATCTGCATATCGAGGTAATCGGAGCAGGCTCCCATATTCTCGCTCCGGAATCGGGAATAGAAGGACTGCTGATCTCCACCAGGAGCATGAAGGGAATAACGATAAGAGGCGATCTCCTTACCGCCGGCCCCGGCGAGATGTTCGATGGGATAATCAACATTGCAATCGACCATAACCTTATAGGCCTTGAGGAGCTTGGAGGAATCCCGGGGACAATCGCTGGTGCCATATCCGTGAATGCATCCGCTAATGGACGCTCCATCTCCGATGCATTCTTCTATGCTGACTCGGTGACACCGGACGGAAGAATACACAGACGCACATTCTATCCTGATACCTTCTCCCATCAGGGATCCGCTTTCTCAGATGATGAGATCATTGTCAACGTTGCCCTCCGCCTGAGGCCATCAAAGGCTACTGCCGAAGCAAGGCTGAGAAAGGAGAAATTCGTCGAGCTCATGTTCATCCCCCCTTGCAGACGCTGCGCAGGAGAGGTCTTCCATGATCTAGCTGATACAAAAGCCGCAGACCTGATCAGGCAGGCAGGGTTCATCAGGGAAGAGGGAATAAGGGCAGAGTTCTCCGACTACCAGAGCAACTGTATATTCACGTATGAAGGATGCACTTCCGATGAGATATTCACTCTTCTCTGCAAAACAGCGGAGAAGGTCTATGAGACCTCTGGCATACTGCTCGAGCCATCGATCACCCTCCTTGGATCCTTCAGAGAGAGATGGAAAGAGCTGTCTCAACGGTACCATCAGAGCTCAGTCTTAGCCTGATGCTCCTGCCTTCTTCGCCTATATCCATCTCTATCTCCGCATAGATGCTTCTATCTTCATACCCTATCTCAAACATCCTGTGCTTATAGGAAGCGATGGGACCAGACGACGTATCATAACCAATGGAGAATCCTTCATAGCTGAATATGATTCTGTCCCGCTTATGCGCATTGCCCTTACCTGAGAATGAGTACTCCATTGAGGAGTATATCCTGATGCCATGGATATCAAGCTCGGAGCGGATTGATGCCCTGAAAGGAAGGTAATCGGCAGAATAGACAGGAGGCGCGCCGAACTGGAACGCTATGTCGGAACGGAAGCCCGTTTCTCCTATCGATACTCTGATGCCCCATGAACGTGCGCTCCGTTCATTGTAAAGAGGCATTGTATCGCCCGCCATGAGATAGATTGAGTACTTCTCCCAGTACAGTCCTGCCGCACCAAAAAGCTCAATCCCTTCATCCGGAGAGAATGAGAGGATGCCTGCAATGTCGAAGAAACGCCACCCTCCTCTGACTGAGGCATACAGCACCGGGATATCAACAGGGGCAGCCGCATCTGCAAGATAGCCATGCTCTCCGGATTCTCCCGGGAAGGCAAATAGAAGAGCACCCTCTATGTAGTCCTTCCATCCGGACTGGATAAATATAATGGGTCTTCCTGAAAGAGAGGCTCCGGCTATGAATCCATCCAGACCCGCGGCAAAACCGCTCTGCCTGCTGTATCGCTGGTGAAGAGAGACCTCGGGACGGAGGCTGAATGCGGATGAGTATGGATCGGCTATCGTACGCAGCAGCCCGAACCGCCCTATATCCCCCGCCTTGAAATACGGGCTTCTTATCGTAATGCGTCCGGAAGAGAATGACACGGAGCAGCCATCTCCGGAAACAGTGAGCCCATCGTGGCGGGCAGATACCTCCTCCGCCATGATAGCGGAACAGGAGAGTAATGCTGTGAATACGAGAATCAGCAATATGCGCATATAGAATATACGCCCCAGACCACCTTTTCTGACATACCTGCTCTGCAGAATATGTACTTTTAGCAACTTTGGTGATAATCTTTATTCCTGCATTATTTCTGTTACAGGAGAAAAACAGCATGGTTATTCTGACACTGAATTGCGGCAGCTCATCTGCCAAATACCAGGTATATGACTGGGAAGAGAAGGACGTTCTATCTGTTGGTGTTGTAGAACGCATCGGACTTGACTACTCGACTATCGAGCAGAAATCCGCGGGCAAGCCCGTCTATGAAGCACGCTTCTCATCTCCTACCCACAAGGAAGCTATCGAGCTCATACTCAAGATGCTCGTTGATCCTGAATATGGATGCATCAAGTCTCTTGATGAGATCGGAGCTGTCGGGCACAGGGTTCTCCATGGCGGTGAGCTTTTCAAGAAATCCACTCTTGTAACAGATGAGGTCGTCGAGCAGCTCAAGACCCTTATCCCGCTCGGACCGCTTCACATGCCAGCCAACATCATGGGAATCGAGGCTGCCAGAAAGCTCATGCCGGGCGTCCCCAATGCCATTGTCATGGATACTGCATTCCACCAGACAATGCCTGAGGAGGCATTCATGTATGCCGTTCCATATGAGTGGTATGAGAAGTACAACGTGCGCCGCTATGGCTTCCACGGAACAAGCCATCTCTACTGCTCAAAGAGAGCTGCTCTCCTTCTTGGCAAGGAAAGCAAGGATACGAACGTCATCGTCCTCCATATCGGCAATGGTGCATCGGCATGCGCTGTAAAGAACGGTGTCTGCGTTGAGACATCGATGGGACTTACCCCGCTTGAAGGCCTTGTGATGGGGACAAGATCTGGAGATCTCGATCCTGCAATCATCCCGTATATCTGCAACAGCACAGGACTTACAGCAAAGGAGATGGATACATACCTCAACAAGAAGTCAGGTCTTGTAGGCATCTGCGGCAAGTCAGACAGGCGCGATGTGCACGAAGCTGCGAACAATGGTGACAAGAGAGCTGCCCTTGGCGTTGCGATGGAGACACACAGGATCAAGAAGTATATCGGTGCATATGCAGCTCTTCTCGGACGTGTTGATGCTATCGTATTCACAGCAGGAGTCGGCGAGATGGGCGAGCACATCAGAAGAGGTGCATGCGAAGGACTCGAGAACCTTGGCATCATGCTCGATGAGGAGAAGAACAACCTCTCCCACTGCCGCAATGCTGAGACATGCATCTCCAAGGATGAAAGCCCTGTGAAGATCTTCGTCATCCCGACAGATGAGGAGCTTGTCATCACAGAGGATGCATATGCTCTCATGAATGGCACATATGATATCCACACGAACTTCCACTACACATTCGAGAGCCCTGATTACGTCAACAAGGCAAGGGCAAGAGGTCTCAAGGAGAACCTGAAGAAGAAGCCTGAGCTTGAAAGAATCATTGCTCTTCCTCCAGGGAAGACATCATGCTCGGTATCGGGCTGCTGATGATATAAGCAGTGAATATGCAGGGAACTCGGAAGGGTTCCCTGTTTTCATTTCATCGGTAACAGAAGAAGCTTCTCAATGCCATAAGGGCATCTTTTCTGTTTCCATCGACTGTCTCATAGGAGATATTCACATCATAGCCTTCATCCTTCAGAATGGATAATGCAGAGGAAACGTATTCAGAGAACCCATCTGAGGGCAATGCCCTTCCCTTCTCCGCTATATGGATGTGCTTTATATACGGAAGAGCTTTTTCAAGCACTCCCAGATCCTCACCATTGTTCATCATGTGGAAGACATCGGCCATCAGCGAGAAAGACGGATGGGCGACATCCCTGACTAAATCATAGCCTTCCTTAACCGTGTTGATGATATTGCACTCCCCATATGACAGTGGCTCGATGAGGATTTCACTGCCATTGGCATCTGCCATCGGAGCGATTATCTCTGAAATAAGATTGCACAGAATACTATATGCATCGAAAAAGGACATAGTATCAGGATAGGTTCTTGCCTTGCCGCTGCCGAAGACAATGTATCTGACACCGAGTCTGGAAGCGCGGGGAAGCATCTTCGAAAGATACTCCACAATAGGCTTTCTATCAGAGAAAAGAGAGAGCCTGCCAGGGAAAAGATTGCACATCACAGGCGCAGAGAACCAGGAGGATAGCAACTCGATATCGCCATCCCCGAGGTTCTCTAGAGATATCAGCGGAAGTTCCGCATAGTCATAGCCGGAATCCGCGATGCCCCGTATAAGCTCAGGGCTTAATGCAAAGAGCGGGGATGTCGCGAATCCGGTACAGAAGCCATACCTCACAGCTTTACTGTCTTTCCTTCTCTGGAGCTTCTGTATACAGCCTCGATCAGCTCCACAGCCTTCCTGGCTTCAGTTCCTGTGATCTCCGGCTCTCTGCCAGTATCGAGAGCATCCATCACATCGGCAAAGACACGGGCATGACCATGGGCACCGATAGCCTTCGGATCGGCAGCTCCGCCTCCGGTCGAAGTGAAATCGGAGTACTTTTCCCTTATCATGGCATCCTCTGGACGCTCATCCTTGAACTGCCAGAACTTGAGGCTTTCCTCCTCGATGATTGCAGAGCCTTCGCTGCCGCATATCTCAATGCGCTTCAGGAATCCAGGATACGCAGCGGTGGATCCTTCGATTATCCCGATAGCACCGTTTGCGAATGAAAGCACGGCACCTGCGGTATCCTCCACCTCGATCCGCTCATGGGCAAGCGTCGCTGTGCGGGAAGAAACGTCAACGACATCGCCACCGAACCACCTGAGAAGATCGATAGCATGGATCCCCTGATTCATAAGAGCGCCGCCACCATCCATCTTCCATGTTCCATGCCAGCTTATATCATCATAGTATGCCTGTGTGCGGAACCATTTGATCTGGGCATCGATAAGCGTTATCCGGCCGAACCTGCCCTCATCGATAGCCTTTCTCACAAGCCTTGGAGCATCATGGAAGCGTGACTGGAATACGCATGAAAGCATTACGCCATTATCCTTGGCAGTATTTATCAGCTGATCGCAGCGCTCCGTGGTTATCTCGATAGGCTTCTCGATGATTACAGCCTTCTTCCTTGCCTTTATGGCAGCAAGAGCAGGCTCCAGGTGGGCGCCCGACGGCGTTGTGACCGTAACGATGTCTACATCGGGATCGGCAAGGAAGCTGTCGATATCATGATAGCTTTTAATGCCATACTCCGAAGCAAACGCATCTGAGCGCTCACCGCTGAGGTCATAGCATGCAGCAAGCCTGGCATTCTTCAAAGAAGTCACAGCAGCTGCATGGACCTTAGCGATCGATCCTGTGCCTATTATCCCGAAACCATACGTTCCAGCCATTATCTTCCTCCTAATATCTCCGCCTTGCTGTCAGCCTCGATAGCGAGTCTCATGCTTTCAAGGACATGTTCCTCAGTCATAGCATTATCGGAACCATGAAGGCAATCGAGTATGAATTCACCAAAGAACGGGAAACCGATCCTGCCAGTGACCTGCTCATGGTATTCCCCTGTCCCATCGACTATGAAGACATGATCGCCAGAGCTGTCCTCAGCGACATTTATGTACTTTCTGATCTCAATAGTCCCTTTGGTACCGATGATGAATACCCTGCCATCACCCCATGCTCTAAGGCCATCCGGAGTGAACCAATCTACACGGACAAAGCATGAAGCGCCGCTGTCTGTCTCGATTACGGCCTCACCGAAATCCTGGAATCCAGGATGGTCCTTCGCGGATATATTGCCTTTGGCGCTATACCGCACAGACGCTGTACGGGAACCTGTGTATGCTAGAAGCTGCTCGAACTGATGTGAACCGATATCACCAAGGATACCGCCATTCTTCTTCGGATCGAAGAACCAGTCAGGGCGGGTAGAGGCATTGAGACGATGGGGTGCCATGATATTTATCGCCACGACATTCCCGATACGGCCTTCCTTTATAAGCTTCTCGGCATAGACAGCACCTTCAACATGGACACGCTCCCCGAAGTAGACCATGTACTTCTTTCCAGTACGCGCATGAGCGGATCTGACAGCCTCAAGCTCATCATAAGTCAGCATTCCCGGCTTATCGCAGAAATAGTGCTTCCCGTTCTCCATGACCTCGATTCCAAGCGATGCCCGCCTGTCCGGCCTGATAGCGCTTGCAACGAGCTGGATCGAACTGTCGGAGAGGATGTCCTCCCTTGCCATGATCCTGCAGCCAGGATAGCGCTTCACGAAATCCTCAGCCTTCTTCTGGTCGTCATCATATACACCGGCTATCTCCGCCCCTGCTTCCAGCAATCCATTCGTCATAGCGAATATATGGCCATGATCAAGTCCAATCACTGAGAAGCGGAACTCCCCCGGTCCCACAGCCTTGGCTGCGGTTCCGGAGAATACCGGTGCATAGTTCATTCCATCCATCTTATCAGTCTGCAATTCTCTTCCCCTTTAAGATCTTGAAAACTCCAAGCTGTGCAAGAATAAGGAAAATGATGAGAGCAAGGAAGAAAAGACAGATCGGACGCGTAAAGAGCGGAGCGAACGATCCATCGGAGAGCTTCAGAGCTCTTCTGAGGTTCGAATCAAGCATCGGACCAAGGATGACTCCAAGCAGGAATGGTGCTGGAGGGAACTTCATTGCTGTAAGAACAACACCCAGAAGTCCGAATACGAACATGACCTTCACATCAAACAGATTGTAGTTGATGAGATACGAGCCAATCACGCAGAGCACATAGACAATCGGCATGAGATACTTCTTGTTGACTCCGAGTATGCGTACTGTTGCCTTCGAGAGAATGAGCGCGATAACCCACATCGTAATTGATGCAAGCGCAAGATATACACAGACGTTGTAGAGGAACTCCGGAGACTCTGTCATGAGAAGCGGACCAGGGCGGTAGCCGTGCATCAGGAACGCAGCGAGAAGAACGGCCGCAGGTGCGGATCCAGGGACAGCCAGGGAGAGAACAGGTATGATTGCACCTCCGATACATGCATTGTTTCCAGTCTCTACAGCAATGACGCCATGAGGATTACCCTTTCCGAATGTATCCTTCTCTTCCTTAGGAGCAAGGCTTCTTGTTGCCCAGTATGAGAGCCAGCCTGCAGTATCCTCGCCTACGCCGGGGATGATACCTACGCCTACTCCGATGAAAGCGCTTCTAATTACTGTGAAGATCCTCTGCCCGATAAGCTTGAATCCTGTTTTAACTTCAAACTTCGATGCCTTGGTGACCTCCTCATCAGCCTGTCTCTTGAAGACTCTCACAATCTCTGGGAAACCAAAGAGTCCGATCATTACAGGGATGAGCTGTATGCCTGACATGAGGTTGACATTACCGTAGCTGAAGCGCGGGATCGTATCGACAGTATCGAGTCCGACCATAGCCACGATAAGACCAAGTATGCCGCTTATCCAGCCCTTGATAGGCTCTGCCTGGGCAGTGATCGTACCGCAGATGAGGATTCCGAAGATCGAAAGGAGGAAGAACTCCCAGCTTGTGAACTTCAGCGCAAGCGATGTGAGAAGAGGTGTAAGCGTAAGAACGAATACGACGCTGAGAAGTGTACCGATGCAGCTTACAGTCGTTGCAAGGAAGATCGCAAGGCCACCCTTCCCCTGCACAGCCATCGGATGTCCATCAAGGGCAGTAGCTGCCGAAGCTGGTGTTCCCGGGATGTTCAGGAGGATAGCAGACTGGCATCCTCCGGAAATCGATCCGACATAGATCGAAAGGAGGGACAGAATAGCTGTCTGTGTAGGGAAGTTATATGTTAATCCAGTCAGCAGCGCGATAGCCATCGTCGCTGAAAGTCCCGGAAGAACACCCATTACAAGTCCTACCAGCGTGGATAGGAACATAACAAGTATATTGAACGGCTGCAGAGCCGTCATAAAGGCAATGCCTATATATTCCAAAGCCATTTATCCAATCCTCCTTATCATGGCAGTGCGGCGTTGAAGCAGTACTGGAAGACGATTACGATTGCTATTACCCCAACTACTGCAACGATGAGATTCTTCCACCACTTATCGGCGCGGAGGTAGCAGAACAGCGCGATAAGGAAAATCATGGAAGCTGCCCAGAACGGGAGAAGCTCCATAAGGACATATGTATAGATGCCCATGATGATCACAGCACCGATCGTGAATGCGATATCCATATTCTTCGAATTCGCCTTAACCCACGAAGCGAACTCGCTCCAGCGCATCTTAAGAACCTCTGCCCTGCCCTTGCCTTCTTCTTTGAGGCACTGGAAGAGGAACAGCGTACTGAAGATGATCAATGCGATTCCGATTATGAACGGAATGAACCCCGGAGAGATTGAGAATGTAGTTATGAAATACGGTGCGCTGGCAGCTCTCAGGTAGATCCTGAAACCCTCTATTGCAACATATATGCCCGTAATTACCAGCGCAAATGAGAATACCATCTCTTTTGTCTTGCTTTCCATATACCTGACCTTGTTTATGGAGTCCCCCGGAAGGAGGACCCCGGATTAATGATTACAGTCTTTCGATGCCGAATTCTGCCGGATCGATAGGTGCAGCGCCTGCATCATAGAGAATGTAGCAGACCTTTGATGCGAATTCCTCGAGATAAGCCTGGCTGTCAGCTCTGCCGACAGGTGTGACCTCGAAGCTTCTGGAATCACAGAAGTCAAGGAATGCCTGATCCTGGATAGCGACTTCGAAAGCATGATCAAGCTTCTGGAGAGCAGCCTCATCAAGTCCCTTCGGGATGAGGATACCTGTAACCTCTCCCATCGGAAGCAGCGGTGCAACCTCAGGATAGAACTCCTTTATCGATGGAATCGTGATTCCCTCTGCGATTGTGATAGGCTCATCAGAGAGTGTGCAGAGAGCCTTTACATCGCCAGAGATGATAGCATCCTTATACTCAGCAAGAAGCTGCGGGCAGAAATCAACCTCACCGGAAAGCGTTGCGGTGAATGCCGGGCCGCCGCCTGCGTATGTGATGTGCTTGTAGTCAACGCCAGCAACCTGCTTGATGATCTCAGCGCCGAAGTGTCCGCCAGAACCAATTCCAGCTGTTCCTGCTGTGATCTGTCCCGGATTTGCCCTCATCGCTTCAATAAGATCTGTGATTGTATTGTATGGGGAATCCTTTGGAACAACAATTACATTTGGAGCATATGTTGCAATCCATGCATCCCAATCACGGAACGTCTTATCTGTATAACCATTGATAGGCATAGTAACAAACGCGAGCATACCGTTTGCAAGGAGCGAATAGCCATCGACCTTGGCATTCTGGACATTCAGGGTACCTGCGCTGCCACCAGCACCGGCTGTGTTGACGATATTGATCGTTACTCCAAGATCCTTGCCCATAGCATTAGCAAGCGCTCTTGCTGTAAGATCGGTCGTTCCGCCGGCTCCGTATGGAACAGTCATGTTGATGTTCTTGTTCGGATATGCTTCCTGCTGCCCCTGAGCGAATACAACAGAAGAGACAACAACGAGAACAAGCAGAATCGATAATGCTTTCTTCATTATCCTTCCTCCTTCATATTTTCCTGACTGAGGATCCTTCGATAAGGACACAGTCTTGGATTACCCTATTTGGCTCTGCAGAGCCCTTCTTTATCAGATCGAGAAGGAGACTTGCTGCTTTCCTTCCAAGCTCAAGCTCCTCCATATCGAGACGGGAGAAATCATTGCTGCCGGTATAGGCCCACTCCGGAGAGCCGATAAGCATCACCGAGATATCCTCGCCAATCCTCAGCCCCCGTTTTCTGAAGACATTCACACCGCCCTTTGCCTGAATATTGAAGCCATAGAAGACCGCTGTGGCATCGGGGTGATCATCAAGAGCCTTCTCCGTTTCAGCGAATCCTGATTCAGGAGAGAATTCTGCATAATATGAGTAGATTTCGGCATCGGGCGCAGAAGCATCGCGAAGCCCGGTCTCTCTTGACTCAAGATCGGCAATACCGGACTTCCAGCCGATGTAGATGATCTTCCTATGTCCGCAGCCCCTGAGGTATCGTCCGCCCTCAAATCCGCATCCATAGTTATTGGTAGTCACCCAATGATAGCCCTCAAGCCCTTCAAGAGGTCTGTCGACAACAACCATATTCATGCCGACATCGCGGGCAATCCGGGTATTCTCAGCTCCATCTACAGTCGGTGTGATGATTATCCCATCCACTCTCTGGGAAAGAAGCCTGTGGATAATCGCCTTCTCGCGCTCAGGTTCATCGAATGTATCGCAGATGATCAGATCGTAGCCATGCTGTACGAAGACCTCCTCCGCAGCAAGACATATTCTCGTAAAGAACTGGTTCTCGAACTGCGGGATGAGTATGCCGATAAGCTTCCTGTCCATTCCCTTGAGGGAAGATGCTCCGTTGCACTTTATGTAGTTGAGCTCTGATGCCGCCAGCAGCACTCTCTGCCTCAGTTCATCGCTTATGTAACGCCCTTTCTTATTGTTGAGAACATAGCTGACAGTACCGACCGTTGTACCGGCCTTCTCTGCTACATCCTTCAGCGTCACAAAACGGGACATCAGAACCTCCTTACGATATGCAAACGTTTGCATATATCTCCAAAAAAGAGAAAGAAAGACATGCAAACGTTTCTCATATCCTTCTTACCTCTCATATAACCACGAGAATGCCGTGCTGTCAATAAAAATTTATCGGATGAACAAATTCCGCTGTGCTATCATCAGAGCATGAAATATACGAAAGCGAACAGCAGGGCATGGGACTGGGAAGCAGAGCATGGGAGCGGCTGGGCACGGATTGTCGGGAAGGAGAAGATAGAGAAGGCCAAGGCAGGCCATCCTGAGATCTGCATAACCGTGAACAAGCTTGTTCCGGAAAAATGGCTTCTGCCTCTCAGAGGCGGTCATGTGCTGTCTCTTGGCGGAGGCGGCGGCCAGCAGACACCTACGCTTGCGGCTTTTGGCTGCATCACAGAATCTGCAGATATAAGCAAGGTCATGATTGACCGTGACAACGAAGCTCTGAGAATGTATGGACTCAATGCGAAGACGCATATCATGGATATGAATGATCTCTCTGCGTTCCCCGAGCGCTCATTCGATGGGGTTATCTGCCCTGTATCGATGAATTTCGTTGAGGATATTGCAAAGGTATATAGGGAGGTGGCGAGGATACTCAGACCTGACGGCGCTTTCATATTCGGCATCGCAAACCCTGCCTTGTATATCTTCGACGATGAGAAGCTTGCAGAAGGCAAGATGAAAGTGAAGTATACTCTCCCCTTCTCCGACCCGATAAGCTTGTCGAAAAAGGAGCTGAAGAAACGTCTGAAGAATAATGATACAATCGAATATTCCCATACACTTGAAAGGATTATCGGAGGGCTTACAGATAACGGATTCATTGTATCGGGATTCTACTCCGACGGTTCGGACTTTGAGCCGATAGATTCATTCCTCCAGGACTGCTACCTCGCCTTCCGCGCTATCCGTATCGATGACTGAGAGATCATCAGTAAGGACAACGGCACGGATGCCATAAGCTCTGGCAAGGTCGTAGACAGAATCGCTGCCAGAGGCGAAGATGGTGGTTGAGAGCATATCGGCAAGCGTCCCGTCAGGGGAGATGACCGTCGCTGAGATGATGTCTGTCTCCGCAGGGTAGCCTGTCTCGGATGAGAGGATATGATGGTAAATCACCCCATCTTCCTCTATATACCGCTGATACCCCCCGCTTGTAACGATTGCAGTGTCCTCTGCCTCAATGAGCATGAAGTACGAGCCTGATTCTGCCCCAGGTCTCTGTATGCCTATCTTCCAGGGCTTTCCATTGTTATCCCCCATCACAACGATATTCCCACCCAGGTTTATAAGGGCATTCTCAACACCTTCTGAGGAGAGGTAATCGCGCACAAGATCGGAGGCCCAGCCCTTTCCCACAGCCCCTAGGTCCAGCGACATTCCCTTCTCTGGAAGGTAGACAGTACGGGCATTATCATCGAGGACGGCCTTGCGGTAATCAAGGAGGAGAAGCACTGCCATTATCTCCTCATCATCGGGAACCCTTGCATCCTCTGTACCCATTCCCCAGAGCGATGACAGCGGTCCGATCATCGGATTGAAGACACCATTGGTTGCATATGCCATATCGAATGAACGCTTTATCAATGTGTAGATATCATCGGGAACGGCAACGGGCTGTATGCCCGCATTCTCATTGATTTCCCAGATCCATGATCCCTCTGTGAACCGTGATATCGCTCTATCTGCATCATAGATGACGTCGAATGCACCGGAAAGGACATCCTCATCCCCTGCAACCCTGATATACACAGCAGTTCCGAGCGCAATCCGCGAATCAGATACAAAGCGCTGGGAGCATGAGGCAAGAAGAAAGACCAGAACTAGCATATTCACGATTAGGCCGAGCTTTGCTAGAATCCTGGTATGTACTCCATCATTCTCACGGATATCGACGGAACGCTTCTTCATGATGACCTCACAATCGGAAAAGATACCATTTCAGCGCTTGCAAGGGCAACAGAGAAAGGTCTTCTGACAGCCCTCTGCTCCGGCCGCTATATGAAATCATTGGATGCGATTGAGAGGATGACAGGGCTGAAGATGATGAAGATAGCATTCAATGGTGCGCTGATTGAGCATAACGGGAAGCTCATCAGGGATGTGAGGCTATCGAGAGAGGCATTCATAAAAGCGATAGAGTTCCTGAAGGGAAAGGCGTCCGCGCTGATTGCTTTCACGCCAGACAGCTATGCAATCATGGCCGATGATTTCTGGCTTGAGGAGCAGGACAGGATACTCGGAGAACCAGGGATTGCGATGGATCTATCCGATTACGATGAAGTTGCGAGAGCAGCTGGCAGCGTTCCATGCAAGCTGCTTGCGAAGGATAACGATACAGCGAAAATCAGAAAGCTGCGCGATGAACTTATCAATATTCTTGGAAATGAGGCTGAGGTATTCAGCTCCTACCCTAACAATATCGAAATAATCCCGAAAAACATCGACAAAGGCACTGCCCTTGAAGCCGTATCGGAGCTTCTTTCAATCCCGCTTTCGGAGATGATTGCCTTCGGGGACTGGGACAATGACATAGGGATGCTGAGGACTGCAGGCATGGGAGTATGCATGGCAAACGGCTCGGAAGGAGCCAAACGCGCTGCCAACATGATAACAGCATCAAACAACGATGATGGTATCGACAAGGCCCTTAAGAAACTCGGGATATAAATGCAAGTATCTCATCCCTGCTATCTGATACGAGAACAGGCCGTCCTGCATCACCAAGCATTCTGACCACCCTCTCATATATCGCCCCACCATATCTTTCGGCACCTGTATAGATCGCAATCCGCTTTATACCCGGAGCGAATGAGACAGCGTCGGCTATTGCATCGGCAGAGGGATTCACAGAGAGAAGCGGAGCGGAGAGCACTGCTCCATCAATCTCCGGGTGGCGTGAGAGCACATCGACAAGGTCCTCCGTCCTTATCCCAGAGGGGGCGCTGAGATTCAGGAGGACATCATCGCCTGCGATGAATGCAGAGTGGAGCATGGATGGGATTATCTCCATCTTTCTTCCGCACGATCCGAGCATTTCCTTCATCGCGCGTCCAGCAGCATCATCTGAGAGCGCAGTAATGAGAAACAGATCAGGGAAATCCATGCCTGTGCCTGTGAATGAGTGGGTGTACAACCCATTATCCGTCTTCCGATATGATGAGAAAATCTCTCCGATTACAGCCTGCATGGATTGAGCATAGCAGATTGTCTATAATGAATCCATGAATACGAAGAAAGCGGTATGGATAGGAAGGCCTGGAAAGCTCAGGACTACCCTGCACTCATTCGAGTTTGATGCTGAAAGCAGCAATTCGGTATTCTTCACTCTCGGAGAGGAAGGTACGATAGATCTTACGAAGAAAGGCAATGCAGAGAGCGCCTTCATGCTTCTCCATACGCCATCAGACTTTGTGCTGTTCAGAAGCGAAAGCATAAAGCTATCATTCTCCGGAATCGAAGCTGTCATCCCATGCAGCATCGGAAACCATCTCGCAATGGAGAAAAACGGGACAAAGCTGGCTTTCAGGGATGGGGACAGAACCATACTAGAGCTCAATAAGGAAGCATTCTCATCCTCGGCATCATTCGGAATAGCAGCAGAAGGCCCCGGATCGGTATATATTGAGGTTTTCTAGAATCGATTCGAGTGATATAGTTCCTGTATCTTAAATCCCCTTTGGAAGGGACGGAAGGAAATATTATGGAAAACAAAGAAGAAAGACCTCTCAATTTCATTGAGAAGATCGTAGAGGAAGATCTCCGGGAAGGACGTGTACCGGACAACACGGTCGTTACACGGTTTCCTCCAGAGCCCAATGGATACCTCCACATCGGACATATCAAATCGATATGCATCAACTTCGGGATCGCTGCCAAGTACGGCGGAAGATGCCATCTCAGGCTTGATGACACCAATCCTGAGAAAGAGGATCAGGAGTATATCGATTCAATCAAGAGCGATATCCATTGGCTTGGCTTCGACTGGGGCAAGTATGAGTTCTATGCTTCAGACTACTATGATCAGCTTTTTGACATCGCTGTGAATCTCATTAAGGAGGGAAAGGCATATGTTGATTCCCTCACTCCTGAGGAGATGAAGGAATACAGAGGAACGCTCACAGAGCCTGGGAAGAACTCCCCTGACCGTGACAGATCCATCGAGGAGAACCTCGACCTCTTCATGAGAATGAAGAACGGGGAATTCCCTGAGGGAAAGTACACGCTCCGCGCGAAGATCAATATGGCAAGCCCGAACATCAATCTCCGCGATCCGGCTCTATATAGAATCAAGTACGCAGAGCATCCAAGGACGGGAAAGAAGTGGTGCATATATCCGATGTATGACTTCACCCACCCCATCTCCGATGCTATCGAGGGAATCACCCACTCAATCTGTACGCTTGAGTTCGAGGATCACAGACCGGCATATGACTGGGCAACATCGATTGATGGAATCGAGCATGCGCCGCATCAGTATGAGTTCGCGAGGCTGAATATCAACTACCTCCTGATGAGCAAGAGAAAGCTCCTCTACCTTGTGAACAACCATCTCGTCGATGGCTGGGATGACCCGAGAATGCCCACAATAGCAGGTATCAGGAGAAGAGGATACTCACCTGAGGCTATGAAGGACTTCGTGCAGCGCGTAGGTGTCGCGAAGGTCGAATCCGTCGTCGATTATTCGCTCATGGAATTCTGCGTCAGGGAAGATCTTAATAAGAGAGCAAAGAGACTGATGGCTGTCCTCGATCCGCTTAAAATCATCATTGACAACTATCCTGAGGATAAGGTCGAGTACTTCGATGCGGAGAACAACCCTGAGGATGAGAATTCCGGAACGCACAAGATTGCATTCACAAAGGAGCTCTACATCGAGAGAGAGGACTTCATGGAGGTCCCTGTGAAGGGCTATCACAGGCTCTATCCGGGAAATGAGATCAGGCTCAAGCATGCATACTATGTGACAGCAGTATCCGTAGATAAGGATGAGAACGGAAATATAACCGCGGTGCACTGCACATATGATCCTGAGTCCAGAGGCGGTACGACAGCCGATGGAAGGAAGGTCAAGGGAACAAGCCACTGGGTATCAGCTACGGAATCGGTCCCATGCGAGGTAAGGCAGTATGACAAGCTCTTCAAGGCAGAGAATCCGGGAGCAGCGACAGGCAATTACCTCGATGATCTCAATCCTGACTCGCTTGTGGTAATAAAGAACGCAAGGATCGAGAAGGAAGGAGAGAGCGCAAAGCCTGGCGACTATCTCCAGTTCATCCGCAACGGATACTATATGGCAGACAGCCATGACAGCTCCCCTGAGCATCTTGTCTTCAACCGCACAGTCACTCTCAAGGACTCATGGTCGAAGATGAAAGCGAAAATGGGAATCTGATCATCTCATGACAGCGGCGGATACCAACGCGATATTCGCCGCTATATACGTCCACATGATGATGAAATCCGAAGTATCGGCATGATGGGCCCTGTTGTATGCGATGCGGGAGTCCGAATAGCCGAAAAGAATGACTCCAATGATAGAGAGAAGAGATGCAAGAGGGGCTGAAACGGAGAATGAGGCCCCTATTCCTGTCCCGAAGATATATATCATCGAACCATAGAGGACGAATCCCCAGAAATCATCCGCACCGCTTCTCCTGATCTTCCATATATAGACAGCAAAAGGAAGAGCGAAGACTGCTGCCGATATAACCATGAATGGAACGGAGAATGAACAACCCGCGAAATATGATATGTAGAAGATATGCCCTGCCATGAAGGAGAATATCCCAGCAAGGAATACCCTGCGGTATCTCTTGAATATCAAGCAGATATCGCCAAGCGTATAGAATGCGGCAGCCATAGCAATCAGCTGCATGCGGGGAACGGGATGCAGGGAAAGCACTGCATAGTAAAGCAGCGGCATAAGAAATGGCTTTGTGATAGCCGCAGCGGCAAGCTTATCTGCCCACCTTGCATAGAGGTGGATTATCGCAATGGAAACGAAGAACAGCAGCGCGATGCTTCCCATAGAGGTATTCTAGCATATAGGCTTCCCAAATCCTAATAGGCTGGAATACAATACGATATGCGCTATTTCTCTGATTGCCACTTCCATGTGATGACGCTTGAGCAGCCCAATTTCGCCTCATTCTTCAACTCTTTCTATGATTCAGCCGGCGGACTGATCACCGCCAACATGACAGAGAACTACATTCTCACTGCAGACAAGCTCAAGGGTGATACCTTCCTCAGAACACTCACGAACACGCTCATGGCCTTTGACAGGCCCATCGGGGATACGTTCACGATGATGGAGGATGACCTGAGAGGCGTATTCACTTCAAAGGAGAAGGACAGCTACGCTCCGATTGAGCCATACATACATGACGGGAAGCTTCATATCAGGGGAATGGAGTTCGATAAGATGATAATGATTCCCCTCGTGATGGACTTCTCCCAGGATCAGAAGGAGCTCGACAAGCTATACTACTCCTTCCCCGCTGAGGATAAGATCACGCCGTATCTCCATGATACAGTTGAGGGGATGAATGCTTATTACAGGAAGAATCCTGACGGGCTCTTTGAGTTCTATCCATTCGCGGGGATAGATCCAAGGCTCCATTCGATGCGCTTTCTGGAGGACTTCCTCGATAAATACATAAACACCTCCCACAGGATGCATAAGCCCCATACCATTCCTTCAAAGCCATTCTATGGTATCAAGATATATCCGCCACTTGGCTTCAGGCCATGGCCGGATGACAAGGAAACGCTTGAGAAGCACAGATACCTCTATTCATTCTGCGAGAAGAACCGTGTACCGATAATCACCCACTGCGATGACCAGGGATTCAGAGGCGTCTCCGCAGAGGAAGCATGGAGGAATACAGATCCGGCAGCATGGAGAACGGTGCTGGAGAACTACCCTTCCCTCATCATCGACTTCGCCCATTTCGGCAAGCAGTATGCATTCTCCGAGCGCAACAACATCGCAAGCATGGCGATGAGGCTCAAAAAGCAGCCTGACAGCCCCTGGTTTGCATCGCTGGTGAAGCTCATAAGCGAATTCAGCAATGTCTATGCGGATCTCTCCTTCTCGGGTTGTACCGATGAATTCTACATTGAGCTCATGAACTTCATCGATGGCGAGAGCAGGGAGGCTCGTGAGAAGCTTCTTTCGAGGATACTCTTCGGCTCGGATTTCTCCGTCAACCTCCTGAAGGTCGAGTCATATACGAAGTACTGGTCGATATTCGAGAAATCACCATTCACCGATGATGAGATCATGAGAATCGGAGGGGAGAACGCCCTCCGGTTCCTCGGATTCGATCTAAAGGAAATTGAAGAGAAGAGCAACAGACACCCTGGAATCCGTCCATGACGGGATGGCATTGAAGTTCTGGAAGCAGCCCTCCATTGGTACTGCGGCTGCCGCACTGACGCTTATTATGCCGAAATTCAGGGTAAGAGCCAGTCTATAGGCCATCGTTGCTCCCATAAAGGCATTGCTGAACTCATCAACAGGCCTTCCGTTCACATACCATGCATTCGTCCCCTGATCGAACTGGAAATCGAGATCGAGGGCAAGGCCGATTGCTATATCAAGAAAGCTTGCCGCAGGTATATTCAGATTCAATGAGGGATTGGTGCCCACGGTATGGACTCCACCGCCATAGGAGTATGTTGCCGGGATATCTATAGATACCCAGTTGAACAGATTCAGCCTCGCATCGGCTCCGAATCCATAGCTGTTGATATCAGTAAGCTTCTCCGTATCCGCGAGGTCCAGGGCACTGTGCCTGTAAAGCACCATCGGGCCCACCTGGAAAAACGGCGTAGAATAAACCGCGGATGCAGTCAGAACCATGATTGCTGCAATGAGTATTCTCTTCTTCATATGGCACCTCACGGCAAGAGTATATCACAGCTTCTTAACGCCACCTATGTTGATGATTATGTATTTTAAGTGCATTATGTCTTCCATGTTCTCACTACTTCTGGCTGCAATCATATACATAGCATTCATCTCGCTCGGTCTGCCAGATTCAATGCTCGGGGCAGCATGGCCGATGATGTATGCAGATCTTAATGTACCAATCTCATACGCAGGGTTCATAAGCATGACAGTCTGCGGAGGAACCGTAGTAAGCTCCATAATGTATTCAAGGCTTGCAAGACGCATCCCGACAGGAATAGTAACCGCAGTCTCCGTAGCGATGACAGCCCTAGCTCTCATGGGGTTCTCATTCGCATCCTCATTCCCTATGATTATTGCCCTTGCGGTAATCCTTGGCCTCGGTGCAGGCGCAGTCGATGCTGGTCTGAACAATTACGTCGCAATACATTTCAAGGCGAGAGCAATGAGCTTCCTCCATGCATCATGGGGAATAGGAACAACGGTCGGCCCATTCCTCCTCTCCTACCTTATCTCCATAGGCCTCGGCTGGCAGGAAGGTTACAGGATACTGAGTACAGTGCAGTTCACCATCTGCATAATGCTCTTTGCCTCGCTACCTCTGTGGAAGAAAGCAGAGAATGCGGAAAAAGGCGATACAACTGCTCCGGTACCGGAGTACAGAAGATTCTGCAAAGGCGCAGTAATTCCCGCAATCCTTGCCTTCTTCGCATACTGCTCGATGGAGAATACCGCCATGATATGGTCGGCAACATTCCTTGTAGAGGCCAGAGGCTTCTCAGAGGGCCTTGCAGCTGTATCGGCAGGAGTGCTCTTCTGGGGAATGACAGCAGGCAGGCTGTTCTCAGGCTTCATCAGCGACAGGCTTGGAGACAGGAAGATGCTTGCAATCGGCGAGACAGCATCACTCATAGCAATCCTCCTGATTGCATTCATTCCAGGAAAGCTCTCCGTAGCGGCACTCTTCCTGCTCGGATTCGGATTCGGCCCGATATATCCGTCGATGATACACCAGACTCCGGAATACTTCGGCGTTGAAAGATCATCGGAAATCATGGGGCTTGAGATGGCCTCCGCATATGTCGGCTCGATGTTCATGCCCCCTGTATTCGGACTTATCGGAAGAAGGATATCAATGGATGTCTTCCCATTGTTCGCACTCTTCTTCCTGATACTCCATACCGCAGCCATAATCCTCAAGAGAAGAGCGCTGGAGAAGGATCAGAGAACCGCTTCCTGAACCGATGGGATAAGGGAGGAATAGATGGATGAAAGCCTTCCCATCTCCCCTTCCACTCTTTCGCTAAGCTCAGCAAGCCATGCCTCATCCTTCTCTATCATGAGATTGCCGGCAGTCCCCACTGATGTCCTCTTTCCAAGCGACGCCACAGGATCCTCGCCCTGGACCTTATCGAGATTGAGGCCCACATCCTTATAGCTGTCGCGGAAATTGCCTCCGGAAAGAACCTTCTCCATGACCCTGTCTGTAGCATAGAGCTCAGGAGTGCAGGCTGCTATGAGGTTATCTGGATGGACCTCCAGCCCCTGTATCATCTCATCTGTTATCATGACAAGCTCAAGAGCCGAGCGGAAGCCCTCTATGAACGGCTCCTTCGTGTCCTGGAAATCCCTGTTGTATCCGGAAGGCAGAGCACGGATGATCGATTTGACGCGCATTGAGCATGAACCGATCAGCGATGTGCGGGACCTTGCCAGCTCAAGACCATCGGGATTCTTCTTCTGAGGCATTATCGAAGAGCCTGTGCAGAGCTCGCGCGGAAGGGAGAAATACCCGAACTCAGGCAGCGTGAAGAGCATCAGATCCTGTGCCAGCTTCGATATCGTGAGCGCAATGTACTCCGCATGATCCAGGAAGAAGGCCTCGAACTTACCCCTCGAGTTGTTCGCATAGAGGACATTGTTCTGCACCTTCCTGAAGCCCATGAGCGAGGCTGTATACTCCCTATCAAGCGGCAGTGTGACACCATATGAAGCGGCAGATCCAAGCGGTGACTGGTCAATGACATCGTACAGGGAGAGGAGCATTCCTGTCTCCTCAAGGATCTCCTCTGCGAATGACAGGGCCCAGAGCGCAACAGAGGAAGGCATCGCTATCTGCATATGCGTACGTCCAGGCATCGGAACATCCTTGTTCTGCTCCGCGAGCTTAATAAGGGATGCTGATAAACCCAGCGATGCAGAGGAAAGCTTCAGTGCAGCCTCACGCATATAGATTCGGAGAGCAGTCTGAACCTGATCATTCCTGCTCCTTCCTGTATGGATTTTCTTGCCTGTATCCCCTAGTTCATTAGTAAGGAATCCTTCTATAGCCGTATGGCAGTCCTCATCGGAGACTGTTATCGGAAAGGAATCCGACTGTCTCAGCTGGACGATGCGGTCAAGCCCTGCAAGCAGCTTCCTGCACTCCTCATCGGAAAGGATCCCTATCTTATTAAGCCCTTTCGCATGGGCAGCCGAGCCTATAGCATCGGATACGACGAGCTCCTCGTCATATATATAATCATTGCGGACTGTGAAATGCTCCATCATGGAGTCAAGCGTGTAATTCTTCTGCCAGAGTTTTGCCATGGATAGAAGATTATCAGAATCGCGGGAGATTGTCGTCAGTGAAGGCCATCCAAGGCGTATATATTATATGAAAGCTTTATATCTTGTATTCATCACAGTCCTTATCCTTTCCTCCTGCCCCGGACGCGGAGGAAGGATCTATGACTCATTCCAGGGCAGGGACAGGATACCGCCGAAGGTAATCAGCTACAATCTTGTCTCATCGAAAGAATTCAGGCTGGTCTACGATGAGAGCGTTGCTCTTATGGACATGGAACTTAACGGTAAGAAGTTCGGGAAGCTGATCGAGGGCTCGATATTCATGATAACCTTCCCCGAACCGCTCAAGCGCGGGGAAAGCGCTGTACTGTCTGTGACGGCAGAGGATCTTGCGGGGAACACATCGAGGGCATCGTTCGCTCTCACAGGGCCCAATGATGATATCCCTCTCACACTCATAAATGAGGTATCGATCAAGGGAACGGCTGCATCCCCTGATAGGATTGAGCTACTGATCCTCGAGGAAGGGAACACTGCTGGCATTACAGTCAAGGATGGAAGCAGGGAGCACTATGACCATGAATGGATACTTCCTGAGCTGGACGTCATAAGCGGGGATATAATCCTCTTATACTGGGATACGGATATATCAGGAAATGCTGTCGAGAAGCGGGACGAGAACTTCACATACAGCTTCTCTGCAGGAAGCGATACGACGCTTTCAGGGACAAATGGCGCAATAGCTGTATATACCTCTCCCGAGGGGGAGATCCTCGATGGGATAATCTACACGACAGGCACTTCCGAGCTCTGCAATGGATACGGCAATACGAAAACAGAGGAAGCGGCATTCATGCTTATAAAGGAGGGAGAATGGACAAGCGAACCAATCTCCTCTCTCGATGTGACTTCAAGCCGTGTCATAGCAAGGTACCCTGGAGGAATCGACAGCAACTCAGCCGATGATTTCTTCATCACAGCCGCAAGGAAATCGACATTTGGAGAGCCTAATCAGTTCATACCTTATGAAGAATAAATATATTCTTAATTCGGTATATTAATATCTTTATTATATCCGATAAAGGATATGGAAGCATCAGCAACATCCCTGAATTGGATTACTGCTTGTCTGGGACAGAAGAATCATCCTTCTGTTCCGGCTGTTTTCTATTCCTCAGGTAGAATCCGGAGAAATCCTCAATCTCCGGAATATCACTAAGATCAATTGGCCTGTTCCGGAGCTCTTTTATCTGCTCCTCGGTAAAATGTTTCTTTTCTGGCATGTTATTCCCAGACAGCAACTCTGCCTGGCAGGATTATTATATTGCGTACATCGCACTTAGGCCACAGGAATCTTCCAAGGCAGGAGGACAACCTCCCGCCTTGCTTTCAGAACGTATATAGAACCTCTGGTTCTCCCATACGTTCCCGTTCGTCCTCTGCGTTCTCGAGAATCTCCAGAGCGGGATCAGGACGCCCTTTGGATCTTGGCCGTCTGAACTCCACATGGTCTGCAACAAGCTCGATGGATTTACGGCTCCCTCCATCGGAGGACTGCCATCTGCAGAGTCTGAGACGACCTACGACTCTCGCAGTCATGCCCTTGCTCATCTTCTCGATGCATCTGTCGCCGAGACTTCCCCAGCACTGCACGGCAATGAACAATGTCTCCACAGCCTTCTTCCCTCCCCTGTCCACATAGTAGCGGTCAGAGGCCATATCGAACTTGACGAGGCGGCATCCCTCGGGCGCATCCGAGAGATCAATCCGTTTCGGATCTGCTACAAGAATACCTTCCAGCAGTGAGTTATTGAGATGATTCATCTTCATCCTCCTTTATATCTATACGCGCTAGGTAGGCTTTTCTGCCAATGGCATGCTAAAATATTTCCGGAGGAAGCAATGGCAATAACAGTAATATCGGCTGGTGGTTCGATAATAGTACCGGACAGACCCGACTCAGGATTTCTCTTGCTCTTCAGGGATAGCATGAAAGAGTACCTCTCACGCCATGAAGACGATAAGCTTATATTCGTAATAGGCGGCGGAGCAACCGCAAGGATATATCAGGAAGCGCTCAGGGCATCGCTGGATGATGCAGATCCGGACATGCTCGACTGGATAGGAATACGGACAACACACCTTAATGCAACGCTCGTCAAAGCAGCATTCTCTTCCCTCGCTCCCGATGATATTGTTACGGACCCAACTGCAGAAGATCTGAGGTTTACAGGCAGAGTCCTCATCGCCGGTGGATGGAAGCCCGGTTTCTCAACAGATACCGATGCTGTCTATCTTGCCAAGAGATTCGGAGCGCAGCGTGTCATAAACCTCTCGAACATAAAGAAGGTCTACACGGATGACCCGAGGAAGAATCCCGATGCAAAGCCGATTGATTCCATTTCATGGAAAGAATTCAGGAAAATTGTCGGGGATGAATGGGTTCCAGGAAAGAACACTCCATTCGATCCGATTGCATCCAAGCTTGCTGATGAAAGCTCCATTCAGGTCATATGCGCAGATGGACGCAATATAGAGAACACAATCGCAGTACTCGAAGGGAAGCCATTCGAAGGGACTATCATCGGTGCTTAATTGACAGGAATACAGGATCAGGGTCGGAAAATGGCTCGGGGAATGGGATATCCTTCCTGAAGTCAGGTATCCAGAGGATATCATCATCGCTCTGATCCTGCATGAATCCATCCTCTATCCCCAGGTCCTCCATCAGATACACGAGGCTATCATACTCATCTTCCGTGAGCTTCGGGAAATCGACATCCCCAAGCGGCGGAACGAACTGAGTCATGAGGGAAAGGAAGAAACTATCCTTATAGTGCTTTGCGAAGTACCTAAGGAAATCATAGGTGCTCTCAAGCTCCCCTGGGAAGACAAGATGGCGCAGGAGCGTACCCTTGAGGTGTGGGATGTCCGTATACGGATGGCGCTTCTTTATCCAGTCCATCACAGGTATTATCGCATCGGCATAACGCGGAGTACGACAGAATGCCTTTGCAGTTGAATGGGAGAGCGTCTTGCAGTCAAGAAGATAGAGATCGATATACGGATCAATAAGCTCAAGGCCATGGATGCTCTCGAATCCGGAGCTGTTCCAGACCACAGGGAGCGAGAAGCCCTCCTTCCTCGCCATCTCAAGCGAATTGATTATGGAAGGAATGAAGTGCGTGCCGGTGACAAGATTCAGGCTATGTGCCCCGATTGACTCCAGCGACAGCATTATGCTGGCCATATCGGAGTCTGAAACAGTGATACCATAGTTCTCCCCATCGCTTCCTGATATCTGCCGATTCTGGCAGAACTGGCAATGAAGCGGACAGCCGGTGAAGAATATCATTCCGGAACCTTTCTCCCCTGATACAGGAGGCTCCTCTCCACGGTGAAGGCCTGCCCATGCAATCCTTGTATCGCTTCCCTGGCGGCATACGCCTGTAGCATTGTATCGATCGATACGGCAATCATTCGGACATAGTCTGCAGCACTTATACTCATCCATAACGAAGACTATACCCTTTTACCTTCTGCTTGGAAATGATTATCTTTCAAGACATGGGACTGTTCCGCAGAGACGAGAGAAAGAAGGAGATACGCTATATCCTCTCCATTGATGGAGGAGGAATACGGGGAATCATACCGGGATACATATTAGGTATGATGAATCAGATCATCAGAGAGAGCGGTACAGACCGCCCTCTGTACTCCTGCTTTGACCTCGCGATAGGTACCAGCACAGGAGCGCTCCTGGCATTCGCACTTACGGCAGATCCTGAGAATACTGCACTATCAAGAGAGGAAGGGAAGCCCTTTCCTGCCATGAAGGCGGAAACGCGGGGAATCATAAGAAGACGCACGGTATATACGGAAATGGGTGTCCTTGACCGTGGTACCGATCCGATGACGCTGGAAGATCTTTACATAAGCCACCGCAGTGAGATATTCCCGCAGAGGAATACCGTAAAGAGCATTCTCTATCCGCTCTTTCAGGATAAATACAGCGCAGAGGCAATCGAGGGATTTCTGGACAGGATGATAGGAGACAAGGAACTATCCGATACATTCATCCCGACAGCAGCTGTAAGCTACTCGCTTGATATGGGCGGCATATATCTTCTCCGAAGCTGGGAGAGCCATGGCCTATTAATGAAACAGGCGCTCAGGGCAACAACCGCAGCCCCAATGTATTTCCCTTCTGCGCATATCAAGGAGAAGGATACAGGAGCTGAGCATACGCTCGCAGATGGAGGTCTTGCGGCTAATAACCCCGCGCTCTGGGGCTACATGGAAGCGAGGAAGCTCTATCCCGATGCCGATGAGTTCAGGATTCTGAGTCTCTCAACATGCAAGATGCAGTACAGCTCACAGCTTTCAGGCGCACAGGGCGGACTTGCCGCATGGGCAAAGGAATACACGAAGATTGCCGATGATGCACAGCTCTGTACCGTAGATAGCATGCTTGAAGCGATTCCCGGCGTGAAATATACGAGGATATGGGCACCTGTACTGACAGAGAGGATAAAGCTTGATGCAACCGCTGAGCCTTCCATCGGCCAGCTTCAGAAAGCCGCAAGGGAAGCATACTCAATCGAGGAAGGAAAGATACGCGGATTCATCAGCGACATGCTTGAGGAGGAGATACACAGCTCTGTAAGAATCAGAGAGAGGAAACGGCTTCCAGGACCTTCTCAGGCAATGCTCCCCTGATCTCTTTCAGCCTCTTACGGTAATCACCAAGCGCAGGCTTTTCCCCAACTATATCGGTGATGGCCTTAACTGCAATGCACGGAATGGATGCAAGGTATGCGGAATATGCAACACCATATGCCTCCATATCAGCAGCGGAGGCATGGAATGGCAGGTAGCGGGTCTTATCTGAAGCGAAGACCGCGGACGAAGCAAGGATATGCTCGGACGATGATGCAAGGCGTATGCTGGAGAATGTCCTCCTGTCCGGAGCAAGCGATGTCCCGAGAAGGAGGTGGTATGCGCTGAGATCCATATCAGCATAGACTACAGACCCGAAAGAGACGCAGTCTCCCATCTCAAGCGGGCCAAGGCTTCCGGCACTGCCAGCTGATACAACGACATCGGGATGGTATTCGGCAATGGCCGCAGCAGAGGCGGCAGCTGCAAATACAGGACCGATACCTGATACAACCCCTATGAATCTATCATCGAAAGCCGCAAGCTCAGCCCTGTCGGATACAACGACCAGAATCTTCAAAGCATCCTCCGCGACATCTCTTTCAGAGCAGGATAGAGCTCGATGCCTAACCGCCTCTCACGGCCAGATTTCAGGCTTTCCTCTATCGCCCTGCAGGCAATCTCCTCAGCATGGAGCGCAGAGCCAAAGAAGCTATCGCCGCGGAGCGTCAGCCCATAGAGGACGGAAGCGAAGAGATCTCCAGCTCCGGGGAATGAGACACCAAGATCCTCATAGCTGAAAAGCCTGATCTCTTTCCCTTTCCATGCGGCATTGCCAAGCCCTCCGGAGACAAGCGGAATCGATGTGATGACACCCTTTTCCGGACCGAATGACCTAAGTACATCGATCAGATCATGGATATCCCTCTGTCCGAGCTTCCGTATTCCATCATCGAGACCTGTGAGCATCATGGCCTCCGTCAGATTCGGCGTTATGATATCAGCGCGTTTGACGAGGCGGATCATCTGCTGTGGAAGATCATTGGAAAGAGAGGGATAGAGCTTCCCATCATCACCCATCACCGGATCTACAAGAACAGGTCCCGATGATGAATCAATTGCCCTTATTGCGATATCGATGCGGCGGCTATCCCCAAGATACCCTGTATAGACACCATCGAATGAAATACCAAGACGATTGTATGCCGACAGGATATGCTCCATTCCCTCTGTGTTATCAACAGCCGCTATATCATCAAAACCATCGGTCTGCGTGGAGAGTATGGAGACGGGGAGGACTGCCGTCTCTATGCCCAAAGCCTCCAGCACCGGAATCACCACAGTGAGGGAGGACTTTGAATAGCAGGAAAGAT
Source organism: uncultured Spirochaetaceae bacterium (assembly GCA_944389505.1). Taxonomy (GTDB): domain Bacteria; phylum Spirochaetota; class Spirochaetia; order Sphaerochaetales; family Sphaerochaetaceae; genus Ornithospirochaeta. Next base: position 36,394 of record CALXMP010000010.1, read on the forward strand.
CGTGTATCGCGAGAATGGCCATCAGACGGAAAGCCCTGCAATAGCAGCACCGAGGACCGGGGATGAATCGCAGCTGACGATGCTGAAATAGCGTCCGTGCTTCTTCTCGAGGATAAGATCGAGATACTGCCTTGTATAGAACTCAAGGAATTCCGTCTTATAGAACGTTGTGCCATCGGCATTGATTACAGCAGGATACCTGGGCTCTGTGCCGCCGCCTGAGCGTATAACAGCAGCAGCGAGATTTATAGCCGTGAGCTTTCCAGCCCTCTCGATTATCGCCTTGAGAATCCTGTAAAGCGCAGTGGCATCATCCTCAAGCCCGTCTACGCACTTCACGAGGTCATAATCCATATTATGGCACATCTCAAGGTAGTGGCTCATTCTGGTCGTATTGAGCTTCTCGATGCCATGATAGCGCTCGGAAAAAGATGCGGAGAGGACTCCTTCCTCGATAGCCTTCTCTATGACAGCCGCGGAGAAGAGTCCAAGATACGCTCCTGATATCATCTTCTCAAACCAGTATGAACCAGGATCCTTCGTCGATGCGATGAATTCCTTATCGATATCGCCAAGGGAGAAAGCAAAGCCGCCGGACTCTACATTCACAATCTGGCGCTCACTGCCCTTTCCTCCTATCTTTGCGATATTCCCATTCTCCTCAGCATATGCGGTATTCGTACCCGTTCCGAGAATGAATCCTATATATGACGATGCATTCTCAGGATAAGCAGCCTTAGCTGCAAGGAGTGTTGCAACGGTATCATTAACGATAGATACCTTCTTCTGTGAGACATCGTGGCCACGCCTGCCAAGCTCCGCAAGAAGCTCCTTTCCAAGTCTTTTCCCGAGCACCTCCGGAGCCTTGATCTCCTTTGAAAATATGAGAGGAATACCATCATGGTCCTCGGTTATTGAGGCTGCATAGGAGAAGCAGAACCCAATCCTGTCGCTCTTATCGATAAGACGCTCCGTATTATCCGCAAGAATAGAGAAGAACTCCGCAGCGCTCACTTCCCTATCAGAGCCTGGCATCGGGACCTTCCTGAAATCGGTAATCTCAGGCTTTCCCTGCCTGAATGTCACAAGGCATGTACGGAAATTCGTTCCGCCCGCATCAAGGACAATAACGCTCTTGCCATCCTCAATCAGGGCATCGGTTCCGATATACGTGGGAATCATCTGAAGGGAACTGTCCTTTCCATCCAGGCCTTTGTCCATCTCGCTCATGAAGAACGACAGTACTTTATCATCTTCGATTTCCGCTGCATTGAGCATGTGGCGCTCAAGAAATGCGCTGCATTTGTCCATATTCTCCTCCGATCATCGCTATGGTGAATACAAGAGGATCAACCTCTGTCGCAACACCATCGATCATTATAGTACTTCCAGGGGCGATGGAAACAGTGCGTCCTTCCCCGCCTGTAAGAATAATATCACCTTCAAGGATCACACCATCCCCTGCAAGATTTCCCGTCACAATCAGCGAGATAGCAAGGGATACGCTAGCTCCTGTCAGATCACTCCTGTCATCAAAATACTCAGGATCCTTCTCCGAAAGCCAGGTAAAGCGCACAGTGCCATCAACAATCAGATCCTCCGCATTGATCTGCGATGAGAAGACGTGCTCCAGAATATGCTCAGGCATCAGAAGCCTGAATAATGCCTCAGCCTTCGACCCCGATGAGAAGAACTGGAACGACATCGGATACGTAGAGATGTCAGAACGGGAGAACGAAATCATCGAAGGAAATACTCCCAGCCCACCTGAATAGCTTACTCCCTGCAATGCAGGACGGCCTGCCGAGACATATGATGCAAAAGCCGCAGCTGTAGCGGCATATGCCCCCTCTGCGGCAATCGCTGGCTCTGCCGCAAGCGGAAAAAGCGACAAAGCGACTATAACAGCGGATAGTACTTTAAGAAGCTTTCTGAGCATAGTATGGATTTTAGCAATCCGTAAGCATGGATTCAAGGAAATTCCAAATACGCCGCCAAACACAGCAAAAGCTGAATGCAAAAACAGACATAAATGAGAATCACCTATACATCTCATCTAGGGTTATGAGTCTTATATCATCAGCAGGCTTCAGTTCTTCAGAGAATCCCGATTTAGAGAACATCCAGTAATATCTCTTTCGGATCAAACACATCGCATCGCCATATTCCTTCATCAGATCAAGCTCCTCAGGATCCATTTTCCTGTTCCTGTATTTGCAGGAAGCGATTATGCCTTCATCTGGATTCTCTGCTGATAACGCGACGATATCGATCTCTGCCTCTTTGCCTGTCTTCGGATTTCCTCCCCACCAGCGCCCTATTTCCTTTATCAGAAATGGCACATCGGCATATTTCAGAACATAATCATATGCCATCCGCTCAAAGACGAATCCCATATACTCAGATAGCCTAGGGACTATTATCTTATCGTAAAGCTCTGCTCCTTTACGGGACGCCACGACCGATGAAAAGCGGTAAACGAATCTATACCAGAACATCAGGAAGAAATCATCAAGACGGTACAGCGTCTTTCTTGAGGAGGAACTACCCACAGGGCACTCCTTTCTGATGAACCCGAGATTCATCAGCGCTTTCATATATGCATTGCAGGCTCCTGTCTCTATTCCGACCTTTGACGCTATCTCAGAAAGCCGTGTATTGCCTTCCGCTATCGCAGTAAGGATCGAATCATATAGATGCGAATCCTTCAGCTCCTCTCGCAGAAGGAAGGATGGCTCTGCATATAACAGCCCATTTGAGCTGAGTATGGATTTCACGGTAGCATCCTTGATGGACGAGCACCCAAGGAAACATTCCATATAATATGGAACTCCCCCGGTTATGCCATAAATCAGGGCCTTATCTTCTGAAGAATAGGAAGGAAACCATTCAGCAGTCTCACGATAATCAAAGGGAACAAGCTTTATCTGCCCTGTCCGACGGCCATATACAGGACTCTTCTCTGATAGCACCCCTTCTTCCATGAAGCTGATCGAGGAACCGCTGAGTATTATAAAGAGCCCAGCATTCTTTGCTTCATAATCGAGGAAATGCTGAAGTACAGACATAGCAGAAGGAATGGATTCAGCAAGGTATGGAAGCTCATCGATGCAGAATACAAAGCGTTTTCCATCCGCGAGGCTGCATACAGCATTAAGAGCAGACCTGAGATCGGAGAATGAGAATGAGATATCATTATCCAACCCATATTTATACTCCATTACCACCCTGGATAATTCAGCAAGATTATCCTGTGCATTTCCCTTTACCGCACTGAATATTATTGAAGGCTTATCTTTACAGAATTCATTTATAAGAGCAGTCTTTCCTACCCGGCGCCTGCCATACAGTATTATGCATTCAGCTTTATTATCCTCATATCTTTCATTCAGGAATGCCAATTCACCCTTTCGGCCTATGAACATATGTTCCTCCCAAATTTAGTATAATTGATTTTACTAAAATTGAAACTACTAAAATTGATTATACCAAATCATGAGGAGATGCAGGCTTTTAGGCTGAAAGCTTTCATTATCTATGCTTAGAGGCAAAAGCTTCAGCTTCCTCCCTAGCCTTCCTGTCATCGACTTTCCTCAGGAGGACGAAGCCCAGCACAAAGAGGATTATCAGGGAAAGAATTCCATACCTCTGCTCTCCCGTTATGACGGACATGATGCCGACAAGCACAGGACCGACAATAGCAGCGAACTTGCCAAGCATATTGAAGAAGCCATAGAACTGGGAGGAATGACCTTCAGGGATAAGGCGTGAGAAATAGGATCTTGAAAGCGCCTGGATACCGCCCTGGAAGAGCCCGATGCAGACAGCGAGAAGATAGAAATGGATCTCCTTGGTCATGAAGAATCCCAGGATCGCTATCACGATATATGCCCCGATAGCAGTAAGAAGAGCCTTCCTAACCCCGCATTTCCTGCCGAACATTCCATAAAGGATAGCTGATGGGAATGCAACAAACTGCGTTATGAGAAGAGCCACGATGAGGCTTGATGATGAGAATCCGAGCGATGTGCCGTAATCGGTTGCCATTCTGATGATCGTATCAACGCCATCGATATAACACCAGTATGCGACAAGGAACATCGCAGCATTCCTGAGACTGCCAAGCGCTGAGAGCGTACTGGCTATATCAGAAAAACCCTCCCGGACCGCACGCCCAAGCGTTATTCTCTCCCCCTGCGGCTCCTCAACAAAGAATGCAAGAGGAAGCGTGAATACGACCCACCATATACCTACCATTATGTAGGAAGTCTTGACGGCAGCCACCCCATCAGCCAGTCCAAACACCTGAGGGAAGAGATACATGACCACATTAACGAGGAAAAGAAGCCCTCCGCCTATGTACCCAAGGGCGTAGCCCAGGGACGAGACCGCATCAATCTTCTTCTCCGATGCTATCGATGGCAGAAGCGAGTCATAGAGCGTCGTTGAACCAGAGAATCCGATGTTCGCAAAGATGTACAGGAGAATCGCTACAGGCCACATTCCCATCTGGACAAATGCCAGGGAGAATGTCATTGCGGCTCCCAGAAACGCAAAGAGAATCAAAAGCTTCTTGCGGTAGCTTCCTTTATCAGCGATTGCTCCGATGACAGGAGCAATGACAGCGAGAATCACCGAGGCAAGCGAATTGCCAAGCCCCAGATAGAACGTGCTGGTTGTGCTCTGCGCTCCATAAGACCAATACTGGGAAAAGAATATCGGAAAGAATGCAGCCATAACTGTTGTCGCGAATGAGCTGTTTGCCCAGTCATACAATGCCCATGATAGTATTTCTTTCTTTGAATCCTGCATATTCCGCAATTCTCCCTTAGTGCTGTGAACTCCTGATTGCCAGGATGTTAACAGCTCAACAATACAGCAAAACAGCAAAAGACAACAGAGACCTTTTCCCTTATTAGCCGGGGTGCTATATTCATAGTATAGGAGAATATTATGGTTATTGCTGTAACATACAATAATGCTGATGGCACGATATTCGGCCATTTCGGAAGAACAGAGGCTTTCAAGCTCTACACTGTTGAAAACGGGAAAGTTGTCTCCAGTGAGGTTGTATCATCTGCAGAGACAGGTGGTCATAGCGCCCTCGCTCCATTCCTGAAGGAGAGAGGTGTTGAGATGCTTATCGCAGGCGGCATGGGCATGGGAGCAAGGAATGCGCTCGATGCTATGGGAATCAAGGTATATCCTGGAGCAGAGGGCGATGCGGATGCTGCCGTTGAGGCCTTCCTCTCAGGTTCCCTGAGCTATGATCCGGATGCGACATGCCATCATCATGACCATGAGCACGGCGAAGGCTGCGGACATCACCACGAAGACGGACATCACTGCTGCCATTGACCGGAGATAAGATGAGAACGATTCTATGGTATGATCTCGAGACATTCGGCCTCAATCCTCGCTATGACAGGATAGCGCAGGCTGCCGCAATCCGCACCGATATGGACCTGAATCCTATCGGCGAGCCGATTGTGCTCTACGCAAAGCTCTCCCAGGACTATCTTCCAACCCCATCCTCCTGCCTTATAACTGGAATAACACCGCAGGAAGTGAATGAGAAAGGCATATGCGAAGCGGAATTCATAAAGAAGCTCCGGGCTGAGTTCATGATGCCAGGGACGATCGCAGCAGGATACAACTCCATAGGATTCGATGATGAAGTGATCCGCAATACGCTCTACCGCAATCTCTATGATCCATATGAGCGGGAATACAGGAACGGCTGCTCCCGCTGGGATATCATAAACCTTGTGAGAGCCACACGTGATCTCAGACCGGAAGGCCTTGTATTCACCACGCTCAATGAGGAGACAGGCGCCCCATCCTTCAAGCTCACAGATCTGACAGCGGAGAACAATATCGAGCAGGTAGGTGCGCATGATGCGCTTGTCGATGTGCGGGCGACAATAGCTATCGCAAAGCTCATAAAGGAAAAGCAGCCCAATCTCTATGCATGGGCCATCGGGCATAGGACAAAGAATGAGATAACCAAGGAAATCAATGTGCTTGCCCACCAGCCATTCCTGAATACGCAGCCCATATTCGTATCGGAAAAGGGCAATACACATCCCCTGCTCCCGTTGTTCTATGAGGCAGAGAAATCCTCTGCCCTATATTGCTTCGACCTCACAAGGGATATCCCGGAGAGTGCGGCCGGTGGTTATCAGGAGACGGGAATCGTAAGGCTGATGGTCAACCGCTGTCCGTTCGTTGCCCCGATAAGCGTACTCGACAGCGAGAGCGAGAAGAGGCTCGGATTCACGAAGGAAGAAATAAGGAGAAAAGCGGCGAAGGCTATCGTAGCTCCCGTCCTCTCCAGAAAGTCGATACTCGAAGCAAGGGAAGAGAGGACCGACGCAGACACCGATCCCGATCTCACCATCTACCAGAGCTTCCCTTCAGACCATGACAAGGGAGTTATGGAGAGCATCAGGGCGATGAAGCCTGAGGACAGACTCCGCAAAGGTGAGCACCTCTTCGACAACGATAAATACCACAAGCTTCTTTGGAGGCAGGTTGCAAGAAACTGGCCTGAGGCCCTATCAGAGAAAGACAGGGCAAGCTGGAAGAACTTCTCAGCCCTGCGCCTCATAAATCCCCCTGCTGAGGGAGCCCTCTCCTACGAGCACTACATGCGCACAGTCGATGAGCTTCTCCAGTCGCTCGATACGACAGGCAAGGAGAAAGAGATACTGATGAAGCTCAAGGAATACGGCCAGAAACTCTATGATGAAGTGATTGCATGACATCCGCACGCGGATGCATCCAAGCTTCTCTGATATTCTTGCTGATTATCGCTAATAATCTTGCTAATAATAAAATTATCAGCGGTAATTAGTGAGAATATGCCTTAGACAGAAATTTGGAATTGCGGAAAGAAAAGATAATGATGCCTATTTTGTGAGAAGCGGCAGTACATTGAACCTTAGGACATCTGAAACATCGGAACCTATAGATCTGAATAGCTAAGACGTTATCATCTTAATTCATTCAAAGACGCTGCTTTGCATACCGCTGGCAGCGTCTTTGTCTTTGTCTGCCTTAATGCACCTGATGGAAAGAAAATCCCCGTATTGATATACTACCTCTATGACAGAGAAACTCCCTGAATATAAAAAGCAGCTTGAAGAGCTCGATGCAAAGCTTGCATCGGAAGCTGTGCTCTCCGATATGAAGCAGTATAAGGCGCTGATGCAGGAGAGATCGCATCTTGCACCGGTTATCGAGAAGATGGAGGAAATCATCAAGCTCGAGGAGGAGATCGAAGGCTCGAAGGAGATGATCAAGAGCGAGTCCGACCCGGAGCTGGTGGAGATGGCGAAGGAGGAGATAGCGGAGCTTGAGGAGAAGCATGCTAAGGCAGAGAAGGAATGCCGTATGCTTCTTATTCCGCCAGATCCTCTTGAAGGGAAGAACATAATCATGGAAATCCGTGCAGGAACAGGCGGCGAGGAAGCTGCCCTCTTCGCTGCGGATATTTTCCGCATGTATACGCGCTATGCGGAGAAGATGCACTGGAAAATGGAGATAATGAATCTCAATGAGACAGGCATCGGGGGATACAAGGAAATCGTCGTCTCTATCTCCGGCAAGGATGTCTATGGATCGCTGAGATTCGAGTCGGGCGTGCATAGAGTTCAGAGAGTTCCTGAAACGGAATCAGGCGGAAGGATACATACATCGGCTGTTACTGTAGCCGTTCTTCCTGAAGCTGAGGAGACAGATATCGAGATAAAGCAGGAAGATCTCAGGATTGATGTGATGAGAGCAGGAGGTCCTGGCGGCCAGTGCGTCAACACAACCGATTCCGCTGTCAGAATCACTCATATCCCATCCGGCATTGTCGTAATCTGCCAGGATGAGAAATCACAGATAAAGAACAGGGCAAAGGCGATGAGGGTACTCCGCTCAAGGCTTTATGAGGCAGAGGAATCCAGAAAGAGGCAGGAAAGAGCTGATGCGAGGAAGAATATGGTCGGATCAGGAGACCGCTCAGAAAGGATCAGGACATACAACTTTCCTCAGAACAGGCTTACGGATCATAGGATCAATCTCACCCTCTATAAGCTTGACCTCATAATGGAAGGAGAGCTCGGAGAGGTAATCGATGCACTGAAGCTTGCGGCGGGCGAGAAGGCGCTTGAGGAAGCGTGAGGATAAAGGATGCGAGGAGACTTCTCCTCGGAAAGCTCGACAGCACAGATGCAAGGATAATCCTCAGGCTTGCAACCGGTCTCGATGATATCCACCAGATAACAGAGGGAGAATCGGAGCTCTCGCCGGAGGCAGAGTCCATTATCCAGGAACTGATGGAAAAGCGTCTTTCAGGAACTCCCATGGCATATATCATGGGAGAGAAGGAGTTCTATGGACTGCCATTCCATGTTTCTGGAAGCGTTTTGATTCCACGCCCCGATACAGAGACTCTCGTCGATACAGCGATAGAACTTGCAGGAAGATTCAGTAATCCGAGGATTCTAGACCTCTGCACAGGAAGCGGAGCGATAGGCACAGCTATAGCGTATACGCTCTCGATTCCCGTTGCTATCTCAGATATATCCAGCGAAGCGATTGCGATAGCCTCGGAAAATTACCGTTCGAATACGGGAAAGGAACCCGATGCAAGGACAGGCGATCTCTTCGAACCATGGGCAGGTTCCGTCTTTGATATCATAGCGACAAACCCACCCTATCTTACCGATGCCTGGTACGAAGAGACGGAAAGGGATGTGAAGGCAGAGCCTATGAATGCCCTTGTAGGTGGAGGCCAGGATGGGCTTGATATAATCCGCAGGATAATATCACAGGCTCCGGATTATTTATCCCCTGATGGCTATTTAGCCATCGAGTGCGACTATCGGCAGATTGAGATATGTGGTAGACTTCTCGAAACGGAAGGTTTTTCTGATATCGCATCCAGAAAGGATCTTGCGGGTAAGGAACGGGTAGTCTATGGCAGAAGAAATTCCAAATAAAGAACTTGTAGACAAATTCGTCAAGAAGATCATCAAGTACTCCGATGAGGACAAGGCAAAGATATCGGCAGCAGCGGTCTTTGCTGCGAAGAAACACGGAGACCAGAGACGCAAGACGAACCAGCCATATATCACCCACCCTATCGCAGTTGCTGAGATACTCATGCAGATCGGAATGGATGCGGATACAGTTGCCGCAGGCCTTCTCCATGACACAATCGAAGACACGGATACAACCGAGGAGGAGATCTCCACCATATTCGGACGCGAAGTCGGGGAGATGGTGCAGGCTGTAACAAAGATATCCAGGATTACCGATGAGAAATCCATCCAGGAAGCGGAGACCATCAAGAAGATGTTCTTCGCCATGTCACGCGACCTCAGGGTTATCCTCATCAAACTCGCTGATAAGCTCCATAACATGAGGACAATCGCGGGACTGTCCCCAGAGAGAAGGCGCTCTTTCGCGCAGGACTGCCTCGACATCTTCGCGCCTATCGCGGACAGTCTCGGTATGCAAACGATAAAGAGCGAGCTCGAAGATCTCTCGCTGAAGGCTCTCAAGCCGGAGTCATATGACTACATAAACAGCTACCTGCTTGAGAAGAAGGGTGAATATACCGCATACATAAAACAGGTATCAAGGGCGATAGCTGAAGCCTGCAGGAAGGCAGGAATCACCGATATAGAGATCACAGGAAGGGTAAAGCACGCCTACTCGATATACCAGAAGATCAAGAAGAGGAAGAAGGAGATCGATGAGATCTATGATATCCTCGGTATCAGGGTAATATGCCAGACGACCGTTGAATGCTATACGATCCTCGGAATAATCCACTCCACATGGATTCCTATCGAAGGCCGCTTCAAGGACTATATAGCGATGCCCAAGGCGAACAACTACCAGTCCCTCCATACGACGGTCCTCGGTCCGCAGAACAGGCATCTTGAAATCCAGATAAGAACACAGGAGATGCATAAGACCGCAGAGGAAGGTGTTGCAGCGCACTGGGCGTACAAAGCGGCATCGGGCTCTGAGTCAGGCACATGGAAGGCTGTTGATTCAATCAACTACCAGAAGATCATCAAGAAGATCAAGTCATGGTCCAAGGAGATTCAGGAATCCGAGGACTTCATGGATGAGATCAAGAATGAGCTCCTGAAGGACTCGATTGTCGTATTCACCCCGCAGGGCCATGTCATCGAGCTCCCTGTTGGATCGACTGCCCTTGATTTCGCATACAAGGTCCATACGGAGATCGGCAACCATTGCTCAGGAGCAAGGGCCGATGGCTCTATAATCCCTCTCAACAAGCCACTTGGGAATACGCAGATCGTGGAGATCATGACGAGCCCCAATGCCCATCCGAATCAGCAGTGGCTTGATTATGCCCAGACGACATCAGCGAAGAAGAAGATCAGGGCATGGCTGAACAAGAATGCGGCCTCGAATATCCCGATAGCGCAGGAAGCCGCTCCAGAGAAGAAAAAGCCGCAGACACCGATGGAGAGCACCCGAGCGATAATCCCGCTGATGCAGGGGCTCAAGTTCACATCGAATGATAAGAAAGGCTCCGTCGTCATAGGCGACAACAGCAATATACTCTTCGACTTCGCAAAGTGCTGCAACCCAGTCCATGGGGATAAGATCGTTGCCTACATCACAAGAGGAAGGGGCTACGTGATCCACAGGGCTGACTGCCCCAACCTGAAGAATATGAGCGAGGCAGATGAGCGCATCGTTCCTGTCGAATGGGATAACCAGGAGCTCGTGAGGCGCTTCTCCGTCGTTGCAAAGTTCAACTCCGAGCTCTTCGGAGAGATCGACAAAGCGGTCAGGAAGCACGGAGGCCATCTCATACAGGGTGCGCTCGATGTCGCCCCCGAAGGACTTGTCGGAACATTCACAATCAGCGCTGACAGCGATGATGACATGAAGAAGACAACGCAGGCTATCAGGCAAATACCTTCGATAATAAGGATCCAGGGAGTCTGATTACTCCCCGGATACAACCCTGAGTATCTCAGGCAGAAGCTGCTTTTTCCTCGATAGAACTCCAGGTAGGCTGAGCATGCCATCTGAGAGCTTGTCATATGCAAGCTTCTGGACAAGTGGATAGTCAGAGGAAAGAAGAACCGAGGAGCCGCGTATCACATCGGTTATAAGCAGCATGCACCAGTCCAGACCGTCACGCTTCCGGACAATCTCCAGCGCCTCGATGTATTTATCCCTTATCTCCTCCGCTTCCGCGATATTCGTCACCTCGACCTGCCCTATCGCGAATCTTACCTTCCCTTCCTTGTATGTCTTCATATCGGAGCGTATCACACTCTCGGCATTCTTCTCCGCAAGAGAGACATCGCCTGAGAAGAGCGCTTCGGAGAACACCGCTATATCAACACCGGCAATGGCTGCAAGCTTATTGGCAACGTGCCTGTCATAATCGGTGGTCGTAGGACTCTTAAGCATGACCGTATCGGAGACAAGACCAGCAAGGAGCACCTTTGCCGTCATCGGATCGATATCCACGCCCCATTTTCTGAACTGCTCATAGACAATCGTGCACGTCGATCCGAGCGGCTCCGAGCAGATGTAGATAGGCGTCCTCATGCGCGGGGCAGCAAGCCTGTGATGGTCAAGGATCTCCACGATTTCCGCATCATCGAGTCCCGTTATCGACTGCTCTATCTCATTGTGATCGACAAGGATGAACTTCTTCCTCGGCTTATCGAGAAAGCAGCGCCGTGTGACGAATCCTGACCATCTATCATCGGTATAGACCGACAGCCCTCTGTATTCGCTCTCCTGAAGCGTCTTCTTCGCCTCATCGAAGAGCATGTCGGAATCGAGATGGACATCCTCGCTCCGGAGGATATCGGAAAGAGGCGTTGAAAGGCGCATCAGCCTGAGCGTCTCTGCGGTATCGAGAGCCGAGACATAGACAAATCCACTGAATGATGAGAAATCGAAATCGAACTCATCAAGGCGCTCTATGCCGGTAAGGACGATACCTGGAAGCGAGCGTTGTATCGCAGCCTCAAGATGCTTCCTTCTGTCACCTATGATGAGCACAGGCTTCACCTGGCATTTATCCAGACGGGACAGGAAGACTCCGTATTCCATCGCACCAACCATATAGGGGGCCTGGACATCGACGCCCTTGCCGTGCTTGAGGAATGTGCCTTTTATCACCCTGCCTATATTCTCCTCAGAGAGCGTATAGCTCATCCTCTCGCCATGGCGGCTCTCACGCAGGAAGAAATTGTTTATATCATCGGAAGACAGAAGGCACCTGAACTCCCCGTCATCTATAACGGGAACGACCGTCGGACGCATCCTTGAATAGAGATCCATGAGAAGATATATCGGATCGGAGGAGGTCATCGAATACGTAGGGGATTTCTTTACCTCCCCTACACGCGGCCGTGCATCATGCATGAACTCCGGCAGATCTATCGAATTCGATGAGAAGAACTCCCTTGTATTGCCATTGGCAGGTCCAAGCATGATCGGCTTGTATGTATTGCCATCATCCAGCCGGTTCTTGAGCACTGCATACGCCCATGCAGAGCAAACTGAATCCATATCCGGATTGCGGTGTCCTGTAATGTAGATTTCCATACTCTAGATGATATAATGGGAGCAAGGAGTTTTAAAGATGGCAAAAGCGGTCATGGCGAATGATCATGGTGCTGTTGAGCTCGCAGCAAAGCTCAGGAAGCATCTTGAGGATAGAGGGATTGAGGTCGTTTACCTCGGAACGGATAAGGAAGAGAGCGTTGACTACCCTGACAAGGCAGAGGAAGCTGTGAAGGAGTTCCGCAAGGGCGGATATGATTTCGGGGTCCTCCTCTGTGGCACAGGCATCGGAATCTCGATAGCGGCGAACAAGATGGATGGGATAAGGTGCGCGCTCCCGCAGACTGCATACTCAGCGGAGATGACAAGAAGGCACAACAATCCTCAGTTCATCGCATTCGGAGGCAGGGTCGATTACGCTGAGAATCCGGAGAAGATTCTCGATGCATTCATCGATGCTGAGTTCGAAGGCGGCAGGCATCAGAGAAGAATAGATAAGATGATGGCGCTTGCAGGAAAGTAAGCAGCAATGAGGGCTTCGGAAAGAGGCCCTCGCTTATTTTCTGGGGGCCATCACAGCATAGAAGATACATCATCACTTTCCCAACATGGACACAGTATTCCAGAGGGATTAGAATCCAGGATGTGAATATCACATGGGATGCAGAGAAATACACGAAGGAATTCTCCTTCGTTCATCAGTATGGAAACGGAGTACTGGAACTCATCGACCGGGAAAAGGCAAAGACAGCCATCGACCTCGGATGCGGCAACGGAGCGCTTTCCAGGAAACTGAAGGATATGGGGCTGGATGTCATCGGCATCGACTCATCCCCTGAACAGCTTGGAATAGCAAGGAAGGACTATCCTGACATCCCATTCATCGAGGCTGATGCAACATCATTCTCAGTCGATGATCCTGTGGATATCATATTCTCCAACGCCGTATTCCACTGGATTGACAAGGACAGGCAGCCCGATATGCTGAAACACGTCTCCGAGGCGCTTACCCCTGGCGGGCAGTTCGTATTCGAGATGGGAGGCTATGGCAACAACAGGCTCATACACAGAGAGCTGAGGAAAGCATTCGAGCGCCATGGATACAGCTACAGGATGCCATTCTACTTCCCTTCCATAGGAGAGTACTCCGCGATGATCGAATCAGCGGGGATGCTCGTCACATACGCCTTCCTCTTTGACCGCCCGACAGAGCTCAGAGGGGATGATGGACTTGGCAGCTGGATCCGGATGTTCATACGCACGCCTTTCATAGTCGTCAATGATGCGGACAAGGAAGCTGCCATCATCAGCGAGGCTGTGGAGAATCTCAGACCGGACCTCTATCATGATGGCAGATGGTATTCCGATTATGTACGTCTCAGGATTAAGGCCGTGAAGCCATAAGCTCACTGCCTTATTGCTTTCCTGTATATCGCTATGGAAGCGGCCGCTGCAATGATCTCTGTAATCCAGAAAGCCGACCAAACACCATCAGGCCCCATTCCAAGCCCGAAGCAGAGCAGGAAGGCTACAGGGATTATCACAACGATATAGCGCAGCAGGGAGATCATAAGGGATGATATCCCCTTCCCGAGCCCTTCCAGCGCACCGGATGATGCCACTGAAACAGAGGAGAAGATAAATCCGATGCTGATTGTCCTCAGCGCTGTGACACCGATGCTGATCGTATCGGGGTTCTCCGTGAAAATACCTACCAGTGAAGCTGGGAATGCCGCCGATAGTATTGTACCGGCAAGCATTATGACTGCGCACATGATGAGAACAACTGTGAATATACGCTTCACCCTGCCCATATCGCCGGCACCATAGTTGTAGCCGATAACAGGCCTCATCCCCTGTACGAATCCGCTTGCAGGCAGATACAGGAAGGTCTGGAGCTTATAATAGATGCCAAGGACAAGCGTATACACGCCAGAGAACGATGCGAGCATCGCATTAAGCGCCGATACAAGCACGGAAGGAAGCGCAAGGTTCAGCGTTGCAGGAATACCTATCAGATAGAGCCTTGAAGCCATCTTCAGGCCTGGAGTCATCATATCCTTCCTGATTCTTACCTTCATCGGGGAAATGAAGTAGACAGCGATGTATATCACGAGCGTAAGGAGCTGTCCCAGTCCTGTCGCAAGCGCCGCACCTTCAATTCCCATAGCCGGAACGGGCCCCGCCCCGAATATAAATACAGGATCAAGGATTATATTCGATATACATCCTGCCATCATTGCAGCCATGGAGACCTTCATCCGCCCAACTGACTGGAATATCTTCTCAAATGTTATCCCGAGGATATTCACCAGAGAAAAGGCGAATACGACAACCGAATAACGTATGCCGTAATCGATTATTGCCTCAGAAGACGTAAACATTCTGAGAAACATCGGAGAAAAGGCAATGCAGAAGACCGTAAGGATGATTCCATGGATAGCAGAGAACAGAAGCCCTCCCGTCGCAGCAGCATTGGCCTTATCGCGCTCACCTGCCCCGGAATGGAATGCTATGACGGCATTAATTCCAACACCGAAGCCAACAGCAACCGAATGCACAAGATTCTGCATCGGGAACACGAGTGAAAGAGCCGTCATCGAATCCTCGCTGATCATGGCGACGAAGTAACTGTCGACGATGTTGTACAGAGAGCTTACAAGCATGGACAGGACCATCGGAAGGGACATCGAGAGAAGCAGAGGGAATACATTGCGCTCCCTCATCGGATCATAAGAGGACACTGAAGCTGAAGATCTTGTCTCAGACATGAATACCACCTTTTCATTACCGCAGAGCGGAAGTCTATGAGTGGTGAAAAGATGATCGGATCAGGAAAAAAACCACTCCTATTTTCAGATTCTTCGTAAATGTTACCGAAAACACCCGGAGTGTCAATCCGGATGCATTCGTCCTGTATTATCTTCCAAGATAGGAATATACAGCTTTATTGGCACACCGGTAGATCTCATCTTCATCGGCAAGAACCAGATGACCATCCTCTGCCACTATCCGGCCATTGATGATTGTAAAATCAACAGGCCTTGATAGACCGACAGTTGCGAGCATCGACCCAGGTCCGAATGCAGCTCCGGCAAGCTCGATACAGTCGGTTCTGACAGCGAAGAGATCTGCTCTCATACCTTCCTTAAGGTATCCGATATCCTTCCGTCCGAGGACCTTTGCGCCTCCTGCTGTCGCCATCTTCAGGATATCATAGCCAGATGGGGCATCATAGCTTGATACAAGCCTATGCAGGAGATAGCAGGCCCTCATCTCAGCCATCAGGTCAGAGCCATCATTGCTTGCACTCCCATCGACACCAAGAGAGACATCTATACCGAGCTGAAGCATCTCAGGAATCCTGCACACTCCGGATCCGAGCTTCATATTGGAAACCGGGCAGTGCGCAATCCCGGTACCTGTCGATGCAATGACCTTGAGCTCCTCATCATTGAAATGGATGCCATGGGCATACCATACATCCGGCCCTGTCCAGCCAAGCTTCTCAAGGTACTCCAGAGGCCTCATGCCCTTGCTTTTCAGCACATAGTCATTCTCATCCTTCGTCTCTGCAAGATGGGTATGGAGTCTTACGCCAAGCTCTCTGGCAAGGATCGCCGACTCACGGAGAAGGTCCTCGGTGACGCTGAATGGAGAGCAAGGCGCGAGCGCTACCTGTACCATTGCCCCTTCCGAAGGATCATGAAAGCGCCTGACAGCTTCTTCCGAATCCCTGAGGATTGCATCGATCGGCTGGACAACGCTGTCAGGAGGAAGCCCTCCATCCTTGCGGCTGAGGTCCATCGATCCGCGTGATACATGGACTCTCATTCCAAGCGCCTCCGCAGCCTCTATCTCGGCTGAGAGCATATCGAGGGAGGAAGAGCCGGGGAAGACATAGTGATGGTCAAAGCTTGTCGTGCAACCATGCTTTATAAGCTCCCCCATCGCAGCCATCGCACTATAGCGCACAGTCTCAGGCGTAAGGCCTGCCCATATGCCGTAGAGTGCCGTAAGCCAGTCGAAGAGCTCCATGTTCTGCACTTCAGGAAGATTCCTCGAGAAGTACTGATAGTAATGGTGATGGGTATTTATGAGCCCTGGATAGATGAACATGTTCTGCCCATCGATCACTCTGGAAGCATCACCTCGGAACTCCCCTATCGATTCAATCCTGCCATCCTTTATCGCGATATCCGCATCATAGTAGATGGTATCGGAGGAATCGCAGCTGACAACCGCAGCCGCGTTCTTTATAAGAATATCCACACTCATTGCTTCACCTTCACGATAACTGCCTCATAGGGCTCGAGATCCATATCCGACGAGGCAGATGCCCTGCCGTAATTCGACATTATGACATCGCACGATGGCACATCGGCATGGCAGTGCCTCCTCGCATTAGAGAAGTTCGCGATAACCATATAGCTCTCATCTCCAAAAGTCCTTGAGAAGACAAAGAGATAGGGATCATCCTCGAGCTGGAATGAGAGATTGCCACGCCTTATGCACTCCGAATCACGTCTCAGATGGATCAGCTCCCTGTAGAAGGACAGTACGGAATCTGGATCATCAAGCTCCTTCTCCACATTCACATCCTTATAGTCAGGATTGACGCCAAGCCATGGAGTGCCTTCCGAGAATCCGGCATTCCTCTCTGCAGACCACTGCATCGGAGTCCTGGCATTGTCACGGCTGACAGCTGCAGCTATATCCAGAGCCTCCGCCTCGCTCTTGCCGCTGAGGATCATCTCCCTGTAGACGTTCTTCGTATCGATATCATCATAGTCATCGATCGAATCGTACCGGATATCCGCCATGGCAAGCTCCTCGCCCTGGAAGACGAACGGGGTTCCCGGAAGCATGTGCATGATTGACGCAAGCATCTTCGCAGACTCTTTCCTATACTCCCTGTCATTGCCATAGAGCGATACCTGCCTTGGCTTATCGTGGTTGCTGAGGAACCTTGCCCACCACCCATCGGCTTTGAGCTCTGCATACGTGTCTATGATGTTCTTCTTCATCGACAGAGGAGACCATGAGGAAATCTCGACAATCGGAGAGATGAACGGTATGCACATATCGAACTCATGCCTGGACTGGCTTGCATAGTCATGGTAGTCGGAGAGCTTCATGCAGTTCACTTCCCCGACAGACATGATCGATGCGGGCTCAAGGAGACTCTGCTTGATACAGCTTATGATCCTGTGCGTTCCCTCCCTGTTGCTGCACTCATTCATCGCAAGCGAATACCCGTCCGGCATCGGAGGCTCGGGGGAATCGGCAAAGCCTGGATACTTCTCCATGTAGCTTATAGCATCAACACGGAAGCCATCGACGCCATTGTCTATCCACCACTTTATCATGCCGAAGACCTCATTCCTCAGCGCTTCGCACTCCCAGTTCAGGTCTGGCTGCTCCTTCGCAAAGAGATGGAGATAGTACTGTCCCCTCTCCGGGCACCACTCCCAGGCGCTCCCGCCGAAGCAGGACGCCCAGTTGTTCGGCTCATGACCATCGACAGGATCCTTCCAGATATAGTAATCGCTGTACTCTCCGGTCCTCGAAGCCGATGATGCCTTGAACCATCTGTGCATATGCGAGGTATGGTTTATGACCAGATCCATGATCACAGCGATTCCCCGCTCATGGCAGCCATCGCGGAATGCGATGAAATCATCGAACGTACCGTACATCGGATCGATCGACTGGTAATCCGAGATATCATAGCCATTGTCATAGCACGGCGACTCATAGATTGGGGAAAGCCAGATAGCATTCACGCCGAGCGATGCTATGTAATCAAGGCGGCTGATGATGCCTTTGAGATCACCAATGCCATCACCATTGGAATCCATGAAGCTTCTTGGATATATCTGATAGACCACAAGATCCTTGAACCAGTCCTTGCTTCTCTTCATCGGACATCCTCCATGCTGGCCTTCACAGGCCCGCCTATGATCTCTCTCCAGTAGAGCTCCTCGTCCCGCACCTTATACATGAAGAAGTAGTGTCCGCTGCTCCTTACAGGATAGCAGCCGGAGTGCCAGACATGCTCATCAAGCACCAGGATATCCCCTGGATGTATCGCGATAAGCACCACATCCTCCGCATTGGGATGCTCCTCCATATCATGGATATCACGAGGAAGAGCAAGAGCAATCACGAAGTCTGTATTTCCCGGGATCACAACCTCCTTTGACAGTCTATGCTGCTCAAGCTTATCGATCGAGATCACGGGCGATGGATCTGCATCCTCGACCCCGAAGCGCATCTGGCCCATCGGAAGAGTGTATTCCTGTCCCCAGCACCTGCTGTGATCCGTGACCAATCCAGGTGCCTTATCGGGAACAGCAAGGTATCTGCCATAGGGAGAGAAATCGAAATCCCTTATATCAACAACCCTGCTCATCAATCCTCCTCATAGAAGAGACGCATTCCAAGCTCGTTATCAAGTTCCTGTGAGTGTCCCTTGATATGGTGCATCTCCTCGAATGCCTTTCTGTAGCTGTTCTCTGAGATAACCTCTCCATCCTCTCCGATGAATCTCAGCTTGATATCATACGAGCCATCTGCCTTGAAGACTGCCTTCCCGATCTGGGTAAGGGAGTCCGGGGCGCAGGATGCATCGAATGAGGCCGAGTATATGGAGATGCCATTCTGCATCACGGAGCATACAACCTTTCCGGAGAGTTTCCTGAGAAGATCGTTTGCGATATATATGCCGAAGCCGTCATCTGTCTTCCTTGCCATGACAGCTACAGGCATTCCCGATTCAAGGACAGCCTCAAGGCCTCTCTTCGGATATCCATAGTAGTCATAGATGCCATAGAAGCTCTGCGGGCAGAGATCGATGAACATGAACTGGAAATAGCCAGCGCACGGTGAGTACTTCTGCATTCTGTAGTGCTCGATATAGTACTTTATCAGCTTGTACTGGTACTCATGGATCTCATCGATATTCTCCCATGCGGGCATGATTCTTCTGAATACACGCTTATCGCGGTAGAGGCTCTCAGGAGCTCCCGGAATATCCATACCAAATTCGGTATTTAGCTTCTCTTTTGTATTAGCTATAGCTGTATACTCCGTTCCTGTAGCAAGCGAACCGGTGTATGTGTGCGTATCGCCGCTCTCCGGGTCATCCTCCTCCCTCGATGCCTTGATATAAGGCCTGTCTGGATCCTTCTCCCTGAGAACATCAAGAAGCCGGCCGGAAAGGAGGAGAGCCTCATCGGAGATCTTCATATCCTCAGTTCCCGCAAGACCGCTGAATATCTTCCAGACATCAGGCTCATTGAGCGCAATCCAGCAGATGATTGAAGGATGACTCTTGAGAAAGTCTATCATCGAGGAGAACACTTTAGCGCCATGAGCGAACCATTCCTCGGAAACCGGATGCTCCCAGTTGAAGTCGGAGTCCTGTATGACAAGGAGTCCAAGCTCATCGCAGACGGAATAAAAATCCTCCTTTTCGACATGCACATGGACGCGGACAGCATTGAATCCAGCTTCCTTTATCAGACGGAGATCCCTGAGATAGCGGTCCCTGAACATCTCAGACATATAGACATCGGCGAAATAGGATGTGCCGCGCATGAAGATACGCTCGCCATTGAGATAGAACTCTGTCCTCGTCTTGTCTCTTTCAAGCCTAATCGAGCGGAATCCGATACGCTTTGATGCAGCATCAAGCACATTGCCTTTACCATCGACGAGCTCTGCGCGGATTGTATAGAGCGTAGGCTTGCCGCGCTCTGGGATGCTCCATATAGCCGGATTGTCAATCTCTGAGGAGACAGAGAATGAACCATTCTCAGGGACAGTCTCGCCCGAAGCGGCAGGGATCCCCATATCATCTGTAAGCGTCCATCTGACCTTCACTGGCTCTGAGCCCTGGATTGTCCTGCCGGAGATTGTGAAAGTTCCCTTTCCATCATCAGAGAGACTTGATACAGCATTGAAGCCATTTGCGATGATGCTCCTGCCGCTATGGATGGTGACAGGTCCCATGATGCCGATTGGATTGACATCGCGCTGGATAAAGCCATCGGCATGCTCGTATGTACCCTTGACCATCTCCCTTATCACAGAGTAGCAGCGCATGCTCTCTGCACCCTCGAGGACCTGGCTGTCCCATGGAGCATGGACACGTACGGCAAGGTGGTTCTTCTCCCTGAGAAGCCCTGTGACATCGAATGAGAACGGATCGAAGTATCCTTCATGCTCTCCAAGGTACGTTCCATTGAGCCAGACCTTGGCATAGTAATCGACGGAGGAGAAGACAAGCTCCGCAGCATCATCAGGATTGCCATTGAATGTGAAATCGATCGCATACCACCATGGGGCCTGATTGAAGTACCTCAGCTCCCTTCCATAGTACGGATGATCCGAGAAGAGGACCTGAAGAGCAGCAAGCCTGTCGATGCTCTCCCAGTCAGAGAAGAGATGGGCGCATCTGTCCATGACCATTTTCCCATCCCAGAGATGGAGCTTCTCTCCGAGATCCGATACATCCTGTGTTACTTTCCATCCTGAAGAAAGATCAATAATCATATGTTCACCCCTTTAGTGCACCTTCGGACATTCCAGCCACGAAGTATTTCTGCAGCGCTATGAAGATTATCGAGAGAGGAAGGATTGCGATGAGAATACCAGCGGTCATCCTCTCATAGTTCTGTGCATACTGCTCTACGAATCTCAGAAGACCCGCGTTTACAGGCAGCTTCGCATCATCCGTTGCGTATGTGATCGCAAGGACAAGATCGTTCCATACATTCATGAAGTTCATGACTATCGACACGATGATTATCGGGGCCGAGAGCGGGAGGATGATCCTGAAGAAGATCATGTATGAAGGACAGCCATCGATCTTGGCAGCTTCCTCTATCTCGCGGCTGATGCCAAGGAAGTGGCCTCTTGTCAGGAAGAACGTGAACGAAATGTTCAGCGAGATATAGACGAGCACCATTCCAAGCCTTGTATTCAGCAGATCCGCGGCCTTCAGCGTCATATAGTTAGGCAGAAGCGTTATGTGCTGAGGCAGGAGCATTCCCAGCATCAGGTAGCCTATGATGAAGACAGAAGCCTTGAAGCTGAAGCGCGAGAGCGAGTATGCAGCCATCGTCGACAGCAGGATTATGAAAGGAAGCGATACAGCGACAAGGAACAGGCTGTTCCAGAAGTAGCTCTTGATCGTGTTCCATGCTATCACGAAGTTGCCAAGCGTCGGATTCTCCGGCCAGGCGAACATTCCATTCATATAGAACTCATTGGCAGGCTTCACTGCGACTATGAAGAGATAGAAGATCGGAAGCAGCCAGATGATTATATAGATGGAGGCAACGATATAGATGATTGTTCTCTTGATTTTATGGTTCATTGCGTTCCTCCTCAGTTCTTCTGCATCCGCACTATCTTGTTGATGATCAGCGATCCGACAACGAGGATGATCGCCATGATGATCGACATAGCGCTTCCCGGGCCGTATTCGTAGTAGCGGAATATCGAATAGTAGGACCATGTAGCCATAACGTTCGTCATTCTTCCAGGTCCTCCGGCTGTCATTACATAGATCAGATCGAAAACCTTGAATGAGTTGATCAGTGTAAAAGTCAGGACAATGTTTATGGAGTTCTTCATCTGTGGAAGGATCACATAGAAAATGCGCTGCATCCTTGTCGCACCATCAAGGTAAGCTGCCTCGATTGTTCCTTCAGGCACGGATTTGATACCGCCCATGAAGAGTATCATACAGAGCCCGGAATAGGCCCATGAACCTGCAATAATAAGGTAGTAGATCGTATGCTCAGGATTGGCGAACCAATTGAATGAGACCCGGCCGCCTGTGACTATCCTGACAATCTCGGGAAGAAGTCCGAGATTAGGATCATAAAGCCATCTCCAGATGAGTCCTATCGTGCTTATAGAAAGAACGGACGGAAAGAAGATAGCGCTTCTATAGAAACCAAATCCTTTCATCTTTGAGTTGAATACGAAGGCCATGACAAGACCAAGCACAATCGGGATTATCTCAGACAGGATAGCCCATCTTACGTTATTGGCTATGGAAACCTTGAAAATCTCATCCTCGGTGAGGACTTCGACATAATTATCAAGCCCAATGAATTCCCTGACACCGCTCAGGCCATCCCAGTTATGAAGCGAGATGAAGAACGAATAAACGGTCGGGAATATCATGAAAATGGTGTAAAGCGCCAAAGGCGCAATCAGGAACACGTATGGTGTCCAGTCTGTTTTTCTGCGCATAATGATATCCAATGAGCAGGCCGGAGGCTTCCGGCCTGCATGTCAGAGCGAATCAGAATCTGTAGAAACCGATCTCCGCGGCAAGCTCATCAAGCTGTGCAGCACCCTCTTCCGGTGTCATGAGGTTCATGATTACCTGGTCGAGAACCTCAAACAGCTCATCGGTCAGGCGAGGAGGCCAGCACATCTCATTGGATGGCATGTAGGAACCGTCCGGGTTGTTAACATCAGCGATGAGTTCCTGGCGGAGAGGATCAAGCTTGGAAAGATCGAATACATCCGGGCGTGATCCGACAATCGATGTCTTCTCATCGAAAGCTGTCTGGAATGCCCTATCAGATGCGAAAGCCTTGAGAAGATCCTCTACGAGATCCTTGTTAGGTGTATTCTCATTGATATATACGCCGTAGCAGAAGCTATTGGATCTCCATGGCGTCTGGTCGGTCGGGAATCTGAAGTATCCATAGAGCGAGATATCCTGTCCCTGTGTCTCGAGGGTATCAGCCTGCCATGATGCTGTATAGAAATGGCATGCCTTTCCTGGATACCAGAGCATGTATACCTCGGACTCCTCTGCAGAGAGGTGGCCTTCCTGGAAGAATCTGGAGAGATCCTTCAGATCATAGAGAGATTCAATGACTTCAGGGCAATTGAGGGAAGTGTCTCCATTAAGGAGGGCATCATGAAGCTCTGGGCCGCAATTCTTCTCAAGAAAAGCATCGAACCATCTGTTCGTGACGGCAGGAAGCTTTCCTGCATTTCCGATAGCTACGATGCCATTCTCCTGGAGGACTTCGCAGTTATGGATGAACTCCTCATATGTCTTAGGTACTTCAAGACCGAACTTCTCATAGAGATCCTTGCGGTAGTAGACACCCATTGCCGTGTGTTCGATAGGGAGGGCATATCGGTGATCGCCCCAGAGCTGCTGCTCCATATCCCAGGAAGCCTTGACCATCTGCTTATCCCAGCCGTTCTTCTCGATTATCGGCCTGAGGTCCATGAGCTTGCCGCTCTCGATGAATGGGTCCATAAGCGAACCTACGCTGTAACCGAAGGCATCAGGACCATCGTCGGAGCTGAATGCGATGGTAAGAGCATCGATCTGCTGCTCCGGTCTGCCCTTCGTTATGATCTGCAGCTCAACATCCGGATGCATCTCCTCGAAGACTTCCTTCACAGTCCTCAGGTATGCATTCGCATTGAGATCGGTCTTGAAGATCGAATCCCAGAAAGTGAATACGCGCTTTCCGCTATCCTGGGCCTCGGACTCACCTGAGCCACCTGCCGATACAGGAATAGCGATTGCCAGCAGCAGTGCAAGAATGATACAGAGTTTCTTCATTTTACCCTCCTCCTTTCCCTAATCTCTATCTTATACGGGAGCATAACCTTCTGCTTCCGTGCGGGATCCTTGATTGTATCAAGCATCAGTCCCGCTGCAGTCTTTCCTACAGTCCTGTAGTCAAGATCCAGCGAGGATATGCCGAGATAGCTGTTTATCCAGCTGTCCTCTATAGCGAATATCTCGGTTCTGTCAACGTCCATATCACGCATTACAGAAAGAAGCGTGCGGACAATGGTCTCATCTGCGGCTATTATGACCTCGGGGATATGCCCGGAAGCCACGATATCACTGAAAGCTGAGGCGATAAGCTCCTCGGTATTCAGCCCCTGCCTCACGATTGCTTTATCGGGATCGGCACCGGAAAGCGCAAGCGCCATCCTGAAGCCTTCCAGTAACTTGATATTGCCGGAGAATTCCTTATCCGCAGAGAAGAATGCGATATCCGAGAAACCACGCCCACGATAGTAGCCTATGACCTCGCGCATTATCTGCCGGCCATCGAACTCGACGATATTCTTCCCCTCTTCATTGCAGTATGGCCCGATCAGCACATACGGAAGTCCCCTATCCTCAAGAACGTGGATATTAGGATCATCGGGAATCGAATAGAGAAGCATTATGCCCTCTACCCTGTTCTTGTATATGAATCTGCGTATGGCATCATCCTCATTGCCCTTTCCGGAAGCTATGAGAAGGTCGTAATCCTCCCCTGCGAAGGACTCCCTCATTCCCATGAATATCTCACGGAAGAACTCATTGCGGAAGAATGATGTCATCTGGAATGGTGTTATGAATCCTATCGTCCTGGACTGGCTTGAGCGCAGCGCCCTTGCATTCTCGCTAGCAATGAAGTTCGTATCATCAAGCACTTTCTGGACTTTGATGCGGTTCTTCTCCGTCACTGTCGGATCATTATTGATGACTCGGGACACAGTTGTCTTGGATACTCCTGCCTGTGCCGCTATATCAATAATCGTCAGCATCTTCTTCATAGCCCACCATAGGAACGATATTTTATCTCTTTTTCTTGCAATAAAAGAATAAGTACCAAGAAAAAGGAACGTTCCTTTTTCAGGATAACCTATAAACCGATATTTGCAAGACTAAACTTTAACTCAAAGTTAAAACATATGCACAGATTTTGCAACTGTTGGCGCAGTATTGTTGCAGAATGGTGCAACAATGACTAATGAATAATTATGAGGCATGCATAAATGAACAGAGCCTTCTCCGCACAGGCTAAGAGAAGGCCCTCATCATTAATCTAGGAATCGAGGAATACTCCCGATCCTCATAGCAATGCACCACAATGCATTCCCATCAGTAACGGAAGGGCACTGGCCTAGGCCAGCACCCGCATATTCAGACGGAAACCATGTTCCCGCCCCTGTCTGCCCAGGAGTTATCTCCTGAGGCATAGCGCCTCTTGTAGTCCCGGACCGTATATAGATTCAGTCCTGCAAGCTGCGCCGTCTTCTTATAACCGTAACCCTCTTCAAAGAGCTTTAAGCATTCCTTACGTTTCTCAGCTGGAATCCTGTGCCGGAGGGACGTATTCTTATCTTCCATAGCGTCCTCCTAACCCCACCCAGTCTGCTGCTGGGTGGGAAAAACAAGCATTCTGATTAAGCGTCCTGACCAGCCGAATACTGAAGAGTTACTGTCTTGTAAAGTCTTACAGGCTCATATCCCTGGTAAGAAATATAGCAATATACATCTACAGTCTTAGTCTCAGCATCCTGAGCAGGAATCTCGAAATCCATAACTGTATCTGTTGTTACTGTATATTCCACCTTTGCCTCTCCATTCAGATTCTTAAGACCATTTGTTTCATCAAGTTTTACATATGGAGTGAGATCTGCAGGAACGCTACCTGAAGCGAGTGCAACATCCATATTCTGCTTAATTGCGAGAGCGGTTTCTGATGTCATTGGAACAACAGCATTCTTTCCAGTTCCAATATTGATGGTAGCTTTCTGGGTCTGTGAGAGTTCAGGATCATTTACAAAGATATTTGCCTCAAATGACTTTGCCTTATCAACAGTAATCTTAATGGTTCCATCTGATTCTGCGCTAACAGCACCATATTTATCGCCTGTCTTTGCCTGAATTACGTATCCACCATTTGCTACAGGAGTGAGGGATTCCTTTCCATCCTTCTCGTAAACCTTATTGACAGTAATAGTTACTACATCATCAATAAAGAGAGAAGAAGGAAGTTCTGTCAGTGCTTCATCATAAGCCTCTCCTGTTACAGAGTATGTAAGACGAATACCCTTGAGCTCACTCTTTGACTCTGTTGCAGGTACAACATTGATTGTAGCTACAGATTCTGTTTCTACTTCGTCACCATCATATGTAACCTCAAAAGGAATCTGATATGTGCCTGCTGTCGTTCTCTGCTCAACAGAGATATTTGCTTTAACTGTTACACCACTAGTAGCTGTAAACGATGCATCCCCATTTGAAAGCACTACAGAATCAACTGTGATATAAGTCTTCGCTGGGCTAGAATCCTTAATTACCTCTGTTACAAGATCCTTTTCGGAAAGACCGGCGCCAGTGACAACAGTATAATCAGCATTTACAGTAGCATTAACTACAGCAGATGTCGGATCAACAACATTTGCCTTAAATGTAGCCTGAAGATCTTCGTTGATTTTAGCTGTAACCGTGTAATCTCCAGTAGACCAATTAGGAGCCGATACAATTCCTGTGGAACCAACTGTAGATGTGCTTCCATCTGTGTAGTGAAGTGTGACAGTAAAATAGTTTGCGTCAAACGGCTGACCTGAAATAAATGCTGTCGTCTGATTTACTGAAATAAAGTCCGCGTTCTTGTAAGTAGGCATCTGCTGCTCACAAGCTGTGAATGCAACAAGCATCATAGCCGCGACCATGATTGTAAGAATCGTTTTCTTCATTTGATTCTACTCCTCTGATTAATATCACGGATAGGCTACCCCCCCCCCGGTTGTGTTTTGTCAAGGAGTTTTTTGAAGATTTTTGATTCTTTTTGAAAATTGTACCGAATCAGTAAAGCTCCAGCTTGGATAGATAGCTGTTAAGCAGCTGCAAGCGTTCGCCAGTATGAGTATCTGAATATCTATTCAATTCATTGCTTATAGCCTCAATCAGGAAAAATATGCCTAGATATGAATTGAATGCAGTGGGACTTGATACATCCGCAACCAGTACCTCATCGGCATGGTATGCCAATGGGGATGTGAGCTTATCGACAATAGCGATAAGCCTGCATCCTGCATTGCGTGCCATATCGGCTAATGTGCATGTCATCTTCGAGTAGCGTTCTGTTCCAATCAGGATGGCACAATCCTTCTCACCATAGCCAAGGAATGTCTCTATGCATCCTGAATCAGCACTGACAGCGTATTCTACATGAGGGATATACTGCGAGAGCAGGACTCCAAGATAGCATGCGGCAGAGGCAGATCCTCTGAAGCCCGCAACGAATATATGCTCACTTGCAAGAAGCAGTTCGACAACGTGCTGGATTGACCTGTTACTATTCTTCGATAATGTATTCGCCAGATTCTGCTGTATCTTCTCAAGGAACTGGAAGCTCCCGATATCCTTTGAAGTCTCAGTCTTCTCCGGAAGCTTCTGATACGGCAGGACATACTTGTCATTATCCAATGTCTCAGAAAGATCCTTCTGCAGACGCTGCTGCAGATCCTTGAATCCGCTGTAGCCAAGTGTCCTGCAAAGCCTGATCACAGATGTATCGCTGACATGTAGTGCAAGAGCAATATCCTTAGAGGTCATGAAGTACAGAGA
Source organism: uncultured Spirochaetaceae bacterium (assembly GCA_944389505.1). Lineage (GTDB taxonomy): Bacteria > Spirochaetota > Spirochaetia > Sphaerochaetales > Sphaerochaetaceae > Ornithospirochaeta. The sequence continues at coordinate 64,385 of CALXMP010000010.1, forward strand.
GCCTCTGTTATCCAGAAAGAAATCCGCGATCTGACGCTCTGTCTTAGTCATCCTTGCGTTCTTTATCCGTTCCTCAAGATCCAGGCCCATAACTATCTCCTATACAAGCAATTCCGCGAGAATTATCAGCGCAGCAACAACAAATATTGTTGTTACGGCAATATTCTAATTCTCGATTGCAGAAATTGCAATAAAATCATTGAAATGCCCTATTCACGCTATTGACGGTTGCATTCAGGCGTTTTGAAAATACACACAAGATAGGAAATCTGTGTATTTCTATCTGCATCTCTGACTTGGAAATGGAGGATTTATCCTATGGAAAAACCGCAGAAACGCATGGAATTCTATGGCGGACTTTTCGGGGCATGCTTACCACTGCTGGTATTCCTGGCCCTTATGGTAGTCATTGCAGTGACAGGAAGGGTATCGCTTGTTCTATTCTGCATGGCAGGGCTTGCAGGAATGTGCACGGCATTCCTTCTGGCAAAGAGCAAGAAGGAATTTGAGGAAGCCGTAATCAAGAGCATCCAGAATGATACGCTTTGCGTTATCGTATTCGCTTTCCTTCTCGCAGGCGTCCTTTCGCAGGAGCTTCGCCAGAGTGGGCTTGTCGAAGGCCTTACATGGCTGATGACAGCGGTCAATCTGCATGCAGGCTTTCTGCCTCTTATCGCATTCCTCACCTGCTGTCTGATCTCGACCGCTACAGGAACATCGAATGGAGCAATTGTCGCAGTGCTTCCAGTGCTTCTTCCAGTATCCGTCAGTCTTGGTGCTGAACCTGCGGTAATGGTTGGTGCTATCGTCAGCGGATCTGTATTCGGCGACAACCTCGCACCGATCTCCGATACAACAATCGCATCAGCGCTGACTCAGGGCGCAGAGGTCCGTGATGTCGTGCGCACACGTCTTCCCTACTCGCTCATCGGCGGCGTAGTATCCGCAATCCTCTTCGTCATCATTGGATTCAGCACAACTGACGGTGGTATGGTCACAGAGCTTGTCGATGCATCATATGCGAAGTCGCTTGTGCTCCTGATCATCCCTGTCATCATGATTGTCCTCATGCTCAAGGGCTGGAACCTGATCTCTACGCTTATCATCTGTGATCTTGCAGGTTTCATACTCTGCCTGGTAATGGGACTTATCACACCATCGGCAATGTTCTCCGCAGCAGGTCCGATCGGAGGTGGAATAACAAGCATGCTGAATGTAATCTGCTTCAGCTTCTTCATCTTCGTGCTCCTTGAGATGCTCACAAGAAGCGGCGTATTCGAGATGCTTCTTGAAAAGGCCTCAAGCATCAGCAAGTCCCCTCGCTCAGCAGAGCTTACATGCGTGCTCATCTGTATTGTTGCCAGCATAGCAACAGGAGCTGCCTCGATCTCAATCCTTGTCATAGGACCAATCGTGAAGAAGCTCTTCAGACCTTATAATCTGGAAATCACACGTGCATCGAACATCATGGATGGATTCTGCACGGGACTTGGCGGATGCGTACCTTACAACCCGATCAGCATGAATGCTGTAAGCCTTGCTATCGCAAGCGGCGTTGTCGGCGAGTCATTCTCATTCCTTGATTATCTCCCGTACAATTTCCACAGCATGATGCTTTTCATTCTGTTCCTTATCAGTATCCTGACAGGTATCGGAAGACGCTTTGAGAAAACAAATGGAGAGGCAAAATAATGGAATATCGTTTCAACGAAACACTCAAGACAATCCCGCCTTCGGCATCTCTCGCAATCGGAGAGAAGGCAAAGGCTCTTAAGGCCGCGGGCGTTGATCTTATCACGCTTGCTACAGGCGAACCCGACTTCGATACTCCAGATGCTGCACGTATCGCAGGCATCAAGGCTATCGCAGAGGGGCATACACATTACACGGAATCAAGGGGTATCAAGCCACTGAGGGAAGGAATCGCACGCATGCTTAAGGAAGACTGCGGCATTGCATGCGATGCCAGCAATATCCTTATGGCCCCCGGTGGAAAATACGCAATATACGAGACAGTACGCACACTTATTAACCCGAATGCTGGCGAAGAGGTAATGATTCTCAATCCATGCTGGGTTTCATATGCTCCTATTGTAATGGCAGCAGGTGGTGTACCAGTTGGTGTAGGGCTCTCATTCAAGGACAACTACCGCATCAACCGTGATGTCCTTGAATCTTGCGTAACAGATAAGACAAGACTTCTCATCATCAACTACCCCACCAATCCTACAGGCTGTGTACTCTCACGCGAGGAAGCAGAGATCCTTGCGGATTTCGCGCTCGCACATGACGTGCTTGTCCTTGCTGATGAGGTCTATGGAAGAATCGTCTATGACGGCGCAGAGAATGTAAGCCTTGCAAGCATCGAGCGTGCCGCAGACCATGTTATTACCATCAACGGCTTCTCGAAGTGTGTTGCAATGACAGGCTGGAGGCTCGGATACCTTTGCGCTCCGAAGGAAATCGTGGACATGGTGCAGATGCTGAACCAGCATACGATCAGCTGCCTCAGCGATATATCCATGGAAGCAGCCCTCGCTGCCCTCGACTGCAAAGAGGAGATGGATGAGATGGTTGAAAGCTACCGCCGCCGCAGGGACTTCTTCGTAGAGGGACTCAACTCTATCCCAGGAGTCACCTGCCATCTCCCCAAAGGCGCATTCTACGCATGGGCAAAGATGGATATCGGAGGCAGAAGCAGCCAGGAAGTCGCTTCATATCTTCTTGAAGAAGCACGGGTAGCAACAGTTCCCGGCGATGCCTATGGCCTTGGCGGTGAAAGCTGCGTAAGGATGTCATTCGCAACAGCTGAGAAGGATCTCAGGGAAGCTCTGAGAAGAATGGATGAGGCCATCCGCAAGATCAATAAATAAGGACAAAGGATATGGCAAATTCGGTAAACAAAAGAATACGCACTGATTTCAAACGCCCAGCAGCAGAGCTGATCGGCAAGTTCAAAGGTATTCCCGCAGCGAACATCGATGATGCAATGCAGCGCATGGCATCCATGAATAGCCGCATCCGTCCATTCGCAAAGCATGAAATGCTCGGACCGGCTTTCACGGTAAAGGTGCCCTATGGCGATAACCTGATGCTTCACAAGGCCATGTCACTCGCAAAGCCTGGTGACATACTCGTGATCCAGTGCGAAGAGAGCACGGAGCGTGCTATCTTCGGCGGGCTCATGGTCAGGGAGATGCTTGGCCTTGGTCTTGGCGGCATAGTTGTGGATGGAGCAATCAGGGATGCTGATGAAATCGCAAGAATCGCTGATTTCCCTGTCTACGCAACAAGCACAAGCCCGAATGGCCCCTACAAGAATGGACCGGGAGAAATCAATTACCCCGTCTCTGTAGGAGGACAGGTTGTATGTCCAGGGGACATAATCTGCGGAGATGGCGATGACGTGATCGTAATCCCTCAGGATGTTGCTGAGGATGTCGCAGCAGCTGCCCAGCAGGTTGTTGCAAAGGAAGAGGTGATGCTTGACCAGATTGTGAACAGCCATCTCGACCGCTCATGGGTTGACCCGAAGCTTGACGAGCTGAAGGTTGAAATCAACTGAGGCAATCGTAACCCAACGATAGCATAGATCTGCATCGGGGAATCATATTCCCCGGTGCTTTTACTCTGCGGGCAGCTGGGGATTTTAAAAAAAAACTACTCTGCGTGTAGCTGATACATAATGCAGTATCCGCATATATAATATAGAATTAGCTCAGAATCATAAAAACCAGGTTAAAAAGCAATCAAATTCAAAGAAAAGAGCCCTTGGATATTGTTCCAAGAGCCCGAGATCGCATACGGAATCCACTTATTCCATATTACCTGTAGGTACAAGATTTGAGGAATTATCATCGATACGGATGATGAGTGTGCTACCCGCTCCCTGATAATAATGTTCACCGCTTATAACACCTGCTGCAAATTCAGGGGATGTGAATGTTGTTGTCCTGCCATCATTGCAGCTGGATACATGCACCTCAAAAGCATTGTTGGTACTATCCTGTATAGTGATGGAAGAAGCTGCGTCAATTGATACATTCACATCGTAATCATAGACACCAGCACTGCTTCTATTACCAACCACGAGCGCGGCATTCGGAGCTTCATTTCCTGCTCCCCAGTTCTTATCAAGATAATTCTCACCCTTGAACTTACCGGTAGAGATAAGGTCTGTATCATAGATTTTTACAGTCCCTCCTCTTGCAAACAGAGCCTGTCTATCGCCAGTGATTGTACACCCTCTCACTGTAAGATCAGTTGTAATATTGAAGAATACAGGGCAACTATCAAAGGAACTATTGGTTGATACAAATGTTGAATCAATCAGACTAATCGATACGTTATCAGTGACCTGACCATTCTTATCCTTATTTGCATTAGTTGCAACACAGAATGCTCCCGTCGTAGAGAACTCTGAATCCTTTATTGTAAGCTTAGAACCTGTAGCGCTATCCTTATCGGTACCAAGAGCTAAGCCTCCGGCATTGCCTTCATATGTGACATTATCAAAAAGGACAATATCATTCTGACCAAAGATGATATTCGCGCTCGAAAGACCTGCTCCATCCAGCTCTGTAGTCAGTGTTCCATTCTTGATTGTTATTGTTTTATTAGAAGGCAACGTGATTTGATCCACGGTTGTTACAGCCAAAGCCTTATTGTTAAGATCTATCGTGAATTCATTATGATCACCATTGAATGTTATCTCTGTGATATCAATATCAGCAGTAAGCCTTGCCTTTCCATACTCTGAGAATACTGCAGCAAAGGATTCCGCATCCTTTGCATCATATGGAGTTGTGATGGTTATACCAGAATCACCTGTACCAACGTTATCAAAGGACTCATTGAAATCACTTGCATCAAGTGTTTCATCAATAGTGACGGAAACACTGGAATCAGAAACCTGAATCTTCTCAGGAGCAGCTCCAGCACCAATCGCAATACCTGCTGTCGTCTTCGATGAAGATGTATTGCCAGTTGAATCAACTGTCACAACATTGTAATTGCTGGCATTGAGTGTTCCTGTTGTCACCTCAACAATTCCCTTGATTGTATCAGCAACGCTTTCAGCAACCTTCACAGTAAGATCTGCGATATCGACAGATGCAGAACCTTCGATTCTGAATATCACAAGAGAAGGTTCATCAGCACTTCTGCTCATGAAGGTGCTTGTTCCCTCTGTGATATCAATAGATCCCGAGACTTTGACATTGTTTGCAAAGGTTATCGGAAGGTCTGCTGTTTTGGTATCAATGCTAAAACCATTGAGCATAAGCTGACTGCCGTCTTGTGCATTAGCAGCATTCTTAAGGTCCTCAACCGAGTTGATGCTTATGACATTGTTGCTTTCAATATCATCTCCCGGAATCGGGAAGATGATGTAACGTGGCTGGCATGCTGTCAGAGCAAGCAGCACAAACACTATGGTGATTGCGATGAAGCTTCTGTTCTTCATTGTTCCTCCAAAGGATGAAATCGCCAAGAGTATACATATAGAAGCTCAGTTGTCAATTATTGCATGGAATATCGCTGAAACCATGGATAATATTGAAATTATCTTATGAACAGCTTAATGGAAAAACTATTCCCATAAACATAGAAAACAGAGGACAGAATCAAGGTCCTAGTCCTCTGTGTAAATTCTATGGAGTTGCAATTATTCCTTAAATCAGCAGATCCTCAAGCTTCCTCTTAGGAACATAGTGGGTCTTGCCATCTGTATCCCTGTAGTATCCTGTGTCCCCATCCTCACCTACATCGGTAAGAACGATTTCCTCACCAGGTTTTCCGAAAGCTACTACCAGATCTGGCTCGATATTCCCAGGCAGTCCCAGAAGTTTAACTAGCTCTCCCTTCTTGAATGTACCAAGCATACAGCCGCCGAAGCCCTTCTCAACAGCCCCAAGAAGCATAACCTCTGCACAAAGACCTACATCCCTCTGGAATGCAGCTTTGGTACCAAGAGAATTATCAATGCAGATAACGATGAAAGCAGTTGGCTCAGTCCCTGGATATGGCAGATTAAGCTCAGGAAGTCTCCTCGCCCATCCTGTAAGTGGCTGGATTGCTGCAACCTCTTTCTCATCGTATGCGATATGGAATTTCAGAGCCTGCCTGTTCATGCTTGATGCAGAAAGCCTGCAGAGATCAACAAGCTCAAGCAGATCCTCTTTGGTCATCTTTACGCTTCTATCATAGCCACGATAGCTTCTATTCTTAAGAACAAGATCCTTAAGCATACACACCTCCTGAAAGCAGTATAAACCAAGTTAAGAGGAAATATCATGAATATCACCGAGCAAAGAAAGTATAAAATACATTTTATGGTTTAAGCTTAAAGCGTAAAATAGATTTTACACTCCCGGGCTTCAAAGGAAATACTTTTTGTACTTCCTATTTGTAAATACTTAGCTATCAATCAATTTTCATGAAAAATGACTTTTGAAAAGATATATTTCATGAAATATGACTTTAGCAAGTCATCTATTCAGATTTCATTGATAATTGAGCCATTCACTCAGACGAGCAAATCATGCATGAAAAACGAAGAAGATGATTATCGTATGCTGTTACTACATAAGAATGTAAATCTTTATAAGGAAAATCGTTAAGAGTCCTTATCGTTAAACATATCTATGGACTTAAAGAGGAACACAGAGTATCAAAGGAAAAATAAAGAACCATGCCAGATAACTCCAGCATGGCCTGCAAATTAATTGAAGATGAGAAATACGAAATATTCTTCATCCAG
>CALXMP010000011.1 GCA_944389505.1 uncultured Spirochaetaceae bacterium
AGTTTCCTATTATTCTGCATATTCATGCTTCGGCCTGTGTATTTTCATTCGATAAATTCAAGTTTTGAAAAAAGCTCAATAGATTAAGTCTATTGGATATTCCATTTCAGAAAATGAGACCAGAACTTCGGAATACAATCATAAAGCGTCTGTTAAGCGCTGAGTTTTCTTCTCAGGTTCTTAGGAATGGGACTAAAGAAGGTCATATCTCCGCTGAATCTGTTTCTTTGCATTCTTCAATTGATATTTCCGAGAAGGATAATAAATTCGATTCCGATATCTCTGCCGATAGCAGTGTTCTATATTTTGATACGATTGGATTCATCGAGCAGGCTTATAAGAGGAATCAGAGCCCCATCAATCATCAGAATGGGACTTATCAGCAGCTGCAGAAGGCAATCGAGAATATAAAGAGCAATCAGGAATCGCTCTTTTCGGAGCTCGATAGGAATAAGATGATCAAAACGTTCGGTGATAAGCTTCATGATATCATCGGAGGCAGATTTGATTATGATCCTGCTGATAAGAGCTACTATTATGAATCCAAAGGGATAAAGTATTCACTGGACAATGTAGCATCTGGCGTGAAGGCTTTCTCTGCACTTGATCTTTTCATAAAGTATGGAGTCGTTAGAGATGATTCTACGATAATCCTTGATGAGCCCGAAACGAACCTTCATCCCCTTTGGCAGGTAAGGTTCGCTGAGCTCCTTGTATCGCTTTCTGAGAATACTGGAATCAGGGTAGTCGTAAATTCCCATAGCCCATTCTTTATTGAAGCACTGGAGCTTTGCTGCTCAAGAAAACTCAATAAGGATGATTACAGACTGTATTTCACAGAGATGGATAAGGGAATTGCGGCAATAAAAGATGTGACTTCCGATTCATCGTCAATATATGATTCCCTTGCAGCTCAATATGATGTGATGGATAAGATCTGGAGTCATCTATGAGCTGGAAGGATTTAAAGAGAGAAGGGGATTATCATAGTCCGCTTTCGCATGCTTCCATGGATGACAATAGACATCCTCTTCTTGATGATCCTAGGAAAGTATTCAATATAGAGAAATATGCGAAGGAAAAGGGTTATAATTGCTCTACTGTTGATGCCGGTCATATTGATTTCCATGGCAGCTCAGACCCCAAAACTGTTCTACTTATTGAATTCAAAGGTGGACTGAATCCCGCAGATTGGGAAGACCATAAGGAGAATACTTTCTATAAGAAATGTTTCGACACTCTTCATATTCTTCTAAAGGATATTGTCGATGATACAGATTCCTGGTGTTCTGTCTTTTACGGAAGATGTAATCTGAAATACATTATCTGCCTGGATGAGCGGAATGCCCTTTTCCAGGAGAAAGACAAACCGGCAAAGCAACGAATACGCAATAGATCCAAGGTTGTGAATATGCGGAATAAGATTGCTTTGGATGGAGTATTCTCCTCCTTGAGATGCTGTACCAATCGCCATCCTTTCTCAGATATAGCTGTAATCAGAGCTTCAGATCTAAGAGGGTATCTCTGATATTCTAATACGGATAATAGCTGGCAGTTTACTTTTATAGCCCTGATCTTAATTGGGGCATTTTTTACCTGTATTTAATGGAATTTCATCCAAAATATAGAATTCAATTAAATCCAAAATTGTTTGATTTTTATATTTTATCGAACATAACGAACAAAATATGTTAGATAACTTGCAAAGGAGGGTATTTTGTGCTTATATGGACAGCGTTCGTGGAAAGGATGATACATGAGAAGGTTCTTCTCCATTGGAGCAATGCTCCTTATTCTTTGCATGCTGTTCTCCTGTGAACCCGTAGTGAAGGATTCTCTGAGCACAGCACCTGTCGAAGCGAATTCTTCTACAACCGCTTCTATCAGTCAGATATCGGGTCAGCCGAAAAGGCTTTCTGTGAGATTCTCACCTGTTCCGAATGCATTGGAGTATCAGGTGATGGCAACGGAAGCAAGCCCATCGTCAGGTTCCAAGCTCGGGCTTGAGGATAGTATTGTTAAGGTTACGGATTCCGACTTCTCCGGTTCTTCATTCACCTGCGTACTTGATAATCTTGTCCCCGGTGGCACCTATGATATCTCAATACAGGCAAAGAACAATGCGAATACCGATTGGGTCACTGTCTACAAGACAGAGAGGAAAGTGAATGATGCAGCACCAGCAGAGAATGAGAAGCCTGCGTATAGCATATCGCCGAATGCTGCAAAGACGGCCTTGAATGTAAAGCTGGATACGACAGTAGGTTATAAATATCTTATTAGCCTCAATCAGGTGGATGCCAGAGCCGGAGCAGAGACAAGCGGCATAATAACCGGTACTGGAAGAACTGCTGAATACTCATTCAAAGTTTCTCCTGAAGAGGAGTACTCTGTAGGTGTTTCCTATGCATATATCACTGCAAGTGATGATAGTCTGATGACCGGGGACGCACAGTCCTCCGCATCCTCAGAGCAGAGTATCGATATGAGTGCGTATGACAGCAATATCAAACTTGAATACAATGATGGGACAAGCTCCTTTGATGTATCAGGTCTTCCTGATGGAACGGCATCTGTATCTATTGTCTCCTCAGATGGAAGTCTTGCAAGTTCTCCTGTAGCTGTCTCGGGGAATGAGATAAGCATACCAGCCTCCGATTTCCTTGCTGGTCTTGATCATGGATACTTCTCTGTCAATGCGACAATGGATGATGCCTCTGTTAAGATGAGTACAACTTCTGTCTGGTGTTTTGTAGCTCCGATTATCTCCAGCAGTGATAATTCAGCTCTTTGGCAGACATACAGCGTATCATGGTCTGTTTCTTCTTCAATTGAGGCAACATATAAAGCTGAAGTTAGGGAGGATAGTTCCAATACCAATACTATCCCTGCAGATCCTTCAAGAAAGATAGAAACATCAGTCTCCTCATCTGGCTTATCTATAACCGGTCTTAATAGCCGTACGAAGTATATTGCAGAGGTCGAAATAAGAACCAGCGATAACTTTACATATAATCTTGAACTTCCATTTGAGACAAAAAGCTTTGCTGGAACATATCGGTGGGATAATGAATCATATTCAGGCTCAGGGGTAAAGGCTTTTGAGGTAGTTGTAACAGATGCTCCTGCCGAAAGCAATTTCCAGTATTATGCGGCTGTATCTGAAAATGATCCGGATAATACTACGAAAACAGCTTTCAGAATGCTTCCATTGATTGATACAAATGAAAAGATAACGACTAAGATTGAATTCTCCAATCCAGGGAAATTTACGGAAGAAAACAGTGCATACGAGTGGAATTACAAGAAATGGGCAATTATGGATGCCTCAATCAATTACTGGTTTCCCTGTTCAATGAAAGAGAGCGGAGGTTCTTATTCTGAGGTAATAGGAGAGGAAAATATCAACTATAAGGATTATGTAAGAACCTATGTTACAACCAATGCTTCAGCTCTGGGTGGATTGGTGACAACTGATGCAACGACAATAACATCCTGGGAATTTCGAGAGCGAAATGGTGGACCGGAGATTATTTTCCACAATGAGGGCACAGGTCTTGCAGGAATAGGAATGTTCAAGAATCCGAACCCAATGGAAGGTCTGGGGCAGTGGGATTTCCCCATGCTGCCTGTCACAGTGTAATAGGAGGGCCGAATAATGAGATTTAGAAAATTCATTCCAATATTCATATTGGCTCTTCTCTGTTCATTCTCAGTCTATGCGGATGTTATTCTGATAAAGGATAATATCGACCATGGAGTATTTGCATCTCCTGCCAGGATTGTGGATATTGATAAGACAACGCCATTTGGATTCAGAGCAGAGCTTATCAGCGATATCGATGAGCTTGATTTCCTGAATGATCCTGTATCTTCGTTTGAGAAAGCATCGAAAGCTGTTGCGGATTATCTGTCAGAGCAGGGGAGTGACTTCTGGTACAAGCATTCCAATCTCGCAAGCGATCTAGCATCTCTTGATCCTTCTTTCCCTGTTAAGGGAACCAATGAAGAGCTGTATATCAAGGAGCTGCAGGAGTATTTCTCTGGAAGATTCCTATCCGATGAATATGGTGATAACAACAGGACCCTTGCCGTTGCTGATGTCTTTGATAACGGAGTCTATCCACCTGGTCTTGAGAAGACCATGGGCGGGGACATGGATCTCGGTCTCAGTTTCTTCGGTGGTGATATCTCAAATGGATTCGGATGGAATGTTGGCTTCGATCTCTATCTCGATAGTGCAGGTTCGCTTCTGAGTAACTACACCGATGGTGACTGGATATATGGCAACGACCTTGCAGGAATAATATATGCAGATCTTGGATTCGCAACATATGTCATTGATGATGTTCTTGCGATAGGTCTGTCAGTTTCTCCTGAGCTGTTCTTCAGAACGACATTCCTCAACTCAGACATCATCAATGCGAGAATGGAGAATCAGATCCTCAATATCTTTGCTCAGAACAACTACTATTTTGGAGCCGGAATAGGTCTTAACTTCGGCATCATGTATAAGCCATTGGATAACCTTTCCCTTTCATTTGACTTAAGGAATGCTCCAGCAATAAAGGGAGCAATCTGCTTCAGTGCCGCTGATGTTGCTTCAGGCAGCTTCAGCTTAAGACCTGATGAGAATATCTATTTCACTCCGCCTGATTTTGCTGTTTCGGTTAAATGGGACTACGACAGGTGGCATATAGAAGGGGAGATCAATGACTGGGTATCGCAGCTTATATGGATGTCAAAGGTAAAAGGACTGGATTTCAAGTGGTGGTATATCCCTGATATCCGCGTTGCATATGATGTCAGCGACGGTCTTACTCTTAGTCTTCTCTATGAGAATGATATGCTTGGACTAGGTTTCAAGTGCGGAGGTTTCACTGCCGATCTTCTTACCAAACTCGATAGATTCGCCGTCGGCATACGGATGGGATATGTAATGTAATCCTGCTCTCTGGGGATTCTGAAGAGAATCCCCAGAGCAATTATTAGGAGAAATCATCACATGATAATCCATAGGAATATATCCAGTTCTATGGGACTAAAGCTTAAACATCAGCCAAGTCATTTTGAGAATTCTTGCCGTTAGCTCTGCATAGACATTGCGTTCAATCTTGAATTCTGAGAAATCATATGCTTTTGTGCTTATTTTCCTGATACTCCCTTATTGATGTCTGCAGGTATATTGGCAGATTATCGAAGCTGATCATATATTTTTCCTATACATGACATATAGACCAATTTCATTATAGATAAGAAATTTTGTTATAATTTGTTCTTTTTTTGGTTTTCGAAGAGTCAGCAAACAAACGATACCGTAAAAAAATTACGATAAAACTTGACGCATATAAGAAAGTTTCCATAAAGTATAAAAAGGACATACACTTTATGGAAGCTAGACTTGCAAAATTCACGGTTAAGGGATTCAGGAATTTCAAGGATTCCATCACGATTGATTTTACAGATGTAAGAGATTATAGATTCACTCCGGAGTGTATCACTGATGGAATTATCACAAAGATGGGTATATATGGTCCCAATGGTTCTGGTAAAAGCAATTTAGGAATTGCGCTCTTCAATATTGTTCCATACCTTACAGATTTCAATTGTGATCCAATTGCTTTCAATCCTGGCAATTTCCTCAATGTAGATCAGAAGACTGATGAGGCTATCTTCAGATATGATTTCTTGATTGGAGAGTCCGAATACATTTTTGAATATCATAAAGCGGCATATAATAATGCTTTAAGAGAGCTTTTAATTGTAAATGGAAGAACTCTGTATGATTATGATTTCCGCCGAAAACATTTTAATATTCTGAATCGAGATGGGTTCATAGGGGATAATCTTAATTTTGAATATCTTAGTGGGAATCTTTCGATTCTTAGATATATAGCCAACAATGCAGCTCTGAAGGATGACTCGCCTGTAAAGGTCATCATGGATTTTGTCTCCCACATGCTTTGGTTCAGATCTATACGTGATAATTCTTTCATTGGACTTGAGCCTAGCTCTACGATGCTTGATGACTGGATTATCAGCAATGGATTAATAGGAGATTTCAATAGATTCCTCAGAGAAGTGTGCAATATCGATATAAAGCTTGATGCTGTTACTACTCCTGATAATAAGAAGATCCTAGTTGAGAAACATGACAATGGTTTGCTTATATTCCAGCAGGTTTGTTCCAGTGGTACAAGCGCTGCAGAGCTTTTCTATTTCTGGATGAAGCGTTTCAACAGAATCTCCTTGCTCTTTATGGATGAGTTTGATGCATACTATCATTTTGAATTAGCAGAGAAAATTATATCCATCATCAAAACTTATTCTGATATGCAGATGATATTCACCACCCATAATACATCGCTTATGGGTAACGATATCCTCAGGCCTGATTGTTATTTCTTCCTTAATAAAGGCTTGCTGAAATCCTATGTCGATAGAGCAGGGGGCAGGGAAATCAGAGAAGGGCATAATCTTGAAAAAATCTATAGAAATGGTGGGTTGAATGGCTGATAGAAAGCTTCTCTTTATATGTGAAGGACTACAGGATGAACCAGATTTCCTGAAGCATATGATGCTCAAGGTCTTTCCTGATATCAGCTACAAGATTTATTCATATCGAACGACAATACATACCCTTGCTTCACGGCTTAAGAATGAGTATCCGGATTTCGATGATGGTTATCATGATATCCGACTTATTCTGAGAGATAACGAGAGAGATCAGGATTTAAGGGACATCCTTTCCGGATCTTTCTCGGATATAATTCTTGCATTTGATTTTGAGCCTCATCATGATCATCCTGATTTCGATACTGTCAGAAGGATGCTGGCTTATTTCTGTGATTCAACGGATATGGGAAAACTTTACATAAACTATCCTATGATGCAGTCATATAAGCATCTTAAATGTCTTCCTGATCCAGATTATATTAACAGGAAAGCTTTTCCAAGAGGGTATAAGGAACTTGTAGGCATTGAAAGCTGTATGACTGATTTACAGAAGTATAACTACGAGATATTCATTCAGATTGCGATACATAATCTTATTAAGATCTATAATATCCTTCGCAATTTGAGGCTAATTCCAGATTCGGAGTCATATTATAAAATGGATTGGGTTGAATTATTTGACAGGGAGCTAGGAATCTATTGGAACACAGATATGGTTGATGTAATCAATACCCTGTGTTTCTTTCCTGTTGATTACAATCCGGCTGATTTCTTTGAAAGAATCAGAAGACATCAATAAAGTAGAGATGAAATATATATGCAGTTATATTTAAGCTTTATCGTATGAGAAGTATATTCGAATAAAGATATCACATGATTCTTTTGCGCTATAGTTTATTGAATTGATATGAAATAACCTCTAGCAATGCTAGAGGCAATATCAATACCTAAAAATCTAGGATTTAAAGAATTTTTGTGATTGAGGAATCGTTATTTATTATGTATTCCTTTCCAGCTTCGATTTCACCTTCATAACCATTTCTGCTAGAGAATATCACTGTGTAGCTACCACCATCTGAACTAGGATTAACACCAGCATATTTGATTTTTGCTGTACCTTGATTATAAGGTAATGAGATTTCTAATGGTCCATAAGCAGCGGAATCAACTTCATCAAGATCATTGATTCCTAAATAAGTCCAATAATTACAGATCAAAGCTAGATTATTGTTAATTATCAAGGTACCTATATCAGAATCATTTGTATATTGCTTAAATTCAATGTATCCATATGTAACATCGGCTCCACTTGATCCATGGCAATTTTTCACATAAACATTTTTGATTGTATCAAATGTTTGCGCAGATCCCCATGCTTCTGTTCCGAACCAATCATACCCAAAGCTTATATTTGCTTCAGATATAGGATAATTGATTATATCATTAACAGCATTTACAAGAGAGTTTGCATCAGTAATTGATACTCTATAGACATCAAGTTCCAGAGTTTCCTCTATATCATCAAAATATTTAGGGGAAACAGATATCTTTACTTTTCCGGTTCCACCTGTAAGGGTAACAATACCTTTTTCTTCATCAACCTTTGCGATGCTTTCATCGCTTGAATGATATACAACATCCTTGACGGTTGAATCTGATGGAAGAGTTGATGCCTTTAACTTGATTACACGTGCTTCTCCAGATTTTAGGGTAGTGGAGACACGGGTTTCTGTAGAGACAATATTAACACCAGTAGTTGGGACTTTTACATAAACGAACTCAGTAGGTTCACTTTTGAATGTTCCTGAAGAGGTCTTTATAGAAAGCTCAAGTGTATTTTTGCCTTCTTTAAGTCCTAGTGATCCAGCTATTCCCTCTGTCATATTGATAAATGTTCCACCATTATCAGCTGTTGCTGTTTTTACCTCTGTTCCGTTTACCTGCCAGATATATTCAGTAACAGCAGAAGATTCAGAGATGGAGACACATAAACCATCTGAATTAGGTAGAATAGCCATCTTGTTGGAGTCAGATGGGGTGAAATCAAATCCATCTTTGATTTCAGGTTCCTTGACTGTGACTCTATTATCAGAGATGACAAGATCAGAAGTCGGCAAACTCAATTCTCCCTCAATTTCACCTCTCATTCCCATGACTTTATACGCATATGTATTGTAGGAATAAAGCGCTGAATCAGAGAATCTGTTCTTATCACTTTTCTCTACTTTTTCAAGGAATTCAAAATCCCTTCCGTTAACACTTCTGTAGATAGCGTAACTATCAGAACCTTCAACATCTCCCCATGAAATAGTAAAAGCATTGCCATCAACAGCTGCAGAAATAGATTTAGGAGCTTCAAGAATTATTTTTGCAATAACTTTCTCTGGGTATGTATAGTATGAAGAAACAAGACCTGTTTTGTGATGCGCCTGGAAGCGTACAGTATATTCATCTCCCATAGCCATATCTGTGATTGTAAATGATGAGGTATCACTGCCATTGACCTGAACAGTTGCAGTCTTTTCAGCTACAATAGGGGATGAATACTTTATTGTTACATAATCAAAGATTACATCTCCATCCTGAACCTGATTCTTCCAGGACAAAGTAACAGAAGATCCTTCGTCTGGTCCACTTGTATATGTTACATCATAAACGTTATCTGCACTGTTGATTTCTGTGTCAGTTATCTTATAGATATCACTGTTATCAGTTCCATTCTGGATTGAAATGAGATTGGAGAAAATCTGTGTTTTCGGAGTTGCTAAAGAAGGATTAAGCATTATACCGCTTTTTGTTGTAAGAGCATACTTCAGTCTCAGATCTGTTGCTACTGGCAGATTATCGACTACAAACTGAAACATTGTTGTGCTGGTTCCTGTTGCGGCGCTTTTCCCAGCTTCAATCCATTTATTATTTCCTTCGTCATAATAATAAAGGATAAAAACAAGTCCACCATCTGCCATAGCAGATTTTATTGTTTCATTTGTTTCGGCAATTCCGCTCCAGTCAAATGTCATTGATGAAGAACCTGTATATTTCTTAGTACTTATCTCGGCAAGGTTCACGGCAACAGAATTTGAACTGTCCTCATCAACAGTCAGATATTTTTCCCCTGTTCCATTCAGAAGTTTTGTTTTGCCATCCTTTCCAAATGCATCGATGATTACAGCGTATTCACCATATTCAACATTTCTGATTATGAATTGTGTTGCAGAACCGGGGAAACTTTCATTCCTTTTACTTGTTTGATCGGCGCTGATAACCCATTTGCCATTTTTATTTGTAATCCGGCCAAGACAGACCGAGTATGTAGAAATATCAGAAGAAGCAGATGAATCCGAGTCAGTCTGATCATTTATTTCTCTAGAAGTTACAGGAGAAGCGTTTTTTATCATTACTGTCGCATCTGCTCTTGGAACACCTGGAGTAGAGTTTGCACAGGAAAGGATCATAAGAACAATCATAAGGATTGAAGACATTGATCCGATTTTTCTCATTGATTTCTCCTCTATAGAACGAATCTCTTTACGTAGTTAACGAACAGAAGGATATAGTTTTGTCGTTTAAGTATCAATATGTTTTTAGAATTTAATTCTATATTGATATATTCAAACATTGCGATAATCTGACAAAAGCTATTTCTTTGTCAACATCAGCTGATTTAACGAACATGATAAAGTATTTTTGTTAGATAACTTGTCATTGATTCTTGTTTATGATTTACTATGTCGGGCAACTCATAGGAGCAGCACGTATAAATGAATAAAAGATTAAATTACATTTTATATATTATATTGATTATTTGTCTTTTTGGTTGTTCACCAATGCCATATGAGGACCTTTCTGATGATAGCAATTCAATATCTATAGATAGGAATGATTATGAGATTGAAGCAACTGAAAATGGCGATTATATCGAGGTAAAATTCCAGAGTATATCAAATGCTCGGTCATATGGTTATGGACTTTCCAGTGATAACGTTACGAAGTTATCTCTTAGTGAGCTTACTTTCAGTGATGGCTATTATACTGTAAAGATAAGCAAGGATATTTTTTCCTCTAATACGGAAAGTACACCTGTTGCTCAATCCAGAGCTGCAGGGGGTAAGTTCTCCATTATAATGTTTGCTTCAACTAGTAGTACTCCTTCAGATGACTGGATTCTTCTTAAATCTGTTGATGTTGCTTTAAGCCTTACAATTGCTCCAAATCTCAACGTTTCAAATAGACATGAAGATAGTGTTGTTTTCGATGCAAGATCTGAGGCTGTGTCTGGAGGAATGACATATAGCATTTCTTATGGTGAAAATAAAACCGTTGAATTCGATTCCTCAGAGCTCCCATATACACTCGAGGGGGTAGGGAGTGAAGCTTTTGAAATAACTGTATCCCATAAATATACTGGAACTTCTTCTTACTATGATCAGACACAGACTCTATCTGTGCCTGAGTTTGACGAGAGGCAGGCTGATATAGATATGACTATCAATGCCGATGGTTCTATTTCTTTATCAGGAATTCCTGAGAATGCGCTGAAGATGGCGAATTATGCTGTTGTTTCTGCTGGTAGTGATGGTAAATTAACAAGTATCCATTCTGCTAAGAATAATCTTTCTGGAAGCGCAACGCTTTCCAGTGATGTTTTTGGAGAAGGATTCTATGCTGGAACTATAAGGATTGCTTTTTATAATAACAGTCCTGATGATTCTTCTTCTGTCATCAGTCCTTCAATCGATTATGCTGCAGATGTTAATAAGCTGAAGAAGAATGAGAAGATAGGTAAGCAGAGCTACAGCGTTTCTATACCAGTTTCCGATCTTCTTGGTCTTAATGATGGCAATATTAAAGTATCAGGTATCAGTGATGTCTCGATTGAGAAAAGCTTCGAGAATGACATGCTGAATATCAGCATTGGGGCAGGGCAGCTTATCAGCAAGACTAAGTATTCATTGACAATTTCTTTTGAGATTCCTTCCTATGGTACTGTTACTAGAACACTCGATTTCACCACAGGTTCTTTCGCAGGAACTCTTTATGAATGGCGATATGATAATTCAAATCAATTCGCTGTCATTGTAGAAGATGCGCCCGCTGGGTCTCCTTTTAACTATTATGTTTATACATCACCGAGTGATATAAAGTACAATGGCCAGAAACTACGCCTATCTCCGTTGTATGAGCATGATGAGGATTTGCCTGATGGTGGAGTAAGTTATTCGGATTCTCCGGAAGCGTATAAATGGAATAATTCCAAATGGAATAATTCAGGTATCAATCCATCATCATTAAATGATATCAGAACAACCATAATAAATAAGGATTATACATCTGCAGAGGTTGATTCTTCTGCTTCAGGCTTTGATGTTACAACCACTACATCTGTCCAGTTCAAGGAAACAGAGGATGCTCTTTATCTTATTTTCTATAATTATATAACTGGTGGTGATTCACTAGGTGTAACATTCGGAAGGAAGGAGCTTGCATCAAATCCTGATCCCGATCCAGCAAAGTTTGAGACCAGTGATTATCATTTTGCATTGAAATACATGGGGTCTGGAAATTGAGAAAGGCATTCCTGTATCTGATTATATTTTCTTTTGCTGTATCAGGTCTTTACTCAATTGATCTCATTCCTGTGAATGGGTTTGATGATAAAAGCATATACAGTAGTCCCGCAATATTAGCTTCACTGGAAGATAAGAAGGTTCCTTTTGGCTTTGAACTGAAGGGATATGCTGATATGGATATGATAAATTTCATATCAAATCCAGCTCCTGTCCTTGCTGATGCAGCAAACTATCTGAAAGATTATCTTCTGGAGAAAGATGATCAGTATTTATATGATAATTATGATGCAATAAAGGAAATCTTTCAGTTTGATGCCCAATTTCCGGTCCTTTATGAAGACATAACAGAGAATTCGTACTTCATCAGGGATTATCTTGCGAATAGATTTGAGATGATAGGTGCCGGTAATCGAGCAAGAGCTGTATCAAATGCATTGACCTCTTCTCTTGGTATATTCCCTGAAGATACCTCTTCGCTTGTCGATGGTGAACTTGATTTCTCCCTGCGATTGTATGGGGGAGAAATCAGTAATGGTTTTGCCTGGAATATTGGAATGGGAATTGTATATGATGGATCTCCCTCGATTCTTAATTCAGTTTCCTATAAGAATCATGAATATGGTAGTGATCTATATTTTACATTAGGAGGAGACCTCGGGTATGGCACCTATATTGGTGATAATTTTGCAATAGGTGTTTCATTCTCTCCAGATTTTATTTTTAGATCAACAATTCCTGGTTCAGCTTTGATGTCTTCGAGGCTTAGTGGCAAATTTCTGGAATTACTTGGAGGAAATACATTTGATTTTGGTCTGTCTCTGAATCTTAATCTTGGTTTCATGATTGATGCGGGAGAAGCTAAGATTCTTATTGATTTCAGGAATCTTCCCTCAATGCAGATGTATTGGTACTTTGATGCTAATGATATTCTCGATGGGTTCAAATTTCATGAGGATGAGAATATCTACTTTGTTCCCCCTGATGCATCTATTGGTGTAGTTTGGAATCATGATTCCTGGTGCATCAAAGGTGAAATAAGCAATATAGCTGATCAGCTTATCTGGAAAACTATGATTCCATCCTATAATTTTGATATCCTTTCTGTTCCTAAATTCTCTATTGGCTATTCGATTATAGAGGATATGATTATCAGCCTTGGATATGAATATAGAAAGGTTGTTCTCGGTTTTGGATACAAAGGGCTTAATGTTGAGTTTTCAACAAGAGTGGATAGGATAGGGTTCGGCGTTGCTCTTGGCTACGAATTCTGAAAATAGTATTGAAATTCGATTAAGTATTCAGCTATAATCCCCGAGTATGCCAAAGTAGCTCAGTGGTAGAGCAGCTCACTCGTAATGAGCAGGTCGCGGGTTCGACTCCCATCTTTGGCTTTAAGTAACATCTGAGATTAAGTAACATCAGTATCAAAAACCTTGTTTCAAGCATTGAAATGAGGTTTTTCTCGTTAATATGCAACTTAATATTCTGTCTTCAGCCGCATCGTACAATCTTCCAAAGGAGGATTGTAATGACAGAGAAGAAGGCAAGTAGACCATGGTGATTGACTTTAATACTCATTTTATTGATATAAGTCAGCTTTTTCCTTTAAGTCATATAGACAATTGTCTATAAATTAATATAATGGTCCAAGGTTATTCTACACGAAAGGCCTAAATTGTTCGATAACTCTACATTCTTGACACTTTGGTAAAAAATGAACTTTTAGGATTTATGTTGATGGCCAATGATATTGAATTTGATTTGAGGTGTAACAATAATGGAATCTAGACGTCTTTCAGGTTTTGCTATTATTTCTTTTCTTTTTTTGATTCTTATATCATCATGCAGCCCTAGTGGACCTAATTTGGAAGATACTGTTGATCTGACCATTACAACGCGATCCTCAAATGTTTCCACTATGTCAATTCTTCCGGAGGAAGATGCTATTACTCCTGAGAATCTGAGTATTGAGCTTGAGAACAATGAGACAAAAGAAGTATCTCAGGGAGGAAGTTTCCCATATAACAAAGAGGGTGGGGAATATACTCTCAGCAATGTTAAAATTGGTTCTTATAAGATAATTGTCAAAGGAAAAATTACACGTAATGGTGAGCAGGTTACTATCCTGACAGGTTCAACAGATTACAATGTTACTGCATCTGGAAAGAATTCATGCACAGTTGAAATGAAGTTTGGTTCTGATGGCAAAGGTCTGTTTGAGGCGAATATCATCTGGAAAGATCTTACTGCAACCAGTGGAAGTCCTTTAGCTGATGCCATTTCCAAGAACAAGAGTCTAGGATTCCTTGCTTTCTACGAAGATACTGATGAGCCAATTTCAGGAGAGAATGGAACTAAAGATGAGCTCCCCATCCAGTGGGTTGATGATATAGCATCAGGCGAGTATCTTTATCATGACTATGAGGTCCCTGCTACTGGAAAGACATCAAAGGATATTTATTTCCTGATTTATACAAAGGATAGTTCCGGGAATATTTCGGTAGTTGCAAAAACCTTCTATACATCGCTTACAATTTATCCGAATATCTTATCTATTCCTGATGCTAATGAAGCCTATAATTTTGTCCTAACAAACAATAATGTTCAGGGATATCTTCAGAATGTCAGTGATGTGAAGGTAACCATTGATGACAAGGATCCTTCAGGGACACTTGTTGTATCCTGGACAAATCCTGCTTTCTCAAGTTCGGTTTATCCTATGACAGTTTCCGTAAGGATAGAGCAGGAAGGTGAAGGTAGCTATACTCATACAGAATCTGTTACATTTTCTTCTGCTGCAGATTCAAAAGAAAGAACAGTAAAATTCACAGGATTAAGTGCTGCCAATACATATTCTATCTATACTAAGATTGATG
This sequence comes from uncultured Spirochaetaceae bacterium, assembly GCA_944389505.1. GTDB lineage: Bacteria > Spirochaetota > Spirochaetia > Sphaerochaetales > Sphaerochaetaceae > Ornithospirochaeta. The sequence goes on from CALXMP010000011.1 coordinate 14,903, forward strand.
GCGCTGTAGGATATTCTCTTGAAGATCTGCAGAAAACCGGTGTAAGAACACAGGGAGTAACAAAAATCGAATTTGGTTCAGCCCTTGAATCTACTTATGTTGTTGGTGATTCTGTTGATATCAAAGCAAAGATTACACCAGCTGCCGCGGATCAGAATAAATACACGATAAAAGAGCAATGCAATTCTGATGGAATAACAATCGAAGGACATAAGGTAACATTCACTAAGTATGGTGATTACACAATTGTTCTTGTTGCTGATGAGGATAATACAAAGACTGCATCTCAGACAGTTACAGTTAAACTTGCTGCACCTGCAGATGTGAAAGCTGAAAACTCTGATGGTGTTAAGATATCATGGACAGCTGTCTCGGGGGCTGCAGGGTACACGGTGTATAGATCTGGTTCGGATGATCCTATTGTAACAGGTCTAACGGCAACCTCTTATGTTGATAAGAATGTTGAGGCTGGTGGATCATATTCATATACTGTAGTAGCAACTGCTGGTAATACAAAATACAATAGTGATAAGTCAGAGGTATCTGATACTGTAACTACAGCCAGTGCTTTCCTTGAAATAAAGATTCCAAGCATTCCTTCGCTATCTCTTACATCTTATCTTGAACCAGTAAGAGGTCATTACCTTAAGCTTGATGATGAGGCTATGTCATCAATCGGACTTGAGCTCTCAAATCCGATTGAAGGGGCCACAAGGTATATCTGGAAGCTTAATGACACTGAGCTTGTTAATACTGACAGCTTTGAAACAGCAAAGACTCTTAGTATAACTACAGGAACAAATGGCCTGATAACTGATAGTATCGGTAATAATCCTAATACTCTGACATTGAAGGTTTATACTGCAAATGCAGAATACTCAGGCAGTGTGCAGTTCTATGTTATCAGAGGAGAGATTCAGAAGCTTTCCTCAATTACTATTGGAAATGGTGATGATCGTGTTGTGTATGGTACAGCAGAAGACCTTATCGCTAACTTTACTGGTAATGGGACAATTCCTGCTGTAACGTGGTCAGCTTCACCAGAAGGAATTGTGGAAATAACCGATGATGGTAAAATCAAGGCTCTGAGAATGGGAGATGCAACAATCTCTGCAAAGGTTGAAGGAGCTGATTATTCTGTTGAACCAGTCACGATTAAGACATACATTCCTGCAAAGGAAATCAAGATAAACACTTTACCTCATACTGAAATGTTCCTTACAGCAGATAAAGGTGTAGAAATTGTTGATAACTCATATCATGAAATGGATTTGAGTGATTATCTTGTTGTTTGTGCAGAGAACGGGGAGACTGTTTCTGCAGATAAGCAGGGCGTATATTCATCGGATATTATATGGACTTCCGATAATACAAATGTAATATCAATAAATGGCGATACTGGTTTAATTACTTCTCAAAAGGGAAGTGATACTAACCCTGGTGATACATCTGTTACTATCAAAGCAACATCATCAGATAATTCAGAAGTTTTTGGTAGTGTCACAATGCAAGCTTTGAAAATTGATATATATATTGATAGTAAAGATAATATAGTCACTGGTGGAAGTTATATTAATCGAATATACGATACTCAGTCTTTGAATCTTTTATTTACTGATGACTATTTTAATAATGAAAATTTTGGTGGTAGATTTAAAAACTATTGGTCATTTAGCAATACTGATGTTAATAAGACTGACATCGGTTCTAGTGTAAGTCCTTTTTATATAAAAAGTAATGGATTCACAGGTGAAATATACAGAGGTGGATTTAGTACTAAAACAGCAACTGTCTATTCATGTATTTTTGATTTGCAAAACAATCCAATTGTTACATTGAGTTATACGGCAAAAGCGACGTGAAAATTATGTTATTTTCATCACAGTACTTGATTGTCAGTAGCTATTTTCGAATATGAGCATCGTCTCATCAACGAGCAGAGCGAATGCCTGCATATCATCGGAGAAGGAGAGGAGGATTCTCTTTCTCCCTTGATATGCCACAAGAAAGCCATCTTCGTATCTGAATGAGATGAGCGTAGGAAAGGAAGGGGAGGATAGTTTCAACAGAAGCTCCCCATTACCTTCCTGTATGGTCTGTGCACTGCCATCTGCATCGATGAAGAATGTATTATTGAGGATTTCCCTGTTAGCTTCGTCTGCAAGCCAGTATCTTTCATCCGCTATGCTTATCTCCGCTATTATCTCGCTATATGTCTTTTCCTGGATATCCATTGATAGAAAGAGCTTTATGCAGGTAAAAGCTATTGTTGTTACTATCGCTGCAGATATGGCAAGAGCAATAATGAGCTTCCTCCAATCTCCCTTAGGTCCATCCCCTTGCTCCATGTACTTCTTTGTTGGCTTGATATCCTCTATTGCCATCATATTGATGTTATGTGCTTCCTTGTTCCAGGGGAGATGCTTTCGGCTTAATATCTGCTTTTCTGCTTATTGGAACATGTAGTTTTCCAATCATTGGTGCAATATTGCGGTTTTTATGCTATCCTGCACACAGATGCAGGGATTATCAATTGACGGCAGGGCGTCAGTGTATTATCTTAGCATCAGCGTACGGAGGCAGGGGAGCAATATGGAAGAGATCAGATTTGATTCATTCGGAGCAGATCTCAGCAGCCTGGGGCTGTCTTTCCTTCAGGAGATTACAGAGAAATCGAAGCAGAACGGAGTCCAGATCGGCGTGCCATGGTCGAAGGATGTATATAGATATATATTCGAGCTTTCACCGGCTGGCGATGTTGAGACCATTCTCGAGAATTCTGTCTGCGGACTTACAATCATCGATCCGGATAACCTATGATCATACTTGGCATTGAAACTAGCTGCGATGAATGCAGCGCTGCGGTTGTGCGCGATGGCCATGAGATTCTCTCAAATGTCATTGCGACACAGATAGAGCTGCATAAGCCCTATCAGGGAGTTGTGCCTGAGCTTGCATCCAGACTCCATACGGAGTGGATACAGCAGGTCGTTGAGGCTTCGCTTCGCCAGGCTGGTATTACGAACAAGGAACTTGATGCTGTTGCCGTCACTTCGCGTCCAGGGCTTCTTGGATCGCTTCTTGTCGGTGTCAGCTTCGCAAAGTGCTATGCTCAGGCTCTTGGTATTCCATTCATCGGTATCGATCACATCAGGGCGCATCTCTATGCATCGCAGATCGAGAATCCGCTGGAGTATCCTTATCTTGGAGTGCTTGTATCAGGTGGTCACACAGTCATCTGCCGCGTTGATTCCTATGATAAGGTCGATGTATTGGGCACAACGATTGATGATGCGATAGGTGAGGCTTTCGATAAGGTTGCTAAGTTCTATGACCTAGGATTCCCAGGAGGAGTTGTCATAGACAGGCTCTCAAAGAATGGCGATCCTAATGCATTCCTTTTCCCTGGTCCTTCACTTGACAGGACTGAGCATCCCTATGATATGTCCTACTCAGGTCTCAAGACAGCTGTTATAAACCAGAAGGATAAGTTCAGGAATGGCGATGCTCCTGATACCCCTGAGAATATCGCAGCATCATTCCAGAGACAGGCAGTAGGGATTCTTATGAGACGTGTAAAGCTTGCTTTGAATGATACAGGACTGAAGAGGGTATCGGCAGGTGGAGGAGTCGCTGCCAATTCGCTTCTTCGTGCGGAGCTTAAGGATCTTGAGAAGAGCGGATACACAGTTACATTCCCATCTCTGAAGCTCTGTACGGATAATGGTGCGATGGTTGCTGGACTCGCTTACTGCTATCTTCGCGACGGGTATCGCGATGATGTGCATCTGAGTGCTTCAGCTCGTGTCACTGCTTTCAAAAAATTCTGAGAATAATTTGATGTATTTAAAGAAGTTATATATTTCTTCAAATATATTCTACTGTAATTTTCACGAAAGCTATTGACACATTTGCGACATTCCTTTAATCTTGCTGAGGATTCGGAAATTGGGATGTGGTGTAACGGTAACACTGCAGATTCTGGTTCTGCCTTTGGGGGTTCGAGTCCCTCCATCCCAGGAGTAAAAATGGTTCCTTCGTCTAATGGTTAGGACAGGAGATTCTCAGTCTCTAAATAGGGGTTCGATTCCCCTAGGAACTATCTAAGCGGCGATGAAGCCGCTTTTTTTAGTTAATTGACTTATCATTGCCCGCTTATTGCCAAAGCAGTTTTCTGGAAGAATGCAACGCCATAGCAGATGATACTGTCATACTCACGAAGGCCGCTACGGTAGTCCATCGTCTGAATCTGCGCAAGTGCCTTCTGTGCATCATATTCCATATCATCAGCTTTCTTAGATCGTTTGAATTCGAATATAGCAGCCTTGCCTGTATCAGCATCTGCGATGATGAGATCAGGACGTCCGTTGCCGGATTCCCTGTTGGACATCACTCTGTATCCGGAAGAGGCAACCAGCCCTGCTGTGAATGCATGATAATAGCTCTCGCTATAATCATAGTAGCTTATAGTCTTCCTGAGATATGCAGTGAGGATCTTCGATAATTCTTCGTCCTTTCCGTTCCATATTGCTGAGAACAGGGGAGTGCGGTCCGCGCTCTCTGCCATGTCTGCAAACCAGTTGTTCGACCTCCTCAATGAAAAGGTGGCGTATCTCCTCGTTTGGCAGCCTCAGCTTTGTCTCCTCATAAGGGATATAGCGTTCTGCAAGGGTAAGGTAACCAGTAGATAGCATGAGGCTCCATATATTCGTCTCATTGCGGTGAACGCTCTCCATCTTATCCGGACAGGTTGTCCGTCTTGAAGATGGAGCTCCCAGCATCCTGTGCTGGAACTTTTCCTGCTTCTCTCATGTCGGGGCACTGCTTCTTAGGGGATTGCTCCTTGTCGTCCACAGTTGGCCTCTCCACAGGCTTGACTTCCCCAGCGACCCTGGGTAGGGAATCTCTTCCAATCTTAGCTATCACTTTCGCGGCATTGAGGTCCCTGCCATGGATGGCATGGCAGCGGGGGCACTCCCAGGTGCGGATGCCCAGGTTCTCGAAGCCCTTCAGCTCCTTATTGATGTTTCCGCACCGGCTGCAGGTCTGGGTGCTCGCGGCAAAGCGGGGGATGACCATAAGGGCCTTTCCCTTCCTTGCGCACTTGTACTCCAGCTGCCGCCTTATCTCAGAGAACGAGGCTTCGGATATGGAGGATGCAAGCCTGTGGTTCTTCAGCATTCCTTTGACGTTCAGATTCTCGATGGCTATCACATCGGCTTGGCTCTCGCTGATCTGATATGTCATCTTGTGGATTGATTGCGTCACTGCGGCATGCCCTTATCTTCTCATGCACCTTCGCCACCTTGACCCTGGCCTTATCCCTGTTCTTCGAGCCGGGCTTCTTCCTCGATAATGCCTTCTGCCTCCTCTTCAGGAGCCTCTCATACCTCTTGGCACTCCTGATGCTGTGGAAAGTCCTGCCATCGGAGCAGACGGCAAGCTCTTTTACCCCCAGATCTATGCCAAGGACATCAAGCTTTGCGATTACCTCTTCCTCATAGGCTTCTGGAAGCTCTAGCAGCCTTTTGCCATCCTCCATAAGCAGTACGGCATTGAACTTCCCGCTCTTCTCTATCCTTATCGTGACCGAGCGCAGCTTCCCTTCGATCCTCCTATGGAACACAGCATCGATATCGCCGACCTTGGGGATATGGACTGCATGCCTCCTGAAGTCCAGCCTGCATGACTGCGGATTGAGGAAGCTGTCCCCGTTCCTCTTCTTCCTGAACTTAGGGAATCCTGCCCTCTTCTCGAAGAATGCCTTGTATGCCTTGGCCAGGTTCTTGGACACCTGCTGCAGCGATTGGGCATTCACCTCCTTCAGCCATGGGAATTCCTCTTTCAGCGTAAGGATGCGGCTGTTGAGCTCATATTCAGGGACGAACCTCTTCTCGTTCTCGTATACGCTCTTCTCATATGAAAAAAGCTGGTTGTACAGGAAGCGGCAGGCTCCGCCGGAGCGCCTTATGAGGCTCTCCTGCTCGGCTGTTGGATATATCCTTACCACGTGTCCTGTAAGCATGATTCATCATACCATGTCTGCCGATTCATCTCCATCTTATCTGCGAATTGAAGGTGGAGTCCTCTCGGCTATTTGTGATAGATAACGGGATATTTGTTCATCCAGTTATTGATAGCTTCTTTGTCATCATAGACATCCAGTCTTCTGAACAGCTCTTCAGAGTCCTCTCTTATATCGAAGAATGAGGCAAGCATGGATTGTACAGTTGTTTTGCCGAAACGCCGTGGACGGGTAAAGATAATCCCTCTGGCATTATCCCTGATGATTTCGCTTATTATCTTTGTCTTATCCACATAATAGTTCCCTGACTTTCTTATATCCTGGAACCCGGAGCTTTCAATCGGCAGGGAGATTCTTTTCATATGGAAGATTGTATTGTGTTTTCAGCTGATTAGAAAGAAGCAGGGAAAAAGAATCCCGCCTTGCGGGCGGGACTCTTGGGATTGGCTTTCTATCAGCCTACGATATCATCAAGGCTCTTAAGCCTTCTCATATCATATTCCCTGAGCTGGTTGGTGAGTGACTCAGGATCATCGTATCTCTTCTCCCTTCTTCCATTGAAGATTGAATAGAGGACAGGGGAGAGGAGGAGGGTTAGGAATGCTCCTGTCGTAATACCGCCTGTGAATGTGAGAGCGATAGGCTGGAGCATCTCGGCGCCTTCTCCAGGGAAGAATGCCATAGGAATGAGTCCGAGAATCGTCGTGAGGGTTGTCATGAGAATAGGTCTCAGACGTCCGTAAGCTGCCTGGAGACAAGCCTGGCGCACAGGTACCTTCTGCTTTACGAGACGGTTGATACAGTCGATGAGAACGATACCGTTGTTTACGACAACACCGATAAGGGCGACTATACCGACTATCGAGAAGAGCGAGAATGACTGGCCGTATGCGAGGTGGATTCCTATAACACCGATCATCAGGAGCGGGATTGTCGCGAAAATGATGAACGGATCGACAAGCGATTCGAACTGCGCAGCCATGACAGCATAGACGAGGAAGAGGGCAAGGGCAACGATTCCGATAAGCGTTCCCATGTATCCTGCCATCTCACTCATCTGTCCGCCCTGCTCGATTGTAACGCCTTCAGGAAGCACGAGGTACTGGCTGAGTGCCTTGTCGAGCTCATTCTGCACATCGCTTGCCGCATATCCATCGAGGAGGTCAGCTGTGACATGGTTGATCCTTACCCTGTCCTCCCTCATGATCGAGACAGGCGTTGTGGTGCGTTCGAACTGAGCGATAGTGTCGAGCCTTATCATGCCGGATGTCGATGGGATCAGAAGCTGTCCAAGCTGATCGACAGTCATGATTGTCTCTGGATCGATCTCGACGACAACATCGTATGTCTCCGTGCTGTCGAATGTTGAGATCGTGGACGAAGTCGTTCCAGAGATAGCTGTCTGCAGTACGCTTGTGATTGTGGATACCGTGATACCGTAATCAGCAGCAAGATCCTTGTCGATTGCGATATTGATCTTCGGGGCACCGTTATCGGCATCGCTATCGATATTCACAGCCCCTGGTACATGCTCATGCATGATGGCCATGACCTGATCGGCTACGTACTTGGCATCTCCCATCTCATCGCTGTGGATCTCAACATCGATTGCGCTGATGCTTCCTGCGGATGAGGATTCGAAGAGCCATGGCGCGTTCGGGTCAGCAGTCGTAAATGGCCTGATAAGGTTCTGGACCTCTGTTGCGGATATCGTCTGTTCAGTAATGTCAGGAAGCTTGATCGTGATGCTTCCAGAGTTCTCCGCTGTGGTGAGCATACCTGTTCCAATGAAGAGCTGGATGCTTTCATAGGAGTCTTCAGGCAGTACGGATACGATGTTCTCATACATATCCATCACGTACTCCCTTGTCACATCGATAGCCGTTCCCTGTGCAAGCTCAAGCTCAAGTGTTACCTCATCATCGGTAGTCTGCTGTGGCATGAGATCGAAGCCAAGAAGCGGGAAGAGCTTCAGGCAGAACGCAAGGAGGAGAACAAGAAGGACGATAAGCAGCAGGCGGTGCCTCATGAAGTAGGCAAGGACTCTTACATATCCTCTCTTCATCGAGTTCTCGAAATTGATGCATGCATCGTCAATTCTCTTCATCCAGCGGAGCTTGAGTGGCTTCTGCGTTCTTGTGTTGATTCTCATGATTGAACCACAGAGCGCAGGGACAAGCGTGACTGCTACGAAGAGCGAACAGGCAAGCGAGATACAGATCGTTATTACGATATCCTGGAACATGATTCCAAGGAATTCGAGATCATTCTTGAAGATGATGATAGGAACGAATACGCAGATAGTCGTAAGCGTGGAAGCGAAGATAGCATTGAACATGTTCTTGCTTCCGAGGATTGCGGCAACCGCGCTCTTCTCGCCGAGAAGCCTGTATGAATAGGTATTCTCAAGGATAACGATTGAAGCGTCGACTATCATTCCGATGCCGAGGATAAGACCCGACATACTCATAGCGTTGATCGTTACATCGAAGATCGACATGAGCATCATTGTTATGAGAACACAGATAGGCATCGAGAGCGAGATGATTATCGTTGTCTTTATTCCACGGAGGAAGAGCCAGATGATGAGAGCTGCAAGGATGACACCCTGATAGAGTGAGTTGAATGCCTCGCTCATCGTACTCTTGATCATCTCTGTCGAATCGTTGAGAAGCTCAAGGGATACGCCCTCAGGAAGCTCTGCCCTGATTGAATCGAGCTGGGCAAGGACAGCGGTTGCAACGGTCGTGGCATTGCTGTCGGAGTCATTCGTTACACCGATTGTGACAATCCTCTCGTTGCCGAGATAGGATTCGCTCCTGTTGTTCTTGTCAGTGCTCTGGAGTACTGTTGCGACATCGTTGACGCGGACAGGGTAGCCATCGACCTTTGCGATAACTGTATTGCCGATATCGCTGAACTGTGTGTAGCGCGCATCGGCCGCGACCTGGAGATTCATTCCGGACTCTGTGATCTGACCGCCAGTTGCCTGGATGTTATCAGAGGCTATAGCGCTGATGATCTGGGTAAGCGAAATGCCGTAAGCCTCGAGTCTGTTCGGATCAACATCGATGTGGTACTCGATATCGCTTCCACCTCTTACAGATACCTGTCCGACACCATCGATTCTCTCGATGAGAGGGGAGACCGTTGTCTCACCAAGCATCTTCAGGTCATCGAGCGACATCGAATCGCTTGTAAGGGAAAGTCTCAGTGCAGTTCCTGCTCCCATAGAATCAAGCCTGAAGTACTGAGGTGTCTCAGTCCAGTCAGGAAGAATCTGGGAAAGAATCGTGATAGCGGAGTTGAGGTCCCTTTCAGAGTCGTCAAGATCGGTTCCGAAGTCATACTGGAGAATGGCCATACAGCTTCCATCGCTGGATATAGTCATGATCTGGTCGAGATTCTCAAGCGAGCTGAATCTGTCCTCGAGCTCTTTCGCAACCTGCTGCTCAATCTCCTCCGGACCTGCATCTCCGCAGTCTACGAAGACCGTGATGACAGGGAGGTCGATATCAGGGTAGAGAGCGATCTCCATCCTTGGAAGGAATACCATCGCTATAACCATGATCAGTATGTAGATCATGGTCATCAGCACAGGTCTCCTTACTGATAATTCAGATAAAGTCATTCCCGCTCCTCCTTACTCAAGCACGTTGACGGAGCTTCCGTCAGCTACGGTTCCTGCGGTTATGACGACATCGCCGGCGTTGAGGCCCGATGTTATTACTGTCTCGGATTCATTCCTGCTTCCGGTTGTAACATTCCTCAGTGATGCTGTTCCGTTCTCGACAACATAGACGATGCTTCCATCGATTGTCTCTGTGATAGCCGATGACGGGATCGAAATCGCATTCTGGATCTCCTCTGTCACAAGGTCGACAGTCACATACATGCCTTCCCTGAGCTTCTCGCTTCCGCTTGTGATCTGAAGCTCAATATCTGAGGTGCGGTTTGTTGTCTTAACATACGGTGCGATGTAGGAAAGCTCTGCTGTGAAGGTTTCGCCAGGGTAGGCTACACTGGTGAAATCTGCAGCCATTCCGACCTCTGCTGTTCCGATATAGCGCTCAGGAAGCGATGCTTCGATATAGAGTGTCTTGTTGTTGCCGGATACAGTGGCAATTGAGGAAGCAGCAGATACCTGCTCTCCGATGGAGACAGGAATCGATGTGATGATTCCATCAACAGGGCTTGTTACAGGATTCTCCTTGAAGCTCTGTCCTGGGCGTGAAGGATCGATGTATGCAATCACATCGCCTGCCTTAACCTCATCTCCGCGGGAGACAAGGATTGAGACAACATTGCCTGCTGTATCAGGGACGATAGCGACATCCCTTGTATCGCTCCCGATCTCACCATTGAGTCTTGTGTAGTTCCTGAATGCATCCGGAGCAACTGCTTCTGCACGCACATTTATCCTGTTGTCGATGACCTCCTCAGCTGCAGCTACCTCTCTGGTGCCTACAGAGCCGAAGATGACATAAGCTGCGAGAGCAACGCAGATCAGAAGCAGTATGATTGTCGTAATCCTGTCGAATGCAGAGGACTTATGCGAGATCTTCGCGAGATCCTCGAATGAAATCTTTGAATCCTCAACCTGCTCGGTAAGGTCTTTCTTCTCTTTATCTTCACTCATTTGTATTTATCTCCCCATCTGCTGCGTATTTCTCCTGCAGCTCTGTTATATCGATATTAAGTGTGTCTGCCAGCGTATAGCAGGAAACAAGGTGGTTAAGCTCGAGCGATGTCAGCGACATCCTCTCCGAAAGGACGTTGTTCCTTGCAGATGCAAGATCCTCCGCAGTCATCATTCCGGCATTGAATGCCTCCTCGGAAAGCTCGTAGGAGCGCTCTGCCGAAGCGACAGCATCCTGCTGCAGCAGCATGTTCGCCTGGTTCTGGCTTATTGAGATAACGCTCTGCCTCACATCCTCAATGAAGGTATTCTTCGTATCCTGGAGCGATAGTGCCGATATCCTCGCATTGTCCTCAGCATCCTTAACGGCCATGCTTGTGGATGAGCCCGGGATCAGGGCGCTTATCGGGAGAGATACGGAGACGCTTCCTGTTATCGCATTTGTCTGGTGGGCATAGTCTGTCCATGAATCCTTATAGTACTGGTAACCGCTTCCGGTGTAATTGTAGCCGACGGATGCAGTAAGGATAGGGAAGTATGTGCCCATGCGGGCTGAGTCAACAGCGTTGTTCGCGCTCTCTAGCTGGTTCCTTGCACTCTGTACGGCCAAGGAGTTCTCCGAGTATTCCTCAGCGAGCAGTTCAGGAGCTGGAAGAGAGAGGATGACTGGATCTGGAAGCTCCGATGTAGTGAAATCGAAATCGATTCCTGTTGTATTTCTGAATGCAGACATCAGGAGCGCTTTGCTGTCCTCTAGTGTCCTGACCTGGAGCTCGGTCTGCTTCAGCGCAAGCTCTGTCTGCCTGAGCGTGAGCTCGTCTGCAAGACCGTTATCATACATCTGTGAGATGGAATCATACTGTGCCTTGGCATCCTCCATCAGAAGTTTAGCATCATTTATCGATATATCTGCCGCTGCAAGGTTCCAGTAGGCTTCTGTTATCGCGCTCTTCATGCTGGACCATGTTGTCTGGTACTGAAGCGATGCGCTCTGCTTTGCAAGCTCACGTCCTTTCCCATCTGTGATCATCGATCCATTGAATGTGAATGATGCAGAGACCCCGGCATTGACTGAAAGGCCGTTGAACATCGGTGAATCGAGCGAAGCTGCCGCTCCACCTCTTGAGATTGTGGTCCCCGGAAATGATACGCCTGTGGATGCTCCCGCCGTCAGTGCTATGTCCGGCATGAATGTGGTCATGACAGCATCCTGATTCCTCAGCGCCATCTGCAGCCCTATTGCGGCCTCCTGCAGCGGAATGCTGTTCTCCTCAGCTGAGATGATTGCGTCATCTAGTGTCAGCGTCTGGAGTTCATCCGCACTGATTGGCAGGAGAAAGGCTGCGGCGATGATAAGAAATGATCCTATCTTCTTCATCGGTTTCTCCAATTTATATTCATAGTTTTCAAATACAGAGTATGAGATATTCTTCAATGTATAGTTTTTCTATGACAATAGTAATACCGCCAACGTGTTGTTTTTGTGAATTGTAATTACAGGGTGTTCATTATCTATGTTAGATGGATAATCTATCGATTCTTTTCCGCTTTCTATCCGCATTTCACTGTATTATATTTATAGGTAGCTGGCCGATAACCCCGGACTGCATAAAGGAGGATTATTATGAAAAGGACAATCATCGCAATCAGCCGTCAGTATGGGTCAGGGGGAAGAACTATAGGAAGGAAGGTTGCTGAGAGGCTTTCTATACCATTTGTCGACGGGAATACCGCAATCCCTGATTTCCATGAGAGGGAAGGCGTCCTGAAGGAGCCTGTGATAGGCTTCATGGAAGGGGCTGCGGAGAACTATGCGATATCCGATGCGATGATAAAGCGCTTCAAGGCAGAGATAAAGGAATCGGCTTCCTCTTCCTGTGTAATCGTCGGGCTTGCTGCCACATATATCCTCCGCAATGATCCGGATCTTATAACGATCTTCATCAAGGCCCCGATTGATTCCAGAGTCGAGAGAGCTGTCAATATTTATGGTATCGGGAAGCGCAAGGCTGAGAAGTATGTCAACCGCATGGATACTGCCCGCTCATCGTTCTTCGAGTATGTCTCGGAGATGAAATGGGGAATGGCAAGGAACTACAACCTGACCATCGATTCATCGGTCACGGGCATAGACGGCGCTGTCGAGACTATCATCTCATTCCTGGAGAGAGCAGGTAGGCTTTAAATCTCTAATTGTTGACAGAGAAAGGAGCAGTTGCTACGATAAAGCGGTTTTCGCGGGCAACTGCCCATATATTGTCTGAGAGGGTAATCAACTAATGATCACTGCATCAAACGTATCGCTGTCATATGGAACCCAGGTTCTTTTCAAGGAAGTAAATATCAAATTCACGCCGGGCAACTGCTACGGCATAATCGGAGCCAATGGCGCTGGCAAATCCACATTCCTCAAGATCCTTTCCGGTGAGATCGAGCCGGATACAGGTGAGATCATCGTAACGCCGGGCGAGCGCATGGCCGTTCTCCGCCAGGATCACTTCGCCTTCAATGATTACCGTGTCATCGATACAGTCATCATGGGCTACCAGAAGCTCTACGACGTGATGCAGGAGAGGGACCAGATCTACTCAAAGCCCGATTTCTCCGAAGAGGATGGAATAAGGGCTGCAGAGCTCGAGGGCGAGTTCGCTGAGCTCGGCGGATGGGAGGCTGAGGCAAATGCGGGACAGATGCTCGATGGTCTTGGAATCCCTCAGGATATGCATGAGAAGAAGATGGCGGAGATTGAGGACAACCTCAAGGTCCGTGTCCTTCTTGCCCAGGCTCTCTTCGGAAACCCTGATATCCTTCTCCTCGACGAGCCTACGAACCATCTTGACCTTGAGTCGATCCACTGGCTTGAGGATTACCTTGAGACATTCAACAACACAGTCATCGTTGTCTCACATGACAGACACTTCCTCAACACAGTCTGTACGCATATCTGCGATATTGACTACGGCAAGATCCAGCTCTATGTCGGTAACTACGACTTCTGGTATATGTCCTCTCAGCTTGCGGCTAAGCAGCTGAAGGATGAGAAGAAGAGAAGGGAGGATAAGATTGCCGAGCTCAAGGAGTTCATCCAGCGCTTCTCCTCGAATGTCGCAAAGGCAAAGCAGGCAACGAGCCGCAAGAAGCTCATCGATAAGCTTACCATCGATGATATAAGGCCATCCTCAAGGCGCTTCCCGTATGTTGCATTCAAGCCTAATAGGGATATCGGTAAGAATGTCCTTGAGATAAAGAATCTCTCGAAGACGATTGAGGGGGAGAAGGTCCTCGATAACCTCTCTCTGACGATCAACCCTGGTGACAAGGTTGCGTTCGTCGGTCCTAACCATTTCGCAAAGACGGTGCTCTTCCAGATCCTGGCAGGGGAGATGGAGCCAGATGAAGGCACATTCACATGGGGTGTAACGACATCGCTTTCGTATTTCCCGAAGGACAATGCAGGTATGTTCAAGGAGAATGAGTCAATCGCTGACTATCTCCAGCAGTTCTCCAAGGAGGATGATGATACATACGTCAGATCGTTCCTCGGCAGGATGCTCTTCACAGGTGATGAGGCGCTCAAGCCTTGCAATGTCCTCTCAGGAGGCGAGAGAGTCAGGGTTGTCCTTGCCCGCATGATGCTCGAAGGCGCCAACTGCATGATCTTCGATGAACCAACATCCCACCTCGATCTCGAGGCTATCCAGGCGCTCAACAACGGAATCATCGAATTCAAGGGTGTTGTGCTCTTCAACTCGCACGACCACCAGTTCGTCGACTCCATCGCCAATAGAATCATTGAGTTCACACCTGATGGAATCATAGACAGGATGATGGAATTCGATGACTATATCAATGATGAGTCCATCAAGGCCCTTCGCCAGAAAGCTTATAAAGATGTAAAGGGAGTTGTTCTTCTCTGATGCTTGTTACAGCAGATATAGGCAATACAAATATAGTCCTCGCTATCTTCGATGGCGAGGATTTTGTGACTTCGTTCCGTGTCTATACGGATATCCACAAGACCAGCGATGAGTACTTCGTGATCTTCAATGCGCTCTTCCGTGAGGGAGGAGTGAAGGCTGAGTCGGTCACGAGCGCGATTATTTCATCCGTAGTCCCGAACCTGACAAGATCGATAGAGAAGAATCTCCGTAGGCTCTTCGGAATCAGCCCCATCGTGATATCCCACGATGTTGAGACGGGGCTGAAGAAGGAGACGATACCCTCGGAGCTCGGCTCTGATCTCCTCTGCAACCTTGCCTATGCCCACTACAGGAAGCCAGATGAAGCTGTGATGGTCATTGATTTCGGTACAGCCCTCACACTCTCTGCAGTCGATTCCGACGGCTCGGTCTTCGGCTGTTCCATAGCCCCCGGCCTGGTCACTGCAGTAAACGCGCTCTTCGGGAATACAGCTCAGCTTCCGCAGGTTGAGCTCAAGGTGCCTGCAAAGGCCATGGGCAGGGATTCCCAGGAATCGATCAGGGCAGGGATAATGTTCGGTTATGCAGGTCTTGTCGACTCAATGATCGAGAGAACGGAGAAAGAGATCGGGAAGAAGCTCTATGTCATAGCGACAGGAGGACTTTCCCAGACCATCTCCCCGCTGATAAAGCATGTCGATGAGATCGATGGCCTCCATACGCTAAGAGGCCTGGAACTCATATCGAGGCTCAACAGCTAGAATTCATCGGGGATGAATCCATCCTCCATGATTGTGAATTCATTGCCATTGCTATCGGTTGCAGTAATCTCTGTCTGATCCGTTCCGACTGGAATGGAAAGTGTGACAAGGGAATCATTGGCCTTTCCTGCATCGTCTCCGATGCTTTCAGGCCGTGGGCCGCCGATTGAAAGGGATACGGTACGCATCCTGTCCCATTCGGGAAGCGCGAAGTAATCCACATCCGATGCTCCCGATGAAAGCTCTGAGAAAGAGAGTTCAGAGAGCCTTCCAGCATTCTGGTCAAGCGAGAGGAATGTCCTGAAAAGCTCTCCCGTCTCCTCGTCTGTGGAGAACTCGGTGATGCATCCATCCCTGAACGCTGCAGAGAATGAGCTTACCTTTCTGCCGAAGAGCATGAACGGTCTTGTCGATGTGATATACCCATCAGCCGATGAAGGATCGATCGCACGGAAGATATCCGAAGCGAAGACCGTCGGCACAAAACGCTTTCCAGAGGGGAGCTCCGTTATTGTTGTAGCGAATCTTGAGCCCGGAAGGAATCTGAATGAGATATCGGTACCGTTCTCATCTGCTATCCTGCACTCATATAGATCAAGCTTGTTGAGCTCATTCCTTTCATAGACAACAAGGTCCGAATCCTCGTTAAGCTTCGATATGAAGCTATCCTCTTCGAGGGACAGAAGCGATGAGATAAGGGATGCAGGAATCATCCTGTCCCCATCTTCCTCGATTACCGCACCCCATGCATCAGATGGAGCAGGAGCTGCTGCAAACGCAAGGGACGGGGCTGGATTTCCAAGCGGATCGGACAGATGCCTGAAGCGCTGTATTGCTGCAGGAGTGAGCTTTTTCTCATCGATTTCCTCATACTCCCTGTATACAGGAATATAGAGCAGGGCAGTGGGCTTTGCAGAGATCGGGAAATCTGAGAAGACCTCATCGCTTGAGATGACCTTCCCGTTCTCTATTGTCTGTATGAATGAGCCATTTCCCGTGATCTCCCTGGCTTTTCTTGCGACATCATGGGCAAAATCGAGGTTATCGGCCTCTGTGTTGATTGAAAGCACATCGCCCCTGGCAAGACCAAGAGCGTGGCGGAGGATTGCCTCCGCATATCTTTCGCTGAAGATATCCATCACTCTTTATCCGTTTCCGGAGTCCTCTTCCTTCTCCTGAGATTGTCCTCTCTTACTCTTGTTCCATGCATCTTGATGTAATCGATGGATTTCTGGAACTCCTTTATGAACTCTCCCATATCTTCCTGATAGACGATGATAGACTGCCTGAGATACCTGCCTTCCGTATCGGTCGGCCTTGACTCTACGATATTGAGAAAGAGATCGCCATAGATATTCTCCTTCACATTGAAGAAGTATGTGCGGTCATTCTTCATAAGCTTGGTCGAAAAGACCTCTCCTCGCTCTCCCATAATGGGTCCTCCGTTGATGATTGATGACTACTTATACCATCTAGAAGATATTATGAAAAGATATATTGACACAGGTTTTCACATGGTGTAATGTATCACCCGTTGCTGATGCGACTGTGGTATAATGGCTATTACCTCAGCCTTCCAAGCTGAAGATGCGGGTTCGATTCCCGTCGGTCGCTTTCATATCCTCCTTTGGAGGATTTTTCTTTTTCTGTTCGTTAGAAAAGCTCCGGCTGCTCATCGTTCCTTGTTACTGTTCCTGCATTGAATGTCATGCGCTCAATAGGGGAAGGACCAAGCTCTGCGATTCTCTTCCTATGCTCCGGAGAGGGATAGCCTTTGTGCTTTGCATAGCCGTATCCAGGCCATTTCCTGTCGCAGAGGACCATTATCCTGTCTCTCTCGTTCTTTGCGAGGATCGACGCAGCCATTATCTCGGGAATCTTCGCATCGCCTTTGATGATTGCCCTGCATTCGATATCCACATCGGGGGTTCGGTTGCCATCTGCAAGGAGAAGATCGATATGGACCTTCGTAGCAACCTTCTCATAGGCCTTTCTCATCGCAAGCATCGATGCGTTGAGGATGTTGATCTCGTCGATTGTTTTATGGCTGACCGATGCCGTTGCCCATACAGCTCGCTCCTTGATGATTCTCTCTGCCTCGATGCGCTTCTTTTCAGAGAGCTTCTTGCTGTCTCCCAGTATTTCTATGGGAAAATCTGGAGGGAGGACTACGGCCGCGGCTACGACAGGGCCTGCAAGAGGGCCTCTTCCGGCTTCATCGGTTCCACAGATTGTGAGGGTGCTTTCCTCCAGATTGAACAGAGTGTTTTCCATTTCCATCCTTAATGCTATAATCGGGAGGATTTCTTTGCAAGGAGTGGGCCGTTGTTTCTAAAGTCTCTAGAACTCTATGGCTTCAAGAGTTTCGCCGATAGGACGCATATTAATTTCGTTGATGGCATCACTGCCCTCATAGGGCCGAATGGCTGCGGCAAATCGAATATCGTCGATGCCGTGAAGTGGGTTCTCGGTGAGCAGTCGATGAAGACCATCAGAGCAGGGAAGAAAGAGGATGTCATCTTCAATGGCACGGATACTCGTAAGCCCATGACATTCGCCGAGGTCTCCCTTGTTATAGACAACAGCGCCCATACGCTTCCGACAGATGTTGAGGAGATCGAGATAAGGCGAAGGGTGTTCCGCTCCGGTGAGAGCGAATACTACCTGAACAAGCAGCGCTGTCTTCTCAGGAATATCCAGGAACTCTTCTTCGATACGGGAGTAGGCAAGAGCGCCTATTCAATACTCGAGCAGGGAAAGATCGACCAGATCCTCTCAACCAAGCCTGAGGACAGAAGGTACATATTCGAAGAGGCTGCCGGTATCTCAAGATACAAGGCACAGTGCAATGAAGCGCAGAACAAGCTCCAGCGTACCGAGGAGAATATCAATGATATCGAGATACAGGCCAGGGACGCGAAGAGAGCATGCGACAGGACGCGCAGCCAGGCTGAGAAGGCCATAAAGGCTAAGGAGCTGGAGAAGAGGGCCTTTGCTCTCGATGTCCAGTTCCATCTCGGGCAGCTGAGGACCTACTCGCTCATGAATGATGAGAGGGCAAGGCTTCTTTCAGAGGCGCAGGCTGAGATTGAGCGGCTGAAAGCCCGGATTGACGATCTCACTAAGGAGATAAATGACGAGCAGGATACGGTGACGGGCGACAATGACCGCCTCCATGCAATACAGATTGAGATTACTGCTCTCTCCGGTTCAATACAGAATGCGGAACAGGCAATCTCCATGATGGATGAGCGCTACAAAGAGTATGCCCTGACGGAGCGTACAAGCCGGGAGAAGGCTGAGGATATAAGATCATCCTTTGACCGCGATAGGGGTGAGATAGAGCGCTTTGAGGAGACTGTCAGGGATAATGAGGACAGGCTTGAGGAAGAGGAGCGCCAGCTTTCTGCCCTGCGGAAGATGCTCGAAGACAATATGGAGAAGATCCAGACAACGGAGAAGGAGGCCAGCGACCGCGAGGCACGCAACAACGAGCTCGATGCTGAGCTTCTCTCCCTTTCCGATGAGCTGAGGGGCATCATCGAGGAGCTTGTCAGCGAGGTTGATGAGAATACAGGAACGGAGTACTCCTCTGAGCGCCGGGATGCTGCAGAGAAGGCGATAAGATCCCAGGCTGATTCCCTTCTTGTTCTTCTCGATGGGAGAATCGGGCATATCTCCGGCCTCAAGGATGATATCCCAATCTCCAGAGACGGTGTTCTCAAGGATTTCTCGAAGATACATTCAGGTATTGAGGAGATGATCGGGGCATTCGATGAGTATAAGTCCTCGATTCCTCCTGTAATCGATCTTCTCCTTTCATCGGAAGGACTTATCGCAAGAAAGCGCAATGCTGAGACAAGGGAGAAGGAAGTAAGGGCGGAGATGGCCAGCAACAGGATCTTCATCTCCGATGCCCGTGAGCGCGTGCAGATCCTCAGAGGCGATACCGATTCGCTCAGGAACGCTATTGATGCCGCGAACCGCCACTATGGTGAGCTCAAGGCTTCGGTAGAGGGCTCCCAGCAGATACTCGGGAATATGAAAAAGGCCCTTGAGGATAAGTCATTCACGCTCTCCGATGCACTTGCGGAGGCCGAGAAGGCCAAGAGCAGGATGACAGAGGTTGCAGAAGGGCTGAAGGAGAAGGAGGCCGAGAAGGCCGAGTGCATCGAGAAGCGGAAAGCAAAAGAGGAGGAGTATAACCTGCTTGCATCCGAGTCTGCACAGAAGGGGCAGCAGCTTGCACAGAAGCGCAAGGAGAAGGATGAGCTGATGACGAAGTTCACCGAGACTCAGTCAGCAGCAGCTTCGCAGAAATCATACCTTGAGAGCTCCGGCAATCTTACGCAGAACACGATCCAGAACTTCTTCAACAAGTATGGAAGGAATCTCGGCGAGTTCATGGAGGAGTACAAGGACAAGGAGATTCCCTCCGAGACACTGATCCAGAATGAGCTCAAGCAGGTCCAGTCAGAGCTTCAGGCTTTCGGCAACATAAACTTCATGGCTGAGCAGGAGTATGAGGAGAATCTCGAGCAGTATAAGTTCTATGCTAAGCATCTTGAGGATCTGGAGAAGGCCAAGGCCGATCTTGTGCAGGTTCTTGATGAGATAACCCATCGTTCCGAGGAGCTCTTCACGAAGACATACAAGGAGATAAGCGCGAACTTTCAGGCGATGTTCAAGCGTCTCTTCGGTGGCGGAAGGGCGGAGATAACGCTCGAGGATCCGGAAAATGTCCTTACGTCGGGCATAAATATCCTTGCACAGCCGCCTGGGAAGAAGCCTCAGTATCTCAACCTGCTCTCAGGCGGAGAGAGGTCGATGACAGCTGTTGCACTCCTTTTCGCGACGTATCAGGTAAAGCCATCTCCTTTCTGTATACTCGATGAGCTCGATGCGGCACTCGATGACAGGAACGTAGGCTACTTCCTGGGAGTCCTTGATGACTTCTCCAGATCCAGCCAGTTCATCATCATCACGCATAACAAGCATACCGTCACCGGTTCGCAGAGCCTGCTTGGCGTAACGCAGATGGAGCCGGGTGTCTCCATCACTACAACGTATAGGCTTGAGAGCGTGAAGGGCGAGCCGGTCATCTTTGATGACAGCAACAAGGAAGTGAACTTCGATGCCTGATGCCGTATTGACTGCAGACGCTACGTTATTGTATAAGCATAATGTTGTTTTCTTGGGTTTAGGTAGCGATGTTTGATAGCATTACAGCGAAATTCAGCGGAATAATGAGGACTCTTTCCGGAAAGGGAAAGATCTCGGAGAAGAATGTACGTGATGCCGTGGAGGAAATCAAGGAGGCTCTCCTTGATGCAGATGTCAATCTCCGCGTTGTCCGCCGTTTCGTCAATTCAACGCTCGATGAGGCGCTTGGCGAGAAGGTTCTCCAGTCCGTCAATCCCGGTCAGCAGTTCACCAAGATCGTATACGATAAGATGGTGCAGCTCCTGGGAGGTGATGAGGCATCGTCACTGAATCTAAAGGGAAAGGACACAACATCCGTAATCCTTCTTATGGGTCTGCAGGGATCAGGTAAAACGACTGCGGCACATAAGCTCGCATACCGGCTGAAGAAGGAAGGACGCTCAGTCATGCTCGTTGCAGCTGACCTTGTCCGTCCAGCAGCTATCACACAGCTCCAGGTTCTCGGGGAGAAGGCCGGTGTTCCTGTATTCACAATCCCTGAGGAGAAGAATCCTGCGGTCGTTGCCGAGAAGGCTATATCGAAGGCAAGACACGATCTTATCGATACGGTCATAATCGATACATCAGGAAGAATGCACCTTGATCAGGCTCTTATGGAGGAAATCCAGAGAGTCGCGAAGGTATCAAGGCCGGATGAGACGCTCTTCGTTGCAGATGCAATGACAGGCCAGAGTGCCGTTGATATCGCGAAGGAGTTCGAGGAGAAGGTCGGTATATCCGGCGTAATCCTTACCAAGTTCGATTCAGATACCAGAGGCGGTGCTGCTCTCTCGCTCCGTTCCGTTGTCGGTAAGCCGATCAAGTTCATCGGTACTGGCGAGAAGATGGAGGATCTCGAGGTCTTCCATGCAGACAGGATCGCATCCAGAATCCTCGGAATGGGCGATGTCGTCTCCCTCGTCGAGAAGGCGCAGGAGCAGTATGACCAGGCTGAGGCAGAGAAGCTCCAGAAGAAGATGGAGAAGAACACCTTCGATCTTCAGGACTATCTCGATCAGCTGGAGAAGGTGGGGAACATGGGATCTGCGGATAAGCTTCTTGAGATGATTCCAGGAGCAAAGGGGAATATCTCTGAAGAGGACCTTGATCTTGCAGGTCTTGAGAAGGAGAAGGCTATCATCAAGTCGATGACAAAGTTCGAAAAGGAAAACTACAGGATCATCGGGCCTTCCAGAAGAAAGAGGATAGCTAAGGGGTCTGGCACATCTGTCGCTGATGTCGCAAGGCTTCTTAAGAAATTCGAGAAATCGAAGCTCATGATGAGAAAGATCATGACGAATAAGAAATTACAGGCTGCGTTCCTCAAGCAGATGGGAATGTAGCTTTCAAGCAGTATAAGGAGATTACCGTGAGCACTACAATGAGACTCAAGCGCTTTGGCACCAAGAAGAGACCTTATTACAGGGTCGTTGTCCAGGACAATCGTCTTGCGACATCTTCGAAGACTATCGATGAAGTCGGAACATACCGCCCAATCGAGGAGAAGGACCAGGTTCTTCTCAACGAGGAGAAAGTCAGGGAATGGCTTAAGAAGGGTGTTGTTGTTTCCCCAACTGTAAAGCAGCTTCTGAATTCGCAGGGAATCGCGATTAGCCGCAAGGACTGATGTCCGGAGGCTCATATGGAGAAGGAACTGATTGAATTCATTGTCAGAAGCCTTGTCGATGAGCCTGATCAGGTAACGGTGAATGTGATCGAGGGAGAGAAATCCACGATCCTTGAGCTACATGTTGCCGAATCGGATATCGGTAAGGTGATAGGCAAGCAGGGGAGGATCGCAAAGGCTATCCGCACGATTCTTTCCGCGTCCGCCACAAAGGGCGGCAAGCGTGCCGTACTGGAGATACTCGACTGATGAAAGCATCGCTTCTCGCAGCTGCCACAATTGGCAGGACACATGGTCTTGATGGCTACCTCAGGCTCTATCCTCTCTCGGGTGAGATAGAGCATCTGATGAAGCTTGAAGAGGCTGTTATCCGGCTCCGTGATGGCAGCGAGAAGAAGGTCATTGCCGAATCAATCAGAATGGTATCTGGAGACGCCCTTATCAGATTCAGGGGTTATGATACGCCGGAGAAGGCTAGAGTCCTTGCCGGCGGAGTGCTTCTAATAGAACGCTCACAGGCTCCTGAGCTCGATGAGGGCGAATTCTATGTCGCCGACTTCTATGGGCTTGATGTGATTTCAGATGGAGTGAAGATCGGAACCATTGAGGATACCTCCGAAGGCGCCCAGGCAATAATGCTCCATATCAGATGCAATGACGGGCGCATTAGGCTTGTTCCATATCTTCCTGTCTTCCTTTCCCATCCTGATTTCGATAAAGGCACGATAGAGCTCCTGATGCCGGAGCTTCTGAGCTGAATATGCATATAACGATCCTTACTCTCTTTCCTGAGATGGTTATTCCGTTCTTCACCTCTTCAATAATGAAGCGCGCGGTGGATAAGGGGATAATCACCTACAGCATCATTGATTTCAGGGATTTCGCCGAGGGTGTACACCATAAGTGCGATGACATCCCGTACGGAGGCGGAGCCGGCATGGTCATTATGCCTGAGCCTCTCTCAAAGGCTCTGGATAGTATCGCTGCGAAAGGAAAGCGTGTCGTCTTCCCGACCCCGTCGGGCAGGCTTCTTACAGAAAGCTATGCAGAGGATCTTTCGAAGAACGATGAGCTTGTCTTCATCTGCGGGCACTACGAAGGGGTGGACCAGCGGATAATCGATGAGTATGTCACCGATGAGATCTCCATAGGCGATTACGTTCTCTCATCTGGAGAGAGCGCATCTATTGTCATCATTGATGCGCTTTTCAGGCTTATCGATGGGGTCATCGCATCGGAGTCGCTGGAGGAGGAGAGCTTCACGTCGCATCTCCTTGAATATCCTCAGTATACGAGACCGGAAAGGTATTGCAACAAATCCGTGCCTGATGTATTATTATCCGGTCATCACCGCCATATTACCCAATGGCGTAATGACAAACGGATTGAGAAGACGATGCACTCAAGACCGGATCTGCTCTCTGATGCCTCTCTCAGCGTCGATGAGCGGAACAGACTATTGACTATTTTGGATAAGGAAGACCGAAGATGGATATTATCAGAGCTATAGAAGCTAAGCAGATCAAGGAGAATGCCGAGAACTTCAATGTAGGTGACACTGTCCGTGTCTCATTCAAGATCGTTGAGGGTGCAACCGAAAGAATCCAGGTATTCGAAGGTATCGTCATTGCAAAGAACAACACAGGCGTGAGAAGGACATTCGTTGTCAGGAAGATCAGCTATGGTGTTGGCGTCGAGAGGATTTTCCCGCTTCACTCCCCAAGGGTAGAGAAGATCGAGGTTGTCAGAAGAGGACGTGTCAGAAGGGCAAAGCTCTACTACCTCCGCTCCCGCGTTGGCAAGAGCGCAAAGGTGCCTGAGCTCATCGTCAAGAAGAATGCCTAATCATAAGGGCAGTACAGGAGGCGGCTTTGACCGCCTCTTTCTTTTGTCTTAATATTCAAGCTATGAAGAAAACACAGAAGCCCAACAGAGAAGCCAGCCGCAAGAAGCGGAAGAAGGATGCCATCTCTGGTTTTTCAACGCTTAACCAGGTCGCTGGAGTATCTAAGCCGCGCGTTCATCATTCATCGCTGTCTGTCGATGAACCGAAGGTCATCAGGGAACCTCTTCCCCAGTGCGCTTTCTGTTCCGCTCCTATCGAGAGCATTGCCGAATCCTTCATGATCGATGACGGAAGGTATGTCCATTTCGACTGCGCTGTGAAGCACATCCGAGAAATGGAGAATATCCCGGATGATAAGATTGTCTCATATATCGGATCGGGCAACTTCGGGATAATCGAGAAGGGTGAGGATGGTAAATTCACTATCCTGAAGACTATTCCATTCGAGAATAGCGACAGAGTCAGGTCGATGAAGGCGTTTGTGGAAGGCTGCAAGGTATGAAGAGAGCTATGCTTCCGGGATCTTTCGATCCACCGACGATGGGACATATAAATATCATAGAGAGAGCAGCATCGCTTTTCGATGAACTCTATGTCGTTATTGCCGATAATATTTCGAAGAAATGCCTCTTCACACCTGAGGAGAGAAGGGCAATGATTATTGAGTCACTGCCTGATGTCAGCAATATGAAGGTTGAGATCTTCCAGGGTCTTACCGTTGATTTCGCAGCCAAGCATGATATCGATGTGATAGTCCGTGGCGTGCGTGCCATGAACGACTTCTCCTATGAGTTCGAGCTTGCGATGACCAATAAGATGCTCAATCCAAATGTCGATGTTATTTTCATACCGACCGATCCCCAGTATTTCCTCATCCGTTCCTCGCAGATAAAGGAGATGGCGGAGTTCGGCGCTGATTTCTCTCCTATGGTTCCTGAGCCTGTCAGGAAGAGAATGAAGGAGAAGTTCGCAAGATCATAGCTTATCAATAGCTATCTGGATAATCGGCGCAAGGACAAGGGCGGGAAGGAAATTCCCGCTCGCTGCGTCCTTTATGCCGAGAAGCTTAAGTGCTATGAGTATCAGGAGCAGACCACCCTCAGCGCTCAGTGCAGTGATTCCTGCATCACCAAGCAATGGTTCAAGGTAACCTCCTAGAAGAGTGAAGAACCCCTGATAGATGATTATCGAGATAGCGGAAAGCATCGTTCCAAGGCCATAGATCGCAGAGAATACGATTGCGACCATTCCATCCATTACCGATTTGACGAGTATCAGGTTATAGTCCCCGATTGTTCCTGCCTGAATCGATCCGACAACAGCCATAGCACCTGCGCAGAAGAGCACTGAGGCATTCAGAAATCCTGTACCGACCCCGCCACCATCCTGTCCTGCTTTCTTTCCAATCATCTCTCCGAGATTGAATATCCTCTCCTCGATTCTCATGACCGTTCCGATAACACCCCCGATGACGAGAGCAAAGAGAGATACGATAGCTGATGGCATCTCCATTGCCATCTGTATGCCAAGAATTAGCGTTATGGTTCCAGCCCCATACATAATGACAGCCTGCAGTGAAGAGCTGATCTTTTTTCCGAATAGAAGCCCTACAGCAGAACCAAGGACGATAGCAAGTGCATTGATGATTGTCGCAATCATGGAATGAATGATAGGAAAACAGCTCTTCAGCATCAATAAGAGCAAAGGCTAAGAAATAGAAAATGAAGAGAAAAATTAGTCAGCAGATATTAGATATAGCACTCCCTGAATCTGTTAATTCTCAGCAGATTATAGTAATATTTGCAGACGGTAGGAGGGAGAGATGAGGAAAATCATAATAGTTGTTCTGCTGCTTTTGCTTTCTATCTCTTCAATATATGCATCCAAAGGTGAAATAGGGATATTGAGTTCAGCCGAACTAAGTCTTGGAACAATAAGAAACAATAACTCAATCAGAATAGCATCAATTGATATAATGTTAGATGGTGCTACATATTTTGGCCGATCAGGAATGTTCGGGCTTGATTATGGTGCAGGAATAACAATGTCTTGGGAGGGGCAGAGTTATCCTGAGTATAATAATTTCTATTATATCGGCGGAGGATTCAAGCTCGGGTTTGGTTTCAGTATTGATATTACATCTTTAATTGACATCACTGGCGGCGCTGGAATTAAAACGAGAGTTTCTAGTTGTTTGAATGATTTTGTTATTTTGGCTGATATCGAAGAGTATATCGATGCTGCTGTTAGATTCAAACTCGCTGAGCATTTTGGATTATCAACAGGTATTGCTATAGGATATCATTCTATAATTTGTTTTGATGAGTCATCAATGAGTTTGTCAAATGGAGGTCTTTCTCTTTCTCCATTTGTTGGGGTATCATTTCTTTACTGATTGAACTTGCTGGAACAGTTTCTGTTCCAGATATTTATGTATATAGGGGATGGGAGTTTTCTCAATGGAAAATCTAAAAGAGGAAATCAAGAAGGTGATTGTCTCCAGCCTCGAGCTGGAAGGGGTATCTCCGGAGGATATCGGTGATGATGAGCCGCTTTTCGGAGAAGGACTTGAGCTTGATAGCGTTGATGCGCTCGAGCTTGGAATTGCGCTGAAGAAGAAGTTCGGTGTTTCGTTCCAGAGCGATAGCAGTGACAACAAGAAGCACTTCGCATCGGTAAATGCACTGGCTGAATACATCAGTGCGGCAAAAGGAGCGGAGAATGGCTGATAAAGACGCGCTTTTCCAGGAGATCAAGGAGGTCCTTGTCTCTGAGTTCGATATCCCGGAGGATGAGATTTCCCTTTCATCGAATCTCATTACAGACTTCGATTTTGATTCAATCGATGCTGCAGAGCTTATCG
The DNA here is from genome assembly GCA_944389505.1 of uncultured Spirochaetaceae bacterium. Lineage (GTDB taxonomy): Bacteria > Spirochaetota > Spirochaetia > Sphaerochaetales > Sphaerochaetaceae > Ornithospirochaeta. Next base: position 41,786 of record CALXMP010000011.1, read on the forward strand.
TAAGATTCAAGGATCGTCTCCCTGCGAACATTGATGCAAGCATGTTCAGGGACATAAGGACGATTGATGATCTTATTGAAATGCTGGTGAAGACCGGGAACTGATGCCGCTGAAGATCCTTGGATGCGTGGTTGGCATCATGTATCCTGTATTCGTCTTCGTCTCAATCAACATACTTCACCTGCCGATGCGTATTCTCGCTCTGGGAATACTTGTGCTTGCAGTGGTTCTCTTTGCTATGAGACGCGGAAGCATGAAAAGCAGGGCAGGTGCAGTTGGTCTTGGCGCGATTGCCCTGATCGTGATGATAACATCAAGCGAGACGGTTCTCAGGTTCTATCCTGTGCTGGTGAACTGTTCCCTTTTCCTTGTCTTCTCATTATCGATGAGGGGAGGGGACAGCATCATATTCCATTTCGCTGAGCTATGGGACAGAAGGGTCAGGACCAGTCCGGACAGGAAAGCGATATTAGGGTACTGCAGGAAGGTCAACATCGTATGGTGCTGTTTCTTTATATTCAATATCTCGGTGTCGCTCTATACGGTATTCTGGGGATCATCATTCATATGGGCAATATACAATAGCTTTATTGTCTATATTCTCATCGGAACGTTATTCGCGGGGGAGTTTATCGTGAGATGCATTTACAATAGAAAGCTTACAGAGAGAATCTTCCTTTCTGCTACTGATATCAATTCAAGGCATCCTGACCATGTCGTTGCTTATTCTGGGAAGTACTCCGATGGCAACTATCTTGCATGGAAGGATTTCGTTGCTGATGTTTCGCGTATCCGCTCATTCATTGAGGAAAAGGATCCGGAGATCGTTGTCGTTCATGTCGATGATTTCTATCTCTTCCTCGCATCCATAACTGCCGCGATGCAGTGCAGGAAGGATCTGAGGATTTCTGCGAACAACAGCCCTGGATTCGTGAGCGAGATGACAGAGGGCAGAGGCATCGCCATAACTGATAATCCTGCATCGGGCTTTGATGTGAAGGAGATTGTGAAGCGTCCTTTAACGGAAGAGCCATCATTTCCTCCTGTTAGCCCTGATTCCCCTGTCAGCCTCTTCACATCCGGTTCGACAGGAAAGCCCAAGGCCGTTCTGCATACGATCTTCGGCCTTGAGAATGATAACAGCTTCTTCATGGAGAAATGGAAGAAGGACTTCAAGGTGCGGTCGGTGGTGTCCAGTGTGAACCCACACCATATCTTCGGCCTCATATTCTCCGTTCTCCGTCCATTTGCAGAGGGTGTCCCATTCAGAAGGGAGAGGATAGAGGATCCAATGCAGTTCCTCCCGCTTGGCAATGAGCATCTCCTTATTGTCACCACGCCATATTTCCTTGATATCTGCACAAAGGATCCTGATCTTAAGAATGACCTTAAGCTGAATGATCCTTATATCGCTGTATCCGGTGGAGCTCTATCAAGGGAGACTGCCGCTGCTGCTGAGGAAGTATTCGGCGTCTGGCCAACGGAGATCTATGGCAGCACGGAGACTGGAGGAATCGCATGGAGGATAACGAAGGATCTGGAGAATTGTGCTTGGCATCCTGCTGATGATGTGAAGCTCAGCCTGGCAGATGATGGCTGCCTCATTGTCTCATGTCCTTCCATCTTCGATGGACAGCCCCTCCATACCCAGGATCTTGTGTCTTTCGATGATAGCGGGAACTTCACTATTCTTGGAAGAAAGGATTCCGTCGTAAAGATCGCTGAGAAGAGAATCTCCACGCTGGAAGTGGAGGGAAGGATAAAGGAGACCGGGTACGTATCTGATGCGAAGGTCATACTCCTTGGAAATGAAAGGAAGTACCTTGGAGCTGCTGTTGTACTCTCCGATGAAGGACGCAAAGCCCTGAAAGGGATGAAACCAGCTGAATACGCCAGAGTATTCCGAAAAGAGCTTTCAAAGTATCTTGAATCGGTTACCATCCCCAGAAAGTGGAGATTCGTCGATGCGATTCCACGCAATTCGATGGGCAAGATACAGATGGAAGAGGTCGAGGCCCTTTTCAGAAGTGAGGTTGAATAATCATGGATGGATATAAAGGAGTAAGCATCTTCTCAATTGAGGCTGAAAGCGAGGGACGGTACTCAGCCAGGCTCAGCGTCAGTTCCGATTCATCATATTACCATGATCATTTTCCTTCATTCAGGCTTCTTCCCGCTGTTGCTGAGATTGATATCGTGGTGCTTACAGCTGAGAGAATACTCGGAAAGGAGATCAAGGTCTCATCGATAACGAAGACGAAGTTCACGAAGCCGATTGTCCCAGACAGCGATCTGGAGCTTCTTCTTGATTTCAATGCATCGGGAGTCATCCGCTTCTCTTTCAGGCTTGTATCTGGCGATGAGTGCTCGTCGGGAAGGATAGGGTATATTTTATGAAATATGGTTTTCTTATTCCTGTATACAACCATGGAAAGCCCTGCTATGCGGAGACGGAATCCCTCCTTGGATATGGTCTGCCGATAATCCTTGTCGATGATGGAAGCAATGAGGAGACGAAGGAATGGCTTAGGAGAGCGGGAGAGATCTCCCCTCTTGTCCATGTGATTGCGAATGAGCGCAATATGGGCAAGGGAGGTGCTGTGATCAATGGCATTGGATACGCCCACAGCATTGGTCTGACACATGTGCTTCAGCTCGATGCCGATGGTCAGCATGACATCTCAGCAGTTCCCCGTTTTCTGAAGATTTCGGAGGAGAATCCATCCTCTGCCGTCTTCGGTTATCCGATCTACGATGAGACAGTTCCTGAAAGCAGGCAGAAGGGAAGGAATGTAGCGAATTTCTTCTGCCACTTCGCGACAATGAGCGATAGCGTGAAGGACTGCATGTGCGGCTTCAGGGTCTATCCTGTAGATAAGGCATACGCTGTACTCCGAAAGGGCGGATTCGATCTCCGCATGGGTTTTGATATCGAGATAGCGGTCAGACTGTACTGGAGCGGAGTAAGGATCATAAGCGAGGGAGTAAGTGTGACCTATCCCGAAGGTGGTACATCGAGCTTCCATATGGTCCGTGATAACGTCCGCATTTCGCTTGTATTCACAAAGCTTATTGCGTCAATGCTCTTCCATATTCCTACAATAGTGCGGATGAGGAGGAATGCATGAGGTTATGGCAGCAGGTTGAGGAGGTCGGAGGGCCCCTTGCGATGAGGATGACATTCATCCTTCTCAAGACGCTTCCATATGCGCTTCTTGTCCTCATTGCCATCCCTGTGAGCTTCTTCTACTGGGTAATCGACGGGAAGGGAAGGAAGGCTGTAGCCTCGTACCTAGAGTCAATCGGTAGGATCAACGGCAAGAAGTACCATTCCTATCCGCTCTTTCTCTCATTCGCTATATCGATTGTTGAGAAGGGAAAGAGCTGGATCGGAAGCATCGATGAGCGTAATCTCATCTTCTCCGATGATGATATCTCCCAGTTCGATAAGGATCTCAAGGAAGGGAAGGGGGCGATTGCCATTGTCTCCCATCTTGGATCTACAGAGGAGCTCAGAGCGCTCTCTTCTCGTATTATGGACAGCAATCTCGGACATCAGATTCCAATCCTCTGCATTGTCGATTTCGATGGCACAGAGCAGTTCAGCAAGCTGCTTACGACGCTGAATCCCGGATCGATGCTCAATATAATGGGCATAAGGACAATGGGTATAGAGAGCATGGGAAGGATTACGGACACGCTTGAGAGCGGCGGGCTTGTCATCATTGCAGGAGATAGGGCCGGAGAGAGGAATATGAGCATAGACTTCCTTGGCAGGAATGCACGCTTCCCGCTCGGGGCGTTCCTTATCCCTGCGCTCACAGCTGTTCCCTGCTACTTCATGTTCTGCCTGAGGCAGAAGGATATATGGCTGAGCAAGAAGCGTGAGATCCATGTCCACAGGAATCCTGCGGTTCTTATGGGTAATAGCAGGAAGGACAGGATGGAGTATGCGGAGGCGTCCGCTGTCAGCTTCTCCGGTTTCCTCGCGCATTACACACTGCTTCATCCATATCAGTGGTTCAATTTCTTTGAGTTCTGGAGCAATCATGACTGAGATAGAAGATGAGATAATCGTTGAGTTCTATGATACCGACTGCATGGGAATAGTCTGGAACGGAACATACTTCAATTACTTCGAGAAGGTCCGTTCAAAGCTCTTCCGCGCCAATGGATATGACTACAGCCGTATGTATGGCGAAGGCTTTCTGCTTCCGCTTGTCCGTAACAGCGCCAAGTACATCCATCCACTCAGGCTCGGTGAGAGAGCTATAATTAAGGCAACTGTTACGGAATGTGAGTATATGCTTGAAATGAAGTATGAGATCAGAGCGAAGGATTCAGGCATGCTCCTGACGAAGGGAAAGAGCCAGCAGATGGCTACGGATCTTGAGGGAAATGGCCTTGGAATGCTTCCAAAACAGTTCGCTGCATCCTTCCAGGAGGGTGTATGAAGAGGCTTGCTGTAATTCTCATATCTTTTATCGCATTGATGCCGGTCTTTGCTGAGCCGGAGGTATTCAGCCATCCTGCAGATCTCTCAGATCCAGGCTTCATCGCGTTCTGCGATAGCTTCCAGAACGCTTCGCTATCTGCGGATTTCACGCAGATCAGGAGGCTTGAGCGTCTTGGCATCGAACTCGAGTCATCGGGCAAGGTAATCATCTCAGAGAACGTCGGGATGGCATGGCTGACAGAGACACCCTATGAATCGGTCATGATCGTCACGGACTCAGCTGTAAAGCAGAAGCTTGCGAACGGAACTGTATCGGAGATGGATGTCTCAGGGAATATCATATACACGGCAATAGCCGATGCAATCCAGAATGTCTTCTCCGGTGATTTCAGAAGCGCATCTGAGGAGTTCAGCGTCTTCTTTACCGGATCTGATAATAGCTGGGAGATAGGCCTCATACCATCAGATCAGGCTGTGTCGGCATTCATCTCGTATATAACAATCAAAGGCGAAGGAACTGTCTTCAATGAGGTTGCCATGGTGCAGAGCGATGGCAATTCCGTGATATATGAATTCCGCAATATGGAAGCATGGGATAACAGCGATGAGGAAGCAGCGCTTTTCTCCATCTAGTATCTTCTTCTGCGTCTTCTATATCGCTGCAGTGCTCATTGCTGCAGCAATGGTGTCGACGAAGGGGATAGATATCTCGACAGACCTGATGACGCTTCTTCCGACCAACGGGATTCCGGAGGGACATAGCAAGGCGGAGATGCAGATAGCCGAAAGGCAGAATGACAGCGTCAATATCTTTGTATCACATGAGGATTTCAATAAGGCAAAGGAGGGCGCTGAGCTTCTTTCATCCCAGCTTGAGAGCGAGGGGATTCTCATACCATCGGAAGGAATCTCATTCGATGTATCGCAGTTTGCACCTGTTCTCGGCAGATACAGATACCAGCTCCTCGATGAGGATACGGTTTCCCGGATAGCAGAGAATCCTGGATCATTCCAGGCCGAATCCCTTTCACGCATCTTCTCAACCTTCTCGCTTTCATCGATGGATACTCTCGATGAGGATCCCTTCCAGCTTGACAGCATTATGCTATCGAGGCTGATTGCGATGGCATCGTCGCTTTCTCCCTTCATGCCAAAGGATGGGGTTCTATCTGCAGAGGAGGATGGCATATGGTATGTGCTTCTGCAGAGAAGGATTGCTCCCGAGCATCTTGATATCTCCAATGCAGGGGGAAGCGGTATAAGCATCATCTATGAGAAAGGAGATGCCCTTGAAGAGAGCATCCCAGGCCTTTCCATATATTATTCAGGCCTACCGTTCCATAGCTATGAGAGCGCATCCTCTGCACAGAGGGAGATAACGATAATCACCACAGCGTCTCTGCTTCTGATAATGCTGATGTTCATCATTCTCTTCAGGAATATCCATGTCGTCGGGCTTTTCCTGATCAGCACGTTCTTCTCATTCCTCTCCGCCGGTGCGGTGATCCTGATCTTCTTCAGGGAGATCCATATATTAACGCTTATCTTCGGCACCACGCTCATAGGTACGAGCATCGACTATGCGATACATTACTACCTTGCATATGCGAAGCGTGGAGAAGGCGAGGGGGCTGGGGATGTTTCCTTGAAGCTTGGAAGGAATCTTCTCACAAGCTTCCTGTCGACTGTGCTGTGCTATCTTCTGATCCTTTTCTCTCCATATTCAATCCTCAGACAGGTAGCTCTCTTCTCATCTGCAGGCCTTTTCGGAGCGTATATCACTGTCAGGGGATTCTTCCCTGTGATAATCAGGCCATGGATGGTAAAGAGCAATGCTCTTGCCTTCCGCCTTCCGGGAATGAGGCCGCACAGGTCTTACATACCGCTGCTTCTCATTGCCTCAGCCCTCATCTTCATCACAGCGCTTCCGAAGGCTGTGATACATAATGACATAACCAGGTTCTATACCATGAGCCCAAGGCTTCTCGAGAGCGAGATGACTGCCGGCAAGATCATGGGATACACCTCTGTATCCTATACGATAATCGAAGGAGAGGATGAGCGCGATGCAAGGGAGAAGGATGCATCATACTCCAAAGCTCTTGATCAGCTTGCTGAAGAGGATGCTATTACAGGGCACTTATCGCTCTCCTCATTCCTTCCAGCCCCATCGATGCAGGAAAGGAGCCATGATGCATCAATGGCCCTTGTCCCCCTCGTAGAGAGCCAGTGCAGTGCCATCGGCATCGATTCCGGGAAGGCTATGGATGCTATATCCGCACCTTTGGATATAGCAGATCTTGAAGATCTTCCAGAGCCTATCGAGGCAATGCTGTCCCAGCTCGTGCCAGGAGAGATCGATGGTAAGTTCTACATTGCTTCGATGCTCTTCGGCGTCAGCGATGGTGCTGCCGTACGGGAGATGACAATGGACCATGATGGAGCATTCTACTTCCAGAAGAGCACGGATATAAGCATGCAGCTTGATATGCTTACATCCTCGATCCTGAGGATATTCGCTATCGCATCAGCTGCCATATTCATCCTGCTTGCTGTGATGTACGGCAGGCGCGGTCTCGCTCTCTTCTCATCTCCGCTGATCATCATTATGTCGACGATAGGGATAGTGGTCTGGACGGGTATGGACCTCGACTTCTTCTTCGCAGTCGGGCTTCTACTTGTGATAGGACTTGGGCTGGACTACATGGTCTTTGCATCATCCTCCGGAGAGAAGCCGATTATGGCGATAACGCTTTCCTATGCGACAACGGCACTGAGCTTCGGCACATTGCTCTTCAGCTCGTTCGGGCCTGTCCATATCTTCGGCGTCGTTGTATTCATAGGGATAACGGCAGCGTATATTGCTGCGCTTGGAGCCGGGTATCGGAGAGAATGAGCTCCGTATTCCCTGCAGGATATATTGAAAGGAAATAGCTGTCCGGTCCGTCACTGATGGTCCAGGATCTGAATAGATGAATCTGCGGCAGAATCGATCCAAGCTGATGGAAGAGGAATATTCCCCGTCCATCGGCTTTCGCAAAGGCTTCCTTCAGCGACCACATGAGGAAGAACGGTACAGAGTTCCTCTCCATCCATTCAATCTCATCGCTCTCGAACGCCTTTGCCGCTATCTCATTCTCGGAATACTTCCTGTCGGTTCTCTGTATATCGCAGCCAACGGAGGGAAGGGAGGAGATGTAGATTGAGATCAGCTTCGAAGAGTGGGAGAGGCTGAATGAACAGTGCCCATCTGCATCATACGGCTTTCCATCCGGAGTGCGCTTTATCACTGCCCCGGATACCCCGCAGAAACGTTCCAGACTATCCCTGATATATGCATCGGAATCCACACCAGCATTCCTTCTGCTGCAGTAGACAATTCCTTTTTTCTCTATATCATATGAAGAATGAAACACAGATTCCTGCCTTTGGCCCTGATAATGGCCATATCGATTATATCATGTACATCGACAAGAGGCATCGAGCCAGTCTATATAACCGATGATATCCCATTCATGCTTCTGCCAACAGAGTGCATGGATGGCTCATTCGAGTCCTATCAGCTTCTTGACGGAAGCTTCCCAGACGGAAGCTCTGCTGTCATGGAAGCGTATATAATCGCTGATCCAGAGAGAATAGATCTTGTATTCATGGCAAACACAGGGCAGACCATCGCGGAGATCGGATACGCGGAAAGCACAGTGACATTGTCATCGCCATTCATCCCTGCAGGAAGCCTCAAGGCGGAGTATATCATTGCCGATATCCAGTTCGCGCTATACAGGAATGATGCTGTCGCTGCAGCGCTTTCAGCATGCGGTCTCGACTTCAGCGAGGAGAGTGCTGATGGACTGTACAGAAGGACGATCTCCCATAATGGTTCCCTTATATGGGAGATGACTGTATCGGGAAATGAGACTGTGGTTGTCAATCATCTCAGAGACTACAGATATGGTATAATCTCGCTGTGAAAAAACGGTATCATATCTCCAGACCGGTACTCGTAGGAGCTGCTGGCAGCAATACAGATGAATTCATGCGTACTGTTCTCAGCGGCTCATGGGAATGCATGAAAAGGAGCATGAAGGGCCATCTAATCGCAGAGTCCGACCATGACAGGGACTCTGTATCTGCCTCGCTCCTTGAAGCGTCTCTCAGGCTTCTCAGCGATGATGCGTCGCTTGTTCTCTCGCGCTTCACTCCGGACCGGATCGGTGTTGTGCTCGGTGCATGCGATTATGGCAGCTCTGCTTCCTGGAAGGCCCATATGGCATTCATAGAGACTGGGAGCTTCGGCTCATATGATATAAATACGCAGAATCCTGCCTCTCAGCTTGAGATAATCAAAAAGCGCTTTGGATTCCAAGGACCTTCATTTACCGTTGCCTCTGCATGCTCATCTGGCGCTCAGGCGATAATCCGTGCAATCGACCTTCTTGAGGCGGGCTATGCCGATGCCGTCCTTGCAGGTGGAATTGATATCGCGAGTGATATCATCGAAGATGGCTTTACAGCCCTTACCGCGATAAGCGACGGACATACGAATCCATTCAGCAGAAACAGGGATGGGATCAATCTTGGTGATGGTGCAGGCTTCATGTTCATAACAAAGGAGAGAATCTTCCCGTTCCCTGTATCGGTGACAGGCTTTTCCGAATCATCCGATGGATACAATATGACAAGCCCGGAGCCTTCAGGCGAGGTTGTCGCTGTCACACTCAGGGGTGCCCTTTCCATGGCAGAGCTTGCGCCTGAGGATATAGGGTATATCAATCTTCATGGGACGGGGACGCATGACAATGACATGATGGAATCAAGAGCTGTCCATGCCGTCTTCCCTGAATCAGTTCCTGTCTCCAGTACGAAACCCGTAACAGGCCATACGCTCGGCGCAGCAGGTGCTATCGAGGCAGGAATCGCTGCAATGACAATCGCATCCCCGCAGCCTGCGCTCCTTCCTCCACATATCTTCGACGGGGAGGAGGATCCAGAGCTTCCGCACCTCCATTTCGCAGGAATAGGTGAGAAGTCCTCTGTTACGGCCGCAATATCCTCATCATTTGCATTCGGAGGGTGCAATGCTGTAATCTTATTGGAGAGGGATGAGAATGAATGATGTGATTCTGCCGCTTACCGGCAGAGAGAATGTTGCGGCGATTGTTCCGCATAGGAATGATATGCTTCTTCTTGATGGAATTGAAGCATTCGGGGATGGGAGTCTGAAGGCATCTGCTGTCATTTCTGAGTCTCCCTTCCTCCGCCAGGGCAGAGCTCCTTCATATATAGCATTTGAGCTTATAGCGCAGTCAATCAGCGCATACTCCTATCTCAGAGGCCTCCGCAATGGGGATGAGCCTCTTATAGGATTCATACTGCGCGTTTCCGACTTCACCATTTCCAGGCCTTTCCTGGCTGATGGCTCTGAGGTTGATATCTCAATACACGAAGACTGCGCGCTCGGTGATGATCTATATAGCTTCACTGGAAGCGTCTCATCCGATGGCGAGGAGATCGCATCGGGAAGGCTTCTCGTGATGTGTTCAGAGAATGGGGGAATATGATGGATAAGAGTGTTCTCGTAACGGGAGCCGTCAGGGGAATCGGCAGGGCGATTGCGCTCCGCCTCGCATCTGATGGATACAATGTAGTTCTGAACTGCAGGCCCGGAAGGGAGGAAGCTGCAGAGCTTCTTGCTGAAGAGATAAGGAATAACGGGGGTTCATGCTCCATCCTTCCTTTTGATATCTCATCGAGGGAAGGGACGAAGAAGGCGATTGAGGGATATCTTGCCGATAATCCCGTCTTCTGGGGTGTAGTGCTTAATGCCGGGATATGCCGGGACAATGTCTTTGCGGCTATGACTGGCGAGAACTGGGATGACGTCATACATACCAATCTTGATGGATTCTTCAATGTCCTGAGCCCTATCATGCTTCCTCTATGCAGGAAGCGTCGTGGCAGGATCGTAGCCGTATCATCGGTATCGGGGATCATCGGCAACAGGGGACAGGTGAACTACAGCGCTTCGAAAGCCGGTATAATCGGTGCTTCGAAAGCGCTTGCGGCGGAGCTTGCATCGAGGAGCATAACGGTCAACGTCATCGCTCCGGGGATTATCGAGACCGATATGATTGAGGGAATCCCCGTGGAGGAGATGCTAAAGGCTGTGCCTATGAAGCGTCTTGGAAAGCCTGAGGAGATTGCGGCGCTCGCATCATTCCTCCTTTCCGAGGATGCAGGATATATCACACGGCAGGTGATTTCAGTCAATGGGGGACTATGTTGAGACGTGTTGTTGTAACTGGAGGAAGCATCGTATCGGCACTCGGAAGTGATGACGATGCAGTCTGGGCTTCACTGAGGAAACTTGAGAATAAAATCGCTGTAATGGATAGCTGGAAGGAGTATGAAGGACTCCGCCCAATGCTTGCTGCTCCTGTCACCGAATCGCTCCCGCAATATCCGAGGAAGGATGTCCGCGGAATGGGAAGGGTTGCACTTCTGGCGCTTACCGCAACGGAGGATGCTCTCAGGAAAGCGGGGCTGAAGGATGATCCTGTCCTCAAGTCAGGTAGGACTGGAATAGCATATGGCTCATCATCAGGAAGCATCGAGGCACTGCTAGGCTTCTATGAACTTCTTGCGAACAAGAGCACGAAGAAGATATCTGCAACGACATACATAAAGAGCATGCCGCAGACATGTGCTGCCAATCTATCCGTATACTATGGCCTTACAGGAAGGCTTATATCGACGAATACGGCATGTACCTCCGGCAGTATTTCCATAGGCTATGCCTATGAAGCGATAGCATCGGGAAAGCAGGATGTGATGATCGTTGGGGGCGCTGAGGAGCTCAGTGCTGCGGATGCTGCTGTATTCGACAGCCTTTTCTCCGCATCGACGCGGAACGATGAGCCATCGCTTACCCCACGCGCATACGATGCTGACAGGGATGGGCTTGTCGTGGGCGAGGGAGCTGGTACGCTCATCCTTGAATCCTATGAGAGCGCTGTTGCACGCAATGCGGAGATCTATGGTGAGATTGTCGGATTCGCTACGAATACCGATGGTGTCCATATAACACATCCCAACAGGGATACGATTGCCCAGGTAATGAGGGATTCGCTTAAGAGCGCAGGACTTGAGCCTGGTGATATCTCATACGTCAATACACATGGCACTGCAACGATATCAGGGGATGTGGTAGAGACGAATGCAATGCACGATGTCTTCGGGCCTGGCATTCCATGCTCAACCCTCAAGAGCTATATCGGGCACACCCTTGGTGCATGCGGCGCGATTGAGGCATGGGTGACACTGATGATGCAGAGGAAGGGATGGTTCTGTCCAAATCTCAATCTTGTCAATGTCGATCCGGAATGCGCAGATCTCGGGTACATAACTGGAAGCGGGATGGATCTCGATGCAGAGTATGTCATGTCGAATAACTTTGCATTCGGAGGCATCAACACCTCCCTCATCTTCAGAAAGATATGAAGAGCTACGATAAGCTTTCAGCCATGAGAGCTGGAAGCAGGGGAGAGGGACGCGGCGGAAGGCTCTCAGCATATGAGCGCATTCTGCTGCTTACCGATGAGGGATCATTCCATGAAGTCCACCGTTTCGCTTCCGGAAGCAGCGGGAAGGCTGGCGATGGTGTAATAACTGGCTTCGGTACGGTCGATGGCCGTACGGTCTTCATCTCCTCCGATGATTTCTCTATAGCCGGAGGTTCCCTCGGCTCGGTCCATGCACGGAAGATAATGGATATCATGGACAGGGCCTTCAATGCCCGTGCCCCATATATCGCCATCCATGATACAGGAGGAGCAAGGATCGAGGAGGGCATCAGGTCGCTTGCGGGCTATGGCGGGATATTCCGCAGGAATGTAGAGTATAAAGGGAAGATTCCCCAGGTTGCTCTCATCCTTGGTCCTGCTGCAGGCGGGGCAAGCTATTCCCCTGCGCTGATGGATGCGATATTCCTCTCCAAGAAGCATGCAAGGATGTTCCTTACCGGCCCCGATGTCACAAAGAAGGTCACATTCGAGGAGCATACTGCGGAGGAGCTTGGAGGATGGCGCCTCCATATGAGGGAGAGCGGTGTTGCCCATTATGCATATGATGATGAGAAGTCCTGCATTGAAGGCGTAAGACGCTATCTATCATATTACTCCGATTCATCAGCTGAAATCATGTGCGGAGATCAGTCAGCGCTTTCTGCCATTCTTCCGGAGGAGAGCAGGAAGCCCTATGATATGCATAGAATCATAGAGACCATCTTCGACAGCGGGAGCATCATGGAAGAGAGGGCGGAGTATGCACAGAATGCAATCACAGCGCTTGCCTGTCTCGATGGAAGGACTGTCGGTATAGTTGCGGATAATCCGATGCATATCGCAGGTTCCCTTGATATCAATGCATCGTACAAGATCTCCTCATTCATCGATTTCTGCTCAGGAGCAGGTTTCCCTGTGATTACATTTGTCGATGTTCCAGCCTTCATGCCGGGCATCGGCCAGGAATCCGGAGGGATAATAAGGCATGGCGCATCAATCATCAGATCGTATGTCTCCGCATCCGTTCCGCTTCTGACTGTCATAGTCCGCAAAGCATACGGAGGCGCATATATAGCGATGGGATCAAAGAGCCTCGGCGCTGACTTCGTCTATGCATGGCCCTCTGCAGAGATTGCGGTAATGGGAAAGGATGGGGCGAAGGAGATACTCAGGAAGAAGCATCCGGATGCGGATGAGGCTGAGCTTAAGAACTATCTCCCAGGCATGGATCCATGGTCTGCGGAGAATGCGCTCCAGGTCGATGAGGTGATACTCCCAGAGGAGACCAGGGAGCGGCTCACCACAGCACTCAGAGCGCTGTCATAGGTTCTCGCTTCCTGCTTCCTTCCGGAAGAACGCCTCCATATCATCTGTAAGGTTTATGGCATCGCTTCTTGGATTGCCTGTATCGTACCCTGCAGGATCGAATACCTTGTCCGGGCGTCTTATTGTATAGATGTACCTGCCTGTATCGTTGACTGAATAGAAGTGGTTCTTCTTCCTCAGCCCATCCTTGCTGTTTCCCCCGATTATTACAGGGACGATCTCAGCTCCTGTATAGAGCGAGATATATGCTGTACCGCGCTTGAGGTTTATCTGGATATTCTTCTTCGTGCGAGTGCCCTCTGGGAAGATAATCAGCGTATTCCCCGCATCAAGCGACTTCCTGCAGTCCTCCTTCAGCGTATCGAAGTCCTCGCTGTTGACGATATAAAGGGCTCTGACGATGAAGCCTGTGACAGTCCTCGTAAGTGCTCCGCGGACGATGCAGTCAGCTCCAGGAATCAGGGCGAACATTATGACGACATCGAATAGCGATGGATGGTTCGGCGATACGATCTTCCCTCCAAGGTCGGAGAAATCTGGGAGGGGCTTCTCGATCTCCAGAAGCCTTATTGCCTTGCACATGGAGATGAACGCCCTGTGTGAATAGGTTATGGTGAGCCTTCCTACATGCCTGAACCTTGATGCAGGATGTATAAGGATGCGCTCTGCGGGAAGGATTATCAGCCCAATGATAAGCGAGCCCACTCCGAAAACGAGGTAGGCAAATGATTTTCTTATAGACCAGAGAAATCTCAAATCCATGCCTCCGGAAAGCTATCGATAAGATACCTTGCAAGGTCTGCGGGCTGGATATCCGTATTGGAAGGAAAGACCCCATCTCCGGAGGAGATCCTTATCCCTATGACCATAGGCTCAGGGATCCATCCGGCATATGGCCTGTACTCATCCGGCATTCTCTCATCTGCATAGATCAGGAGAGAAGAAGATAGGCGTCCTGATGCTATCGGTGCGCTCCCTGCCTTAAAGAGCGCATTGATCACATTGTCCTTTCCGGGGAATATGACCGAGTAGGGTGTGTGGGATTTCTCCAGTATTGTCGCCTCCGCAGCGGGAGCGTTGAATACGGATAGGGAGAAAGCCGCAGGCTTCACCTCTCCCTCCTTGATATGCATCATGTTGAGCTTGAGCTGGCTGTTCATCTCCCCGTAGACAGAGGAAAGAAGGATGCAGCCGGCATCAGGGCCAAGCTCATGGACAGCATATGCAGTCATACGCGTAAGCTGGCTAAGGCGCCTGATGGCAATAGGAGAGGCAAATGAGAGCTTAGGTGAAAGGGACGAATCCTCAATCACCTTCGAGCCATTCCTCCATTCGATCCAGCTTTCATGATTCTCAACCCCAGGGGCCCAGAGAACGAAAGAATCGATCTTCAAGGCTGTTCCTCCTTCCTGAACCGCAGGAGGGAATAGCTGAACTGGCCGATTCCTCCGATCTCATCGATAAGCTTCAGACCTCCGGCCTCGATGGCATCCTTCAGCTCATCATGGAGATACATCCTGCTGTTCCCATTCGCAATTGCGGCAAAGTACAGGCTGATTGCCTGCAGGCAGTATGATGAAGCCTGGTATTGCTGTCTGTCAATCAGTGGCTCAAGGACATAGACATCGGTATTGCATGATATCTTATCGGCAATGCCGGAAGAGATCATCGTGATCTCCTCAAGGGAGAAGCAGTCAAGGAACTGGCTCATCCATACAGCATCCGCATCGGATGGAATAGGGGGAGCTGCAGCAAGGACATTGGCAGGAATGGCATTGATCCTTTCCTCAAGTCCATGTTCCTTTATTGTCTTCTCAGCCATCTTCACCTGACCCGGCATATCGATGATTGTGACTTTGACATCCTTATCGTATTCCGTGCATTTCAGTGCCCACCTGCCTGTATTGCCGCCTATATCGGCAATATGCTTTGGACTCCGGCTGAATACGGTCTCAAGGACCTTGTCGAAGGATATGTCCGAATAGGCATGGTCGAATGCAAGCCAGCTCGTCTTTCTCTTCTCAGAAAGCATAGACAGCACCTGATAGAGCGTTTCGCCATTCACATCAAGCGCCTTGAGTCCCTCAGGTTTCCCGTTGGCAAGGCTCTCGGTAAGGTACTTCATGCTGTCGTAGCAGATGTCACGGACGAAGTCGAGATTAACCTTCGTCGTGTGATCCTCAAGGAGGAAGTATCCGATCTTGCCGAGGATGTAGTTATCTCCATGCTTCTTTACGATTCCTGCGCCAAGCGCCATCTGGAGAAGAATCATTGCTGTATAGTGTGATACACCGCAGCGCAACATAATCTCCTCAAGGCTTATGCCACCCTCCCCGGAGCTGCCGATCAGGGGAAGGATTCCAAGCTCATTAAGTGAAAGGACGGAATTGAAGACGATGGGGGCGAATATTATCTTGTCAGCCTCAGCACGTGCATCGACAGCCGAGATGTCATCGGAATGGTAGAATGCCTCAATCTTATCCATGCTCACAGGTAGTATCCCTCCGAGATCTCCTTCTCAAGTATATTTATCCAGCGGCTGTACCTTCTGTGGATGTAATTGCTCTGGATATCTGCATCGAGGCCTGTTGAATCAACATATTCATACCAGTATTCATCAGGAGCATAGCAGAAGCGCATCGTCAGGCTGATCCTTCCATTATCCAATCCATAGGTTATCACCCCGGGTTCAGAGGAAAGAACTCTGTATCCATGGCTCACTAGTCCGCGTCTGAATGCATTCTCAAGCTTTGCGGTATCAATAGGAGCGGAGACAGCACCTCCCTGGATAAGCACGAAGCTGTCAGGGTAGGGCGGAACGATCTTCTCCGGCTTCTGCCATTGATTGTCCTCGATCATGCTTAGAGGCAGCATGAAGACAACCTCTGCCTTATCCCCATCGATGCCTGTCACATTCCCCTCTATGATAGAGCCATCGCTCAGCGTCAGCGATACAGCTGAGAGCATGGCTGCAGACACAAACAGCATCACAGATGCAAAAACAGTTTTCTTCATAGGAAAATGGTATTTCACCCAGATGATATAAGCAAGCGGCTTCATGCCTCTGGCGCTGTTTTCTCCAGGAGATCCTCCATGCTGCAGAAAAGAGCCTTAGAAAGAGAATAGAGATTCCATGCAGCAGCTTTGTTGATATCAAGAACACGCTGCTCATACTGCTGAATGGTTCTTTTGCTTATTCCCGTGCTTTCAGCAAGCTCGCTCTGGCTTAATCCTATCCTTTTGCGTCGGATCTGCAGATTCGTTCCGGCCTTCCGTTCTGAATACTTCCGGTCCATTTCATCTGAGAACTTCTCTGCATCCATTTCATGATATGGCAGATACATCGATACTATCTCATCGAATGGAATTGTCAGGAGGATTTCCTGAAAGGACAGATCCCTTTTCCATTGGTAATAAGCTAGAGCCCATCCAGCCCAGTACTCAGGGCTTCTGCTGAATACAGGAAGATGATCAGGAGATGGTTTGAGAGAATGCTCATCAAGCAGGAGATTGCCAAGTTCGATTCCGGACATTCCGGCAATATATCGTACATCACCGGTTGCAAATAACCGGGAGATTTCAGAGAAGATGAAGATTTCTGCGGCTTTTGAAGCTGACAGTCCGCATCCACAGATGAGGTAGTCGAACATCTGCCCTAAGTTATCCTGAGCATCCCTGAGGTAGATATAGTCATATGCATTAGGCATTGTGCTATCCTCCTGCTAAATCAAGCGAGGATCGCCAGGTTTGATCTCTTCATCCAGAATGGATGTGATATAAAGATCACCTTTCTTCCTCCTTGCGATTCCATCAAAATACTGGCGTCTCGCCATAAGATCGCGATTCATTCTTCTCTCATACCATATTGATGAAGATACTGATTCCGAAAAAATGAACTTAAGTCTGCTGAAAGCTTCCCTGCTTTTAATCGCATATTGTATTCCAAGCTCTCCAAGCTTCATTGCCTGACCGAGCTGAGTGTATGAAATGGTGCCATTCAGGAAATCCTGGGCATATGCAAAATAGCTATCATCAGCTCTGTAGCCTATTATCAGATCCTTGCTCCGATAATCCAATGAAAAGTTCCTGAGAATATACTCCTTTCCCTCAACGCCCAACGGATACGACAGTCGGAATGTCCTGTTTTCAAGAAGCACTGAAAGCCAATGCAGAACAGTATGGTTGGACAAATCAAGGATATCCAGGGAATCCGTGTCGAATGAATATGCATTGAGACAACCATCTCTGTCCTTTGCAGAGGCCCACTCCCTTGCCATGTCCGGCTCTCTTGTACAGTAGAAAGCAGGTCCATAATCATTATGAGGCTTTCCTCCACCGAATATCGGAGTAGTTATCTCATTTGATGAACCATGGTAAAGGATTAGATTCATTCATACCTCCAATCTGATTATGCTTTTAAAAGGGTATGAAATCAAGAATCATACTCTTAAAAGAGTACAAAGTTATAAATTATTCAAATCTCATAGACTTTATGTGGCTTGTATAGAGTAAATCTTCGAGGCTTCGAGCTCGTAAATCAACTGAATTTGGGGGTAAAAAAAAAGAAAGCCATATACGTAAGCCTCAGCTCTTGTATATGGCTAGTGGAGAGAGAAGGATTCGGACCTTCGAAGGCTAAGCCAACAGATTTACAGTCTGCCCCCTTTGACCGCTCGGGAACCTCTCCGTAAGAACAATGGTATTAAACCTGAAAGTCCGGTTTATGTCAATATTTTAAGGTGCAATATAATCAAAAAGTTTTCAATTATTTGTATTATAAATAATAAAACAATGAATCAGTCTTGATAGAGAAGTATTGGGGATATCACCATCGAGTAAAGTGATTTGGAGAAATAGCCTTCTTCTTTTTATCGTCCAGACTAATATTCGGTTATAATCAAAAGGTCCATATCTGAAGGGGAGGTGTGCTTCTAAAGCATTCCATTAAATGATCAGAAAGCTTTTCACTATACTTGTTGCCTTGATTCTACCTGTCTGTCTCTATTCCTCATCTGGCTGGCTTATAGGCGTCGAAGGAGGATATAGCTACAGCCTTGTTGATACAGCAACCGGCTGGAGCGGGACTCATATTTCCAATGGTCATGGATTCGATGCAGCAGCGATTGCAGAGTACAGGGTCAATGACTATTTCTCCTTGACCGGAGGAATGAGGTACATCATGAAAAGCTCTGGTTATCATAAGGAGAATTCAAGCGGTGATGTTATCGATGATTATGTGAAGATGCACCATATGCTTGAGTTCCCCTTGACGCTGAGGTTTTCTGCCGAGATCGGTGATTTCAGGCTCTATGCCGGAGCCGGTGGATACCTAGGGGTAAGGCTCTTCGATGTCCATGCCGGATACAGCGAGAGTCTAACATTCGACGGCAATGGAAATAGCATATATGGAAGCTATTATGAGCACATGGGTATCGGAGGGAGCGGGAATCTCTTTGATGCAGGAATCATTGCAGAGGCCGGTGTAATGTATCATCTGAATGAGCTTGGATATCTTTACGGCAATTTCAGATACCAGTATGGTCTCACTAGCCTTGAGAAGAATTACCGTCTCGCAGCCCATACATACTTCAGCAATCTTAGCTTTGCTGTCGGGTTCATGTTCAATATTCAGAGAGGTGAGGAATGAAGGTATTAAGGAATATCATACTGTCAGCTGTCATATTCATACTTGCTGTCTCCTGTCTGCCTCAGTCAGATCTCTCAAGAGACTTCGGTGATCTTGAAACGTGGAGCGATGTCTTTGATATCTTCTGGAAGAGGATGAGCACGAACTACCTTTTCTGGAACCTCGATTACGACAATGGTCTTGGCTGGGATGCTGTCTATGATGATTACAAGCCTGAGTTCGATAAGCTTGGTGATGTCATTGATTCCATGAGGTCTGCCGCAGAGCAGAAGGAGAATACAGAGAGCGCTTACAGACTTTTCTATGAGATCGCAAAGAACCTATCAGATGGCCATTTTGCCCTGAAGCTTACCGATACCGATGGGAATGATATCATGATCAGCCTCCTGGGATACAGAGTGATGTCCAGGCTCGGCTACAGCGATGATGAAATCCTTGATTACCTTACAGGGGACCAGGATTTCAGGAGCAGCAGATACAGCGCATACAATGAATCCAGAGAGGAGAATACACCGCACATAGCAGAATATGTCTTCGGGATAGACAGAACGAAGTCCGGGATATATGACACTCATGGAATCCACGGATTCTCAAGCATGGAATACTATTACGATCCTGGCAACAATGATTTCTCCATACTTCTTGGCAGGAACAGCGATGGTATCGTCTATTTCAGTTTAAGTTCATTCTTTTTCTCATCATATATTAGTACTAAGGGACCGGAAGCTGATGCTCTGCGTATTGCAAGACAGTTCCTGGAGCTGATTGCCGATCCAGAGACATCTGGCGTGATTATTGATATAAGGGGCAATGGTGGAGGAGCTGTATATGATCTCTCAGTCCTTTGGAGCGGTTTCATGAGAGAGGGCGTTGATACTATCAAGATAGCGGAGACAAGAAGGAAAGCAGGTGAGGGAAGAACCGATTACGGAGCCTGGCTTGATTTATCCATAACAAAACCGGAGATCCTGGAGAATGCTTATCATCCGTTCAGCTCCGATGTTCCGATTGCAGTGCTTGTGAACGATAACTGCCTTTCATGTGCCGAGCTGACCTGCCTTACTTTCATGGCATACAGGGATTATCATGGATACAATGTGAAATTCTTCGGAGCGGATACAGGCGGAGGATTCGGAGCCCTGCTCTATGACAGCAATAGTAATGAGCCTATCTCTGAGGATAACTACAATGGTGGGATATCATATGCTGCACCATATATGGATATGCTGTATACGCCGTATCTGCAGACAAGATACCTGGATGGAAGGAACTTCGAAGGACAAGGAATCCCTGTCAGCGATGAAGGATATATCCCTTATGATTACCAGACATTCAGTCAAGGTGATGATGCAAGGCTGGAAGCAGCTATTGACTGGCTGGAGTCTACAATGTGATTGTGAAGGCCTCTCCGCAGTGCGGGCATACTGCGGGGATCTCCGTCATATCATCGATTACGGCAGTTCCATCAACAATGTCGATTATGTCCCCATAATCGATTGCGTCAAGCTTTATCTGCTGAAGCGAGTAGAACCGCTCATCGAGCTCAGTGGGCTCGGTGAATGTTATTACCTGGGATACACCGGAGCCCTTAAGCTCCGAGGGGTCAATCGCATTCAGGACTGGCATGATAACCGTCTTTATATCCATCTGTGACCAGAGCGCATACCTGAGAAGATCGGCTGAATACGGCTTTGTAACTACGATTGCAGATTCGCCGTTCTCCCTTACTTTGTATATCCCTGTATTGAGCTGCTCCGCGAGGAGGTCGTTCCATTCCATGTAATAGAGATCATCATCGAGCTCCAGTGTCTCACCAACTGCATTCATCAGCATATACATTCCATCAGATGATTCAGGAGTGACAATGCTGTATGCCGCAAATAAAGATGACGATGCAACTATGAAAGCAAAGATGGAAATAGCTCTTCTCATACATCTATTGTAGCAGATGCAGGATTATTGTGAATGTCCTTTCATCCTCTCTGCACTATCTTTGCAATATTCACCAAAATCCTTAGACTCTTTATCGATATGTTCTACGATAACGGTCTCAGATTCCAATGCCAGATGTGCAGGTACTGCTGTTCCTCGGAACCCGGGTATGTCTATCTCTCCGATAAGGAGATAGAGGAGGAGGCGGATTATCTCGGTCTTTCCCGTGAAGAGTTCATCAGGAAGTATTGCAGATATGTCGACTGCGGAGAGTACTCCCTTATATCGCTGCAGGAAACATCCGACTACGACTGCATCTTCCTTACGGAGAAGGGATGCGGGATCTATAAGGTTAGGCCGTATCAGTGCAGGCAGTATCCATTCTGGAAGAGCATCATGTCCAGCAAGGAAGCCTGGGAGAATGAGAAGAACTACTGTCCAGGCATAGGAAAGGGGCCGATAATACCGAAAAGAGAGATAGAAAAGCGGATGAAGGATGGCGATCCTCCATTGATGGTATTCAGAAAGAAGTGACGCTTTCGTTTTTTTTCCTTATATTGTTAACTGGAGCCTGTCTTGCCTAGATATACCGATTCGACGATAAATGCGATTAAGTCCCGACTCACGATGAAGGATGTGGTTAATTCCTATATCCCTGTCGTATCCCGTGGTGGACGGTTCTGGGCAAAATGTCCGTTCCATGGCGGTGGAAATGAGAGGACTCCTTCGTTTTCGATAAATGATAAGGATGGATTCTACCATTGCTTCGGCTGCGGTGAGTCAGGTGATATGTTCACATTCGTAATGAAGATGGAGCATCTGACATTCCCCGAGGCTGTTGAGCACCTTGCCCAGAAAGCAGGTGTGGAGCTTGAGGTCACATCCGGTAAGACGGAGAAGAAAGACCGGAGCGAGATCGATGCGCTGTACGACCTAAATCAGAGACTCCAGGGAACATTCCATTACCTCCTTATGTCATCCGAGGAGGGGAAGAGCGCCAGGGAATACCTTGAGCGCAGGCATGTGTCAGGGGAGATGATAGACCGTTTCCAGCTAGGCTATGCCCCTAAGGGCTCATACTGGCTTCATGATTTCCTGATCTCAAAGGGCTACTCCGATGAGCTTTTAAGGAAATCAGGGCTCTTTTCCCAGAACAGCTATCCATATTCGCTTTTCCAGGAGCGTCTTGTATTCCCTGTCAGGAACAGACAGGGACGTACGATAGCGTTCTCTGGAAGGGATCTCTCCGGCAGGGAGAATGTCCCGAAGTATGTCAATTCACCCGACACACCGATATACTCCAAGCGCCATAACTTCTTCGGGCTTTATGAGGCACTTGATACGCTTAAGAAAGGGGATTCGCCTGCGCTTCTCGTAGAAGGCAATTTCGATGTCGTATCGATGCATCAGGCAGGAATAACATATGCAGTCGCATCCCTTGGAACGGCATTCACAGAGGAGCAGGCTGATCTCATAAGCCGCTATGCATCCCGTGTCGATCTGATGTTCGACAGCGATGAGGCAGGGCAGAAATCCACCGATAAGGCGATAATGATACTTCAGGGCAAAGGTATCGAGTGCAATGTCCACAGACTGTCAAAGGGAAAGGATGCCTCGGAAATCCTCGAAAAGCTTGGTGAGGAAGCCCTGAGAAATGATTTTACTCCCTCAGAGACGGCCTTCAGCTATCTTGTAAACAAAGAGCGTGTAAAGTATAATATCAGAACGCCTAGGGGGAAGTCTGACTTCCTGAAGGCGATTTCTCCATTTCTGATGGGTACGCGTTCCAGTGTTGAAAGGGATAGTTATATATCATCGCTTTCCGTTCTGCTATCTGTGCCCGAAGAGACTATCAGGGAGGATCTTGAAGCTGGCGGAGATAGGTTCGGCGGCGAGGAGGCAGACGGAATCGTAGCCGGGAACAGCCCGGACATGAAATTCAATCGCGCGTCGGTATCGATAGATCTCTATGCGATGCTCTTCATTGCAAACCATAGGAATCTATTCAGGCAGTATCGCCAGAGAATCAGCTTCGGCGATCTCAGGGATACTGAGGCGCAGATAATATACATGGCACTTGAGAATGCCATGAGGAATGACATCACAAGCAGCGAACTGTTTCTTTCGTTGATCTCCGATGAGAGAGCAAGAAATGATGTGGCCACTTCCTTCGAGCTCGATGAGTATCGAAATGGCAAGGTAAGCGCCCTGGATGAAGCAGCGGATAGAATAGCCCTCAGGGGAATGGAAGATCAGCGTGCTGTGCTGTCAAATCAGCTGAGATCATTCTCGGATTCGCTTGACCCGGATCAGATCAGGGAAGCGCTTGAGCGCAAAGCTGAGCTTGATAGGGATATTGCGGCGATGAGAGCGGATCTCTTCAGAAGAACCCGGAGTGAGGAATAATGGCGGAACAGGATTTCAGGAATTCAGCTTTCTACAAGGAGCTTCTTTCTTCAGCGAAGGAGCAGGGAGAGGTCTCCCTTATCGATATCGTATCGGTCATGAAGAAGCATAAGGATTCTGCAGCGGACCTTGATGCGGTAATCGAAGCACTGAAGAGCGATGGCATACAGTATACCGAGGAATCGGATGAGAGCGAGCCGGATTTCATGTCTGAGCCTTCGGAGGAGGACCTCGAGGATTTTTCGGACGATGAGGAGTTCTCCGATGAGGATGATGCGTCCTCTGATGACGCTGAAGGCCCTTCCGACGATGACCTGAAGGACATCGAGGAGGAAGAGGAAGAAGACGAGGAGAATGCTCCTAAGAAGAAGCGTGATGAGGATGATGAAGACGATGATGAGGACGTAGAGGAAGAGGAAGAGGAGAATATAAACGAATGGAAGGGAACCGATGATGATACAGAGGCCTCTTCCGAGCGCTTTATCGATATCTCATCATTCTCGGAGCACTCTGCAGAGCATAAGACCCATCAGAGCTCTTCACGCTATGACACATCCCAGGACGATCCTATCAGGCTGTACCTCAAGGAGATTGGCAATGAGAACCTTCTTACTGGCGAGCAGGAGGTTGAGCTTGCCATGCAGATGGAGAAGGGCGCGAAGATTGTCGAGTCCGTTATCCGTGAGAGCGGGATACTCATCAAGTTCTTCTCGGATATCATCGAGAAGATGAATATGAAGATCGAGGAGGATACGGAGGAGTCACTCTCCACTGAGGAGCTCAAGGAATTCCTCTCGATCCAGAAGCGCTATACATCCGCATACAAGGAAGTCCTCGGGAAGGATATCCCGAAGGAGATAAAGGAGTACCTCGATCTTAAGGGAAGGATGCTTCTTGCAGGCGATGCTCCTGAGATATCGAAGGAAGTCCATGCGATGCGCGAGCACCTTCTCGACCAGCTCGGAGGAAAGCCGGATGAGTCTTCTCCTCTCTATCAGGGGAAGAAGCGTTCTGATTTCCAGTCCAGGGAAGAGTGGCTTTCATTCTGCCGTGAGAGAAACAGGGAAGACAGGATTAAGAAGCTCGAGGAGAAGCTTGACGGCATAAGGCGCGAAGAGGCAGATCTCAATGCGAAGATCGCGAATGAGGTCTCAGCAAAGGACAAGGCCTACCGCCAGGACCACTCCGATATGAAGAGCGCGGAGCTCGAGAAGGAGATCCAGCGCATCCACAGGTCCGTAAAGGAAGAGTACAGCGCAAATGAGGCTGAGCTTGCTAAGCGCTACAACGATTTCAGGAAGGAGATGGAGTCCCTTGAGAACGGGGCATACATCCCTGTCTCTGACTGGATTACTCCTATTGAGATCCAGCAGGAGGAGATCGACGATCTGACAGACCAGTTCATCAATGCGCGCGACAAGATCCTTCTCTGCAATACAAAGAAGAAGGCTTCTGAGGAGCATCTCAAGGTATCATCGACAAAGGAGCTCAGGCAGCTCGGACGCGATCTTGCGACAAGATCCAAGGCACAGGCAATCGAGGAGAATCTCGGGATGACAGCCGATCAGATCAAGGAGGAGATCAAGGAGCTCCAGCTCACGGAGAAGGAGCTCAGGACTATCGAGACCGATTTCGAGTGCTCTTCCGATGATATCATCCAGGCTGTCCGCGATATCCAGGCGGGGCAGAGGATACAGAAGAGCGCGAAGGACAGGCTCATTAAGGCAAACCTCCGTCTTGTTGTCTCTATCGCGAAGAAGTATACGAACAGAGGACTGCAGTTCTTCGATCTCGTGCAGGAAGGTAATATCGGTCTGATAAAGGCTGTTGAGAAGTTCGAGTATGAGAAGGGTTTCAAGTTCTCGACCTATGCCACATGGTGGATCAGGCAGGCCATCACCAGATCGATATCCGATCAGGCCAGGACGATAAGGGTGCCTGTCCATATGATCGAGCAGATCAACAAGGTTGTCAGGGAGTCCAGAGTACTTATGCAGTCGCTCGGACGCGAACCGACGGATAAGGAGATCGCAGATCATCTCGGATGGCCAGAGGCGAAGGTCAAGAACGTCAAGTCCGTCGCACGTGAGCCGATATCGCTTGAGACGCCTGTCGGAGAGGAAGAGGATAGCGTGCTTTCCGATTTTATCGAGGACAAGGATGCTGAGAATCCTGCGAACCAGACCTCGTTTGTCCTGCTTCAGGATAAGATACGCGAGCTGCTTTCCACGCTTCCGCAGAGGGAGCAGGAGGTTCTCAGGATGCGCTTCGGACTGGATGATGGCTATGCCCTGACGCTTGAGGAAGTAGGCCTCTACTTCGATGTCACAAGGGAAAGAATCAGGCAGATCGAGGCTAAGGCGCTGAGGAGGCTCCGCCATCCGAAGAGGAGCCGCCAGCTCAAGGATTGGAACTGATATGGAAAGGGCAGGAAGCTTTACATTTATATGCTTTCCTGCAATAATCTTCCGAAGAGCTGTCGCATATTGTTTTTGATGGCTTTTCGTAGATGCATAGAGCAATTTGAGGAGATAGAAGGATATGGGTGATAATGACAAGCTTGAATGCCTGAGGGAGCTCCAGAAGGTTCTCAGCGAGAAGTTCGATCTTGAGATACAGGCGGAGACACTGCCTGCAGATCTCAGAAAGGAAGAGTCTCTTCTCAAAGAGGCCAACGAGAAATATCTTGAGCTCAATGAAAGCTTCAAGAATGTCACCGATGAGGTGAAGTCACTATCCATAAGATATGAGGATGCCTTCAATACAAGAACTGGCTATGAGAAGCAGATGGAGTACCTCAACACACAGAGAGAGTACGAAGCGCTTTCAAAGCAGCTTGATGAGGCAAGGATCCAGGAAGCGACTCTTCTCAAGCAGCGCACATCGAAGACACAGGAGCTTGAGAGGCTTCAGAATGAGCTTCAGGCTCAGGAAGCTGTCTGCGATGAAATAAAGGCAAAGGTCGAAGAGGAGCGCTCCAAGATTCAGTCGAAGCTTGACGAGATCGAGAAGGGAATCAGCGAGAAGGAAGCAGACTGCGAGAGAATCAAAGGGGATACGATCTCTGAAGAGCTCTATGCGAAGTTCTGCAATATCGTGAGGAAAAAGAAGGGTCTTGGAATCGTACCGGTGCATGGTCAGGTCTGCATGGGCTGCGATAGGGTGCTTCCTATGCAGTTCGTCATCGATCTCAGGCTGAAGCAGCAGTCGAATGAGATCGAGTACTGCCCGTACTGCTCCAGGATCATCTACTATGAGGAACTTCCCGAGGATATCGAGAAGAACTATATCTTCGAGCAGCTTGAGCCATCGAAGGGAGAGGGCAAGAGCAGCGGAGAAGGCGAGAGCCAGAAGTCCGATTCCGACAGCTACGACGAGTCTATGGGAATGGGCGAAGGCTTCGAGGATTTCTGATAGGATTATTTCCAGGTTCTGGAAGCAATCGCCGAAAGGAGGAAAGTCCGGGCTCCACAGGACGATGGTGCTGGTTAACGGCCAGGAGCGGCAACGCTACGGAAAGTGCAGCAGAGAACAGACCGCCTATACGGGCAAGGGTGAAACGGCAGTGTAAGAGACTACCGCCTGGACAGTGATGGACAGGGCACGGCAAACCCCACCAGGAGCAAGGCCAAGTATGCAGTAGGCTTGTCCGGCTATTACTGCGGGTAGGCTGCTTGAGCGGCAGGGTAACCTTCCGCCTAGATAGATGATTGCATAAACAGAACCCGGCTTATCCAGGACCTGGTTTATTTTAGGAGGCACTATGAGAAGATTCATCGCATTTCTTCTGATTGTGCCTCTTTTCATTTCTTCATGCTCCAAGGCTGAGACGCCGGAGAGCCTGTATAGCAATGGAATGTACAGGGAGGCAATTGCTCTTTCCGATTCAATTCTCCGGAAGGATCTTGATTACGAAGCCCTTTATTACAAAGCCGCGTCATACTTCAGTCTTAATGTCAGAGGGGAGGCTGAGGAGGCTGCCACGCTCTACCTGCTTCTTGATGAGGATGGAGAGTTCCGGAATGAGGCGCTGTATATCATATTCCTTACAGGCTCCGATGATAAATCGATAAAGGCAGGAGAGGAACTTAGGGAGACTTCGGGTCTCAGCCACCGTTCGCTTGTACGGCTATGCTTCCTGTATGCCTATAATGACATGGATATTGAATTCTCACGCTTGTACAGGGAGATACGCGGAGAGCTTACCGATGAGGAAAATGCCTTCCTTCTCATCGCAGAGGGCAAGGACCTCTCTATGATATTCATGGCTCTCGACAGTCTTCTCGAGGATGGAATAGAACCTTCTGCTGAGCTTCTGGAAGCTGCAGAGAAGAGATTCATTGAGCAGGGAAGCCTGGATCTCTTCCAGTCGTATGTATCATCACGGAGACTGTAAATAAGTTTGTGGACATTTGAGAAAGCTCCTAAGCTGGAAGGAAGAAGGCATAGGAGTTTTTGTTAT
>CALXMP010000012.1 GCA_944389505.1 uncultured Spirochaetaceae bacterium
GACTGGAGACTTAGACAGTCTCCTATGAATAAGCAAATGGTGGAATAAAGATGACTCTCTTTTCCCACTCTTGATACGGGGATGATAATACTGGGGAATTCCTCATGATAATTTGGGGATTTTCTCTTGATAAAACACAGCCATTCCGGTTATCGTTCTCAGATTGCTGCTGGAAAGAAGCCTGTCCCTTGCTGCTGTCATCGTCTTTTCCTGGAAATACAGCTTAACGGCATGCACTGCCAGCACTGAAAGGAGAGTATGTCCGGGACGCCCTGTACGGCTTCTTCCCTCATCGCACCTCACTGAAGCAGGCATGACGGATACACGATTCTCCCACACCTCCATGAAACAAAGCTCATCATCTGTCGGCCGGAAGAAGAAACATGGCGAAAGGTCTTCAGATGTGAAGAGAAGCGGTTGAATGGAAAGAGGATAAGCTGTAGACTGCATATGAGGTCTCCTTATGTTGGTTTTGGTCGATTAACATTATAACAGGATTGACCTCATTTTTATATATAAAAAGGATTTGTTTGGATAAAAAGCTGAAAATGCCATGAAAGATCATGACTGATGGTCAATACTGAGACCTCAAAGCCACACATTCTGCATATTCATGCAGCTTTTCATTGAAGACCTGAGTTTTGAAAAAAGCTCATTTATATTATTTTACTACGCGCGCGTGCATAATGCGCGAGGGAAAATTCCTCAAAAGGTACGCTGAAAACTCGGGTTTTCCACCGGCTGATTGTGGAATGTGCATTTGCTTGTGATCTTTCTTATTGATAATTTCGTCAATGCCTTATCAATCTGATTCAAAGAGACTTGTGGCAGTGGTTTGCATCATCTTTTGCTGTATTCACCGCGTAACACATGCTTTTTCTTAAAAAGGGGGATTCTCTTTTTACTCTGGAAAAATTAAAATATCAGAGAGCAAGAAGAGTAGCTCTAGTAGATTCTCTTAACCCCAAGGATTATTTCTGTGACGGCCTCCCTCATGGGAGGTTCTCGTCTTGTCGCAGAAAAGATAACAGACAGTTCTCATAGAAATTGCGTATTATCTTTATTCTTATCCCCCCTTTTCTGCTCATTCATCAAATAAATTTCCTTGACAAGGGGGGTAAAAAGGGGGGTAAAATTAGCCAAGAAAATCAATTGGAGAGGTTTGAGAGAATGAATAGAAAGCCAATCTTCACTATTGTTCTGTCTGCTCTTCTTGTCCTCGCATTGTTTGCGGGATGTGAGCAGGCACAGCTTAATCTGCCTAAGAAGGTCGTCTCCGCTGAGATCATCCAGACCGGCGACTTCCTTGCAGGGCAGGACTTCGATCCAACGAAGTTCGAGGTCAGGGTCATCTATGATGACAGCTCTGAGACAAGGCTCAATGGCGGAAACGTCGTTACGCTTGACAGCGGCACAGAGGTTGTCCTTACATCAACTGTTTCTGCTACAGCAGGCATCGGTGTTGACGAGAAGCCTTTCACGATCGTTGGCGCTCCTGTAAGGATCACTCCTGTTGACAGCATTGCTGTTACGGTTCCTGCTGAAGCCGTAAAGACAAGCTCCACGTACAAGGGTGGCTCTGTCAATGCTGATGATGTAAAGGTCAGCGCTACATACACAAGCCTTTTCGGCGGCCAGTCCGTGACTGTTGATCTTCCTTATAAGGGTGTTGAGGCTACAGTTGAGGCCAAGCTTGATGCTGCTCTCGAGGCAAAGACCGGCGCTACAGGCACAGCTACAGTGACAGCAAGCCTTGGTGGAAAGACTGCTACAGAATCAATGGATGTTGTATATTCAGCGTCAACATCAGAGGATTACTCAGGTTATACATGGGCAATGGATGGAGATGGAAAGGGCATTGTGGCTTACAGGCTTGTTCCTGCGACAACATCCAACAGCGTAAGATACATCAATGGCGGCGCATTCGATGCAGCTTCCATGATTGAGCTTTACAAGGTCCTTACAACTGCTGATCAGTCCAAGTTCGCTTATGAGCTTATCGACAATGCTGATGTCAAGTATACACTTGAGGATTACCTTGATGCTGATCATAAGAACAACTTCACAGCTTCTCAGAGCTTCGCTAGGGTTTCCTTCGTATATGCTTATCAGACAGAGGCGGATGCTCCATACAACAAGGATACATTCGTTACAAAGGCAGCGTATGTCATCACATCCGATGTTGTTGAGTCAGATGCAGAGGGTATTTATCTTGCAGAAAATACCACGAATACTGAGACAAATGCGATGATCAAGATCGATCTCACGATGGATTATGTTACAGCACTGTCAGCTACCACAAACAGGCTCTACATTGTCGGCGGAACTCCTGTTGCTTCTGATTTCACAGTCAAGGCTACATATAAGAGCGGAGTGACAGCAGAGCTTGAGCCTACTACAGATTACACAGTTGATAGCACTGCGCTTGTTGCAGGTACAACATCTGTAAAGGTAACTCTTGTAAATACAACTGATTATGACAAGTACAGCGATGCAGTCACTGAGACAAATGCAGCTATCCGCATTGTCGATAATTACATCCAGTCTGTAACAGCTACATATGTCGGAAATGGCAACAGGACTCCGAAGCAGGCTATCGGTCAGGCATACAAGGAATCGGATTTCGAGTTTACCATCAACTGGGTCAAGAATGGCGATGATGATCCAAAGCCAGATGTAAGCTATACATTCAGTGCTGCTCCTACAAAGGTCGCAACGGATAATGAGGTGACAATCACATACTCAGTTCCATCAATCGGCCAGACAGGAACAACGAAGGTTTCGAATATCGAATCCATTGATATCCCGTCGAGCATTTCCTTCGTTGGAGCAAGAGCAGGGGCTGTATTTACAGCCGGTGCACCTAACAAGGGCGACTTTGTATACAATGTCATCTGGGCCAGCGGTCTGAGGGAGTCGACGAACAATGGCCGCGGATTCAATGTCGTATTCAACCCGGCAGAACTCGTTGTTGGTGCGAATACCGTTACAGGAACCTGGGAGACATTTGGCTGGACAGGTACGATCGGAGGATCTGTACCTGTAACGGTCAATCAGTAATTGAATTTTATTTTGCTGCCTGGCTTCCAGGCAGCTTACGGAGGGCTTATGGAAGAGAAAGAGTCCCTCCCGAGAGAGCGTGCTTTTTTCATTCCGAATGAGAAGAGGCGCGAATGCCTCAGGCTTTTTTCGGAGGGTTATGGCTATAAGAAGACTGCCCATGTGACTGGACTGAATGTGTATACGGTCCGTGATTATAAGAGGCGTTATGCACAGGGAGACTGCTCTTGGGCAGAACGGGGGCCGATTACCCCCCGTTTTTGATATTTTATTTTTGAAATTTGTTAAGATCCTGCAATAATGCTTTGCAGGGTCTTTTTCATTTTTAAAATTACCCTCCTTTTTTGACTAAATTTCATTGACAATGGAGAAGGAAGGGGGGTAATATGCAGTCAGAATTAATCATTGGAGGAGAGTACTTATGAAGAAAGTATTCATTGGAGTTCTTGCAGCTCTCATGCTCTTTGCTTTCACAGCATGCGATCAGAAGATTCCTGAGATTCCGAAGAAGGATGTACAGGTTCTTTCCGCAGAAATCATCGAAGGCGATCTCGGATATCTTGTAGGTAGGGATTTCGATCCATCAAGATATACCGTTGAGATTACATTCAACGACCTTTCCACGACAACTGTCGGTGGTGCAAGCATCCTTACAGCTGATACTTCATTCGGAAAGAACGCTGGTGCACAGAAGATTACAGTCAATTATGGCAATACACAGTCAGTAAATCCTGTTTACGTCTATGCCTATGATGCTGCTTCTATCTCTGTTGACGCTTCTGCTGCAACAACAACATACGAGCAGGGAAAGTTCTATCCAGATGCAATCGATAAGGATGACCTTGTTGTAACAGTAGTCCGCACAGATGGCGTTGAGGAGACTCTTGCTAATGATGAGTACGTAGTCGAGACTGCTCCTGGCACAACAGCAACATCTGGTGTTGTTACTGTAAAGTTCGGATCTGTTTCTGATACTTATGATGTAACAATCTCAGAGGCACCGCTTGATATTGATCCAGCAATGACATATGTCAATGGAATCAAGTCCGCTGAGTATGTTGGTGATACACTTTACATCTCTGACAGCAACCGCACTACAGCTGCTACTACTGCTTCCAACTGGAAGATTGTTGCAACAACGCCATATGGTGATTATGAGCTTCAGGCTGGTGATGCTTCCAACGTAAGCTTCGACAGCAGGACAACTCTTGCTTATGGTGAGAATGTCATCGCAATCACAGTTACAGTCGGTTCTAAGTCCTATACTGTATATGAGACTGTTACCGTCGAGAACGATCTCGCAGATCCTCGCCTCATCACTGGCTACACAGTTGTTATCAACTCTGCAGTAGGTAAGGATGTTGTTCTTACAGAGGCTGACTATGCAAAGTTTGCTCCAGCTGTAATGGGCACAAATGCTGCAACAAACGCGGAAGTCAAGACTGGTTTCACAGTAGTTGATCTTTCCAAGCATTTCTTTACAGCGGATGAGACAACTGGTACTGTTAATGTCACATTCACTTGGGAAGGAAGTGGAGATAAGGAATACACTGTAAACAATGTGCCTGTAAGCATTACAAGGTAAAATGTTTCTGGCCTGCTCCATGACTTCAGAGCAGGCCAATACTAGAGGAGGACGCAATGGAAGACAAGAAGCCGTCCCTCCGGTATCGTGTTCCTAACGAAAAACGCAGGGAATGCCTAAAACTCTTTGAAGAGGGAAATGGTTATAAGAAAACCGCGAGAATCACTGGGCTGAATCTATATTCCGTCCGGGATTATCGGCGGAGGTACGCGCAGGGCGATAGTTCCTGGGCAGAAAGAGGCGAGGTTTCCGCCAGATGAAACTGGAGGCCGTGGAATTACCGCGGTCTTTCTTTGTCCTAGGAGGCTGCAATGCTTATACGGTTCAGCAGGAAATTCCGTGATGATACCCAGAGAATTTACAGGATAGATTTTGAAAGATCTGAGAATAGCGATGGTTGCTTGTTTCAGCAGGGGTATGATATCGAAGATAATATAGACCCGAAAATACGGAAGTATAACTCTGTGAACCGGATAGAAGAGACTCTGCCAACCGTGGATAAGGCTTCTAGGAATTATATAAATGGATTTCCAGATAACAATTCGATGCGGATTCCTTTTGATTCAATGTTTAATACCAGTGATAGCAAATTCC
The DNA here is from genome assembly GCA_944389505.1 of uncultured Spirochaetaceae bacterium. Lineage (GTDB taxonomy): Bacteria > Spirochaetota > Spirochaetia > Sphaerochaetales > Sphaerochaetaceae > Ornithospirochaeta. The sequence continues at coordinate 5,240 of CALXMP010000012.1, forward strand.
TTGATCTGATTACTGTTGTAGGGATATCTTCTGCATTCAGCCATTGTTTTATCCCTTATTCTGGTGTCCCTTTTCGAGACAGTAAATTCATATCATCCAATATTGGTAGTAATCTCATTGGGAAGAATATTCCGGATTGGGCTATGACTGGACGGCATATCTATTTTCCATCGCAGGATTTCATTAATAAGTATATTTCGCCTTTAGAGGACCTTTTTGGATACGGTTTTATTGGGAAAATTGAATATGGACAGAATGAGTCCAGTCTGAGTACTGCTTTCTGGATAGATTCTGCCGATCTTGATCCGGTTCATGCATGCAGTGATCCCATCTATAAGAAACTATGCGATTGTCTAACAAATTGATGATTAGAGTGCAGCGCTTAGGAAATACAGATTCTATGCCGGATTTCGATGGACAATATTTTATATAAAGCATATGCTGATATTGGAAAGGAATTGCATTCCTTATTCCTAATATTAATGATGAGGACCTTCTCTTAGCTTGTGCGGGGAGGGTCCATTTTATACGATATCAGAGAAGTATTTCTATATATCCGGAAGCCTCATTTCCTTGTATAATTGCGCACTCACGAGTATTCTTCTGTACAGAAGGAAATTTTATATGAGAAATTTTACCCCCCCCCCGTAGGATTATATCCCGTGCTCTCGGGCTACTGATTTTTCTGGCTATAATCACATCGTGCAGACAGAATGTCATGATTCCAATCCAGATGCCGGAAAAATGGACTGTTACGTTCATAAGTGATCCCGAAGAAGCTATGGCAACATATACTGATACGGCTATCGGAAACTCGTATAGGCTTGACGAACCATCTTCCGTCGATGGATATGAATTCAGTCATTTCCGGCTTTCGGATGGATCAATCCTCAATGCTGGGGAGACAATCAGCTATAGTGGCAAGAATGTTACCGTATATATTGTATGGATCCCAGTGATAACGATAGATTCCAGTACTGGTTCAGCGAATCTTATCTCTGCTGCTTTACAGAACCTGTCTGCTGGCAATTATATCATTGACCTTTCCGCCGGTTCTTACTCTGAAGAGAATGATATAGAGATCAAGACTGGCCAGAATATCGCGATAAGGGCCACCTCTGCATCTGAAACGATCGTCAGCAGCGCTATAAAGCTTCAGGAAGGATCATCTGTTGCTCTTGAGAATATTACTCTCCAGAAAGCCGATGCTTCTTTGATTGAAGCAGAGACCGGCGGAGTTGCTATCAGTGTGGATTCCTCAATTCTGAATGCCTCAGGGACTGGAAGAGGAATAGATGTAACTGTTCCAGTAGGTTCAACAGGAGATGAAGTCCATATTGCTGTAAGCAATTCCGTAATAAATGTCGCAGCTGCAGCAACAGGTCCAGTTGGGACAGCTAGGGGTATTGATATAAACAACTACACATATGAGCTATCCTCTCCATTCGCCGGTCGTCTTGAGGCACTGATCCTTGACCTCGATAATGTCAGCATCAATGACACTACAGGAGGGTCAACGATTGGTGTTTGCATTGCAAATGTTGATTATATGGATGTCGATATGACTGGATGCACTATCGGTCTGCAGAATATCCATTATGCGACCTGCATCGATACATGCGGAACGTCTGATAGAAGAAGCTCCGTTGATATTGATGGTTGCACCATAAAGGGCTGGTATTGCGTATATCTCCGTGATGCATGCATAGGATTCGACGTCAATGTAAAGGATTCGGATCTTACAACCATCAATACACAGAAAGGTAACAATAACGGAATCGCGGTTATGCAGATGCATGATTCTCAGGATTGCATTATTACTGCCAATGACTCTCATATGTTATTTGGAAATATTGGAGATGAATATAGTGAAGGACTTATATTTGGATTCCAGTATAATAATGATGTCTATACAAAGGGAGGCAATTGCCGGTTTGTAATCAACGGCTGTGATTTTACTCTTAATAGACCGATGACAGCCCGGATGAAGTTTGCAGCAATCGATAACTTTACATATACCGATAATTACGTACGTAACACATATGAGATGGATTCGTATTCTATAAACAGCTTATTGAACCTTATACCAGGTACCGAGGTTTTTCCGGTAACGCAACCTTTTACAGTCGATGGAGAGACAATAGACTTTACAGAGTACTTTCTTCAATAGGGTTCAAACTTGAAATATCCTGCCTGAGTAGGTTTTAGGCAGGATTTTCAGAATTTTGAAATACCCACTGCATTGGGACATAAAAATGCTGCTTCAATCATCCGGCACAGGAGCAAATGTTATGCGATATGCAGCTATCAAGTCTGAATGCTGGTATACTGTATACGGCACTGCCATATCATGGTAGGCGGTTGGCTTCCAGTCGTAACACACTGGAGCCTGTATAGGCTTCACGGATTCTTCATGATGAAAGGAGCTTATATGGTTTTGGAAATAATCAAGGCGATACTGGATCTTGCCTCAAAGGCACTGGCCTTCATGGGTCTTTACAAAATAGTGTGGGATTTGTATCTGAAAGGGCCTCTGAAAGAAGCGAATATGATCTTGAGGAAGAAGTATTCGGTATCCCTGTAGCCATAGGCTTTTCTTCTTATTGTCTTAATCATGTTGTTCACACCCTCAACTTTCCCGGAGGAGATGGGGAACTTGGCATGGTATACGATTCCCATAAGAGGAGAAGCGATGGCAAGGAGTATAGGGGCATATCCAGAAACCAGATCTGCATAGGCATCGCATATGATGGATCCAATGTCTATTGCTGCCTTCTCGGGCATGGCAAGCCCTCGCAGAAATCTGTATACAATGGATTCAAGGCCCATGTAGTACCAGGCTCGACATTGATCCATGACAGGGAGAAAGCACATAAGAAGCTCATCCAGGAGCTGGGGCTGGAAAGCATTGAATACGATTCGAAGCAGCTGAAGGGTCTTCCGGATTCAGAGAATCCCCTTGAACCCATAAACAGGCGATGCTATGAGCTCCAACGTCTGATGCGCCGGCATCCGGGCTTCAGCCGTGATGATCTTCCTGGTTACCTTGACCTGTTTTCATACATACATAATCCTCCACAGGACAAGTATGAGAAGGTAGAAAACCTCATAAAACGGATTCTTGAAAATCCAAATTCTCTGAAATACAGGGACTAAACTGCGATTGAACGCTTTAAATGAGGTTTTTCAGCAACGCTGTGCAGATAGGAGTTTAAATATAAAAAACGCTATAAATGTATCATTATCTCAGCCAATGGATCTTGATCATGAGAAATGAAAAGCATGATCATGGAATCATGACACAGGAACGAGACGCAGTCATATTACGGAAGAATCGAGAGAGGGGAGCATGCCGCGACCATTGATACATGCTATCTGATCGCAACGTTCCTACAGATCAATGTTTCCGTGCTGTTTAATGACTTGCCAATCTAACCCATACGCATGAAAAGGACTCTGTTTGCTCAATGTCACGCATTTTATCTAGATTTGTATTAGCCTCTAAAATCGCTTTCTCCATAGACCTCTTTACTCCATTTAGATGCTGAAGCCCTATCATAAAGGCTTATGTTCCTTCCTATCAGCCAATAAGCTTGATAGCCACAGGCACCAGATTTGTTATCGGTGTCTGTTCCGTATATCTCCACCCATCAGATATCTCTTTAAAGAGGCCATCGGCAGTCAGAGACCTGTTGAAGTATCCCGTTCTCCCATGTATTGTCTTCTCGCATCCCGAAATAGTTATCCCCCTTGAACTGAATGATGTATGCTTCCAGTCAAGGATTCCTAGGATAGATGCAGTAAGCGCTCCATGGGATTCCTGTTCCCCGCTTTCCGCATAGACAGGTATCATATAAGACAGCTCATCAGATCCGGATGCGGCAATGACCTTCACCGACCGCAGGTCAAGCTTGCCGAACATGTCTGCAAAGGCATCCAATATTGATTGATCAGGACTGATTGCCATTGCTCCGGAATAGCACGCGTCGATAATTGCAATAGCAGGAGCATCCTTCGCTTCCAGTACATCGAAAACCGAGTCCATTGCAAGCTTCTCATAATCTGCTTCCGCTGATCCTACGGCAAGGAATGTATTCCCGTCGTCTTCCACGTCTCCGTGCCCAGAATAATAGAAGATTATCAGATCATCCTCTGTTGAAGGTATATCAGCGATAGCCTCGATTATCGCGTCAGCATCAGGGTAATCCGGGGCGTCCTTATCAGCTTCCGCACTGTACTGAACAAGATAAGACACATTGGTATTGATTCCTCTCTGCCTATACATATCAGAAAGGCATGATCCGATTTCCAATGCATCATCCGGGCACCCTAGAAGATCCGGAGCACTGCTGTCCCGATAATCCAGCCCCACCGATATGATATATACTGTGGCTTCCTTGGTATTCCCGTAAGGAGTACAGGCTGTGAGGGCAGTAGTAAGCATAATTAGTATTAGATTAAGATTACGCATAGGATCCCATCTCCACTGATATGCCCAATCCTGCGGTTATTCCGAATGTGTCTCCGGAAAATCGCATTCGGACAGGAGCAAGGATGCTGAATGATACAGGAACTCTCAGGATTGTTCCTGACAGACTTGCGAATCTGTATCTGGCAGAACCACCAGCCACAAACTCAGCAATAGGGTATCCATTCATCCAGCTAATTATCATACCAAATTCTGCATCAAAAAGCCATTTATCATCCCGGAACATTGCACCGAGGCTGAACAGAACACCATAGGCATGTGCAAGCGATAGAAATGGTTCAAGCGACATTGCTGGAGCATCGAACAGGAATCCTGCCTTGCCGTACAGGGCAATATTCTCATGGATTTCCCCTCCAATCGCGTAAGACGCAGCAATACCCCAGTCAATAACGGAGATTGCATCCATCGATCTATATCCTGTGCTTACATCTATCCCGAAAGAACTGTGAAGCTCTGCCGCGGATGCCGCCGATGAGGCTGCGAGCAGGAATCCTGTCAGAATGCATGCCCCTTTTCTCATCTTCCCTTCCTCTTCATCTCAGCCATCCTGAGATCCTGCGCTATTCTGTCCTTTTCATGATTCTCCTCTCTGTCTTTCTCAACAAGCATATTGATATATGCGCTGTGAGTACCGAACTCCAATCCCCGAAATGCTATATAGTTGAGATTGCGCTGGGTTATGGAATATGTCGTATCGCAGTAGACCTCTCCGGGGTTCCTCCTGACAGGCGCACCCCTTTTCTTCTTGGAATCCGCATTCGGACCCACCTTATAGAACGAATCTAGGAAATCCTCTTTTGCCATAGCTATTTATCTCCATTGCTATTTGTTTTAATTGCTTTTGTGAACAGCTATTTACCTATTCAGCAGTTCATCCATTTAGCTATTCAATTACTCAACTATTCAACTAATCAGTTCTAATACTTCCTCTGTGAACCGGCTGTAATCATCAGCGGGCTTGGATCCGCTTCTGAATTCATAGAGATCTTCCCGCCGGGCCTGGGCCATCTCGATTGACACTCCCTGCCGGATCTTTGCATCAAAGACTCTCGTTCCGGCTTGATGCGCTGTATTCTCAAGCACAGCCAGCACTTCCTTTGAAAGCCGTGTCTTGCTGTTGAACCTAGTAATGAGGATTCCTAGGATCTTTATCTCATGCTTCCCCTTTTCCCTTACTGCTGAGATAATGCTGAAAAGGGATGATAAGCCCTGGAGCGAGAATGCAGACGCATTCACAGGGACAATAAGATATTGCGCAGTGCTGAATCCATTCATCGAAAGGATCCCAAGAGATGGCGGTGCATCGATAATGCAGTAATCATAATCGTTGCAGATATCTCCTAGCTTCTCATCAAGAATGGAGTAGGCATAAGGCTGTGTGAGCCTCCTGTCGGCATCGGCAAGCATGATCGAGCAGGGAATCACATCCCCTGCAAAGGAGCTGCAGATGCAGTCCTTTATTCCGTTATCCCCATTGAGAAGCTCAAATAATCCACAGGCCGAGTCTGGATCTATTCCCAGTGAAGATGAAAGATTCCCTTGAGGATCCGTATCAACAAGGAGAACCCGGAACCCTCTCTTATTGAGCCCAAGCCCTAATGCCGCTGCCGTCGTGGTCTTTCCGACACCGCCTTTCTGATTGGCAATCATTATGGTTTTCATACATTTCTGCTCCTGTTTCTTCTCATCCATGCAGAAGGATTATCCTGAAGTGAATATTCATACCTGTTCTCCCATTCAGGGTTGTACTTAGGATCCCTGTAGAAGTCCCGGAAGGTGTAATAGGGAATATTGTTCTCTCCGGCAAACTGCCGCATGCTTATCCCTTCCTCATCTCTTCGCTTCAGGAAGGAGCGGACAAGCTCCATCTTCGTTTCCTCTGAATATCGTTTCTGTTTCATTGCGCTGCCTCCACAATACACAGTGATTCAACTACACGGGCAAATCCCTGTGTAATCACATAGATAAATGCTTATTTAGCCGTTGTGAAGAGTGGCCAAATGGCCAGTGTCCGCTGGTGTTACATCTTAGTCCGGACACAACTGTTGCATTTTATAGATTTCTTTGGTATATTAGTATTTAAGATGCAAATCAGAGATGGTGGTAGGTGTTAAGAGGATATGAGACGGATAATAGCATTGCTTCTAGCTGTGCTTATAGCCCTGCCACCGCTTGCTGCAGATACGATTGATTTTGAATATGAGCCTTATACCGAAGAGGAATTCCCGATCTGGTCGCATGAGCTCAGAAGAGCTGAGTCGATATTCTTCGGTTCGCTTGTTATAACATTCCCCGTGGCTATGGGTGTGTACTCCCTTGCTTCAATGCTGGGGATGCCTGGCCCTTCTGAGGAGTATCAGCAGGTTCTTATCCAGGCAGGGATAGCAGCAGGGCTCTCTCTGATTATCGCAGGCACTGACTGGATTCTCGGGAAGGTCGGCAATTGATAAGGCATAGGACAGCTGATCTCGAGGCATCTGCCGAAGGGCGAGTCGATCTCATAGCATCAAAGGAATGTGATATACAGCGCTCTGTGTTCTCTCAGGAGAGCACTCTGATTGCCATCAATGGGAAGAAAGCGAAGAAGAGTGCTAGGGTCAAGGCCGGCGATAGCATTCATATTGAATATGATGAAGAGGTTTTCGAAGGGCTTGAAGGGGAGGATATTCCCCTTTCCATCATATATGAGGATGATGATATCCTTGTGATAAACAAGGAGCAGGGCATTGCCGTCCATCCAGGAGCTGGCTGCTATTCAGGTACCGTTGCCAATGCGCTTGTAGGGCGTTATGGCGATGATTTCAGCACATCCGATGATGATACAAGGCCTGGAATCGTCCATCGCCTTGATAAGGATACCTCCGGTGTCATGATAATAGCCCGTACTCTCGAGAGCCAGCACAGGCTTCAGGAGCAATTCAGCGCGCACAGGACGGAGAAGCATTACTATGCGATAGCCAAGGGCTTCTTCACATCCCAGGAAGGGATTATAGAGAAGAGAATCGAGAGGGATCCCTGGAACAGGAAGAAGTTCCGTACAACCGATTCTCCTGTCAGAGGCAAGGATGCGAAGACTGCGTACAGAGTCCTCAGACAGATGGATGGCTATGCGCTTCTCGATGTCCGCATATATACAGGAAGAACCCATCAGATCCGTGTGCATATGCTCTCGATAGGCCATCCTCTTCTCGGAGACCCCATCTATGGACCGAAGGATTCCTCATTTCCTGATGCATCATTGATGCTCCATGCCAGGGAACTACGGATCCGCCATCCTTCAACTGGCAGGGAGATGGTATTCGAAGCGCCGATTCCTGACCGCTTCCAGCGTGTCATATGCGCGCTTTCAGGTTCCTCTTATCCCAGTCAGCAGACTCAAGAAGATCATGATTGAACATCTTCTCGATCCTGAGTTTCGATAATGCCCCATGTCCCGGGTAGATTATCGCTGTATCAGGAAGAGTCAGCAGTCTTGTGCAGATGGAATGGACAAGCAGTTCCTTCTCGATATGGCTGTGCGTTGTCGCTATCGATCCGGATAGAAGCGTATCACCGGTGAAGAGTGCTCCGCCGTCTATCCTGTATACAAGCGAATCCATGGAGTGTCCGGGAACGGATATAGCCTCTATATCGAGATTGCCGATTCTAAGCCTGCTGCCATCGCTGATACGTCTGCATTTTATCCCGTTGATCTCATCTGATGCGGAATAGATATCAACGGAATAGATCTTTGTCAGTGTCCCTAGCCCCTCTGTGTGGGTGATATGCCTGTGTGTTATGAGCACGGCGGCAAGATTCCTGCAGCAGCTCTCGACATGTTCGATGATCTCCTTGTCGATATGCGCAGGATCGACAATCAGTCCCGTTCCTTCGTCATCGACGACAAGGTACACATTCGCAAGGCGCTCTGCTGATAGATGCGGGTATATCTTCATATCGTATACCCCTCTTCCTTCCTGAAGAAGGCCTCCTCAGGATTCGAGTACCGGAAGGATACATTCTTCGTCATTGCTGCCCGGAAATTCGTGCGCTTCAGGTTGCAGTCCTCCATCGATGTATCCACAAGCTTCGCAAGCGAGAAGTTGGAGAAGTAGAAGTCGTTGGAGGAGAAGTCGGAGTTATGGGCGTCGATGCCCATGAAGCTGTTATGTATGACAGTCGAATCATTTATCCTGCAGTCGATGAACGATGAGCCTGCGAATACCGAGTATCTTATATCATCGCCGATGAATGAGCATCTGCGGAATATGCAGTAATCGAAGAATGATTCGATTATCGAGGCGCTGTCGAATGTTGTATCCTCGAAGACCGTGAAGGAGAAATTGGAAGCCATTATGCACAGCCCCTTGCCGGATCTCACACCCCTGATCTCCGCATTCACTATCGATATGTCCCTGATAAGGCTTCCGTTCTCCAGATTGCCGATGAAACCAGAGAGTATGGCTTCCTTATCTGGATTATGATGATAGCAGTATCCTGTATCCTTGTATGCGAATGCAGGGCAGCCTGTAGCGGAGCATCTGGTCAGCGGAAACATAATCTATGTTCTCTCCTCAGCCGGTTTGTGTCAATCTTCACTGTGTGCTATCATTCGCGATATGCGCTTCCAGATACGGCGGTCCATCAACAATATCTATACAGCAGCATCCCTCGATGATGGCAGGATATATACCTGCCGGATAAAAGGTAAGGTCATGAAAGGCAGGGAGTGCGAGTACAGCCCTATCGCTGTCGGTGATATAGCGGAAGGTGAGCCGTATTCATCCGAGGAGGCACTGATACACGCAGTACTGGACAGGAAGAGCGCATTCCAGCGATGGAATACCAAGCGCGAGCTCAATCAGACAATCGCCGCAAACCAGGACATAAGCGTTATCGTGGTCTCTCCGCTCTCTCCGCCGCTTCGGCCACGGTTCCTTGACCGTGCAATTGCCTGTTCTTCAGGCGCTGAGATCATCATTGTCCTGAACAAGGCCGATGAAGCGGATGATGATGCATATGAGACGCTGAGGCTATACAGCGGACTTGGATTCCGTGTCATATATACATCCTCTGTCTCAGGGGAAGGCCTCGATGAGCTAAGGGCAGCTCTCATGGGAAAATGCTCTGCATTCGTTGGCCAGAGCGGGGTTGGGAAATCAACGCTGGTCAATAGATTGACTGGCAGCGGACAGCGTATAGGCGATATCTCGGAGAAATACAATAGGGGACGCCATACGACGAATCATTCTCTGTATATCGAAGGCGATGGCTTCTCGATAATAGATACCCCCGGTGTCAGGGAGATAGAGGTTCCCTTTGAGGATCTTCAGAAGGTCTCCGAGGCCTTTCCCGAGCTCCCTTCAGGTGAATGTCTCTATGATGGATGCCTGCATCAGGGAGAGGATGGCTGCATCGTCCCAGAGCTTGTGGAGAAAGGGCTGGTAGACGAAAATAGATATGAGAGCTATCTGCGCATCATCGATGCTCTCAGGGACAGAAAGCCCGCATATATGAGGAACAGAAAGAGCCGTGGATGATAGAACTGTAAGGGATATAGAGCTTGATAAGGTCCTTGATGGCGTCCGGAAGTATTCGCTCTCCCCAGAAGGGCGAGAGGGAATATCCCCATCGCTGTTCACTTCCGATCCTGATGTGATTGAAAGCCGTGCTGCGGTTATTGACCGTTATATGTCCCTTCCTGAGGGCGATGCTCCCGATCCATTCCCTCCTGTAAGGGATATCTTCTCATATGCATCACGCACCCATGCAGATCTCTCCGGTGCCGATATACGGCGTGTCGGACTCTTTCTGGCATCTTATATTTCAATGCTCAAGTATATAGGCGAGGAAGATGATATACACAGCGAGGACGAGGTCCTTTCCGACGATATCCTCTCAGCCCTTGATACCGATGGTGCCGTATACGATGATCATCCCCGCCTGAGGCCTCTCCAGAGAGAGCTTGAAAGGGTCCGGTCAGAAAGGATGAGGAGCGCCGCCTCTTTCATGCATGATAACCGCGATAGCATACAGCAGTCAGAACCTTTATATCGTAATGAGCGTATAGTAATCCCATTACGGAATGATTCAAAGATTGTTGATAGCTGCTATGTCTCAGGTTCATCTTCATCCGGCTCAACGCTCTTTGCAGAGCCATTCGAGCTTGTATCCCTGAATAACGAGGCAGTGATCGCAAGGGAGCGCATACAGGCGGAGAAGGCAAGGATCCTGCACGAGCTTTCCGATAGAGCCAGAAGCACGATACCTTTCATGAAGAAGATGCTGGAGCGTGTGATCGTCTTCGATTTCCACCATTCCTTTGCTGTCTGGGCAAAGAGGCGTAAGGCTCATCATCCGCAGCGAGGGGCAGAGCTATCCCTGCTCAATGCCGTACATCCCCTTATCGGGAAGGATGCTGTTCCTATCACCGTAAGGCTCGATAAAGGCATCAAGGCAGTTGTATTCTCCGGCGCAAATGCCGGCGGAAAGACGGTAACGATGAAGACGATTGCTCTCTCTGTTGCTTTGAATCAGATCTCTGGCTATATAACGGCTTCGGAGCTTTCCGTGCTTCCTGTTTTCTCCTCCATCTATTCCGATATCGGGGATGGGCAGTCAATCCAGGATGCGGCATCGACGTTCTCTTCGCATATGAAGAATATCGCATCGATAACCTCCCGCTGCGATGATGCATCCCTTGTCATTCTTGATGAGCTTGGATCTGGGACGGATCCGGAGGAGGGTGCAGCCCTGTCATCTGCAATCCTTAGATATCTTGCATCGCATGCTTGTCTCACATGCATCACATCGCATTACTCCCAGGTGAAGAGCTTTGCATACTCCGAGGAGAATATGATGAATGCGTCGATGGAGTTCGATGAGCGTTCCGGGCTTCCTACATACCGTGTGCTTGAGGGAATTCCGGGAGACAGCCACGCCGTTGCGACTGCAAAGCGGATGGGAATGCCTCGAGTCATCACAGAGGAAGCCTCAAAGGCTCTGATGGGAGGTGAGGAGTCCTCTGCGAGGATCATAAAGGCGCTTTTGTCGAAGGAGAGGACTCTCGACAGGAAAATGACAGAGCTTTCTCTGAAGAACAGGGAAGCAGAGAGGCTTCGCTCAGAGCTTGCGGAGAAGGAGAAGAAGCTTGATGCGCTTGAGAATGAGCTGAGAAAGGATGGTGTTGCAGAGCTGTCATCATACCTCAGATCATCGCGCAGAACGCTCGAGAATCTCATCAGCGATATCCGCACAGGAAAGCTCACGACGGAGAAGATCCAGAAGGCAAAGGCCTTCATGCGCGATGTGGAGAAAAAGAGGGACACAGAGGAGAGCCTTGTAAGGGAGGAAGATGATGATGTGCAGGATGATCGTCCTTTCGCTCCTGGCGATGATATCCTCTGCGGCAAGGCCGGGACTTCTGGCAAGGTTCTTGAGGTGAATGGGAACAATCTTGCAGTCCTGCTTGAGAACGGTCTCCGCATGACGATAAAGCGCAGCATGGCAAGGCACAGCAAAAAGGAAGAGCCCAGGAAGGCTGCTCTGAGCTTCTCGGGAAGCTCCAGAAAGGCTTCATACACAATCGATCTGAGAGGCCTCACGCTTGAGGAGGCACTGCAGAGGATGGATGACCAGATGGAGGCTGCTATCCTTGCTGGAATGGGTACGTTCGGCATCATCCATGGCTTCGGAGATGGCATTCTCTCCCGCGGTATCCATGACTACCTTTCGAAGCGCAGAGAGGTGAAGGACTACTACTTTGCCCGTCCGGAGGATGGCGGTATGGGCAAGACCTATGTCGAACTGAAGTAATCCGGTAGCGTATCACACGGAAGCATCATGATTCCTGTATCATGGCATTACTGTATTGGTATTATTGTTTGCATGCAATTGATTGGTATGCATATATAACAGTGCAATAAACTTTATAATTTTAATATAAATTCTGTAATTTAAAATATAATAACAAATTTAAAATGCATAATAACATCATATTTCAGATATTATTATGCATGATTATCATTTTATTTTCTGAGAGTTTTAGGATTGATCTGCGATATAATGACTGCACCGAATACAAGGAGGCATCCGAAGAGCTCCTTTCCATTCATCCTCTCTCCGAGTATCAGTGCTCCTCCGATGGCAGCCCATACGCTTTCAAGAGAGAGTATCAGAACGGCATGGTCGGGGTTCATGTATTTCTGTCCGACTACCTGGAGTGTATATGCGATTCCGCAGGAGAATGCTCCAGCATAGAATACAGGGAGCCATGCTTCCATTATCGAGCTGACTGCAGGTTCTTCAAAGAGGAACATGCCTATTGAGGAGAGTATGCCTCCTATGAGGAACTGCAGCATCGAGAGGAGTATCCCGTCAACATCCTTTCCAGTCCTGTCTATCGCCATGATATGGAGTGCGAAGAGGAATGCGCATGCGATGAGAAGACCGTCGCCTGCTGAGAGCGATAATCCTTCAGAGAGTGTCAGGAAGTACATGCCTACAAGGGCAGCAGCTGCGCATAGCCATGTCCTGAGCCCTGGCCTCATCCCGAATACCATTGAGATTATCGGAACGATGATGATGTAGAGCGATGTTATGAATCCTCCCTTCCCTGCGCCGGAGACTGCGATGCCTGCCTGCTGCGTCACGGCAGCGGCTGAGAGACAGAGCCCGCAGATTGCTCCTCCTTTAAGGGCTTTGCGGAAGTATTCCCTGTCGCCTCTGTGTCTCCGTATTCCGGGGATGGCGAAGGGAATGAGAACGATAGCGCCTATGATCAGGCGTACGGCATTGAATGTGAATGGCCCTATGCTCTCTGCTGAGACGGACTGTGCTACAAATGAAAGACCCCATATCAATGAGGTCAGGAGCAGGAGAAGGCCTGCATTTCTTTCTTTCATGGCGGAGAGTTTACAGAGTGAGGCTGGGGTAATCAAGAGTTGCGCGGTCGATTTTGCCGTGTGATAATCCTCATATGGTTGATTACATGAATGGAACAGGAGTCCAGTACCATATCCGTACGAAAAAAGGCGATACAGGCCGCTATGCGATACTCCCGGGCGATCCGAAGCGCGTTCCCCTTATCGCAAAGTACCTCGATGATGCTGTCCAGATAGCGGATAACAGGGAGTATGTGACATATACCGGCTATCTCGGAGGGGAGAAGGTCTCCGTCACATCAACCGGCATCGGCGGTCCCTCTGCAGCGATTGCTATGGAGGAGCTCTTCAGGTGCGGTACCGATACATTCATACGCATCGGCACATGCGGAGGGATATCGATGGATGTGTTGAGTGGGGATGCTGTGATTGCGACAGGGGCTGTGAGGCAGGAGGGCACAAGCCTTCAATATGCGCCCCTGGAATTCCCCGCCGTTGCGGATTTCGGCGTCGTCCAGGCTCTTGTTGAAAGCGCTATAAGCCATGGCTCCCGCTATCATACGGGAATCGTGCAGTGCAAGGATTCCTTCTATGGCCAGCTTGATCCTGATAGAATGCCTGTATCAGGCGAACTGAAGACGAAATGGGAGGCATGGAAGAGGCTGGGCGTCCTCGCATCGGAGATGGAGAGCGCCGCTCTTTTCACAGTCGCCTCATCCCTTGGAGCCCGATGCGGCTCTGTCTTTGCAGTCGTAAGCAATCAGGAAAGGGCAGCCGCTGGGCTGGATAATCCCATCCTCCATGATACAGACCTCGCGATCAGAATCGCAGTCGGGGGCATAATGAATCTTATCCTGAAAGACAGGAAATCATCTGTATAGGCTGATTCCCCGGTCCTTGTACTCCTTCTCCGTCCTCTCAAGAAGCGCTCTGAGATCCTCATCGCTTCCTGCTTCCTTCTCAAGATCGATGGAGAAGAGCTCTAGCCCAGTCTCCGAGTAATCCTTCTGCAGCTCTGACGACCTGTGGCTTCCGAGATCCAGCGAGAAGCGTTCCTTCGTGATATCATTCACAGCATCCTCCGTTGCCGTGAGATAGACCTTTCCTGAAAGCAGATTCCTTATTGATATAAGCCCTCTGACGGGCTTGTCCCTTGTGTACAGCTCTTCGATATTCATCGCTGGAATATTATCCAAAATCGACATAAAAGCAAATAATGAGCAAACTTCATATTGAAAATAGGTGTAATCCATTGATTGTACATGCCCGTTGTTCTATAGTCATAGAAAACAAAAGAATTCAGGTGGAATAAATGGAACAGCAGATTCAGGATCTTGTTGCCTCTATCCGCAAGGAAGGCATTGACAGCGCAAAAGCCGAAGCCGAAAGGATAATCAGCGAAGCCAGGGCTCAGGCCGATGCAATCGTGAAAGAGGCTGAGAAAGAGCGTGATAAGATGATCGCGGATGCTGAGAAGTCGATCGCGCTTGAGAAATCCTCCTCCGAGGCGACGATAAAGCAGGCTGCACGCGATGTCTCCCTCTCTCTGAGGAAGAGCATCGAGGATGAGTATTCGAAGATACTCTCAGCGGCTATATCAAAGGAAATGCATGGAAGCAATCTTGTTTCCATCATCAGTGCGGTTCTTTCAGGCGATCTCTCGGGGAAGGCTGTCGAGCTTCCGCAGGAAGATCTCAGTGCGCTTTCCGCAGAGCTTTCGAAGACATTCGCCTCTGAGATCGCATCGGGTCTTGAGTTCAGGCCTTCCCAGTCTGTGCAGGCAGGGTTCAGGATCTCGGAAAAGGATGGCTCCGGATATATCGATGTTTCCGCAGAGAAGTGCCAGGAGCTGCTCTTCCCATATCTTTCGGATTCTCTGAAGTCCATTCTCTGAGGTCCTATGGCTGAGTACTACTATTTTGCTTCGACTCTTCCGATGCTCTCAATGGGCAAGGAACTTCCGATCACATATGAGGAATTCATGGCAAAGGCCAGGGAGCAGCTTTCCAAGAAGGATTACAGGGATCTTGAGAAGGCTGTGTTCTCTTCCTCTGCCGATGCTGCAGGGAATCCTGTCGTAAGGGAGTGGCAGGAGTACTCGGAGAAGATAAGGGCAGTAATGAATTCCGTCAGAGCTGAGAAGCTCGGCTTCCCCGGATACGAGGTTGTGTCCGGAGGGGAGAAGATCTTCGAGGACCGCATAAGATCGATTGTCGAGGATCTCGATCCGCTTGAAGGCGAGAGGGCTCTTCTTGGAATGTACTTTGATTTCCTGTCGTCGAGGGAGGGCGGGTCTCCGTTCTCTTCCCGTGCTCTGATGATATACTCGCTGAAGCTTCAGCTTATGGAGCGCAGCTCATCATTCAGCCAGAAAAAGGGTCTTTCGGAATTCGACAGGCTATATAAGGAAATTGAAACGGATATTTTCCGGTAAGGAGATAATATGGCATCAACAGCTTCTGGCCTGGTGACCGGCGTCAACGGGAACATGGTTAATGTTAGGTTCTCGGACCAGGTAATAAAGAACGAGGTAGGATACATCCATGTAGGTGATACCCGTCTCAAGAGCGAGATCATAAGGATCACCGATGGAATAGCATCGCTTCAGGTCTATGAGATGACCGGAGGAATCGCAGTAGGCGATGAGGTCGAATTCACAGGGGAGATGCTCTCTGTAGAGCTTGGCCCTGGACTCCTTACCCAGGTCTTCGATGGACTGCAGAACCCTCTTCCCGGACTAGCGGAGAAGTGCGGGTTCTTCCTTGAGAGAGGTGTGTATCTCGATCCTCTCCCGGATAAGGAGTGGGATTTCACTCCTACGAAGAGCGTAGGGGACAAGGTGATTGCCGGCGATTCATTCGGCTATGTCCCAGAGGGCATCTTCCGCCATGAGATCATGGTCCCATTCACGCTCCAGGGAGAGTGGACGATTAAGAGCATCGCCGATAAAGGCATGCATAGAAGCCGTGAGACAATCTGCGTGATCGAGGATGGAAGGGGCAATGAGAGGGATCTCTCAATGATCATAACCCAGCCTGTGAAGGTCGCTATCAAGGGTTATGCGGACAGAGTCCTTCCCGATGAGACCATGGTCACGAAGGTAAGGATCATCGATACCTTCCTTCCTGTGGCAAAGGGCGGTACTTACTGTATCCCTGGTCCATTCGGCGCAGGAAAGACCGTTCTCCAGCATCTGACTTCAAGGAATGCTGATGTCGATATCGTAATTATCGCAGCATGCGGCGAGCGTGCTGGTGAGGTTGTCGAGATCCTCAAGGAATTCCCTGAGCTTACTGACCCGAAGACCGGAAGAAGCCTCATGGAGAGGACCATCATAATCTGCAATACATCGAGTATGCCTGTTGCGGCAAGAGAGGCTTCCGTATACACGGCGGTAACGATGGCTGAGTACTACAGGAATATGGGACTGGATGTCCTCCTTCTTGCTGATAGTACTTCCCGCTGGGCGCAGGCTATGAGAGAGATGTCTGGTCGTCTCGAGGAGATTCCTGGAGATGAGGCATTCCCTGCATACCTTGAGTCAAGGATTGCAGAGTTCTATGAGAGAGCAGGAAAGGTAAAGCTCCGCGATGGACGCACAGGCACTGTCACGATCGGTGGAACGGTATCCCCGGCTGGTGGAAACTTCGAGGAGCCTGTAACTCAGGCGACGCTCAAGGTCGTAGGTGCATTCCATGGTCTTTCCAGAGAGCGCTCCGATGCAAGAAAGTATCCTGCAATCGATCCTCTCGATTCATGGTCAAAATATGAGGGGATAATCGATAAGGATAAGGTTGCCGAGGCATATTCATACCTCAGAAGGGGCAATGAGGTCGGACAGATGATGAAGGTCGTCGGAGAGGAGGGAACATCGCTTGAGGACTATGTGGTCTATCAGAAGGGTGAGTTCCTCGATTCGGCATATCTCCAGCAGAATTCCTTCGATCCTGTTGATGCTTCCGTCACAGTAGACAGGCAGCGCCTTGTATTCTCCGTCATGTACGATATCCTCACTTCATCATTCGCGCTTGAGGATAAGAAGGACGCACGTCTCTTCTTCAATGAGCTCAGGCAGCGTTTCCTTGACTGGAACGGAACTGCGGAGTCTGATGAGCGCTTCGGAACGCTCAAGGAGGATCTCGAATCCTTCTATAAGGGAAGGAGGAAGTAAATGCAGAAGGTCTATACGAAGATTGAATCTATTGTTGGAAACGTCATCACTGTCAGGGCAGAGGGCGTAAGGAACAATGACCTGGCAGAGATCACGACATCGCGCGGCAAGGGTTTTGCCAACGTAATAAAGCTCGATGGGGACAAGGTATCCCTTCAGGTATTCCAGGGAGCAATGGGTGTTTCCACAGGAGACAGCGTCCGCTTTCTAGGTGTGCCGATGAGAGTCAGCTTCTCCGATAATCTTCTCGGACGCATCTTCGATGGTGCAGGCCATCCGAGGGATAACGGTCCTGAGCTTACGGAGAACATGATTGAGATCGGTGGTCCTTCAGTAAACCCGTCAAGGAGAATCCTCCCGAATAAGATGATCAGGACAGGTATCCCGATGATCGATGTATTCAATACCCTCGTTGAGTCGCAGAAGCTTCCGATCTTCTCAATCTCCGGCGAGCCATATAACCAGCTTCTGGCCCGTATCGCTATGCAGGCCGAGGTTGATATCATCGTTCTCGGAGGAATGGGACTGAAGTATGATGACTATCTCTTCTTCAGGAATACGCTGGAAAGCTCCGGCGCTCTCTCAAGAACGATAATGTTCATCCATACCGCATCCGATCCTACTGTAGAATGTACACTTGTTCCGGACCTCTCGCTTGCTGTAGCGGAGCGCTTTGCCCTTCAGGGAAAGAAGGTCCTCGTTCTTCTTACCGATATGACGAACTTCTGCGATTCGCTGAAGGAGACTGCGATTACGATGGAGCAGGTTCCTTCCAACAGAGGATACCCTGGCGATCTCTATTCCGCTCTCGCATCCCGCTATGAGAAGGCTGTATCGTTTGAAGGTGCCGGATCCGTTACGATCCTCGGTGTCACGACGATGCCTGGCGATGATGTAACCCATCCTGTACCGGACAATACCGGATACATCACCGAGGGACAGTACTATCTGAAGAATGGTCACATCGAGCCATTCGGATCGCTTTCCCGTCTGAAGCAGAACGTCAACAAGGATACACGCTCAGACCACAGATCGCTGATGGATGGCATGATCAAGCTCTACAGCGCATACAAGGATTCCCTTGAGAAGCGCTCAATGGGATTCATGATGTCTGACTGGGATGAGAAGCTCCTGAAGTATGGTGCGGAGTTCGAATCGAGGATGATGGACCTCTCTGTGAATATTCCTCTCGAAGAGGCTCTCGACGAGGGCTGGAAGATCCTTGCTGAGTGCTTCGAGCCTAATGAGACAGGACTCAGGACTGAGCTCATAGAGCAGTACTGGCCCAAGGAGCGCTAGAGTGGGTGTAAAGCTTACCAAGAATGAGCAGAAGAAGCAGAAGGACGCCCTTAAGCAGTTCCAGCGCTATCTTCCCACGCTGCAGCTCAAGCAGCAGCAGCTCCAGGCTGTCATAAGGGAGTCTGAGCAGGAGATAGCGAAGCTGAAGGAGGAGCAGGCCAAAGCCAAGGCTTCCCTTTCAGGCTGGATCGCTGTATATGGTGAGAATGCTTCTTTCCCCCCTGAAAGATCCATCGGTACGCTTGTCAAGGTCGACAGGATAGAGAAGGACAGGGGGAATATAGCTGGTGTGGAAGTGCCTGTGTTCAGGGAGCTTGTCTTCAAGCCCATTGAATACGATCTGGACTTCTATCCGCTCTGGGTCGACAAGGCGATTGTCGCCCTGAGGGATATAGCGAAGTTCGATGCACTTGTAAGGACTCTGGAGGAAAGGATCGAGCTCCTTTCTGCAGAGCTTAGAACGACGACACAGCGCGTCAATCTCTTTGAGAAGGTGAAGATACCTGAGGCAAAGGAGAATATCAGGGTGATAGGAATCTATCTCCAGGATCAGCAGACGGCCGCTGTTGTGCGCGGAAAGATAGCCAAGAAGAAGCTGGTGAAGGCAGGTTGATATGATAGCTAAGATGAAGAAAACAGTCATTGCAGCCTCCAGAAGCCAGAAGGATGAGCTTTTGGTCTCGCTCCGTGATCTGGGCGTGATGCATATCACCGACATGATCTCCAAATCCCAGAGCCTCGATGCAATGGAGAAGGAGAGGAGCGAATACGACCATGTGCTTCAGGTGCTGAAGGAGCGCGGAGGAAAGAAGGTCAAGGCTGCGAAGGCAATCTCCGGCGAGGAGTTCGCTTCTGTCCATGGCTCTCTTGTATCCCTTCTTGCTGAAGAGGACAGCCTCAATGGTTCCTTGATTGCTCTCAGGAACGAGCGCGAGAGAATCTCTCCGTTCGGTGATTTCAATCCCGATGAGCTGACTTCTCTTGCCTCTGAAGGTATCGATATCCATATCTACACAGGGAATGCGAAGGATGCTGAGATTCTGAGGAATGATCCTGACTGCAATTTCATACCTGTTGCATACAATGGCAAAGGCATTGCCATCGCACTTGTTTCAGGGACGATACCGGAAGGTTCATCATTTTCTGAGTTCAGGCTTCCGAAGAAATCCCTTGCCCGGATCGACAAGGAGATACTTGAAGGGGAGAGCAGGCTGAAGGAGATTGCCTCTAAAATCAGTGAGGCAGCTGCATATGTGCCGTCCTATGAATCATTCCTGAAGAGAAAGGATGAGGCGATAACGTTCGAGCGTGTCTCCGAGAGCGTTGAAGGTGATGATATCATCTACCTCACTGGATATATCCCCGAGGAAGATGAGGATGCTTTCAAGTCATATGCGAAGAAGTATTCCCTTGCTTATATGCTCTCTGATCCTGATGATGAGGACAATCCTCCTACGAAGATCAACTACAAGGGCTTCGTAAGAATCGTCAAGCCTGTTTTTGATATCCTTGGAACAGTACCCGGATACCGTGAGTATGATATCTCATCGTACTTCCTGGTGTTCTTCTCGCTGTTTTTCGCGATGATCATTGGTGATGCGGGCTACGGCATCATATTCATCCTTATCGGGCTGTATATGCAGCATAAGGCGAAGAAGTGCTCGGATCTGAATATCCTCATATACGTGGTAGGTGCTGCGACTGTAGTATGGGGAGCTGTCACGGGAACATGGTTCGGATCGGAATCCATTCTATATAAGCTTCCGTTCCTCCAGAAGCTCGTGATACCGAGCATTGCCAACTACCCGGAGGTCTTCGGGCTGGATGCTACGTATACGCAGAACATGCTGATGAAGTTCTGCTTCATACTCGGTGCAGTGCAGCTCTCGCTTGGAAGGATAATCAATATAATCAGGAAAGCGAAGGAGAAGGATATATCGCTTCTGGCCGAGCTCGGCTGGCTGATCGATGTCATTCTGCTGTACTTCCTCGCACTGAATCTTGTTATCGGGGAGCCATGCTCGATATCGTTCATCGCAGGAGGTGTCGGTCTGGGATTCGTCCTTGTCTGCGTGTTCTCCGCACAAGGTCCTGGCATCCCGTTCGGGACAGGCCTGAAGCAGGGGCTTGCGGGCTTCTTCACGACCTTCCTCGATACGATCTCATGCTTCTCGAACCTGATGAGCTATATAAGGCTCTTCGCGGTCGGTATGGCATCGCTTGCAATCGCCCAGTCGTTCAACAACATGGGTGATGGAATGATGCATGGTCCAATGCTTGTCATCGGCATAGCCGTGATAGTGCTCGGCCATGTGCTCAATCTTGTGATGGGTCTTCTCTCCGTCGTCGTACATGGTGTAAGACTCAATCTTCTGGAATTCTCCGGAGCTCTCGGAATGGAGTGGGCCGGATACAATTACGAGCCGTTCAGAAAGACGGTTCAGGATAAATCTGCTAGCAATAGCTAAGGAGAAGGATATGGAAAATCTTGCTTATCTCGGAATGGCATGTGCACTCTGCTTATCTGCACTTGGATCAGGACTCGGAACAGGATGCGCTGGTCAGAGCGCAGTCGGCGGCTGGAAGAAATGCTATGCTGCGGGAAAGCCCGCTCCATTCATCATGGTCGCATTCGCAGGAGCGCCTCTTACACAGACAATCTACGGCTTCCTGCTTATGAACTTCATCAGATCAGCATTTGACGGCGGCGCATCATACCTGCTCTGCCTTGGAGCCGGTGTCTTCGGCGGACTCGCAATCGGTCTTTCCGCATGGATGCAGGGCAAGGTCGCAGCAGCATCATCCGATGCACTCGCTGAGACTGGAAAGGGAACGGCTAACTACTTCATCGTTATCGGTATCACCGAGACAGTCGCTCTCTTCACACTCGTCTTCTGTCTCCTGCTTCTCGGCTGATATAGGAACGCGTATCCTGCTCTGGATATCGGGGCAGGGGATGCGGGAAACAATAATAAGAGCAGAGCTCAATCCAGGGCCCTGCTCTTCTTCTTTCAGTACTCTGCTTTCTCTAGATTCCAAGGAACGGAATGATCTTCTCCGCGTCCTTGTATCCCTTATCGTACAGCCTCATGATATCCTCATCCCTGTGCTTCAGCGTCGTGACGCCGCAGGTGTCATCCGGGGCTATCACAAGGAGCTTTCCCTCCTTCTCATATCTTTCCATGCCCCTGATCTGGCTGTTGTATGTCTCAGCCCTCATCAGCATAGCTTTCCCCGCTTCCGGGTAACGCCTGGAAAGCGTATTACCGATCCATCTATCCTTCTCAGGATCCCTGACGAAATCTCTCGGCTTCGTGAGTATTACGATGACCTTGTCAGCTCCCATGCTGAATGCCTTTTCGTATGGTATCGGATCAGAGATGCCTCCATCATAATAAAGCTTTCCGTTGAACTCTATCGGCTTACATGCCACGGGTAGGGCCGCTGTCGCCTCAAGTACCGTCAGATTGCCGATCTTTATTGAGCTCTTTTCAAGATATTCCGGCTTCCCCGTATGGGCATTCGTCGCTACAAAGACCATATCGGAAGAAGAGCGGAGGAATGTCTCTGCATCAAATGGATCCTCGCATCCAGGCAGGGAGAGGTCCTCATAGATGTATTTTAGATTCATGAACGTACCGCGCGTCAGAAATGGCCAGAGTCCCATATACTGCCTGCGTTTTGGATAGACAGTGAAGTACCTCAGAACCCTTCCCCTCTGCCTGGCAAAGTACGTGGCGAGATCCGCAGCTCCAGCGGATACACCGATGCCAAGATCTATCGGATAGAGATCATTGTCCATCAGATAGTCATATATCCCAGCGCCGTAAACGGCCCTCATCCCGCCGCCGACGTCGATAAGCGCAGTTCTCATAGCCCGATTCTAGCCATTTGGAATATCATTGTACATGTACTATCATGGATGTATGCAGATTGCATTGCTCTTCATAATACCATTCATAGGCACCGCACTAGGTGCATCAGGGGTCCTGTTCCTGAAGAACGGACTAGGGAAGAGAACGGAAAAGGCTGTGCTGGGATTTGCCTCAGGCGTTATGATTGCAGCCTCTGTCTGGTCGCTTCTTCTTCCTGCGATAGAGTCCTCATCGTACTATACGGCAGCATTAGGCTTCCTTCTGGGTATAGCCTTCCTGCTCTTCATCGATTACCTGACACCGCATCTGCATGCCCTTGCCTCAGATCCGGAGGGAAGACCTTCATCGCTTTCCCGCTCAGCGCTTCTCATGCTTTCGGTGACAATCCACAATATCCCGGAGGGCATGGCTGTAGGAGCGGGTGCAGCTGTCACGGCAGCTTCCGGCGGAACGATGACATATGCGTCCGCACTTGCTCTCTCCATTGGTATAGCGCTCCAGAACTTTCCAGAGGGGATGGTCGTATCATTCCCTCTTTACAGGGAAGGAAAGAGCAGGGGCTCTGCATTCATCCAAGGTGTCATTTCAGGAGCTGTAGAGCCTGCTGGGGCAGTGCTTGCTTTCATCTTCGTTGGATTCGCAGGCGCTATTCTCCCGCTCTTCCTTTCTTTCGCGGCAGGAGCCATGTTCTATGTCGTAGTGGAGGAGCTGATCCCTGAGGCATCGGAGGGAGAGCACTCTAATCTGGGTACGATAGGCGCAGCGCTTGGATTTGCCGCGATGATGCTTCTTGATGGGGTCTTCGCATGAAGGAGAACAGATACGACGACAAGGAGTTCTTTCTGGCATACAGCCGGATGATGCGCTCTGAGAAAGGACTGGAGGGCGCAGGGGAATGGCCCGAGCTTGAGAGGCACCTTCCGGATTTCTCCGGCAAGCGGGTCCTTGATCTCGGATGCGGATATGGCTGGCATGATGCATATGCCGTCCAGCATGGAGCTGAATACGTGCTTGCAACCGACATTTCCAGCAGGATGCTTGAGAGGGCAATGGAGATCAACAGCAACAGTGCAATAGAGTATCGCAGAATTGCGATGGAGGATCTTGAGCTTCCCGACAGCTCCTTCGATGTTGTGATAAGCTCCCTAGCATTCCATTACATCAGCGATTTTCAATCAATGGCTGTAAAGATCCACCGATGGCTGCGTCCTGGCGGGGCATTCGTCTTCTCTGCTGAGCATCCTGTATTCACTGCAGAGGGGTCCCAGGACTGGTGCTATGGAGAGGATGGGGACATAAGGCACTTCCCGGTCGATAACTACTTCTATGAAGGCAGACGCGAAGCGGTCTTCCTTGGCCAGCATGTCGTGAAATACCACAGAACGCTGACGACATATGTGCGCTCATTGCTCTCAGCAGGCTTCCGCATACTGGATATCGCGGAGCCACAGCCTCCAGAATCCATGATGGAGCTGGATGGCATGAAGGATGAGATGAGAAGACCTATAATGATAATCTTCTCGGCAATTAAGGAATGAAATTCCCGATTTTCCCGTTTTGCGGGATATGAATTTAGCCAATCTTGGCAGAGAATAGTAATATGACTCCTCGGAAGATTCTGATTGTTGTTGTGATCATCGCAGCCCTTCTGGCTATTCTCATAGCAGTCTCTGGACCGCATGGGGATGCTGGGATTAAAAGCTCTGTCACGACAGTCCATAGCTCTGATATCATTGAAGGGAAGGCAGAGCCTGCCGATTATACTGAGGACGTAGTCTATCAGGATCAGGAAGAGGAAGCTGAGGCGATCACAGAAGAGAGCTTCATGGTCAGGGACAATCTCTTCAGGGCAGAGGTCGAAGGAACGTCTGTCAGGCTCATTTATTCCGAACCTATCACAAATGAGTATGTCTCGGGATTCTTCAGCAAGGAGGACTCGAAGTACGGACTTAGAAGCGCAGGCATAACATACAGCTTCCCGGAAGAGGGTATGATGGTCGTGGAATTCCCTGAGATAGCGACTCCACGCAGGATAGCGCGGTGGATGGAGATGTGGTTCGAGGATCTTCAGTCCTATACGGGCAGATGATTATCATTCAGGGCCGTTTTCCGCTATAATCCTCTGTATATGGTCAGTGACAAGCTAGAGGCTCTTCATCTCTATAGGACGCTCTCAGAAGGGCTGGAAGGATATGCCGGCATGGAGCCTGATGCAATAGCTCCATCGGATGGATACATCGTGGACAGGAAGCATACCGTGCTTTTCATCGTTGACAGGGGCTCTGCCGTCTTCAGCACATCCTGGAGGGAGACCCCTGATTCGAGAGAGCCGCTCGCTGCTGTTACTGCAGGAGAGGGCAGCTTTGTGCTTTTCCTTCCGGGAGAGCCGTTCATTGCCAAAACAGCCGATGCATCGGTACGTATGTACAGGGTGGAGTAGATGTTCTCGTCCAGAAGCGCTCATGTAAGAGGGATGGAGATCGGGGGAAAGGCCCCTGTGCGCATCCAGACAATGTATGATAGGCCATTTGGCGCAGAGAGCGTCGATGACATACTCCGCCGCATAACTTCTCTTTCTGCTATGGGGTGCGATCTCATAAGATTCTCATTCGCATCAAAGAGCGATGCGCCTTTCTTTTTGGAGATAGCATCCCGAAGCCCCATACCCGTTGTTGCGGATATACACTTCGACTATCGCATGGCAATACTTGCTATAGAGTCCGGTGCTGATAAGATAAGGATCAATCCGGGGAATATAGGGGCAGAGTGGAAGACAAGGGAGATCGTCAAGGCGGCTCTGGATCATGGGACTGCGATACGCATAGGTCTGAATTCCGGCTCATTGCCTTCAGGAGAAGGAAGTATTCCTTCCCGTATGGTATCGAGTGCACTTGGTTATATAGATCTCTTCGAGAGCATGGGATTCGATAACATAGTCGTCTCCCTTAAATCCTCGGATGGTGATGAGACGGCAGAAGCAGCAAGGCTTTTTGCAGGGGGATCGGGCTATCCGCAGCATATTGGCGTGACGGAAGCCGGTGACAGCGTTATATCGGCAGTGCGTTCAACCTGGGCTCTCGGAGGCCTCCTCTCGTCAGGCATCGGCGATACGATAAGGATATCCATGACGGGATCGATCGAGGATGAGGTCGCTGCTGCGGCTGAACTGCTGCGTGTCACAGGTCTGTCGGAGAAGGGGGTCAGGATCGTATCATGCCCTAGATGCGGCAGGCATACATTCGACACGATAGGATTTCTAAGGGAGAACAGAGGCCGGCTTCTTGCCCTAGATAAGAACATCACTGTTGCTATAATGGGCTGTCTTGTGAACGGACCTGGAGAGGCAGGCTATGCAGACTATGCCATTACAGGGTATGGTGACAAGGTATATATCTACAGAAAAGGTTCTCTCGTGATGAAGACATCAGCAGAGGATGCCGCATCTGCGCTTTTCGAGGTGATTGACGATGAATGATAGACTTGTTATACGCGGAGCCAGGGAACACAACCTCAGGAATATTGACCTGGATCTGCCGAAGGATTCTCTTGTTGTCATATCAGGGCTGTCAGGTTCGGGCAAAAGCTCTCTAGCTTTCGATACGATCTTTGCAGAAGGCCAGAGAAGGTATATCGAATCACTCTCAAGCTATGCGCGTATGTTCCTCGGACGCATGGAGAAGCCCGATGTCGATTCCATAGAGGGCCTTTCCCCCGCGATATCAATCGAGCAGAAATCGACGAACAGGAATCCGAGATCCACGGTAGGTACCGTAACTGAGATATATGACTACTACCGTCTGCTCTGGGCAAGAATCGGCCACAGGCACTGCCCAAAATGCGGACGTGAGATAACGGAGATGTCCGTTGACCAGATCATAGACCTCATCTTCTCCCATCCCGAGGGCGGAAAGCTGATGATACTTGCCCCCGTCGCACGGGGAAAGAAGGGTGAATTCAGGGCTGTACTGGAGGATTCTCTCCGCCTTGGATACCTCAAAGCCGAGATAGACGGCAGGGTCTATTCCCTCGACGAGGGCATTCCCCAGCTCGAGAAGAAGATAAAGCATAATATCTCAATCCTTGTCGATAGGGTGAAGAATACAAAGGATGCCAGGACGAGGATCTCCGATGCGATAGAGAAGTGCGCTGAGCTTTCTGCGGGGCTATGTGAAGTTGAGTATGTCGACGAGGGTATAACCGAGCTATACAGCGAGAAGAACAGCTGTCCGGACTGCGGTATAACGATTCCTGAGATAGAGCCGCGCTTCTTCTCCTTCAACTCACCGTTCGGAGCATGCCCTGAGTGCAATGGTCTTGGGTTCAGGAAGGAGTTCGACCCGGATAAGATAATCCCAGACCGCTCCCTTTCGTACAATCAGGGGGCGATAAGGACGCACAGGCCCGATGCGAATTACTATAGGGCCGGGATTGAGGCTCTGTATAAGCACTATGGCTGCTCCATGGATACGCCTATGGATCAGCTCCCGGAAGGTTTCATCGATGCTCTTCTCTATGGAAGCAGCGATCGGCTGAGCTATACGTATCAGGGAACATCCTCCAAGAAGACAACAGAGTTCAAAGGCATCATCACAGAGCTTGAGAGGCGTTATTACGAGACTCAGTCGATGAATATAAGGATGTGGCTCGATTCATTCAGGGAAGAGGTGACATGCCCCGTATGCCATGGAGACAGGCTCCGCAAGGAGGCTCTCTCCGTCTATATCGGAGGCAGGAACATCATCGATGCTACAAAGCTGAGCGTCTCGAATACGATACGCTTCTTCCAGTCCCTCGAGCTGACGGATACGGAGAAGGCTATATCCACAGAGATACTCAAGGAGATCAATGCAAGGCTCCATTTCCTTGAGGATGTAGGGCTTGGGTATCTTACGCTGCACCGCGGCGCTGCGACCCTCTCTGGAGGTGAAGCGCAGAGAATCAGGCTTGCGACCCAGATAGGCTCCGCGCTCTCAGGCGTGCTGTATGTCCTCGATGAGCCATCGATCGGACTGCATCAGCGCGATAACCAGAAGCTTATTGATACGCTCAAGCATCTCCGGGATCTCGGGAATACCGTCATCGTCGTGGAGCATGATGAGGATACGATAAGAGCAGCGGACTATGTTGTCGATCTCGGCCCTGGTGCTGGAGAGCGAGGCGGGAATGTGATTGCGGAGGGAACGCCGAGGGAGATCGAGGCGAATCCCGACTCCATAACAGGCCAGTTCCTTTCAGGGGCAATGACGATTCCTGTGCCTAAGAGGCGGAAGGGCAATGGCCATCACATCACCGTAAAGGGCTGTTCCAAGAACAACCTGAAGAATATCGATGTGGATATTCCTCTCGGAGAGTTTGTTGTGATAACAGGCGTCTCTGGCTCCGGCAAGTCGACGTTCCTAAATGAGATACTCCTTCCAGCTGCTGAAGGAAGGCTTCAGAAGAAGAGGGATACGTTCTCTGGCTATACCGAGCTGTCAGGGACGGAATATATCGACAAGATCATATCCATAGACCAGTCACCGATCGGGCGTACGCCGAGATCCAATCCTGCGACCTATGTAGATCTCTTCACCCCGATCCGCGAGCTCTATGCATCGATGCCTGAAGCGAAGGCAAGGGGATACAGCGCCGGGAGATTCTCGTTCAATGTACCAGGTGGAAGGTGTGAGAACTGTTCCGGCGATGGACAGCTGAAGATTGAGATGCACTTCCTGCCCGATGTGTATGTGAAGTGCGATGTCTGCGAGGGCAGGCGGTATAACAAGGAGACGCTTGCCGTCACATATAAAGGGAAGAATATCGCGGATGTGCTTGATATGACCGTTGCGGAGGCATATAGCTTCTTCTCTGCCCATCCTAAGATCAGGAGGAAGCTTGAGACGCTTATGGCTGTAGGCCTTGACTATGTCCGCCTTGGACAGAGCGCCCTTACACTTTCTGGAGGCGAGGCACAGCGCGTGAAGCTCTCGCTGGAGCTCTCGAAGATACAGACGGGAAAGACGCTCTATGTGCTTGATGAACCTACCACTGGTCTTCATTTCGCCGATGTGAAGAAGCTTCTTGAGGTTCTTGAGAAGCTTGTTGACCAGGGCAACAGCGTTATCCTCATCGAGCATAACCTCGATGTGATAAAATCAGCAGACTGGATAATCGACCTCGGACCGGAGGGCGGGGATGATGGTGGCTATCTGGTTGCAGAAGGGACACCTGAGGATATCTCCAGAGTCCCTGAAAGCTATACAGGACATTTCCTCAGGAGGTATCTGGGATAAATGCGCAGGCTTTCGGCTCTCCTTATCATCCTCATTTCCGTATCGATGGCGCTTTCCGCAGTTACTGCGGGAACGATCTATTTCGCTACGGATGATGAACTGAGGAATATGGCAGAGCTGAGGGGCCTTCCGTCCGATGGAACGAGGGAAGCGCTTCAGAATGCGCTCTATCAGTATGAAGGGCTTGAGGCCTATACGGAGGAGATAGAATCGGATGCCGGTGGTTTCACCCTCGATATCCTCCAGGCTGAGAACCTGCTTTCCGATTCCGGAAGCTTCGTGCTTACCGGTAATGCCTCGATATCCTTCACAGACAGCAACGGCATCGTCTCCGACCTAAGTGCCGATACGATAATCATCAATACGGACAATAGCCATCTCTCGGCGCTCGATAACGTCCATTACCACAGCGACAGCCCAAATGCCTCGATTGATGATATCGATGCGGATATCGTCTCCGTATTCTGGGATTCAGGCGAGATAAAGGTATCCAATGCAACCACCTCGACAGTAAGGGAGGGGGAGGATGGCGCGGAGGGTGTTACGATCTTCACCTCAGGAGAGACATTCACATATACCCCGGGAGGATCGATTCTCTATGAAGGCGGAAGAATCGGCTCTGCAGCCGAGGATCCCCATTCATCGATAACCGCATCCACGATAGCGATGCTGCCCGGGTCCGATATGTTCATCTCCAATGCATATCTCTCGATAGGACGTGTCCCGATACTCTATCTTCCGTATTTCTTCTTCCCGGGTTCCCGTGTCGTCGGCAACCCATCATTCGGATTCTCCTCGTCAAAGGGAGCATTCCTCAATACGACATTCGAGATATTCGGCTCATCATCGAAAGTACAGGAATCAGGGGATGATTCATCCTTCATGTCCATGCTCTCGTCAAGTGATTCCGGTGGCGATCTCCAGCCATATGGCGCATACTATTCCGCCAAGGAGCCGCTTACGCCGCTGCAGCAGTGGGCCAAGGACTCTTCATCGTATTTTGCCATCATGGCCGATGCGTATGCGAACACAGGTGTGCATCTCGGTATCGATGGTGTACTGAACTTCTTCGATGGTACGCTCTCCCTCACATTCTTCAACGGTATAGCCGTATCCCATGCGAATGAGAACTACGGAGTGAAGAACTTCAGGTATTACGGGCAGAATTCGCTCTCGTATGAGAATTTCGGGTTCGAGGCCGAGCTCTCCGTTCCTTTCTATTCCGATAACAGGGTGCTTCAGGACTTCGGTAACAGAGTCTCTGGCTTCTCGATAATGTCGGTGATACAGCCTGCGGAATTCCCGGAGGATTACAACTCCTCGATATCGACATTCTCAAGGACACTCGACTTCAATTACACGCTTCCTTCCGAATACCACAACGGTTTCGTTGATTCCTTCAGGGTGACAGATACGAATATCGCGGCAGACTACCGCTGGTCGTCATCCGAGAAGAAGTTCTATATGGAGGAGGCAAGCCTCCCGGAGTTCGGAATGTCGCTTTCCGGTACGCTCTTCTCGCTTTCAGGGACAACAGGCACCGTGATCAATGCCACAGAAGAGGAGGAGACGGATATAACAGAGCTCCATCTGCTATCCGATCCACTCCTCTATGATATCTACAAGGCGGAGGAGAGAGCTGCCGCGCAGGCTGCGGGTAAGGACTTCAATGTATCGCTCAAGTACTCGCTCTCGGAGAGCCTGCGGAATACCTATGAATTCGATGCGAAGGGTGAGACCACCGATGGCAGCTTCTCATCTGACAGCGCGGCCCGTCTCACATTCGAGGCTGACATGGCCGATTACGTATCGCTCGATGCTGTATTCACTCCGTCTTATTCATACATGGTAGAGGACCGCCACCGCGCATCGATCGTGACGGAGAACACCTCCGTGAATTCCGACGTATCGCTTGCGCTTCCATTCATCGGCCTTCAGTACAACCTCTCAACGAAGCTGATGAATCTCAGAAGCGTCACGCAGGGAAGCGTTGAGGATGTGACGATGCTCAACCCGGGATGGGACAGGGATACAGTCACAAGCCATTCGATAGGATTCTCGAAGGCTTTCCAGACGGAGTACGGTACATTCACCCCTGCTATCACATACAGACTGCCACCTCTCTCGGCCTCACTCATCCCGAAGTTCTCATACAGCTATGGCCCATTCGCTCTGTCATTCTCCTGGAGCTTCCTTGAAGATGATGATACAGGTGATTTCCTCTGCGATCTGATAGAGCTCTCTGCCGGTTACAATGGCACATATATAACCTCATCGATATCGCTCAAGTACCAGTCAGCGGAGTTCGACAGCAGCGATTTCATGGCACCGTTCTACGGTACGGCATCACTTTCCCTTCGTACTGCGGACAAGAACTGGTCCATCACAGGATTCCTTGACTATGAATATGAGAGTGCCGGATTCACCCATTATTTCAATGCGATAAGCGCGACGCTCAAGATTCCGTATTTCGATATAATGCTCGAATGGGCAGGACCTGCGGAGAACCTTTCCTTCAGCGCGATAGAGGCACATGCCGATGTTGATAATGTCTTCTTCCAGCTCTGGAAGGGAAGGCTGTATTTCGGCTTCGGTCTCCAGGCATCATTCGAGATGGATATGAACAATCCATACGCCGCATCGTTCACGATTACACCGTCATTCACATTCCGTATTGCAGAGTTCCTCGATTTCAGGTTCTCATTCACCTCATCAAATAATGGATTCTACGATTACTTCAGGACGGGATCATTCTCTATATCGGAGTTCTTCAATGATCTCTGGCAGTCATTCGATTTCTTCGGCAACGGACGCTACAATACGAACTTCGTACTTGATGAATGCGCTCTTGAGATAATCCACTACATGGATGACTGGAATCTCAATGTGAAGTACTCAGCAGAGGTCCTCCTTAACGGGGATTCCTACGAGTTCGTGCCTGAGTTCTCGATATACCTCAGCTGGAAGACGATACCTGATCTGAAGATTGACCAGACATGGGAAGAGAGGAATGGATCATGGAGGAAGAAATAATAATGGAAAGCTATGTATTCACGCCTGAGGCCGCTTCTGCAGTTCTCGGTCCCAATGACAGCAACCTCTCATACCTTGAGGCCCTGCTCAGGACCGATCTTTCCGTAAGGGGGACTTCAATTGCCGCATCCTCTGAGTCTCCTCTGTTCATACCGCTCATGAAGCGGCTTGAGAAGCTGTCGGAGAGGGGCGGGGTGCTTGCAGAGCCTGAGATATTCATGGAATACCAGCTTCTTTCCAATCCTGATGCCGAGGTGGGGGCGGAAAAGAGCTTTATCGCCGTGCAGGGAAGATCCGTTTATCCTAAGAGCGCGGCCCAGAGACGGTTCATAAGCGCGCTCCGCAATGATTCTGTCGTCCTTGCTCTCGGACCTGCCGGAACGGGAAAGACCTTCCTTTCGATAATCTGGGCGCTTTCCGAGGTGCTGTCAGGACGCCGCAGCAAGCTTCTTCTTGCTCGTCCTGTAGTCGAGGCGGGGGAATCGCTGGGCTTCCTTCCCGGCGATCTGCAGCAGAAGCTGAGCCCATACCTCAGACCGCTGTATGATGCGATGGAGTATGTTCTCCATCCACAGCAGATAAAGAGACTTGAGGATACGGGGACGATAGAGGTCGCTCCTCTTGCATATATGCGCGGCAGGTCCGTCAATAATGCCGTCATGATACTGGATGAGGCACAGAATGCATCAAGGTCCCAGATGAAGATGTTCCTCACGCGTCTTGGCGAAAACAGCCAGGCTATAGTCTCGGGCGATCCCTCGCAGATAGATCTCTCGAGACGATCTGAGTCCGGACTTGAGGAGGCTGCATCCCTGCTTGGTGGTATCGAGGGGATTTCCGTGATAAGATTCACTCATAGCGATACCATAAGATCCCGCATCGTGAGGGATATCGTGAGAGCATATTCGGAGGGGAATGATGAAGAGCAGTAGAATGATCGCCGATTCGCTTGCTGTATTCTCTGCAAAGCAGAAGGCAGTGCTTTTCATTCTTATCTTCCTTGCAGGAGCGGCGGGTATAATATTCCCTCTGCTTCTTTCCGCGAACCCTGCATTCGTTCTGAATATCTCGAGGGAGTACCGGGCAGGGGAGCTTTCCGATGAAGATGTCATCGCACCTGCGGATTTCTCATATGTCGATGAGGTCGCGACAAACGATGTCGTGAAGCGTGCCGCGGAGAGCATCCTTCCGCAGTTCTCATATTCCGTATCCTCATCTATAGCGATGAGGACGAGATTCAATGATTTCAGCCAGGCATACGCA
The DNA here is from genome assembly GCA_944389505.1 of uncultured Spirochaetaceae bacterium. Lineage (GTDB taxonomy): Bacteria > Spirochaetota > Spirochaetia > Sphaerochaetales > Sphaerochaetaceae > Ornithospirochaeta. The sequence goes on from CALXMP010000012.1 coordinate 38,503, forward strand.
TCTGGCAATCTCTCATCATTTTTCGAAGAGAATGGTATGCATCTCGACAGCGATGCGATTGCCCGTCTCAAATCCCTCTCTGGGGATTCCGCCACAATGATCCTTTCGCTTGTTTCAGACTGCATATCCGAGCTTGTCAGCGATGGAATATTCAGTGACGATGGGATACAGGCCGCTGGCAGCGGGGGCTATTCCCGCATCGAGATAGAGCCATCGGGTGTTCCATTCGCGCATGCAGGGACTGTCATACCGATCGATGAGGCTGTGACGCTTTCCGGTGTATACAGGTATGTCATCGGATGGATAAGCGAGTTCTATCCTGATATCGAGAGCGGGAATGCCGATCTTGCTGCAGATATCGTTGCCATGATCGTCGCCCCGAATGTCGATTATGACTCTGTTCTTACCGTCGCGATGAGGGAGAATGCGGCAGAGACCGTACCCCCTGTGCTGATTGAGGTCAAGGAAGGGGATTACATCCTCCGACGCGATACGATTGTGACCGATCAGCAGCTCAGGACAATAGAGAGGATGAGGGAGAATGCCGTTGTCTCGATACCGCCAGCCAGAGCATTCGGATACATGATATATATCGCGGCATTCATAATAATGACCGTATTCCTCCTTTTCTACTTCATACCGTACCGCTACAGGCTGTTCCTGTATCTCACGCTGTTCCTTGTCGCAACGATAGTCACGCTGACGCTTTCATACCTCATGGTTCTTGCGCTCGCCCTTGACGGAGTGAGATACGCAGACCCGTTCCTCCCGTTCCTGTTCCTCCCGCTCTTTTCCGCAGCTGTGACCGGCAGGAAGAGGATAGGATTCTCACTAGGGCTCTTCCTTTCAGGCTGCGCTGTGATCTATCCAGGCTCGAGGAGCTTCACGTTCTTCTACCTGATTGTCCTGATTGTCTGCTCTATGCTCTTCATGAGGTCGGGCAATGAGAGAATGGATATAATCTATCAGACACTGTTCTCGTCGCTGACGGCGGCTGGCGTCACGCTGCTTGTCTCCGTTATCTACAGCCAGTCCTATTCCATGATAATGACGAATGTCATCGTATCGATGATCAATGTCGTCATCTCCTTCATCCTTCTTTCCATAATCCTTCCGATTGCGGAGAAGGTATTCAACGTTCCTACCTCGTACAGACTGCACGAGCTTTCGTTCACCGATACGCCTACGCTGAACAGGCTCAGCCAGGTTGCGCCTGGTACGTTCAACCATTCGAAGAACGTTGCGGAGATGGCCTATGATGCATGCAAGGCGATTGGGGCCAATGCAGAGCTTGCCAGGGTCGGAGGGCTCTATCATGATGTCGGCAAGGCCGAGCATCCCGAGTACTTCATCGAGAACCAGAGTGGGCGCAATGTCCATGATGAGATAAACAAGACGCTCTCTGCTGCCATAATAAAGTCCCATGTGAAGCTCGGTGTCGAGAAAGCCAAGGAGATAGGACTCCCGCAGGAGGTTATCGATATAATCTCCGAGCATCATGGCAATGATCTCATAAAGTACTTCTACAATGAGGCTGTGAGGGAGGCAAAGGATAAAGCACAGGTGGTTAGCGAGGAGGATTTCAGGTATACCGGACGCATCCCTGCAACCCCTGAGAGCGCTGTCGTTATGCTTGCTGACTGCTCAGAGGCCGCGACAAGAACGCTGAAGAATCCAAACCACCAGAAGTACGAGAAGCTTATCAATTCAATCATCATCGACAAGATGAACTACAAGCAGCTTAACAACAGCCAGCTTACGATCAATGATCTCGATAAGATCAAGGAAGCTTTCATTCTCTACCTGATGGGACGCGACCACCAGAGAATCGAATACGAGAAGGACTGATATGTACTTTATTGAAGATGAGCATGGCATGGCCGAAGGCAAGGATGTATCGGGAAGCCTCGACAGGATACTTGGCTATCTGGGGGAGGATGGGGAGTTCTCCGTTCACTTCGTCACCGATGATGAGATAAAGGCCCTTAACAGGGACTACAGGGAGAAGGATGAACCTACAGATATCCTCACATTCCGCATCCTCGATGGAGAGGAGTTCCCCTCGTTCCCCGGTGAGGAGAAGGAGCTTGGCGATATGTTCATATCGATGGATGCTATGAGAAGGAATGCTGCCGAGTTCTCCGTTTCCGAGGATGAGGAGCTCTTCAGGCTTCTTGTCCATGGCATTCTGCATCTCCAGGGCTATGACCATAAGACCAATGACTTCTCTTCAGAGCCGATGCTCATAAGGCAGGAGGAGATCATCCGGGCCTTATTGCCCGGCGGCATCGCCTGACTCAAGCCTCGCCAATCTTCCTGAAAGCGGTATTTCTCTTATCACAACTGGCTATTTCAGTAGTATAATCAGAAAAAGCTTGACTTCTTGGCATAGAAGGATAGTATAGAAATAACCATGCGTGCTCGAACACGCACGCTGAGGAGGAAGTTATGGCAGGGAATATACCAGACGTGAAACTTGGTATGATCGCAGTCAGCAGGGACTGCTTTGTTATCTCTATCTCAGAGAATAGAAGAAAGGCTATAGGCGAGGAGTGCAAGAAGCTCGGCATAGAGGTCTTTGAGGCTCCTACTGTTGTAGAGAATGAGAAAGATGCGCTCAAGGCTATTGATGAGGTCAAGACTGCTGGATGCAATGCTCTCGCTGTCTTCCTTGGCAATTTCGGACCAGAGACTCCGGAGACGCTCATCGCGAAGTACTTCGATGGCCCTGTGATGTACATGGCTGCAGCGGAGGAGAGGGGAGACAACCTCATCAACGGCCGCGGCGATGCATACTGCGGAATGCTCAACTGCTCATACAACCTTGGACTGAGGAAGCTTGCCGCATACATTCCTGAGTACCCTGTTGGGGATGCTGCATCATGCGCATCGATGATTGCGGACTTCATTCCTGTCGCAAGGACAATCATCGGAGTGAAGAACCTCAAGATCATCACATTCGGACCACGCCCGCAGGATTTCTTTGCCTGCAACGCTCCTATCAAGGCGCTGTATGACCTTGGCATCGAGATCGAGGAGAACAGCGAGCTTGATCTTCTTGTATCCTATCGTGACCACAATGGCGATAAGAGAATCGATGGTATCGTAAAGGAGATGGCTGCAGAGCTCGGAACAGGCGATACATATCCCGATCTCCTTCCGCGCATGGCTCAGTTTGAGCTTACGCTCCTTGACTGGGCGGAGACCCATAAGGGTGCAAGGAAGTATGTCGTATTCGCAGACAAGTGCTGGCCTGCATTCCCGAAGGAATTCGGATTCGAGCCATGCTATGTCAACTCACGCCTTGCATCACGCGGCATCCCTGTAGCTTGTGAGGTCGATATCTACGGAGCGCTCTCTGAGTACATTGGAACATGTGTCACTGGCGCACCTGTCACGCTTCTTGATATAAACAACACCGTTCCTCGCGACATGTATGAGTCTGAGATCAAGGGTAAGTATGATTACTCCCTCGAGGATACATTCATGGGCTTCCATTGCGGCAATACACCGTTCTGCCGTCTCTCCGGCGGAGCTATAAAGTATCAGCTGATCCAGAACAGAATCCTGGAGAATGGCAATACTCCTGACTTCACAAGAGGAACGCTTGAGGGCGATATCGCTCCGGGTGAGATTACGTTCTTCCGTCTCCATTCCAATGCGGATACATCGCTCCAGGCATATATCTGCCAGGGAGAGGTACTTCCTGTGAAGACAAGAAGCTTCGGAGGAATCGGTATATTCGCTATCCACGAAATGGGCAGATTCTATCGCCATGTGCTTATCGGAAAGAGATATCCGCACCATGGCGCGGTTGCTTTCGGTCATGCAGGCAAGGCCCTCCATGCCATTTTCACATATCTCGGCGTGAAGGATATCGCATTCAACCAGCCTAAGAGCATGCTCTACAGCGACGAGTGCCCATTCTAAGGAGGAAGAGATGATTGCAGCCGGAATCGATGCAGGAACACAGAGCATCAAGGTGATCGTTTACGATAGCAGCAGCAAGGAGATCATAGCCTCCCATGCAGAACCCCTTGAACTGATAGTAGGTGAAGGGGGAGTGAGGGAGCAGAAGGCTTCATGGTGGACGGATGCGGTCAGGAAGTGCTTCTTGGCGATTCCGGCGGATATCAGAAAGAGAATCGGAGTCATATCCGTCTCAGGTCAGCAGCATGGCTTTGTTCCTGTTGCTGCCGATGGCTCCGTCCTCTACAGCGTCAAGCTCTGGTGTGATACATCAACTGCTCCGGAGTGCTATGAGATAGAGGAGAAGCTCGGTGGAAGGAAGGCCCTTTCCGAAAGAATCGGCAATCCTATCCTTCCAGGGTATACGGCAAGCAAGATCCTCTGGTTCAGGAAGAACCATCCAGATCTCTATGAGAAGATGGCAACGGTCATGCTTCCACATGATTATCTCAACTTCTACCTTACCGGTGAGAGAGTGATGGAGAGGGGGGATGCATCCGGTACTGGACTTATGGACATCTTCAAGGGAACATGGGACAAGGATGCTGTCGCAGCAATCTCTCCGGATCTGATCGATAGGCTTCCTCCGATTCTTCCAGCGCCAGGGATCATCGGCAAGGTAAAGAAGGAGATAGCTTCCGATCTCGGACTTTCCGAGGATTGCTCCGTTGCATCGGGCGGCGGAGACAATATGATGAGCGCGATTGGAACAGGCGCTGTCGCAGATGGTGCTGTTACGATGAGCCTCGGTACATCGGGCACGCTCTTCTCATCTGTTTCCCATGCCTTCCATGACAAGGAGAACAGACTTGCCTCATTCTGCTCATCGCATGGCACATGGCTTCCGCTTCTCTGCACGATGAACTGTACCGTTGCATCCGAGATCATGAGGGGATTCATGGGCTTTGATGTCAAAGCTTTCGACGGAGAGGCAGAGAAGGCACCTATCGGCTCAGAAGGTCTTATGATGCTGCCGTTCTTCAATGGAGAGAGGATTCCTGACCTTCCGGATGGCAAGGGTGTCCTTTTTGGGATGACTCCGGATAACGTCAAGGCTGGGAATATTGCAAGGGCAACGCTTGAGGGTGTTACGTTCGAGTTCCTGCTCGGACTTGAGGCTTTCCGTGAGAATGGCATTGCCGTCGATTCGATTACGCTTACAGGCGGTGGCTCAAAGAGCCCGTTCTGGAGACAGCTTGTTGCTGATATGTCCGGCTGTCCTGTCCGTGTTCCAGTCTCCTCTGAGGCTGCTGCTCTCGGGTCGGCTCTACAGGGACTCTGGCTTGCTGAAGGTGGTGATATAAAGGCGATTGCTGAAGAGCATATTGCATTCGATCCATCAAAGAGCGCAATGCCTGACATGGAGAACCATAAGAAATATATGGAGCTCTATGAGAAGTGGCATAAGCTTGTTGATATCTCGGTTCCGATGTATTCGCTCTGAGTTTCTCTGGTGAAATAAAGACCTCCTGCTAAGCCAGGAGGTTTTCCTTTATCCTTACGATGTTCTCTGTTATGAGGCTATCAGGAACACGTCCATCGATCAGGAAGTCCTGCATGCGCCTTATGCTTTCATACCCCTGTCTGTATGGTTCCTGGCAGACCGTCCACTGCACATCACCTGTACGTATGAGCTCCCTTGTGGAGGGAACATCATCCGAGGTGAATACGAGCATATCCCTGCCATCAATGCCCTCAACAGCACCCATAAGTCCTGCAGTCGACACAAAGAGAGTGTCGATCTCAGGATGGAATGAAAGCTCACGCTGGACAATCATCCTTGCCTTGTCATCATCATCGCCGGTCTCGAACTCAGCTATTATTCCAGCCTCGATCTCTCTCTTTGAAAGAGTGTCCCTGAACCCCCTTATGATCTCATCATGGCCTTTCATATCCTTCGAGCCCTTGAGTATGAGAATCCCTCCGCGCTTTTGCCCTGCAGTGATTGCAAGCAGCCCCGCATGGAGCGCTCCTTTGCCATAGTAGTCAGGTCCCACATAGCAGAGCCTGGAAGATGATGAAAGGTCTGAATTGACTGCGGAGAAGGGTAGGCCTGTGCTCTCCAGCGCTGATATCACATCATCGGAATCGATAGTCGCTGCGACAATCGCATCGGCTCCATCCTCCTTCAGGCTGTTTATTGCGGAAATATGCTTGTCTTTATCGAACCCCCTGATTTCTTTTATCTCCATCGAGAACCCAAGCTCAGAATACTCTCTGTCAGCGCACTCCATTCCACGTATCACATCGTTGAAGAAGGGATTCCCTTCCGAAGGCAGTACAACCCCGATAAGATGCGGCTGCTTCCTTGCAGCAAGGATCTTACCTGCCCTGTTGGGCTGGTATCCTAGTTCCTTTGCCCTTTTGAGCACTAGTTCCCTTACCTCCGGCGAGACCCTTCCTCTGTCATGAAGGACACGGTCAACCGTTCCTCTTGATACACCAGTGCTTTCAGCAAGTTCCTTGATAGTTACCATAATGCTATTTTAACAGGGAATGGATGTCCTTTTGCAGTACTCAGGCAATTATTATTCCCTATTTTTCCCAAAGCCTTTGACATTATCCCAGAATTCGTTTATAAGACTACAGTGCCGTCTGCAGGAGCTGGTTCCCATAACTGTTCCGGCGTTGGTAGCGAAGCATCGGGCCGTTAGCACTAATAAGTATTAGTACTCGGTCGTAAATCCAGCTTGTGTAAAGAATTAGCAGGATTGAAAATATCCTGCATGCATGTTTCCCTTGATAGTATCGATCCCTGCCTCCGAAAGGAGGAAAAATGGAAAAAAGGATCGCTGACATGATCCTCGACAAGAGGCCCGGGACAAGGACCTTCTATTTCGAATTCGTCGAGCCGCGGACCAATCAGATCGTCTCCATCTGCACAGGCAAAGCCGACAGGAAGAAAGCGATGAAGGAGGCCGAGCGCATCCTGAATGGAGAGGTGATGCCTATGCGCATCGCATCCGAGGAGGCACGCTTCTATATCTATAAGAGAGGCCAGAACGGCGCATACAGCCTCTATTTCATCGATCCGAACACCGGCATGGATTACAGGAAGACGACCGGGAAGAAGGACCCATGGGAAGCCTTCGAGATCGCGACTGATATGTACCGTGACATGTGCGAGGATCTCTATGTGATAAGCCCGCCGCTGTAGAAGGTAATCCGGCCGTCTCTCTCTCCCGATACAAACCCCAGATACCGCGCTGCGAAGCGCGATGGAACGCTTTACAGCTATGGGCACGCAAAGCATATGGTCAAATATGCGAGGGATCTCGAGGATATCCTCACCAGGCGGTATCCTAAGCTTCTTAAGAAGGCTGTGAAGGATATCGATGCAAGGGATATAAGCACGATCCGCAAGCTGATAATCGAGGAGCTTGGCAGGAACTGCTCAACGATGAAGATGTTCCAGATGGTCAAGGCGCTATTCAGCGGCCTTCATGATGAAGGATACATCGACATGAATCCAGCCACGGGGCTGAAGGATCATGTCAATAGGAAGGAACAAACAAAGAGAGTAAACAGACAGAAGCTAGGTTTATTGTAGAATACGAGAAAGGAGCTGCTACCATCAGTAACAGCAACAGCTCCTTTTACTACTAATATTTAAGATCGAAATCTATAAGATTCTTCAGTTTTTCTCCTTTTGAGAATCTTCTTAGCTCATCACGGAAAACCGAGAATTGCCTCATATATGTTGTTGGTGATTTCCCGGAGCAGTGTGGAGTGATGATCATGTTATCAAGCTTCCAGAACTTGCTATCATTGGGAAGAGGTTCTGGAGTAGAGGAGTCTGCGGCAGCTCCTGCAATCCTATTTTCAGAGAGTGCATCATAAAGAGCATCCTGATCTATAAGACTTCCTCTTCCGATATTTATGAGATATGCATCCGTTTTCATGAGCGCGATTTTCTTCCTGCTCATGATTCCTATGGTTTCAGGAGTAGCCGCAAGACAGAGAATGATGAAATCAGCCCGTGGTATGAGACTTTCAAGCATCTCAGTCGTATAAAGCTCGTCCAGATAATCCGGTTTTTCAGATGGGGTTCGTTTTACGGCAATCGTATGGACATCAAATGCCTTTAGCTTTCTTGCAAGGTTTCTTCCTACATCTCCAAAACCTACAATCAGAGCTGTTGAGCCGAAGAGGTCCTTATTTGCATCTTTCTTGATCCATGCCGATTTTTCCTGATTCCTTATGAAGAACGGGAAATTCCTTGTAAGCGCAATCATGTATCCGATTATGTGATCTGATATCGGCTTTCCATATATTCCGGAGCTGTTTGTGAGAAGTATATCTGGATTGGCATAGAGAGCCTTATCCACATGCTTATCGACTCCGATGCTCGAAAGATGAAGCCACTTCAGATTCCTTGCATTCTTAAGAATCTTCGGATCAGGGAATCCAACCATGATCTCAGCTTCCTGTATCTGATCTTCCGTAACATCCTTGTCATCGACGATTATAAACTCATGCTGGGGAAAGTCTCTTCTGAGTTCTTCGATATTTTCATCGATGAACTTGAATCCAACCGTATTCATTATAAGGATTTTCATGATTTAACCTCCATTTATTTCGTTTTATTATTAGCCTTTAAGTCCTGTTGTTGATATTCCCTGTACATAGTACTTCTGGAATATGAGGAACAAGACAATCATTGGAATGACAACAATAGTAAGAGCTGCCATTATTGGTCCGTAGTATATTGGCGGGTCTGTGAAGAACGCCTGGATACCTATCTGCACCGTCCTTTTGGAATCCTCGATAAGGACGATAAGCGGCCATATAAAGTCTGACCAGTGCATGACAAAATCAAGGATGAATACTGTAGCGAACACCGGTCCTGATATCGGCAGGACAACCGCAAAGAAAGAATGCAGCCGGTTTGAACCATCGATTGCAGCAGCTTCCAGCAATTCATCCGGCACATCAAGGAAGAACTGCCTGAAGAGGAATATGCTGAAGCATCGAGCAGTGAAGGGTAGTATAAGAGCCCAGCGTGTATCAAGCAGATTCATCTTCGTTATTATAATGAAGAGAGGAACAACAATGCTCTCGAAAGGAAAGACCATGAGCGCAATGATCAGCGAGAGCACGAATTGCTTTCCTCTGAACTTGAATTTTGCAAGCGCATAAGCACAGAGGGAGTTGAACGTAAGACTCATCATCAATGTTATTGAGATGTAGATAATACTGTTTGCGATATACTTCAGCAGTGGCACACGTTCAAAGGCCTGTCTGTAGTTATCAAGTGTAAAGTCCGTCGGTATGAAAGCTGATATCGAGCTCATATCGCGGAAGATATTCTGTTCAGGTTTGAAAGACGAAGCGATCATCCATAAGAGTGGAATAAGAAACAGAAGCCCGAGAAGAGTATTCACGAGATACAGCGATATAGTTTTTATTATCTGGCGTTTTCTTCTTCCGATCATATCCTACCTCTCTGAATCAACAAATTTCTTTATGGCTGTTGACAGCAACAGAACGATAAAGAAGAAGATTACCGATGCAGCACTGGCATATCCTATATTCCTGAACTGGAGACCCTGCTGATAGACATAATAGACGATTGTCATTGTCGAATTATCAGGACCGCCCTGCGTCATGACAAATGACTGTGTAAACATCTTCATCGCCGCGATTGTCGTCATGAGCACGATGAACACGAATACATTGTGGAGGCTTGGAATCGTTATTGATCGCATCTTCCTCCACCATCCAGCGCCATCGATATCAGCAGCCTCATAAAGCTCAGTTGACACCCCTTGGAGTCCCGCAAGGAAGATCATCATGTAATTTCCTGCCGATTGCCAGACTGACATAGCAACTATGGAATTGAGTGCTGTATCAGCGCTTCTCAGGAATGGGCATGGGGCTAGACCAATATTTGCAAGAAAGGAATTCAGAAGTCCCTGACCTGGGGTAGGGTTATAAATAAAAGTCCATAGAATCGAGACAACTGTCATAGATGTAAGCATTGGACTGAAATATGCGATCCGGTAGATTGAGATTCCCCTTATGCTGTTGTTCACGAGAAGCGCAAGACCAAAGGCCACGACAACCTCAATCGGAACAAGGATAAAGGCATATCTGAATGTATTTCCGATAGCAGTGAGAAAAAGATCATCGGTGATTATGTTCTTATAGTTCTCTACCCCGATAAGACTGATCCTGTCAGGACGCAGCATGTTGAAATTGTAGAAGCTGTATCTGACAGCCATGATCACTGGCAGGATTATGAAGCTCGCCAATACCAATAATGCTGGAGCAATAAATAAGTATGGTACGATGTCAAAGCAGTTACGCTTCAGGCTGATAGCATTTTTCATTCAGTTTCTCTTATCAATACAAAAGCATATAAGGATTATCTGTCTGCCCTATAGCGGGCAGACAGCAGTACAGACTCAGTCTGCGTAATTCATCTGATAATCCGAATCAATCTTCTCTACAGCCTCTGCAAGCTTCTCATAAGGATCTGCACCCATGATCACATCAGTGACAACAGAGCCGAATGTCGGATTGAGAACTGTCCAGACCGGGGTTCTTGGTCTTGGTACACCGGTTTCCGCCAGCTGTTCCATGAATTTCTTGTAAGGCTCTTCCTGATACTGCGTAAGTGCTTCGGATGAGGATTTCCTTGGCGGCAGATATCCGGAAGCCGGGCAACCGGTCATGTTTGCTTCTGTATTCGTCATGTAATCAGCGAACACAAATGCAGCCTCGGGATCAGACGCCTTGTTTGTTATTCCTATTGTCCAGCTTCCAGTAGGTGTTCCTGCTACATGGTCATTCGATACTGGATAATATGTTACACCCCAATTGAGATCCGGATATGTGCTCTGGAGTGTAGCGATCTGATAGCAAGTACTGAAGAGCATTGCTGACTTGCCGTCAAAGAATTCCGTCGGTGTTGGTTCAATGTTAACAAGTTTCTCATCATAGAGCCTCTTCAGCCATGTCAGGAATTCAACTGTTTCCTCTGTATCAAGATATCCCTTGGTTGTAGATCCATCAGCGCTTATGAGATCAGTGCCATTCTGTACAAGCATCGGAGAATAGTAATATGTGATCTGTCCGCTGTTTGTATGCATTGTACATCCGTAATGCTCTGATGTCGTAAGAGCCTTTACGACTTCATAGAATTCGTCCCATGTCCAAGCATCCTCAAGGCGTTCCGGAACAGTGATTCCGGCTTCGGCAAGAATATCCTTATTATAATAGATAGCAACAGATGATTCCCAGAGAGGAAGCGTATATAGCTTTCCATCATAGCTCCCTTGTTTCAGAGTTGAGTCAAGAAGATCAGCTTTGCTTTCTTCTGTGATCATCTCATCCATAGGGATTATGATTCCTGCCTCTGCATATGTTGCGACAGCAGGTCCATCAACGAGTATCAGGTCAGGAAGCGAACCAGCTATTACTGCCGTATTTATCTTATCCTCGTATCCCTGTGATCCTCCTTTAGGGAATGTCACCTGCTCAACATGATAGGTTCCTGCGTATTTCTCATTGAACCCCTCAAGCATTTCAGACCACCAGCCCTCGATTTCAGCTGTATTCTGCGGTCTCCAGACAGTTAAGTTCTTTACGCCAGATTCGGTCGACTCTTCAGAACCGCTTGCAAATATAGCTGCAATTCCAGCAAGCAGTAATACAAGAAGCAATGCTGACTTCTTTCTCATATGATCTCCTCCTTTTATATTTCCCAGATGCTTTTCAGCATTCTGATTTCATTGAGAATGACCTTTGACTTGTCCATAAAATCCGCTGTGGCAAAACGGGTAGGGGATTCTATGAAATATGGCTTAGAGCCATATATAAGCCCGTCATTGCCGAATACGTGAACAACTGCCTTATCAACGTAGATAACGAGATCCTCTATCAAATCGATTTCAGTAGATAATTCGATCTTTGTCTTGTCATCTTTATTTCCGTAAACGAATTCCAGCTTCCCTGCGTTGAATTGAAGACCTATATGCATTGAATCATCTTCTGCGAAGACAAGCCGGAAATCCGTATTGCTTAAGAATCTTACCCGCCAGATGTAAGGTGCAGAGGCTGGGGATGATACGGCATTTTCTTCAAGCTCTTTCAGAGCCTGATGCGGTGATAATCTTAATCCATTACTGCCAACGCTGCAGATCAATGGGATGCTCATAGCGCCATTGGATGAGCAGAGTTTCGGATTGAATTCATTATAAGTATCAACGATCCAGGAGAATGCAATCTCCTCCGATTCATGCCTGAATAACTGAATAGCATAACTGCCGGTTCCGAAATCAATTTCCTGGATCTTTTTAACTGAAAGAGAGAATCCATCAAGTCTTCCGATATAAGCACGCATACGACGCTTTTTACCATTCGTACCGGGCTTATCCTGAAGAGAGACGATCAGAGCAGAATCTCCTGATTGATTTTCTATGAAATTCGCACATTCAAATGATGCGCAATCCGTGGCTTCCGGATCCTGTAGCATAATCCCTGAATATACCCACTTTCCTTCAATTTCCTTATAGACAAGCACTGAGCATATGCCATTAAGGGTTGATGCAATAAGGAGAACTTTTTGACCATTGATGAAAGTTATCATTGGATCCCTGAAATTGAAATCATATGAAGGATTCCCAGGACTATGCTCAATTATCATCTGTTCGTTATAGGTCTTTATGCCATCACATATTGCTTCCGCCTGATATTCCTTTGTAGTGTTATCCCTGATTTTTCTTGAGAAGCTTCTTGTTAAATAAAGCTTTATCAGGCCATTTTCAACCAGTGCAGAACCGCTATATGCGCCTCCTTTGTGGCTTATGTCATACATGAGCTCGTCCTGCGGAGTCATAGCTATTGGCATATGACGCCATGATAAGAGATTGTTGCTGACAGCATGTCCCCAATATGTGTTCCCCCATTTCTGCGAAAAGGGGTTCATCTGATAGAACATATGATAAAAACCCTGATAAAAACAGAGTCCATTTGGATCATTCATCCAGTTGCGTATTGTCGAGAAATGGATCTGGTTTCTTGAGGGTTCTTCATACAGCTTTCCGATTGATTTTCCTGAATAAGTCTTACCTGTACTGAAATCAAGAAAAGTTACGCCTGTATTCAGGATGGTTCTGGAATCAGAATAAAGATATGCATATGGTATCTCTGCGTTCTCTGCTTCCAGCGTATAGAGATGATCCGAAAGGATTTCCAGATCATATTTCCATCCATTAGGGGAATCAACCGATATAACAGCAGAAAGATTATTCCCGATATACAGTCTGACTGAACCTTTCTTGTATCCGGAAGAGGGGATGGAAAGGAGCGCAATCAGTGTATTTTCTCTGGAATCAAAGACAATCTTATGTGCCATAGCTGATTACCCTTGCATTCTTTCTCTTGATGTATTTAGCTGCATCCTGCAGATACATATCTATTGCTACAGCGACGGCACCAAGGACCGAAGGCTCGATTACGAACCCAGGCTGAACAGCAGATATCCATGTACCGCTCAGTGTGCTGAATCTGATCTGCAGCCTTTCGTAGACATATGATGGAACATTTTCCCTGACTGTATCCTTGATCTTCTCCAGAAGCAGATCTTTTCCTGCGGTGAGGATATCAGTTATTACTATTACATCTGGATTCAGCATGTTCACTGCATTTGTCAATGCGATACCAAGAAGATATCCGAGTCTTTCAACTCTGCTGCGCGCATAGCAGTCTCCATTCTCCGCAGCAGAGAAGATCATATGCAGATTGATATCAGCAGAATCCGAAAGAATTGAATCATCGGGAAGATTCTCAATGAAATCATTCAAGAATGCAGATGCGGATGCAGAGTCATTCAGCCTGGAATATATGCCTTTCTCTTCATCGAATATGATATTCTCGCCGATTTCACCAGCAATACCAAAAGCTCCAACAACCGGTTCATCATTGATGATAAGGCTTGAATGAAGATGGTCACCTGCAAGAAGATGGAAAAGGACATTGCAGTCATGATTCCCGAACCACCATTCAGCCAAGGCACCAGCTTTTGCATCGTTCTTGAAATAAATAGGAATGTTTGAGTTCTCACGGATTTCCTTCGCTATGCTTATAAGTTCATCCTTCCCATCAGCCGTATACAGGATGCTTCCCGATTTCCCGACATAAGGACTTGGAACAGAAGCTCCAGCTGATATGATATTGGGATATTCAAAGACAAGCCTATTGATTGTGTCGCTTATGATATGTATCGCATCCTCATATCTGTCATGAAGTGAAATCTCTTTTGTCTCATAATGAGAACAGACACCTTTAAGAGAGAATACGCCAAAAAGGGCAGAAGTCCACGTGATCCTGATTCCAATAAACTGCACGCCGCTTTCATTTAACGCTATTGGAATGACGCGTTTGCCATTTAGATTCTTCTCAGAAGACTTTTCAAGAACTACCCCTTCATCTATGAGATTGTTGACGATCTTCGAGATTGATGCCTGCGTAAGATTCATAGCCTTTGCAAGTTCTGTCCTTGGGCATGCACCGTTCTTCATCAGATACTTTACTAAGGCCGATCTATTATGAAGCATCAGATCGTTCTCGTTTGATCCTTTCTGAGATAGGATAAATGGCATTAATAAACTCCTTTTATTAATTAACTCAGTTAAATCATAAAACGAGTTAAGTATTTTGCAATAGAAAATTTCTGATTTTTAATTCAATGGAGTAAATGAGAACCAAATCTTGACAAATACCCGGGGGGGGGTATATTCACAGGTGTATTGATATGCCACAGGAGGGATAAATGAAGAGACAGATCAAGCTTTTTGCGGTATTGGCAATTGTTCTTGCTGCAGGAGCATCGTGCAATAATAATCCTTTGGGTGATCTTCCATTATGGGTTGTTCTTGGGCCATGCTATGCAGGTCATACATGGGAACTTGAATCCCATAAAGAACCGACATGCATGGAAACGGGCGAAGATGTATATGTATGCTCTGTGTGCGGGAAAGAGAAGACGGATATTCTGGCAAAGATTCCGCATGCATTCGGAGATTATCCAAATGAATGTATCTACTGTCATAATCTGTTCTATTCATCATTGGATGAATTCAATGAAAAAGTGACCCTTGAAAATGCCAAGGGCAAGATTGTCGAGGTAGCGCTGGGAAACCTGGATTATTCAGATATCGAATATGAAGAGCATAATTCAGGATATAAAGGGAATGGACTTCTTATCGGACGATTGCCAGGCGGTGATATAGAACCTCTTAACAGATATAACGCAGAACCAGCGGAGAAGGGTGAATATACATTTATTTTCAAGGACGGGACAATTAATTCAAGCTCGAACGGATATTCTAGTATTGATAACATCAACGGCTCTGTTATCTATATGCTCATTCCTGGAAACAGCAGCGTGACTTTTGAGAATGTTGTATTCAATAATGTCGTAAGCTTTGGAATCCAGAACTATACATCCCCGTGGAGCTATCTTGATTCAATCAGATTCGAAAACTGTATCTTTAACGGACTTGTTGTAGGCTATTCACCGGCGGATAATCTTGTTTTCAATGGCTGCACGTTCAACGAATATCTCAATGGGTATCAAGATGTGGGAACATTCAACTCCTCCAATAATTCCAATCCTATATGGATGAGGTCAGGGAAACCCAGTTATTCTGGTGAGCCTTTAGTAGTTTCGATGAAAACTGTGGTTTTCACAAATAATACAGTAACGAGTTCCCGTCCTGTCAAATTTGAACGTATCGGACAGCTTAGTGAGGCACTTGGGTATACAGCAACATTGACTATCCTTGATAATCAATTCGATATGTCTTGTTCGAATGATGCCGATGTGTCAGAGGAAGAGAAGCATATGGCATTGTTCTTAGGGCAGCAAGATAATACCAGCAAATTCATACTTTATGACGATGGAAACAAAGTAAATGACGGGATTCCTATGTATACTTCGATGCTTCCGGATTCTGATACAACATCAGGTGGAACATATTATTTCGAAGTTCTAGGAACAAGAATTCTCGACAGAAACGGGAACCCGAAGGAGATTACTGCAAGGGTCTGGAAGTCACTGTCAGAAGAATTCGTGATGAGATCGCTATAACTTATTTTCAGCCAACACAAGATAGGCTCTCTGTTCTAGGGAGCCTTTCGGATTAAAGTTGGGGGAAATTTTTGGAAACAAAATCAATCAATGCGGATTCCGCTCGTTTCTTAGCTTCTGCTGTAATATCACCTGTTATTTCATTGATGCTTGTGCAGAGACTATTCGCAGAAGAGATAGACGGCAATTCAGTTATGGTTTTCAAATCATGACAGGATAGAAGATTCTGTCTGTTGAGTGACAGAAAATATGTTTGACCGCTTTCAAGAATGCGAAGAACAGCATTTACATTATACACACCATTACTTGTTTCAAGCTTTTCGATTTCTCCTTCCGATGTAGGTGTTTCATATATCCATTTATGATGAAATTTCACCGGTTTTGCATCTTCTTTTATTGATTGCGGATTAATAGAACTGATTTCTGCACGAATAGAATTTGTTGCGAATGCAATCGCATTAGGATCTGTTAATTTTGGACTTATCGCTATACTTTCCACAGATACCAAGTTACTGTCAAAATAAAACGTTCCAGAAATATTCCTTTCAATATTTATTGTAGCAACACCTTCATATGTTCCTCGATTAGTAAGCCTGTCGTATAGGAAAGTAAAACCATTCTCTGTACTTGAAAACAACTCCTCTCCAAAGTAGTTTTTGCTTGATTTATCAACAGTAGGAATGCTTTCAGATAGGAGAGAAATGATATCACTCGATGAATTTGAAGTAGAAGGCTCAGAAGGATCTACTGGCTCAGAAGGATCTACTGGCTCAGAAGGATCTACTGGCTCAGAAGGATCTACTGGCTCAGAAGGATTTTCCGGTTCAGAAGGATTTTCCGGTTCAGAAGGATTTTCGGAATTATTTGTACCAGAATTATCATTTCCTGTTACAGGAGAACATGAAGAAAAAGAAAAAAGTGCAAGAATAATAAAAACAATTATAAAACGCTTGGTAATCAAGATTGTCCTCGAAATTTAAGTTGCTATATAAAATATTACTTTTTCCAAATTCGCTCAATTCTTTGGATAAAAGTAAAGCTTCCGAGTTAGCATCGGAAGCCCATTCTACTGTGAGGTTATTTCCGTATCATAGATAAGTAATTGTGAGATAACTAATTCCCGAGCCAATATGCTCTTTTGTAATAGGATTGTCGTCTGATATCTTATTATCATTTATATAACAATTTTCAATCGTAATACTTTGCGGAGCAGCTACCAAACCTATAATTTTACCTATTATTTTATCGATATTTTCTATTTTTAAATCATCTGTGAAAGTTAATCCCTGAAGAGTTGCGCCTGAACTCTGAAGGTATCCAATAGCACCACCAGGATAGTTGCTAGAAATATCTCCATTGATTACAACGCCTGAAATTATACTCTTAGCAAATTCTTCTTCGTCTTTGAGAATGCCTGCAATAGCCGAAGCACTACAAGCATTTGTAGATACTTTTCCTGTTGAACCTCCGTTTTTAATTTCAGAATTTTGCAATATGCCAACTATTCCACCAGGGGCTGCATATGTTGTATTTGAGTTGTGAGTAATTGTAACTGCTCCGTGGTTCCACGAAGATATTATTGAAGATCCTGTATACGCACAACCTACAAGTCCTCCGATTTGATAAGCTCTTTCTGTTCCTTTTATATCTCCACTGTTTATAACATTGCTGATTGTTGCTCCTTTCAATCTTCCCGCTATTCCTCCAATATGATACGAGATTCCAGAAACAGACCCGACGTTTGTATCTGTATCTGTTGTACCGGAGATATTTGTTCCGTTATCTGCAGTTCCAACTATACCACCTACAATAAAATCTCCTGTAATATTACCCTTATTTGTTGTTTCACTTATAGATGTATTACTTGCTGTTCCAGCAATACCTCCAATGTTTGAATAGCCAGAGAATTCCAAATTCCCTTCATTTGATGAATTGATTATCGATGAATTTGAAGCTCTGCCAACTAAGCCACCAATAATTCCAGAATTTGTATATGTTCCTTCTGTAAAAGCATCAATGGACTTGAGATTAATGCAGTTCTCAATGGTTGAATCTGTAAGTGTTCCCGCAATGCCACCAGAACGAATCTTACCTTTGATGCTTCCATTGTTGTCACATTCATATGTATGTTCCATTCTCTGCCGATCCGACTATGCCACCGGTTGTTGAGCCAGTTTCTGATGATACAGCTCCTTGATTGATGCAGAATTCAATCCTGCAATGACCTTCAGCTGCAGATCCTGTAATTCCTCCTGCATAGGTTCCTCCCTCATCAGGTGCATCGAGACCTAATACTGTTGCATTGTTTACACAATGGAGGATGCTGCCACCTTCCATTTCACCCGCGATGCCTCCGGCTCTTTGAGCTTTGACGGAACCCGATACTTCACAATTCTGGATGACAGCTCCATCCTGCATATTACCTGCAATTAAACCTGCGGAAGGGGTAGAGTGATTTTCCGGTGTTATCTTTTTATTATTGATATTACCACTGACTTCAATATTCTCAATCAGAGCCCCTGTTCCAAGACCGCCAAAAATTCCTACGAACGTATTGATATCATCTTCATAGGAGATAGATATTTTAGTCTTATTTTCAGGTGAAGGACCTCTGAATGTCCCCTGGAATGCACTTGGTCCTTTTGTTCCTATCGGATTATGATTTGTAAGTGTAATGGGATTTTCAACTTGAAATACAATACCTTCAAATGTTGTCATTCCATCATTAACAAGTCTAGCTATCTGTTCGATTCCGGCTTGATCGGAAATGATGTATGGATTGCTGACGCTTCCATTTCCCTCAGGGAAGTATTCATTCCATTTACCTGTCTCAGTTGAATCTTCTCCATCTTCCCAGAATGGCGGAATGGGAACGATTATCTGTCTGCATGATGATACCAAAATAGCTAATATGCAAAGCAATACGACTTCAGTTATTTTACATAGATTTAACCTATGATTTACTTTACATGTTGATTTCATGATTTTCCTCCATGTAGGAATAATTGTATCATGGAAAACATGAAATGATATTGAGATACTATATATATATGGTTTACAAAAAATTATCTAAAAATCAATCTGATTCAAATGCTGGATTATAGACGATAAATAATTTTCAATAATAATTTAACATAAGCTTATTCTACAATCTTTATCGTGATATATTTTGTACAACGTTTTGGATTCCATAATTTCCCTCATAAAACCGGAGGGTAGAGAAGTGGTATATCTGCAGTTCGTCCGTATAGGCACAAGAACCCATGTTGAAGGCCTTGTAAATGAAAATTTATAGTAATGACCACCGGCCCAGCCGGTGGCTTTAAATCCCCCTATAAGGGGCCGTCACCTGCCGGCAGCTAAAAGC
>CALXMP010000013.1 GCA_944389505.1 uncultured Spirochaetaceae bacterium
TACCGAGACCTCAAAGACCCGCATTCTGCATATTCATGCAGCTTTTCATTGTAGACCTGAGTTTTGAAAAAAGCTCTATTAAATTCCATTTGATACCCAAGAATATTTTCCGATAGAAAATTAGGAGAATAGGGATACCCCTGATCTGATTTTAAGTTTTTAAAAAGATCCTTCCTCTCATTCTCAATCAGAGCTTCTATGTTCCTGTTTGCATTCAGAAGCATATAGAGGCTTTTGGAGATTGTTGATTTACCTGTTCCATTCTCACCTGCTATAAGCGTGACAGAAGGAATCATTATATCAAATGATTCAAATGGCCCTATATTCTTACCTCTAAGCCTGATATTATCAGCGGAACTCATAGAGATAATATACCCTGAAGATGATTCATCTTTAAATAGAAAAGAGGCCTGCCGGTTAAGACAAGCCTCTGTAATTGCTCTTAGATCTCTCTTGCTTACTTCTCTTCAGCTATTGCTGCCTGAGCTGCTGCAAGACGTGCGATAGGCACTCTGAACGGTGAGCAGGAAACATAGTCAAGACCTACTGACTGGCAGAAGGCAATCGACTTCGGATCTCCGCCATGCTCTCCGCAGATACCCATCTTCATTCCAGGCCTTACGCCGCGTCCAAGACCTACAGCCATCTTGATGAGCTTACCCACTCCATCGAAATCGATGGTCTGGAACGGATCATAAGCATAGAACTGCTTATCCGGGTCATTGACGTAGTGCGTGAGGAATGATGCAGCATCATCACGTGAGAATCCGCATGTCATCTGAGTAAGATCGTTTGTACCGAATGAGAAGAACTCAGCATCCTTTGCAATCTCATCTGCTGTGATTGCAGCGCGAGGAACCTCAACCATTGTACCGATCTTGTAATCGACCTTGAGTCCCTGCTCCTCGAATACCTTTGCGATGACCTTCTCAGCATGCTCACGGCAGAACTGGAACTCCTTGTAGATACCTACAAGCGGAATCATGATCTCTGGATGGACCTTGACGCCCTGTCTCTTTACTGTTATCGCAGCCTCGATGATTGCCCTGACCTGCATCTCAAGGATCTCTGGGTATACGATAGCAAGACGGCATCCGCGGAAACCGAGCATCGGGTTGAACTCCTGGAGCGCATTGATCTTCTTGGAGATCGTCTCGACAGTCGTTCCAAGCTGGAGAGCCATCTCATGACGCGATGTATGGTCATTCGGGAGGAACTCATGGAGAGGAGGATCAAGGAGACGGATCGTAACCGGAAGTCCCTGAAGCTCGCGGAAGATACCGATGAAATCCTCTCTCTGCATCGGAAGAAGCTCCGAGAGAGCAATCTGCCTTTCACCATAGGTATCGGCAAGGATCATCTTCCTCATCGATATGATTCTCTTGCCTCCGAAGAACATATGCTCGGTGCGGCAGAGACCTACGCCCTCTGCTCCAAGCTGGACAGCATGATGAGCATCAGCAGGTGTGTCAGCGTTTGTGCGCACAGCCATCGTCTTCAGCTCGCTCACATAGCCCATGAACTTCGAGTAGTTCTGATACAGCACAGACTCTGATGCATTCATCGTACCCTCGAGAACCTGCATGATCTCAGAAGGCTTTACAGGAATCTTCTGTGCGTATACGGCTCCCGTGAATCCGTCGATTGACATATAGTCGCCCTCAGAGAGCTTCTGGCCATTGATCTCAAGCGTCTTCTTTATCTCATCGATGTGGATATCGCCACAGCCGGAAACACATGGGCATCCCATGCCTCTAGCAACAACGGCTGCATGGCTTGTCATACCGCCGCGGCAGGTTATGATTCCCTTGGAGACAGCCATTCCCCCGATATCCTCAGGAGATGTCTCTGTTCTTACAAGGAGAACATCCTTGCCCATAGCAGATGCTTCCTCTGCATCCTTTGCTGTGAAGTAGATCTCTCCGCATGCACCTCCTGGGGATGCATTGAGGCCATGTGTTGCCTCCTTGAGCGAGAGCTCGCGGATGTAGGATGTATCGAGAATCGGAGCAAAGAGCTTGTTGAACTCTGAAGCAGGAACGCGGGAGACAGCGGTCTTCTTGTCGATAAGACCCTCCTCAACCATCTCCACCTGGCTCCTGAGCCATGCGAAGATCGTCCTCTTTCCATTCCTCGTCTGGAGCATATAGAGCTTTCCTTCCTGGATTGTGAACTCTATATCCTGCATATCATGGTAGTGCTTCTCGAGTATATCGCGAATACCGCAGAGCTGCTTATAGACATCGGGATTCACACGGAGCAGAGTATCTATCTTCTGCGGCGTCCTTATGCCTGCAACGACATCCTCGCCCTGGGCATTCATGAGGTACTCGCCATAGAACTGATTCTCGCCTGTTGATGGGTCACGGGTAAAGGCAACACCTGTTCCCGATGTGTCTCCCATATTTCCGAAGACCATTGACTGGACATTTACAGCTGTTCCAAGAAGTCCCCTGATATCATTCATGAGCCTGTACTTGATAGCCCTGTCATTGTTCCATGACCTGAATACAGCATCGATTGTCTTGAAGAGCTGGTACTCCGGATCGGTCGGGAAATCCTCGCCTGTAGCCTTCTTGTAGATAATATGGTAGCGCCTGATGACATCCTTGAGATTCTCGACATCGAGCTCTGTATCGAAGTGCTTGCCGTTCTCATCCTTCACAGCCTGGAGAGCATACTCGAACTTCTCATGAGGAACACCCATTACAACATCACCGAACATCTGGATGAAACGGCGGTAGCTGTCCCATGCGAAGCGCTCATTGCCTGTCTTCTTTATAAGAGCCTGAAGCGAATCAGGATTCAGACCAAGATTGAGAACAGTATCCATCATGCCTGGCATCGACTGTGCAGCGCCTGAGCGGACCGATACAAGAAGAGGATTCTCCTTGTCTCCGAGCTTTGCGCCCATCATCTTCTCAAGTTTCCTGAGATTCTCCAGGACCTCTTCCTTCATTCCCTCTGGATATGCATTATGCTTGTCCCAGTAGGCACATGCCTCTGTCGTGATCGTGAATCCAGGAGGAACCGGAAGCCCGATCGATGTCATATCCGCAAGATTGGCTCCCTTCCCCCCGAGAAGCCCCTTCATGTCAGCACTGCCTTCGGCCTTACCATCGCCGAAGAAATACACATACTTTTTCTTACCTGCCATGCTTTACTTCCTAATAGTTAATACAGGGCAATGGTAATCCGGAGAGAACTCTTGGTCAACAATTTCGTGTTAATATCGCATTCATAATTTCTGAATATATAGATAATTATCGATTCCAAATGAAACATTGTTCCATTTTATTGCAGAAAAATCAATAATTATATTGTATGATATATACTGAGGTAGAAGCCAATGACACTCCATGAATCAGGTGAGATGTATCTTGAGACAATTCTCAGGCTGTCTGAGAAGTATGAAATCGTGAGAGCAATTGATATAGCGCAGGAGATGGGATTCTCAAAGCCGAGCGTCAGCAGAGCCATGAAGACCCTTAGCTCCAATGGCTATATAACAATCAATCCCGATACCGGTTCGATACGTCTTCTGGAGCCAGGCAGGAAAATCGCAGAGACAATCTATGAGCGGCATCAGCTTCTTACGGAATACCTTGAGAGGATCGGTGTCGATCCGGAGACTGCCCAGGAAGATGCGTGCCGCATCGAGCACGTCATCTCCGAGGAATCATTTGAAGCAATAAAGAACCATGTGTCTGCTATGATTAAGCAACGCTGAAGGCTCTGAGATCCTTCTTCTCTGAAGCATTCCTGAGCTTCTCGAGAGCTCTCTTCTCAATCTGCCTGATCCTTTCCTTTGTCAGGCCATAGCCCTCACCTATCTCCTTGAGGGACTTAGGCTCGGAGCCGTCAAGCCCGAAACGCTTGATTATGATCGCCCTCTCCTTATCGGTGAGCACGGAAAGAATACCCTGGACCTCATCCTTCAGTGAGCTGTCGATGACCTGGGTCTCAGGACCGTCAGCCTCATCCTCGATGAAATCACCGAAGGTCGAATCGCTCTCATCATCCTTCCTTACAGGGCTGTCGAACGATACAATGTCCTGGCTGATTGAGAGAAGATCATCCACCAGCTTCCTGTCGAGACCCGTCAGGTCTGCAATCTCCTCAGCTGTAGGAGCTGTCTTCTCCATCTCATGCATAAGGCTCTTCTGTGCCTTCTGGATCTGAATAAGCTCATTGGACCTATTGAGCGGAAGGCGCACAGCCCTTGATTTCTCCGATATAGCCTTCATGATAGACTGCCTGATCCACCATACTGCGTATGAGATGAAATGGTAGCCCTTCTCCGGCTCGAATTTATCAAGAGCTGTTATCAGCCCGATATTCCCTTCATCGATGAGATCGGAAAGGGGAAGCCCATTACCGCGGAATTTCTTCGCTACCGATACAACGAATCTGAGGTTCGCATTTATGATTCTGTCCCTTGCAGCCTTGTCCCCGGCCTTCGCCTTGAGAGCAAGCTCATACTCCTCGTCATATGAGAGAAGCGGAATCCTGTTTATTTCCCTGAGATATACGGAAAGGATCTCATTGTCGTTTTCCATCATCTCTGTATTTCTTGCTTCCATGGCGTTACCTCCTGCATGAATTGCATTACACTAACCATTCGCAGAAAGCATGCCAATTAGAATATTTTTTTATAGTATAAATAATTAAATACAAATCTTGTTTATGTAGAGAGAAAGAATTATGGGTCAGGATGACACACTAAGGTACGGGGCACTGGAAACAGTATCATTATGACACTCAGGTGCTCTCAGGCAGCTCTTCTGTGTCATTCTGCCACGGAAAGACTATGCTTACCGATTCCAGAAGGTGCTTTCTCCCCTCTCCCGTAACATTGAACGGGGAGTTATCCACCGCATCAAGGAATGATCTGTATGCATCTGCGATGAGGTCGGTAACCATATCCCCTTCAGGGAGGGAAAGCGTGAACACAGGCTTTGCCTTAAGGTATGAAAGGAGCTGGTATCTGTAGAATGATACGAACTCAAGCGTCATATCGATTCCTGTAAGCCTTGAAAGGAATGACGCGGAATAATCCTCGAAGGCCTCCCTGTACTTCCTGGCCTTCGCTTCCATGTTTCCTCTCTTAAGATATACGATACTCAGCGCATCCATAGCTATCACCTACGCTATGAATATAATAAGTATTCCGGAAAAGTTAATAGTTTTGTGTGGAAATCATGAAGCTCGGATGATATTCCCTTAATCGATACTTGCCGTTTCATCGATTGATAAGTATATTCCATTAGTGATCCGGAAGGATTTCAATAAAAAACACAGAGGTGAAGCAAAATGAAGATCATACCGCTTGGTGACAGAGTTCTTGTAAAGGCTAAGGAGACCGAGGAGAAGACAGCATCCGGAATCTACATTCCGCAGACAGCTCAGGAGAAGACACAGATCGCAACAGTCATCGCAGTAGGCGATGATGAGACAATCAAGGTGAAGGCTGGACAGCAGATCGTCCATGACAAGTATGCCGGAACACAGATCAAGGACAACGGCGAGGACTATCTCATTCTCAGCTACTCAGACATCCTTGCAATCGTAGAGTGATTTCCCTGGCTCTGATGCTATAGAACCGCTGGTTGATACCGGCGGTTTTTCTGCATCAGATTATCATCGATACAAGCAGGAGAATCCCTGAAAGGATTGACAGCACGGCCGATGCAATGCTCCTCCTGTCGAATGCTGCAAAGAGCATCGAGAGCACAGGAAAGAGACCGAGAAGGAAGACCGTGAGCGAACCTACACGGCCCATCAGATAGAATACCCACACGATATAGTAGCAGGTGATCGATATGAACGAGAGGGACATCAGTCTTGTCCGCCAGGAAAACGGCCTGCCGTTCCCTTTTGGAAGCATTACTGCAGAGAGCATGAAGAACACTATCGCAGGAACGGAAAGAAAAGCCGGCTGGAGATCGAGTCTTCTCAGCGCGTCTCCGGGAAGAGGGAATGCGAGATAGAGCAAAGCAGGACATGCTGTCAGGATCAGCAGCAGCAATCCAAGTTTGTTGAATGTTTTTCCCCTCTTGTCCATATAAGCCTCAGTACAGGAAGCGTTCGATCTTCGACGCAATATTCCCAAGCGATGCATCCTCCGGGATATAGCACTCGGGAAGGGAGCTTAGCATAACGCGTCCATATCCATGGGATAGTATCCTATTATCGAGAATGAGGACAACTCCCCTGTCCTCTTCGCTCCTTATAAGCCTCCCAAGGCCCTGCTTCAGCTTCAGCGTGGCTTCAGGAAGCGACATCTCAAAAAATACCCTTCCACCTTTCTTCTCGATATTCATCGATCTCGCAGCCTCTATCGGAGCTGTCGGAACGGAGAATGGGAGCTTCACGATTATGACGAGGCGCAGCGTGCGCCCTGGCGCATCTATACCTTCCCAGAACGATGAGAGAGCAAGAAGCGAGCTGTCCTCCCTGGAGCAGAACGCAGAGAGAAGCGAGGAGCGTAGCGCTGCATCATCCTGCTTCATAAGGTCATCGATCCTGCCTCGCAGCCTTGAATAGACACTGTTCATCATATCCTTGGAAGTGAAGAGTACGAGAGCACCGCCGCCTGCTGCGTTTATCGCCTCATAGACAGCCTCCGCAACATACCCAGAGTACTCCGCACTCCTGTCCTTATGGAACGAAACACCATCATGGGGAAGAAGAAGCATGAGATTCTTCCTGTACTCGAATGGAGATGGGAATATGCCAGAGAGAACCCTCTCCTTCTCCTCCTTCAGCCCAGACCGTTCCTCAAAGTACTGGAAACCGCCGTTTACGGACAATGTCGCAGAGGAATAGATGACCGATTCAAGGTTCGAAAGAAGGAACTTCGAGAGGACAGGCCCCGTATCCATAGGAGAGATCCTGATCTCGTATTTCCCATCCTGATATGATACAGCATATGGAATCCTGCCATCCCAGTCCGAGAAGCGCATCCACGTCGTGAGCGTACTGCCGAATGAGGAGAGGACCGAGGCGTATCTCATGAGAAGCTCAAGCGCCGTCACATTGCTCTCGCTCGGATTCTCGCTGTATCCATCATAGACAGTCTGCTCTATCTTCCTCAATTCCTCCCCAAGCCACTCGGAATCCCTGATCTTCTCTCCGAAGCGCTGGTAGAAATCAGGGAGGAAGAGGACATCGGACTCCTTGCCTCTGTACTCCTCCATCATCGATGAGAGATCCTCATCGAACCTTATAAGCAGCGTTCTTATATGGGCAATGCTCTCAGCGATACTCTTGCCGGTTCCTCTTACCTTCTCCTCCGTGGAGAGGAAATCCAGGATCGATGCAGAGCCGAAGCGCCGCTCATGGCGAGTCATATAGTCAAGATAGCGTGATACAAGACGAGACGAGAACGCCTCTGAGAATATCTCCGTAGCTTCCTTCTCGATATGGTGAGCCTCATCGATCACGGCATACTGATACGATGGCAGTACCGCATCATCGCTGAAATCCTTATCGGATTCGGCCCTGTACTTCGCATCATAAAGCAGTATATGGTGGTTCGTGACGATGAGATCGGCCTTCTCAGTCCTTCTCCGTGCATTGTAGAAGAAGCACTCCTGATAGAACGGGCAGCGGAAGCTGGCACAGTCTTTGTCATCCGAAGCAAGTGGAGGGAACAGCCTTGCGATCCGTGGATCGTGGATATCTGCACGGGCACCTGAATCGGTCGATTCAACCCACTCTGCAAAGAGCGATGCATTCGCATCATTCCCGGCGTCCCCTGCCTCTCTGTACTTCCTCATGCAGAGGTAGTTCGCCCTCCCATAGAGCACAGCCACCTCGATATCCGAGGAGAGAGCCTCCTTCAGGAATGGTATATCCTTCTCATACAGCTGCTTCTCAAGCGGTATCGTGCTTGTAGCAACGACAAAGCGTCTGGACTTGTCCTCGGCCAGAGATGCCATGATCGGTGCAAGATACGCAAAGCTCTTGCCCGTACCCGTCCCAGCCTCTATAACGGCATGCCTGCCCTCGCTGAAAGCCTTTGTCACGAGCTCCGCCATGCCATACTGCCCTTCCCTGTAGGAATACGATGGCAAGGCATTGTCGAGAAGTCCTCCATGTGCGAAGAC
Source organism: uncultured Spirochaetaceae bacterium (assembly GCA_944389505.1). Taxonomy (GTDB): domain Bacteria; phylum Spirochaetota; class Spirochaetia; order Sphaerochaetales; family Sphaerochaetaceae; genus Ornithospirochaeta. The sequence continues at coordinate 8,112 of CALXMP010000013.1, forward strand.
CTCTGACATATCAAGCATCTTCTGCTTCTCCCGTGTATTGGGCCAGCTTGCGATGAAGAGTCTTCCTTCCTATTCCAAGAAGATCAGCTGCCTTTGTCTTGTTTCCCTTGCAGAACGAGATCGTCTCAAGTATGAGGCCCTTCTCAGCCTCCTCCATTGTCACAGGAAGAGAGAATGAGATTGAGCTCTCGCCATTCGTCTCCCTGAGCTGTGGCGGAAGATCATCGATATCGATGACATTCGACCGCGACAGAACGACAGCTGCCTCGACAGTATTCCTGAGCTCTCTTACGTTTCCCGGCCATGAGTATGAGAACATGGCCTTCCTTGCAGCCGGGGTAAAGCCCTCTATCTTCCGTCCATCCTCACGGTTGAATGTGCTGAGGAATGATGCGGACAGCAGCTCGATATCCTCCTTCCTCTCACGGAGAGGAGGAACTTCGACATGCACGACATTGAGCCTGTAATAGAGATCCTCGCGGAAATTGCCAAGCTCCACCTCTTTCCTGAGATCCCTGTTCGTAGCGCAGATTACCCTTACATCGACAGTAAGGGTCTTCTCCCCTCCTACACGCTCGAACTGCCTCTCCTGCAGGACACGCAGAAGCTTCACCTGCGTCGCTGCATCGATCTCACCGATCTCATCCAGAAAGAGCGTTCCCGTATCTGCAAGCTCGAACCTGCCCTTCTTCTGCGCTACAGCACCGGTGAATGCGCCCTTCTCATGCCCGAAGAGCTCATCCTCGAGAAGCGACTGGGAAAGCGATGCGCAATGGACCTTGATGAATGGCTTGTCTGAACGGGTTGAGAGCGACTGGATAGCATCAGCAACCAGCTCCTTGCCAGTTCCTGACTCACCTGTTATGAGCACCGTAGCCCTTGTCGGAGCGACCTGGGATACAGTCTGCATCAGCGCTGCGATCTTCCCCGACTTGCCGATGATCTTACCATAGCCCTGCTGCTTCCTCAGCTTCTCTATCTCTTCTGCGAGCTTCCTGTTCTGCTCAGCAAGCGATGATGCCGCTATCGTCTTCTTCACGACAAGCAAGAGCTTGTCGATATCAACAGGCTTGGTGAAGAAATCAACAGCGCCATCGCGCATCGTCTCGACAGCTGTCTCTATCGTCCCATGCCCTGTAAGGACAATGACAGGAAGCGTTGGATATGCTGCAGATATCCTCTTAAGCAGCTCATAGCCATCCATCTCAGGCATCCTGAGATCGGTTATGACAAGATCTATGGCATTCTTCTGGAGCTTATCCCAGGCTTCCTTTCCATCAGCTGCCGTTACGACAGTATATCCCTCATCCTCGAAAGCGAGCTCAAGGCCTGAGCGTATGTTCTTCTCATCATCAGCGATCAATAGTGAAGCCATTTCCATCCTCCTTATCCTCAAGCGCTTTCCTCTGGCTCTGCGGAACCGGAAGCTTTATAGTGAACACCGTGCCCTTTCCCATCTCCGATGAGACGAAGATATCCCCATGGTGCTCCTTGATGACCTTGTAGACAACAGTGAGCCCCAAACCTGTCCCGGAGGCCTTCGTCGTGAAGTAAGGCTCGAATATCTTCTCAAGATGCTCTGGATCGATTCCAGTTCCTGTATCCCTTATGCAGAGCGTGACATAGTCTCCTGTAAGCTTTGTGGAGATCGTGAGCGTACCGCCTCCAGGCATAGCAGAGAATGCATTCTCAACGATATTCAGAAGGCTCTGACGCATATAGCGCGCATCGAGCTCAACGCGCGGGAGAAACTTCTCAAGATCTGTCCTAACCTCAATCCTCTTCTCATCAGCCTCCGGTGAAAGGAATGTGACAAGATCCATGATCACATCGTTTATCGAGCCGAGCATCAGCTCTATATCCATGGGCCTGACAGCAAAAAGGAAGTCCACAGCAATTGTATTGAGATGGTCTATCTCCTCGTCCAATACAGAGAGATAGCGCTCGGCCATCTCCTCTGTAAGGCTTCCCTTGCTTCTGAATGCCTTTCTCAGAAGCTGGAGATGGATCTTCATCGCAGCGAGGGGATTCTTGATCTCATGGGCAATGCCTGCAGCCATGGTCGTCATTGATGCAAGGGACTCGGAACGTCTGAGCCTGGTCTCCTTGCGTATATCCTCGGTTATATCCTTCACAACGATATCAGTAAGGGTGGATTCACCGATAGGAATACTCTGGAAGGAGACCCTCACAATCCTCATCTCATCACCATGCTGGAATGCAAAATCCTTTGGCTCCGGCTTCTCTCTTCCTGAAAGCACATCCATCAGGAATGTCTTTGCATCCCTGTCGATTATCGCATCATCGATCGATCTTCCTTCCCTTATACGCCCCCTCCTATCGGATGGAAGCAGAAGCGATACAGATCTGGATGCAAGAAGCACCTTATGGTCCCCGCCTACGAGGATATGCCCTTCAGGAAGAGAATCGAAGATGCCCCGGAGCTCACTGTTCTCATCAAGGGCCTCTGTGACAAGACGTATGATCTCGTCCTCAGGAACGGAGGAGAAATCCTCAAGGACCTTTCTGAGAAGCTTATCTGACATCTGCAACCTCCCTGAGCGCAAGATCGAGCGCGTGCCTGATGCTCATATTATAAGTATCGGCAGAATCGAGCGAAGAGGAAAGCGCTCTCCATATCAAAGCAGCACGGCCAGGGGCAATCTTCCCCGATAAAAGTCCATCCTGCAATGATGATACAACCCTCTCCCTGAAGTACCTGAATCCATCCATGCGCTCCAGGCCAGAGAAGATTTCCTCCTCCCTCTCATCAGAAAGACGGCGTCCTTCTGTGAGAGCGGAAGCATAATCGCTTATATATCCATCCATCGCACTCTTCTCATCCTCTCCTGAGCCTTCACGGAAGAAGAACTCATCGAATGAGGAGAATCTGCCATGGATCATGAAACAGCGCGCGATGAACACTGAGACAGCCTCTGGAGTAAGCTCAGGGAATGTGAACTTCCTGACCCTGGAAAGGATTGTCTCAAGAAGTCTCCCTGGATGCGCGGAGACAAGGATGAGATGGGCATGCTGAGGAGGCTCCTCAAGGAGCTTCAGGAGGCTGTTCTTCGCACCTTCCGTATAGTCTTCGGCATTCTCGAATATAACAGCCTTCTCCTCTGTTCCCTCGGAAAGCCAGTCCTGTATTGCGCGTATCTCATCGATTGTCGCACCTGCGGTCTTCTTGCCGACAGCAAGCACGGAATCGGTCATAAGCTGGGAAATTGCTTCAACGGTCTTCTCTATCACACTGCCATCGTATTCCCCGCTTCTTTCAATGGACAGCAGAAGCTCATCTGCCGCAGATGCTGCAGCGAATACGGTCTTTTCCCCCTCCATGATATCGAGCCGGGACTTCACCCCTGCGCTCTCCTTATGGAGGGAAGCTATCGAGCTATGATACTGAAGAAGAATCCTTCTGACAGTCCTGATGAAGAAACGCCTCGAGAAGTCATTCCTCTGGCGTAGAAAGAGCTCCGATGCGGCTCTGAGCTCAGGCCTGAACGGCCTCGATGCAAAGTATGCGATGCGCTCCGATGATAGAAGCTCCTCATTCTCCCCTGTCAGGGAGAAAGCCTCTTCCAGAGCTGCTGTGAGTCGCCCTGATCCGGGAACGCCAGAGAAGAGCACGGACTGAGGCATCATACCATCCCTGGCAGTCCTATCGAGCTCATCAGCCATCCGCGGCTGGATTGCCCTCAGATGCTCAAATGCCATCCGATACTCCGCTTATGATACCAAGGACAGATGGGAAGAGCGGCTCTATGATGTCGCTGATGACAAGGCTGCTCTTCGTCAGTCCGGAGAAATCGATGAAGGGCTGGTAGTTAAGTATCATGAGGATTATCGAGAGTGTCACCGCAGACCCTACAAGGCCCCAGATGAAGCCTAGGATCGAATCGAGCGCATGGAGAGCGCTGGAAGCACTGAGAACATTCGCAAGCTGGCTTCCGAAGATGCAGAGGATTATGTACACAAGAAGCGCAACCCCCACAAAGGCTATGAGAGAACAGATCATATAGCTGAAACCCGATGCAGCTGCCAGGGCCTCAGCAGCGGTCTTGGTGAAGAGAAGCGATACGGGAATCGCAAGGACAAAGCCAATGAGCCTTGCAGCCGATCTGCTGAATCCTGTTATGCATCCCGATATTGCCCCGATAAGGACGATGACAACGACCGCTATGTCCAGAACGCCGAACGTGAGCGATCCGATAGTAAAACTCCAATCCATACAGCGATGATAGCAGAAAAAGGATGTTTTGGCATCGCACTACACATTCAAGGCGCTTCGGTATTATATTCATTATCGATATGGCAAATTTTCTCGCAGCACTCTTCGGAGGCACAAAGCATGACAAGGATATGAAGAGGCTCCAGCCTCTTGTCGATAAGGTCAAAGCCGAGTACAGCTGGGCTGAATCGCTCAGGGACGAGGACTTCCCCCGCATAACCGCAGAGTGGAAGGACGAGGTGCAGAGCGGCAGGAAGACGCTTGACGATCTTCTGCCGAAGGCCTATGCGCTTGCACGCGAGGCGGCAGGAAGGACACTTGGTGAGAAGCACTATGATGTCCAGATCATGGGAGCGATTGTACTTCATCAGGGATCTATACTTGAAATGAAGACTGGAGAGGGAAAGACCCTCACATCGGTCCCTGCAGCATATCTCAATGCCCTTGAGGGAAAGGGTGTGCATGTCGTCACCGTCAACGACTACCTCGCAGGGAGGGATGCCGAATGGATGGGCAGGGTCTACTCCTTCCTTGGCCTCACGACTGGCGTTGTATTCCCAGGTCAGGATGAAGCGAGGAAGAAGGAAGCCTATAAAGCCGATATAACCTACGGAACGAACAATGAGTTCGGCTTCGATTACCTCCGCGACAACATGAAGGGATCGCTCCAGGCAAAGTGCCAGCAGACGCATCACTTCTGCATCGTCGATGAGATCGATTCAATCCTTATTGATGAGGCAAGGACTCCTCTTATCATATCGGGCCAGGCCGAAGATGATACCCCTAAGGTGAGGGCCGCAAAGAGCATCGTTCCGTTCCTTAAGGAGTGTGAGAAGGATCCTGAGACCGGTGATTACTACGAGCTCAGCGCTATAGACAAGCTCGACAGGGAGGTCTATGCGGCATTCGACGAGAAGGGAGACTTCAAGCTCGATGAGAAGGGAAAGAAGGTCACATTCACAAAGCAGGGAATGACGCACATGGAGGAGCTTCTGAGGAAAGCAGGAGCGCTCCAGCCATCCTCTGCAGAAGATGGCTCTACTGTATATTCCCTGTATGATGATGCGAACTTCGAGCTCGTGCACTACGTGACACAGGCTGTCCGCGCTGAATATATGTACAAAAGGGATACCGACTACATCGTGAAGGATGGAGAGGTCCAGATCGTTGATGAGTTCACAGGCCGTGTACTTCCCGGGCGCCGCTACTCAGAAGGACTTCATCAGGCTATAGAGGCAAAGGAGAATGTGAGCGTAAGGGGCCAGTCCAGGACATTCGCCACAATCACATTCCAGAACTTCTTCAGGATGTATGACAAGATCTCCGGCATGACCGGTACTGCCGATACAGAGGCAACGGAATTCAAGCAGATCTACAACATCGATGTCGTTGTCATCCCGACAAATCTGCCAGTCCAGAGGAAGGACCTTCCCGATCTCACGTTCTACAGCGAGGAGTTCAAGTACAATGCAATCGTCAAGGATGTGAAGAGAATACATGCAACCGGCCAGCCAATTCTCATTGGTACGACATCTATCGAGAAGAGCGAAAGGCTCTCAAGGCTTCTTACGAGGGAAGGCATCAGGCATGAGGTCCTCAATGCGAAGAACCATGCCAGGGAGGCTTACATCATAGGCGAAGCCGGTGCCGAGGGCGCTGTCACGATTGCTACGAACATGGCTGGACGCGGTACGGATATCAAGCTGGGAGGATCGCCGGAGCATATCGCGATGAAGAAGGTCGGTACCGAGGCCTCCCCAGAGGATCTCCGCAAGGCTGTCCAGGAGATCATGCCGGAGTACAGAAAGGCATATGAGAAAGTGAAATCCCTTGGAGGTCTCTATATAATCGGCTCAGAGCGCCATGAATCCAGGCGTATCGACAATCAGCTCAGAGGAAGGGCCGGAAGGCAGGGAGATCCTGGCATGAGCCAGTTCTATGTTGCTCTCGATGATCCTCTCATGAGGCTCTTTGCAAAGGAAGGCCTCAGGGAGATGATTGGAAAGCTTGGTCTCAAGGATGGAGAACCTATCCAGCATAAGATGCTCGACAATGCAATCGAGAATGCGCAGAAGCGCGTTGAGCAGCGTAACTTCGAGATAAGAAAGAGGCTTCTTGAATACGATGATGTGCTTAATGAGCAGAGGAATTTCATCTATTCCGAGCGCGATAAGATTCTCGCTGCAGATGATCTTATTGAAAGGATAATCGAGAATACCAATGTGCTGATCGACAATGCATATGAGGATGCCGATGGCGATGCATCACGCTTTGCTGAGGATTTCCAGAGGCTCTTCTCCATCAGACCGCCTGAAGGAATGGAGAATAACAGGGAAGATCTTAAGAAATTCATGGAGAGCAATCTCCGTGATAAGGAGAGCAAGGTCGGCAAGGAAGGATTCAACGCATTCATACGCTTCATCTATCTGAAGAATATCGATAAGAGATGGGTTGACCATCTTGATGCGCTTGAGGATCTCAGGGAGGCGGCATCGCTCATGAGCTATGCGCAGAAGAATCCTCTTGTCGAATACAAGAATACAGCATCGGATGCTTTCGATGAGATGATCGAGAGCATAACAGAAGCTGTATGCAGGACTGTCAACGCAGTCCGTGTCTCACTCCAGCCAAGGCAGCAGAGACCTGCAGGACAGCCTAGGATTGAAGCGACACACCACTCCCCTTCCTCTGTCCTATCAAGCGTTCCAAGGGGCGAGGTACGGACAAACGTCACAGCAGCCTCCCAGGCTCAGGGCACGACATATGTGCGTTCCCAGCCGAAAGTAGGACGCAACGACCCATGCCCCTGCGGGAGCGGCAGGAAGTATAAACATTGCTGCGGCAAGAACTTATAATGCAGTAAACTGTTAAATCGAGCGGCCCCGTGGATTATCCGTGGAGGCCGCTTTCCTATCTTCTTCGCTTCGTATCTGTTCCTGTTTCGAAAAACAATTATTCCAATCGCGCATTGGCGATGCAGTGATGAAAGAGAAAGGCGGATTCAATCCGCCTTATCGTCTCAGCTGCCTTGGATCAGGGTCTACGTAATCAGCCAAAATTGAAGAGAACAACCGCAGATACCCTTGTTGATTCCCACATCGGGTTTATAACATCCCAGCCACCTTCGCTGAATGATGTTCTGCATGGGAGTATAGCATTGATGCCGATACTCAGGAAGGCAAGATTGAATGTAGCACCTGCTCTGTATGCCAGCTTTGACTGGGCGAAGGCATCACCTGCATTATCCATCGGCAATCCATTCATCGTCCAATCATTGCGGTCGCCTACATACTGGAAATCGAACTGCGGACCGACACCTATCGCGAGATCGAACAGACCTGTTATAGGGATATTGACATTCACAGTAGGAATCAATGCGATGCTTATTCCTCCGTGGCTTCCGAATCCAAGCGTCACTGGGATATCAATGCTTAGATATTTCAGAGGGTTAACACGGATATCTGCACCGAATGAGAAGTTATCGATATTCCAGGCCTCATCCCCTTCCATTGTCTCCTGCATCTCAACCACTGTTCTGTTGTATGAGACGAGCGGTCCTATCTGGAAGAAAGGAGCTGCAGTCGCAGCCATAGGAATGATTGCCAATGTGATGAATACAGCCAATAGTCTCCGTTTCATGAATATACCTCCTAACGCATTGTGCTGTCTCTCATCCCGATAGCATTATCCTTGAACAGAGCAGAATCGCACAATCGGAAAATATGAAATACACAGATTCTACAGATTCCACATAACCAGCACGCAGTCTCTCTGTTCTCCTATCCAGAAACAGGGCTATCTCTTCCAGAACATCCTCGTGAATAGCGAATAGACGGTGTAGAACTCAAGCCTTCCTACAAGCATCAGGAAAGAGAATACCCAGAGACTCCACTCTGGGAAGATGCTGAAATTGAACGATGATCCAAGTCCCCCTATCCCGGTACCAAGATTGCCTAGGCATAGGAATACCGATGAGAAACATGTAAGGAAATCAAAGCCCGTGAGCGATATAACAACGGATCCTGCGAAGAGTGAGAGAAAATAGCACCCTGCATAGCCTGCTATGGAAAGAGCTGTGTATGTATCATAGTAGGTGTTTCCAAGCTGTATCGATGATACAGAGCTGGGATGGATGCGCTTGAGCATCGAATTGCGGGCAAGACGCAGCAGAATACCTATACGGACGACCTTCATTCCTCCACCTGCGGATCCTGAGCATGCGCCTATGAAGCACACGACGATGAGTATCATCTGTGAGAACATGGGCCACATATTGAAATCATCGGTGACATAGCCTGTCGTGGTCATCATCGACACGACATGGAAAGCAGCAGCCCTGAGGGATTCAGACAGTGTTCTGTATGTACCGGAAAGGAACAGCTGGACCATGACTGCCATTATGGAGAATAGGATTATCATGAAATACATGCGGAACTCGCCGTTCCTGGCAATCTTCCTGAAATTCCTCTTTATAGCATAGAAGAAGAGCGTGAAGTTGCATCCTGCAAGAAACATGAAAAGTACGCATATCCACTCAACTGCATCGTTCCCATATCCACCAATGGAGGCATTCAGAGGAGCGAATCCCGCGGCGCCCATCGTCCCGAACATCACAGTCACAGCGTTGAATGGATCCAGCCCTGCAGTCATCAGCATCAGAGTCTGGGCTGCGGACAACCCGACGTAGAATGACCAAAGGGCAACAGCAGTACCGCGGATAGTAGGCATGAACTTGGATTTCGTCGCTCCCACGGATTCGGCACCGAAGAGCGTATTCCCGCTCAGACCGAAGATAGGAAGGACGGCAATGAAGAGGACTACGACACCCATCCCTCCGAGCCAGCTTGTAAGACTTCTCCAGAATATTATTGAACGGTCGAGCGCCTCTATATCCACAAGCACCGTCGCTCCAGCTGTCGTGAATCCAGACATTATCTCAAAAAAACATTTGGAGTATGAGAGCCCATCCCCTGCTGCATACATCGGAAGCGCACCGAAAGCCGCCATCACGACCCATGTAAGCGATACAATCAGCATCGATTCCTTCGGACCTATCCTCATTCCACCTTCGCTTACTGCGATATTCAGGATGAACACAGCAGATAGAACCATAAGGACAATCGTGAGCACGTAGCCAAGAAAGGCATCATCCTCGCCATAATGCAGGGCAAGGCCCATAGGAATGAGCATCACGAGCGAGATGAAAAGCATTATGAATGCGAGGAAGCGGAAAACCGAACTATAGCTCATATTCTATGGGTTGATGATATCAGAGGACGGACTCAGGATCCAATGCTATTCCAGACTGTCTGACACAGAAGAATACGGCAGGTGAACCATCGAAATAGGTATTGCTTGTGCCTATCGATCCTATCGTCTCTCCTTTTGTTACCGAGCGGCCCGTTCCTACCATTATCGTCTCGAGGCCATAGTACTCCGTCACATAGCCGCCTTCATGGTAGATGACAAGCCCTTTGCCATAATCGGGATCGTTCGGGAAATCCTGCACCTTGCCATCGGCAGCGGCTGTCACAGCCGAGCCGGGAGCGCCTGCAATCACGATGCCCTTGAGCTGCTCGCCATTGTATATTGAATTGAAGCGCCTGGTAATCGTTCCACCCTCAAGAGGAAGAGCAAATGCGGAATCGACCCATTCAGCCGACTCCGGTACAGGGATGAACAGTCTCTCCCCTGCAGATACCGAACTGACTCCATTGAAAGCAAGAAGCTCCTCCCCCGTAATGTCAGGGCAGCAGGATGCTGCTATCGATGCAGCCGTATCGCCCGCTGCAGCTGTATACCAGTAGCCATCGGTATCAGGTATCCTGATGGAGGAACCGGGGGCGATGGTATTGAGATTCCTTATTCCATTGAAATTGACTATCGTATCGGCAGTTATCCCCGAAGCTTCAGCTATCGATTCAAGCGTATCGCCATCCTGGACAACATACTCGCTCACACTGTATCCAGGCACATCCTTGCTTACAGCAGCCGAATCGGATGAAGGGCTCTGTGAGGAGTGGCGGAGCGCAGGAGCCTCATTGGCAAGCATTGCCGGCTCCTCTACATCGAAGCTGACAGCACTGACTCCTGATGATGCATCCTCATTCCCATCGCTGTGAGGGGTGAACATAAGATAGATCACAATAGCGATCAGTGTGATTAGGACGCCGATAAAGGCAATGATAAGCGAAGTTCCCCTGTTTCCAGAGCGTTTCTCCCTGTACCCTTCCGGAAGCATATCATCATAACTGTTTCTGCCCATACTATCGACAATCCTTAAACCGGTGACTATTATAAATAGCTATGAACGAAAATGGCAATAAGCCCGGGCTGCTTGCTGGCATCCTGATTACCATAATGGCTGCGCTGACTATACTGCGCATCATTCTCATCATCTCAGCCCCAGGGAGCTCTGGATACAGGGATCCTGAGCTGCCAGAGGTAATGATCAGGGGCAGTATCATTGACAGGAACGGAGAAATCCTTGCGCTCCAGGCTCCGGACTATGGCTTTCTTATCAAAGACGATGGCACTCCATCATCTATACTTGCCTCATTCATCTCCGGATATACAAGCGAGAATGCAATATCGATAGAGAACAGAATCGACAACGGCGCTTCATTCATCGCCATCACGTCAATTCCTTCCATAGAGGAAAGTGAGGAGATTGTGGCTTCCATAGGGGAAAACGGACTGGATGACGCCCTTGCATTCTCATATGTCGAAAGAAGAAAACTACTCGTTCCGGAGGCATCGTTTCCGTTCATCGGCAGAACGGATGAGAATCTCCATGGGATTTCCGGGATAGAGAAGACGATGGACAGCTTCCTATCACCTCTGCCGACACCCGGCAAGGACAGCGTGACAGGTGCGACGGTCATGCTGACAATCGACCAGGAGATGCAGTACAAGCTTTCATCCCTCTCTCTTCCAGGAAGAACGGCAATATACCTTGAAGACGGTTCGATTGCTGCAATAACAGGCATCGGCGACAGCGATATCAATGAGCTGGTGCTCACTGTAACAGGGGCAGAGGGCACGATATACAGAAAAGAGATGTCAGCGCCACCTGAAAATGCTGTACCGATGGGTCCATTCCTTATCGCAGCAGATGATATGAGCGATGAGATCCTTCAGGAGATATCCGAGACCTGTGACCTGTAGCCCTTCATATCAAGTCCGAAACCCTTGAGATACTCAAGAATCAGGGCGGATGAGGCCTTCTTTATGTCATCAGGAACCTTCTGGCCATCTGTGAAGAGCATTATCGGGGTGGAAGTCTTGTATGAAAATGAGAGCACGTTCCCTATCGTCTCAGTCTCATCGAGCTTTGTTACGGCAAGCGATGAAATCCCGAACTCTGAGTATGATGTGAACTGCTCCATGGCATCCTCCTCCTTCATCGAGGCAGAGACAGTGAGGATGAAATCCGTTCTGTCCTTATCGAGAACGCCAAGGAGAGCGCGAAGCCTGAGGTTTAGCTCCTGATCCTTCGGGGAAAGCCCCATCGTATCGATAAAAATCACATCCTTCCATGAGAAGGATTCATAGGCCGATACAAGCTCATCCTCGGCACCGGCCATTGCAACAGGGATTGAGAGGGCATCGCCGAACGCCTTTATCTGCTCATACGCCCCTACCCTGTATGTATCGAGCGATATCACCGCAACACGCTTTCCGCTCTTGGCATAGAGATACGCAGTCTTCGCAAGTGTCGTGGTCTTTCCCGACCCGGTTGGGCCGATGAAGACGACGAAGCGCTTCGGATGGACCTGTCTTGTATAGTCCACGCCTGAAAGGGAGATTATCCTGTCTGGAAGCACAATCCTGGGATCCTTGTCCTCAGGAAGGTTCTCGAGAAGCTTGGAAAAAAGAGGCTCCGTGATGTGATTGGCCTCAAGAAGCCTCCTTGCCTCCTTCTCCGCATCGGACATCTCCTTCTCACGGTATATCTCCGTATCGAGACGCTCGCTTCTGGAAAGGGATGACGGATTGGGAGTCCTTGCCTCCTTCTCGAACTCGGACATATCCTTCTCATCGGTGACCTTCTTCTTTTTCCCAGTTCCCTCTGCAAGATAGCAGACAATCTCGCACCGAGGCTCGCGGCGGGTGAAAAGCCCGCCACGCGTATAGTAATCACGGCGCGAGTTTATGCGGATATCATTCCCATAGAGCTCACGGGCTTTATTGAGAGCACTCTCATAGCTTTCAGCGACAACGGTGTAGTACTGCATATATCAGAGAATATACTTTGAAAGATCCTGGTTCTCAACAATTCCCGAAAGACGCTGCCTGACATAGTCCTTCGTAATCTCGATTCTCTGTCCAGAAAGCTCATCGGCAGAGAATGCAAGCTCCTCAAGAAGCTTCTCCATCACGGTGTAGAGCCTTCTTGCACCTATATTGTCATTCGACTGGTTCACCTCGTATGCGATATCAGCAATCTCTCTGAGTGCCTCGTCCGCGAACTCCACCTCCACACCCTCTGTGGACAGCAGTGCCTTGTACTGCTTCGTGATGGCATTCTGAGGCTCGGTAAGAATCCTGTAGAAATCCTCGCCTGAGAGATCGTTCAGCTCGACACGGAGCGGGAATCTGCCCTGGAGCTCCGGGATGAGATCGGAGGGCTTGGCAAATGAGAATGCACCAGCTGCGATGAAGAGGATGTTCGTCGTATCAACAACACCCCATTTTGTCGAGACCTTCGTTCCCTCGACAATCGGGAGGATATCGCGCTGGACACCCTCGCGGGAAACATCGGAATTGGAAGTGCTGTTGCGCGATGCGACCTTATCGATCTCATCGATGAAGATGATTCCCATCTCCTCAGCCCTCTCTATCGCCTCATCGACAGCCTTATCCGGATCGATGACCTTATCCATCTCCTCCTCATGGAGGATCTCCCTCGCCCTCTTCACGGAAAGCTTCCTTGTCTTCTGCCTTCCGGCTGTCGAGAACATGCTGCCGAGGGAATTCAGCGCCTGCTGGATATCCTCCATGCTTCCGCTGGAGCCCATGACCTCGAACCCTAGATGCGCCTTCATATCAACGGGCATCTCGACTTCCTTCTCATCGAATACGCCATTTCTCAGCATCGTGCGGAACTTCTCCCTCGTATCCGATGCTGCGATGTCCGTGGAGCTGTCCTTCGATACAGCAGGAAGCAGGAGATCGAGAAGCCTCTCCTCGACGCGTCTCTCGACTTCCTCCTCCTTCTGCCCTGCCATCTCCTCCCTGACCATTGAGAGCGATGCGGCAGCAAGATCGCGAACCATCGACTCAACATCGCGTCCTACATAGCCTACTTCGGTATACTTCGTTGCCTCTACTTTGATAAAAGGTGCATTGGCAAGCTTCGCAATCCTTCTTGCGATCTCCGTCTTTCCGACACCGGTAGGACCGATCATCAGTATATTCTTCGGAGAGACCTCATCCCTGACATCCTCAGGAAGCCTCTTGCGGCGCACCCTGTTGCGGATTGCAATAGCGATTGTCCGCTTAGCCTCATCCTGGCCGACTACATATTCATCAAGGCTCCTCACGATCTCGGAAGGAACCATATCATCAAGTTTTTTCCTGTTATCTGGCATCCTGCACCTCTGTGATTATATTGTGGTTGGTATATATGCAGATATCCGCAGCGATCGATACGCTTTTCCTTGCGATCTCCTCTGCTGACATATCAGCACCGGCATCGAGATAGGCCCTGGCCGCCGCAAGCGCATAGCTTCCGCCAGATCCTATTCCCGCAGCATCATACTCAGGCTCAAGCACATCGCCTGCGCCCGTGATAAGAAATGCCTTATCGCCATCGGATGTAAGGATCATCGCATTGAGATTCCTCAGCGTCTTGTCCGTCCTCCACTCCTTTGCAAGCTCGACAGCCGATCTTGTAAGATCGCCGTTGTACTGCCTCAGCTTCGATTCAAACAGCTCGAAGAGCGTGAATGCATCGGCTGTAGCCCCGGCGAATCCGACTATTATCCTGCCATCATAGATACGTCTGACCTTGCGGCAGTTTCCCTTCATGACGACACCGCCTTCGCTCTGCGTTGCCTGTCCATCACCAGCGATGGCAACCTGGCCATTCTTCCTTACAAGGCATATTGTCGTGCCATGGATACTCATTCACTTCTCCTTTGCATGAGGATGCGCCATCTCATAGACATTCCTGAGCCTCTGGCGCGAGACATGGGTATAGATCTGGGTCGTGGAGATGCTCTCATGCCCCAGCAGCTCCTGTACCAGCCTGATGTCAGCACCGCGGTCCATCAGGTGCGTTGCGAATGAATGGCGGAGCGTATGCGGTGTGAACTCCTTCTGCCATCCAAGCATCTTTCTATACTTTTCAAAGATAATATGCGCGCTCGATAAGGGCAACCGTCCTCCTTTGCTGCCAAGGAAGAAAGCATCGGGATCGCCATTCTTCTCCCGTCTGAATGCCTCGAGGCACGGTATATACTCCTTTATCTCCTGCTCCGTTGATTCCGAGAAGAAGACGAAACGCTCCTTATCGCCCTTTCCGCGTATCAGGATCCTGCGATGCGGGAAATCGAAATCCGTGGCATCCACCGACAGCGCCTCTGAAATCCTCATGCCTGAGTTGTAGATCAGGAGGAAGAGCATATGGTCCCTCTCGTCCATATACCCATGCCGTGGAACGGCGAGAAGCTCCCTCACCTCCTCCTCTGTCAAGACGGAAGGAAGCCTGCGTTCCTTCATCCTCAGCGATATCCCGCTGAATGGATCGGATGAGGCTATACCCCTTCTGATGAGATAGCCATAGTAGGTTCTGATCGCAGTAAGCTTGCGGAGCACTGACCTCTCCGAGAACTCGCTCATCAGCTCACGAGCATATGAGAGCGCATCATCGCGCGTGAATGATTGCTCATCAAGCCCTGCCTTCTCCATCCAGGAAAGCCAGTGCCTCAGATCTATTCCATAGTTCGTGACGGTATTATCCGACAGTCCCCTTATGTCACCGATATACGAAAGGAAATCCTCTGCTAATCCCATTGCATCCTCATTATACCGAATCGTGAGCCGTGGAATCCATAATAACCATTCTCAGAGGGGTATGCTATTGCCTGGGGATACTCAACGAAGGAGGAGTATGACCCGACTGCGGGGCATCCTTCCCTCACGATATTCCTCATAGCCTCCTCTGTCAGAGAGGAGCGGAGCACGGCAGCGTCGAGCCCCATGTCTATGGCAGTAATAAGCGGATGGGTTCCAGGAAGCCTTTTCCCGCCTGCTGCCATTATGGCCGAGGAGGACAGCGAAAGCGCTATGCTTCTGGCAAGGCCTTCATCGCGGCCCCAGAGAAGAGGGCTTATCACGCTGCCGCCAGTAAGGAGTATCTTCCTGAGCTTCCATCCATAGTTTTTTTCGTAGCTTCTCATTCCCTCCGATATGACCATATGTATCCGGCCCTCCCCATCCTCCGCTCCGCGTATGACGGAAAGCATTCCTCCTCTGTCTCCTATCGATACAATATCAATCCCTGACGAAGCTGCCTCCAAGGCAGAGACGTACATATCGCAGAGAACTCTCTCAGATGAGAGGAAAGAGACAAGAAGAACACACTTATCCTTAGGAAGGACTCCCCTGTAGAAGACAGGGATTGAATCGATAAGGGCAAAACCAATGCCATCATCCTCCGCTCGAAGAAGCTCTGCCCTCATATCATCGGGAAAGAGCAGGCTGAAATCATGAAATATCTCCATGAAATATATACGCGCTGAGTCCCTATTCCTGCCAATCAGGATCTGAAAGTGGTGAGAATTTGTCGAAGAAAGCGAGAATCGAACCGGTATTCATATGGGTATATATCTGGGTTGTCCTCACATCGCTATGGCCGAGCATCTCCTGCACAGATCTTATGTCCGCTCCATGCTCAAGCATATGTGTCGCGAATGAATGGCGGAGGGTATGGATTGTTGCATCAAGGCCTAGCCTTCCTGCAGCCTCATGGAAACGCTTATGGGCAGCCTGTCTTGTCAGCCTTCCTCCTCTTCGGTTCAGGAAGAGCGCCTTCTCATTCTGATGGCCTGAAAGAAGCCCTGGACGGATTGCCGAGAGATAATAGACAAGGGCTTCCTTAGCTATATCTCCGATGAATACAAGCCTCTCTTTATCGCGCTTGCCGATAACGGCTATCGTCCCCTCATCAGGATGGAATGATGAGACATCAAGCGCAACTGCCTCTGATATCCTCATCCCTGATGAGTATATGAGCTCAAAGAGCGTGTAGTCCCTGACGGAAAGCGGATCATCTGAAGGAAAGGAGGAGAGAAGCCTATCGACATCGCTCTCGCTTATGATCCTGGGAAGATGTGCATTCTCCTTAGGCTTCTCCACAAGCGATGCAGGATTCTCCGATAACGCACTATGGGAGATTAGAAAGAGGTAGAATGACCGGAGTGACGAGAGTATCCTTCCCTCCGTTCTCTCCTCGACCCCGTCGGATCTTCTCCTTGCTATGAGATAGCGCTCTATATCATCAGCGGATGAAGCGTACAGATCTATACAGTTTTCATCGAGATATGAAAGGAACCTGGACGCCTCAGAAGAGTAGACCTCCCGGGTTTTATCCGAGAGGCGCCGCTCAAAGATTATGAAATCAGAGAATCCCTTAAGAAGGGCCTTCTGCTCATCTGTCGTCATCGTCGTGCCGCGAGTACCTGAGAACTGCAGGGATTGAATAGTCGTTCGATGCCTGCGATCTCTTGCCGAGCTGCTGCTGGAGATCCTGCCATCTGTTGACAGTAATCGCTGCAGGATCCGCGCTCTGCTTCTCCTGCGGGGCCTTCTTCTCAGGAACGGGCTCTGGCTCAGGTTCCCTTGCAGCTGGTTTCTGAGGGACTTCCTCCTCAGGCTTCCTCCTGAAGACCTCCGTATCGGGATTGAACTCTGTCTTGACCTCTGGCTTCATCTCAAAGCCTGTCGCGACGACAGTTACTTTGATTCTGTCCCCAAGTGACTGATTATAGCTCTGGCCTGCGATGATGAGCGCATCCTCTGCGCAGTTGGCTGTAATGAGCTCAACGACATCCTGATACTCCTGGAGCGTAAGGTTATCGCCTCCAGCAAGATTGACAAGCACGGACTTCGCACCTTCGATGCTTGCGTTCTCAAGAAGCGGGTTGCTGATAGCGAGCTTCGCCGCATCGACGGCCCTGTTGGCACCCTCTCCGAAGCCAAGACCGATAAGCGCATCGCCCTTTCCCTTCATTATTGTCTTCACATCAGCGAAATCGATATTGATCTCACCAGGCTCCGTTATCAGATCGGAGATACCCTGGACAGACTGGAGGAGCGCGCTGTCAGCGATGAGGAAGGCCTGCTTTATCGGGGTATTGTTCTCAACCACCTTCAGAAGATGCTGGTTAGGGATGAGGATAAGCGTATCGACCTGCTTACGGAGTCTGTCGATACCCTGCTGGGCAAGGATGAGCTTCTTCTTTCCCTCGAAGGCGAAAGGCGTTGTAACTACAGCTACAGTGAGCGCACCGCATGACTTTGCAATCTCTGCAACGACGGCCGCTGCTCCTGTGCCTGTTCCTCCGCCCATTCCAGCCGTGATGAATACCATATCGGCATTCTCAAGCTCTGCACGGATATCATCCTTGGACTCAAGCGCAGCCTTCTCACCTATCTCAGGGACACCGCCTGCACCAAGACCGCCGGTAAGCTCCTTGCCTATCGCGATTCTCGTCTGTGCATTGGACCGCTGAAGCGCCTGGACATCCGTATTCAGCGCAACGAATGAGACCTTCTTCAGACCTGACGCAATCATGCGGTTGACGGCATTCCCGCCGCCACCACCTACACCGACGACCTTTATGATTGTCGGAGCCGACTGTTCTGCTGCTGCAGCATCTTCGATATCAAATATATCAAAATCCATAATCGCTCCTTAAAACAGTCTTCCAAGAAAGCCCTTGAGCTTTCCGCCGAATCCTTCCTTATCCTTTCCGGAATTCCCGATCGACGGATTGTCCCGGTACTTCTTCGCTTCTATCTTCATCAGCCCAAGGAGTGTCGAGTACCTTGGATCGATATACATCCTGTCAAGCCCGTTGATTGCTTCAGGAAAGCCAAGACGTGCCGGCATTCTGAATATCTCGGATGCGAGCTCCGTGGCGCCAGAAAGCAGTGAACCGCCGCCGACAAGGACCACGCCAGCACCGAATGTTCCGGAAATCTCATTCTTCTCAAGCTCCCCGTAGAGCATCGAAAAGATCTCAGCCATCCTAGGCTCAATCAGCTTCGCAAGCTCCTTCTTCGGGAATCTGATAGGCGGCTTGCCTCCTACTGCCGGAGTAATGATCATCTCGCCGTCAGCAACGGAAGGTGTATGGCAGCAGCCATCGGAGATCTTTATCGATTCAGCCGCAGAGCGCGGAAGCTGGAGCATGTATGCGATATCCCCCGTGACATTATCGCTGCCGAGGGAGATTCCGCCTGCATATACAGGAGCCCCCTGCACGTACGCAATCATGTTGGTCGTACCTGATCCGATATTGATGACAATCGCACCCATCTCCTTCTCATCCATTCCGAGAACGACCTCGCTGTCTGCAAGCGGCTGCAGAACCATGCGCTGGACCTGGAGCCCCGCCTTCTGCACGCACTTGCGTAGATTCTGGCAGATTGAGGATGCCCCTGTTACAAGAAGGACTCTTGTATCAAGCCTGTGACCGAGCATATCGATAGGATCCTTTATGCCGGAGCGGCTATCGACCTGGAAATCCTGGACAAGCGTATGGAGTATCTCGGTATCCTGCGGAAGATCGCGGGCACGTGCTACATCAATCGATCTCCTTATATCCTCCCTCTTGATCTCCTGGTCCTTCGACTGGATTCCTACGACTCCGCTTGACTGTATGCCGCGGATATGATCACCGCCGACACCGAGGATGACCGATGACACCTCGGAACCTGCCTGAAGCTCTGCATCGGAGATGACGGAGCTGATCACCTTAAGAGTCTGCTCGATATTGACAACAGAACCGGACCTGACACCTTCGGATGGACGCTCTGCGATTGCTTCAATCATCAGCTGTCCATCCTTTGATACCGATCCGATTACCGACCTGATCCAGCTTGTGCCTATATCCAGTCCAACAAGAGTCTTATCTGCTGCCATTGCTACTACTGCCTCTTCATCCTGACAAGCCTATCGCTATACAGACCATAATGCGATTCCGAACCCAGAACCGCTTCTGATCCGCCAGTCATATGCTCATCTGCGATAATACCTAAGCTCTCGCCTATTCTTGACGCGGCATCGGTCTCCATTACAGAGACGGATGCATTCAGATCCGGTATCGTCAAAGTCAGAACAGGAGAACTAATATAGCTATTATTGCCATATTCCATCCATGTTATCAAGCGAGAGGAACGGCTGGCATCCGCTCCCTGCCGGATAACTCTTACCATGCTCTCTGGAAAGCCGAGAAGCATGCCATACTCAAGGTATGAATCGGAGATGCCGACGACGGGATAGATTGCTCCGAGCCTGGACACATCCTCGATCCTTATAGCCTCGGCATCGTCACCGAACATGATCGCAGCACGGCTGTCCGATACAAGGACAATGCCATCACTTCTATATGCTGGATCAACGAAGAGCGTCCCCTTCTCATACTTCATCGTAACATCATCTATATAAGGAAGGGAAATGAGCCCATCGGCTGCCGCATTCCTTGAAGCCGAGAGATATGAGCCTCCAAGCATCGGAAGAAGGATTCTCTCCATCGATGCTGTCGGGTAGTCACCTGCATCGATTCTCCTGATCGTAAGCACCGGCAGATAGGAGACAGCCATATACAGCGATATGACAAGAATACCGGGAATCAGAAGGAGGGCTATTCTCTTCTCAGGCCTTTGCATTGTCCCTCCTTCCCAGTATGTATATGAGCCGGTAGAGGATGCATGATGCGATGATGTTCATCGCTTCTTCCGAGAGCGAATAGCTGAAGAACGGAAGAAGTATTCCTGGAAGAGGCAGGATGCCCGTGACATAGAGCATGTTCATGAAAGCCTTGAGGACTATCATCAGGGTCAGCCCGATTGCAAGAGCCGCACTCTGCTCATCACCCTTCCTCGCTCCCCTTGAAGCGGTCCTCAGCCCGATAAGCAGGACAAGGAGGAAGAATATGATGATGAAAAGACATCCGGAAAGCCCGAGCTCACGGACAAGGGATGCGAAGATGAAAAGTCCTTCCTGATCATCTATGGGGGATGAGACCGTATTGCCCATTCCAAGACCGATACCGGCAATACCTCCCATTCTTATCGCCTCAGCTGCCCTCAGGAGCGACTGGCTGTATAAAGTCCCGTCAGAAACAGGCATTACAGATGCCATGACAGGGGCCATAAGCTCAGGGAATATGGACAGGAATACAACAGCGGCAGCGGCCATCGCGGCAAATGACACAGCAATTGCCAGATAGCTTATCCGCTTCGCCCTGAGCATCGCTATAACCGTGAAGCCGATGATCACATACCATGAAAGGCCTGCAGAGAAGAGCGACAGGACCATCATAACCATGACACCAAGCGTCGACAGCACGAAATCACGGATCCTTCCGCCGCCAAGGGCATCTGAATCGGGGATATAGCCGGATGCAAGGAAGACCGATGCGAAGAGAGCAAATGAACCGGTATGGATAATCCTGTAGCCGCCGACAGCAAAATAGCCTGAATCTGAAAACCCAGGGAAAAGCGATACAGATGAGATGATTATCGAAACCGGGACAAATAGGACATAGGCCCTTCTGATATAATCCATCGGGACAATGCTCAGAAGCAGGCCTGCTGCAAGCGCACACCCTGCAGAGACGAGCTGCCTGATGAAGTAGTAGTAATGCGGAAGGGAGTTGTCTATCGCCTTCTGGAAGGAAGCGGAATAGAGAATTATAAGGCCGAAGAATGCTATGATCAGGACAACGCAGAGGAATGTGAATGGAGAAAGCGATCCGGAGCCATCGCCCCCGGATCCGCTTACTCTGTAACTCATATCATCATAGCTGTTTCCGCTTATTCTCGGCATATCAGGATAATCATACCACAGACTTAGCGATATGCTAAACCCGCTCTGTATACGACATCCTTATCTGCGGAAGGAAGACCTGCGGCAATTGCCGCCCTGAGCGCCCGGCTTTCAGCATCAAGGTCATTGAAATCCTCATTGGCCTTCGCGATATTCCTGGCAGCAGTGCTTTCCACTCCGATCTGCCAGAGAGGTACCAGTGCGATGATGAATGCGAGAGACAGCATCGCGACGATCAGCCACCTTACCGGCCTTGTTATGTTCCCGTGAATCTCCAAGTCTTTCATTCAAACCACCTTCTCCACCACCCTGAGCTTCGAGCTTCTCGATGGCGGATTGCTCTCGATCTCCTCTTCCGATGGGATAATAGGCTTCTTCGTCAGTATCCTTATCTCAGGATTGTCTCCCGAAGCCTTATCACGGAAGAACCACTTCACTATCCGGTCCTCAAGGGAATGGAATGTTATGACAGCAATCCGTCCACCCTTGCGGAGCACCCTTATTGCCTCTTCCAGCGCAGGAGAGATCCTATCAAGCTCCCTGTTGACCTCGATCCTCAGAGCCTGGAACGTCCTTGTAGCAGGATGAATCCTCCCATACCTGTAGGAAGAAGGCACCGCATGGAAGATCACGTCCGCCAGATCTGACGACAGCTCGAAAGGTCTTTCCTTCCTCCTTTCAGCAATCGCCCTTGCAATACGCCTGGAGTAACGCTCTTCCCCGTAGCGGTATATGACATCAGCAAGGCTCTCCTCGCTGTAGCCGTTCACAATATCCCGGGCTGAGATATCACCATCCTTGTCGAGCCTCATATCAAGCTCCTCTTCACCCCTGAATGAGAAGCCTCTTCCGCTCTCGGCATAATGGAACATCGATATCCCGAGATCGAATAGGATGGCATCGGCAGACTCTGACTCAGCCGAAGCAAGATAATCATTGAACCAGGATAGGACGGGAGTGAACCTATCACCATAGGCGGAAAGGCGCTCAATAGCCTTCTTCTGTATCTCCGCATCCCTGTCAATGCCTATCACTGAGAGCTCTGGATAGTGCGAAAGGAAGAGCGAACTGTGTCCGCCCTCCCCCGTCGTGCAATCGATCATTACTGAGCGCCCTGGAGGGATGAGAAGGTTCTCCAGCACCTCAGCCGGCATTACCGGCGTATGATCTATTTCCATTACTCCTTCTCCTCATATAGACTCTGCGCGAGATCAGCTATAGGCTCGTCATCCAGAAATCCCTGATATACTTCCGGATTCCAGATCTCGACTGCATACCCTGTCCCTACAAGGAGAGCTTCGCCTTTATTAGGCAGGGAGTACTTTTCCCTGTCTTTAAGAGGAATGTTTATTCTTCCAGAGCTGTCGATGTCGACATACTGTGCCGGTGATATGAGCTTTCTGATAAGAGATCTCTTTTTTTTATCGAGCATAGCCATTGGGGATGAGAGAATCGGCCCGGAGAACTCTTTCTCAAAATACTCTGGTGTCATCAGCATCAGATGGTTTTCATCCAGTCCTGGAAGAATAACAACCTGCTCTGCAGCCAATGCGGTCCTTAGTCGTGCCGGCAAGGAAAGACGCCCTTTTTCGTCGAACCTTGCATTATACATTCCTGTAAGCAACTGCATTTGTACTGCCACCCATTCTATGGGAATTCATCCCATTTCCTGCCACTACTTTACCCTAGGCCATGAAGATAAGCAAGATTAATCTTGAAAAAAGCAAATAATTACTCATGTGAGTAAAAAATATAAGGCCAGCATGGCCTCCAAAAAGGGATTTCCATCACAGAATCGGAAAGAGGAATATTAGATGGAAAAACCTCCCCGGAGGGAGGTCTTGATCAGTCATCGATCTTATCAGGATCGAATAAATTGTAGTCCATATCGGGGAATATCTGATTGCGTCGCTCGGCGTTAATCAGCCACTCCGTATTGACCGTATTGCGGCACATCGAGGAATAGACGACATTGAACGACCCAAGATGGTTTCTCAGGCGCTTCTCAGCATATGTAACGCTTGTTCTATCATGCATTATGCATGGCCAGTCGGAAGCCATCGACAGCAGCACCTCACGCGAGGCCTGATTGAGGAACCTCCCCTTCAGGGAACCCTGATCAGGGAATCTGTGGGTAAGCTCCTGCATTCTGTCTATCGCCTTCCTGATATGCCTGTATATCCAGGCATTGGAACCATCGAGCCAGGTATCGGAATAACCGCCAGCACCCCATGAGGATTCATTCACACGCAGCTTATCGCATACACCATCGGAAAGAATGACAGAGGTCGGCGTCGTGAACTGGAAATCGGAAGAAGCGGAACCCTCCCTGAGCACGCCCTCAAGGAAAGAAATCCCTTCATACCATCTGTGGCCGAAGAGCTCTGCATCGAAGCAGAGATTGAAGACGGGATCCTCAATCCCAAGCGTCTCAATCATTATGCCCTTACGCTTGATGCTGTAAAGGAAATTCTCAACATGGAGCCTTACCTTCTCCTGGGCTTTCTCGGGGGAATAGAATCTCTTCTCCTCGGTCCGGCCGGTTATCGCATGGTACTTGTATCCGGTGAAGACCCTGACATCAGGCTCATGTATATAAGGCCTGACGTAATCAAGCGGCATGTAGTACCCGATATCCCTATAGAAATCACGGTAGTCGCCATCGCATGGATATCCTGACACAGAGGACCATACAAGCGATGTCACGCTCCAATCCCTCGGGAACCCGATAAGCCCCGATGGAAGCCGCACCGGCTTATATCCGCCATATACCGATTTATCAAGCGATGTGATTACCGAATGAGAAGCGAGCTGGCACCATGATACACCATTCTCTGAAAGGACCTGATCAAGCCCAGGATAATACCCGCATTCAGGAAGCCAGAAACCGCTTGCATTCTGCCCGAAAACCCTCTTATGCGTCCTAAGCCCCATAACGATCTGGGCCTTGATCGCTGTAGGATAATCCTTATAAAGAGGAAGATATGCATGCGTCGCCGCTGTGGTTATGAGCTCTATCCGGTCTTTGTCCGCAAGGGCTTTGTATCCTGTCAGGATATTCCTGCCATATGACTCGAACATCTCAAGATTGGCTTTCGCCTCTTCCAGATATCGTATAGCCATATCATGGCATTCCCGGTCCTCGCGCTCGGTCCTGGCTGCTTCCTTCTCACCAAGCTCAATCCGAAGATTCATATAATCCACGAAGCGCTGCTGGAGAGCCTCATCGGTAAGCATCGTGATGAGAGTTGGGGAAAAACAGATCGAGAGCCTGTACCCCACCCCTTCGCAATCGAGCTTTTCGAGCATTCTCAGCCCGGGGATATATGATTCATTGAGGGATTCGAAAAGCCAGTTCTCCTCAAGGAACTTCGGATACTCCAGATGGCGGACATATGGGAGATGGGCATGAAGAATAAGGTTTATCCTGTTCATAGATCCGCATCCTCCTCTCTGAAAGACTCAACAATATCCTGGACAACGGGATTTTCCACAAGCTGTCCCTCCCTGGTAGTGATAAGCGAGAGATACAATCTGTAAAGGGAATCACTCTCCTTCATCTCGCATCTGTGTTCAAGCCAGTAGGATTCGATCAGGGCTATTGTCCCGGATGACGCAAGGATCTTCCTTTCGCCGTCAACCTCTGAGATAAGGGATACGGATGCACTGCCATCACCATATGGTATTCCTATATTCCATTCATTGTCGGAAAGGGATACAGGGATATCATAGTATTCCTCTGCTCCATAACGGACTATCCTAACAGCAAGGAAAAGCGATCCGCCGGCATCGGCAATACGATCGCTCTCGAGCTGTGAGAGCTGCCAGTAACAGTACGCCCAGGAAGAACTTCTGAGCATGAGATGTATCTCTGTATCAGGATATACCTCAGGAAGCTCCTCGACGCCGGGAAGTTCCGGCACATACTCATCGATTTCCCTGTAATCGGTTATACCCGAAAGATAGCGCATATTGGAATCAGAGCCGATTTCGTTCTGCTCATCGTCATCATCGGCATACTTATCCCTGAGCTCCGAGATAATCTCCTCTCTGTCCATTTTGTCAATATTCAGAATACCTTCCTGCTGAGCGATATTCCTGAGCTCAGACATGGAAAGCGAATCGATATTAACTAGTATCATCGCATCCCCTTTATTGTGCGTTTTCATCATAGGAAAAAGGTGGTTTTCTGTCAATCTAAGCGCTAAATCGGGATTTTGGCGCCACCAGTTCCTCTTTTCTGCGCTTATATGCAAGATGCTGTCTGTATGATAGAATCAACAGCCATGGAAACGAAAGAAGAGAGGACCTCACTTATCCTGCATGGCCATTTCTATCAGCCACCGAGGGAGAACCCTTTCACAGGATGTCTTCCGAAGCAGGATTCTGCTGCACCGTATCTCGACTGGAACGAAAGGATATACAAGGACTGCTATTCGGCGAATGCGCACTCAAGATACCTTTCCCCAGAGGGACGCATAATATCGATAACGAATAATTTCTCATATATATCATTCAACTTCGGACCTACCCTGCTCTCGTGGATCCAGAAGGAGCACCCTATGATGCTGGAGCTTCTGAAGGAAGCGGATAAGGCATCGATCGAGAGGCTCGGACATGGCAATGCCATGGCTCAGGCGTTCAATCATACGATACTCCCCCTGGACAGGTATGATGATGCCAGGCTCCAGATAGAATGGGGTGCAAGGGATTTCGAGAACAGATTCTCAAGAAGGCCGGAAGGCATGTGGCTTCCAGAAGCAGGCATCAATGGCAATGTCATAGACCTTCTTGCAGAGGAAGGAATAAAGTTCGTTGTGCTCTCTCCATGGCAGTGCAAGGCTGTCGAGAATTCAAGCGGCACTGTGACGCCTCTATCGGGCAAGCCTGCCCCATACTGGGAGCCTTATATCCTCACAGGCAGGACAGGCAAGGAGATAACTGCGTTCTTCTACCATCCAGGTCTTGCGGAGGGCATATCATTCGGACATATGCTCCGCTCTGCTGATAACCTCTATGAGACTATCAAGGGAATCAGGGATACGGAGAAGAGACCTCTTATCCATACAGCAACCGATGGAGAGATCTATGGTCACCATGAGCCATATGGCGACATGGCGCTTGCTGCTCTTATCAGGAAGGTCGGGGAACGCAGCGACTTCACGATGGACAACTATGGCTCATACCTTGAGAAGCATCCTGCCGTACTCCACGCGGAACTCCATGCCGGAGAGGAAGGACTCGGCACCAGCTGGTCATGCTCGCATGGCGTATCAAGATGGTATAAGGACTGCGGATGCTCGACAGGGAGCGAACCGGGGTGGAACCAGGCATGGAGAACACCTCTCAGGAACGGGCTGAACAACCTCGCAGTCAGACTTGATGAGATCTTCGCATCTGAGATAAAGAAGATCTTCGGCGATAAGATAACACCTCTTGAGATACTCCGGATGGCTGGAGATGAGTTCACTGGAAAGACAACGATGAGAGCGTTCATCGAATCTCTGCACCAGAAGCTCAGCTTCGCGTCGACATATGATGTCGAGCTTGCGCATCTCCTTTCAGGAATGAAGAGCAGGCACTTCTCCTTCACGAGCTGCGGCTTCTTCTTCGCTGAGCTTTCCGGCATCGAACCCAGGCAGGATATAAAGTATGCGCTCTATGCTATCCGCATGTTCCAGCCATACTACAAAGGCGACCTGCTCTATCCGTTCCTCTCAGATCTCAGAAAGGCGAAGTCGAACATCAAGGGGATGGGCGATGGCATGAATATTGCCCAGGAGGAGATGAAGGGACTTCCTGGAGAGGTTGAGGCAGCACTCTACTTCTTCCTGAACAGAAGCATCGCATCCCCTTCATCCTATAAGGAGGACTATGGAAAATTCATACTCTCCCATCTTGATATGGATTCGGAGAGCTTCTCCTGCGATATAATCGACACAGTGAATCTCGAGCTTTTCAGATTCTCCGTGCTCTCCTCCTCTTCTGTTGAGAACGGCATAAACCTCTATATCTCAGAGAACAATGAATCGAATACGCCTATCCAGCGCATACGCATCACGAATCAGGATATCCCTGGCAGAATGCTTGCGGAGGTATTTACATGGATTGATACGGCGATGAATGGAACAGCATACTCGGAGCTGTCCCTCCTCGCTGCGGATATCAAGCACTTCTCGATGCTTGTGAAGAATACAAGGTTCATGCCGATCGATACGCTTGTGCTGGAGAATCTCGGGCTCACGCTGAAGCTTATCAAATCATATTTTGCATCGCACAGCGACGCATCCGCGGCGGAGAAGCACGAGACTATCGGCAGCATGCTCGGCTTTGTCAGGAAGTGTGGACGCGATACCGACATCAAGGCTCTCAACGCAATGCTCTCAGATTATGCCATGACACTTGCCGCACAGGTAGCGGAGGAAGGTCTTACAGAGAGAGTCGCTGAGAATATAATCGAGCTGATGGATGAGAGCAATTCGAATGCGCTCACGCCAGAGATCGGAGATCTCCAGAATATCATCTATCCATATTACAAGGGAGACAAGAAACCGGAGGCCAGCAAGGATTCAGCCCTGAGAACATACTCAGTGCTGAACTTCAAGTAAGCTTCTCGCGTGCTCCAATGATATGCCGCTCGTGCTGCCAGAAAGCAGACGGGCGGTTTCCTTTTCCCTATCCTCTCCGTCTATCTTCCTGACGCTGGATACGGTCCTGCCCTCAGTGGCACGCTTCTCGACAAGATAATGGGAATCGGCCCTGACAGCTATCTGCGGCAGATGGGTTATAGCAATGATCTGGCAGTTTTCCGAGAGCTTTCTGAGCTCATCACCAACTGCATTGGCACTGTTGCCGCCAAGACCTGCATCGATCTCATCGAAAAGCATGGTCTCCGGGCCTCCCTGCTCTCCTGTTGAGGCCTTTATCGCAAGAAGAATCCTCGAGAGCTCACCTCCCGATGCTGTATTCTGGACGGGAGAAAGCTTCTCTCCCTTATTCGGTGCAATAAGGAATGAGATGGAATCAGCTCCATCGGGACCGGGAGACGCATGCTCAACTGTAATCCTGAATGCAGCCCCAGCCATCCCCAGATCATGGAGGGTTCTCTCAATCCTCTGGCCAAGCTCCGATGCAGTCTTCTTCCTTGAAGCCGAAAGCGCATCGGCAGAACTGTCAAGCTCAATCCTTAGCTTTGAAATACGCTTATCGAGGTCGGCAAGCATATCATCGCCATCATCGATGACACGGAGTCTCTCCTTGTACTCATCGCGCTTCGCGATTGCACTCTCAACACTTCCTCCGAATCTCCTCTTCATCTTCTGGATGACGGAAAGCCGTGCATTGAGCGAGTCAAGCTCCTCTTCGGAGTACTCCACAGCAGAGAGGTGCGAACGGAGAGTAAGGAGTATATCATCGGCATCGATCGATACCGGCTCAAGCCTTTGGGCAAGCTGCTGGAGCTCCTGATCCTTCCTTCCTGCCTTGAAGAGAACAGACAGAGCCTCAGAGAGAGCTGATGTGCCATTCTTAAGCTCATCCATGGCGATCTGCATGCTTTCCCTGAGAGACTCAGCTGAATTGATGACATCGAGCCTTGCCCTTATGCTCTCCTCCTCGCCAATCTTTAGATCTGCCGAATCGAGCTCTCCCAGGCAGTATGTGATGTAGTCCTTCTCCTCTGCGCTTCTTGCTATCTCAACTGCTATCCTCTCCCGTTCGGCAGAGAGATCCCTGAGCTCAGAGTAAATGCGCCTATATTCATCAGCCAGCTCTCCATTTCCCGCAGCCTCCTCCACCATCGAGACATAGACTCCGGGCCTCAGAAGCGACTGATGGGCATGCTGTGATGAGATATCAACAAGGAGGGATCCAAGCTCCTCGCCTTCCTTCCTTGATACAGGTATGCCATTGACAGTATATGATGACCTTCCGGACATCCTTATCGAACGCCTTATGATGATCTCTCCATCATCGCCGATGGCGTCATGGGCATCGAGCCACGATGTGACAGCAGGAGAGGATGAAAGGAACACGGCAGCAACCTCCGTGCTGTCCTCTCCCTTCCTTATGGACTCCTTGTCTGCCTTCGCGCCAAGTATGAGGGACAGTGCTCCAAGAAGTATTGACTTGCCCGATCCTGTTTCGCCGGTTATTGCAGAAAAGCCATCTCCGAACTCCAGATCGAGCTTATCGATAAGCACATAGTTCCTTATGGAAAGGCTCTCAAGCATGCATGACCCCCGACCAATGGAGTTTATCGCGGATAACCTCGGTGAAGTTTCTCTTCTGCGATTTTACGAGGAGAACCCTGCTTCTGCTCTTCTCCACGGTCACCTTATCCCCCTCCTCGAGAGGGAAATCGAGCTGGCCATCGGCAGTGAGGACAAGGTCGGTGCGCTGCCCCGGAGAGACGGTCAATGAGACAAGCTTCCCCGATGTGACCAAGGGCCTGTTGGAGAGAGTGAATGGACAGACAGGTGTTATGATAACGGCAGACATCTCCGAATCGATTATCGGGCCACCAGCTGCAAGGGAGTAGCCTGTGGATCCTGTCGGGGTTGCTATTATCATTCCGTCTGCACGGAAATTGCCGAGCATCGTATTATCGAGCGAAAGCTCCAGGGAGATGACCTTTGCTATTCCCGATGATGATATTACAGCTTCGTTGAGGGCTGAGGCCTGCCAGACCTTCTTCCCCTTCCTCAGGACTGCGATGCGGAGCATCAGTCTCCTTGATATATTCTCCCCATTCGCCATATATGCTGTCAGGGCTTCCTGCCATTCATCCTTGCCGATCTCGGTAATGTATCCGAATGTGCCGAGATTCACAGGAAGAATAGGAATCCCGAGATCATGGACGGCACGGGCTGCATAGAGTACAGTGCCATCGCCCCCGAGTGTTATGACAAGATCAGCGGTAAGCGGCACAGAGAGCTTCTCGGAACAGCTTCTTGTACTGACAAGAAAGCTTCCTATCCCCTGTTTATCGAGGAAGGAAATAATCTCATCGGCAAGGACGAGACTCTCGCTCTTTGTACCATTGGCAATGATCAGTACCCTTGAAATCATACCCAGCCTCAGCTTATGTGGCTTATAACGCGCTGCACCGACTCAAGATCGGCCTTAGCGAGAAACGGATAGAGCGGAAATGAGATTGCTCTTGTTATAGGAGCAATTGCATGGGGGAATCTATCATACTTATCCTGATACCTATACCCTACGCTCCCTGTGAATGTACGCCTGCATGAGACCGAATACTTGGACGCGAAGGCAATGGCATCATCGGGTCTTGTATTGACAATCACGGAAAAACCGAAACCGTTGGCTGTAAAGAGAGGCGATGCAGATCCGAAGAGCGTCGCATCGCTCTTGAGCTGTGCCTGCTGATACATCCTGTATATCTCAAAGCGTCTTGTCAGAAGCGTATCGATCTTCGAAAGCTGGACAATGCCGAGCGCAGCATTCATATCAGGAAGATCGGTATAAGGAGCACCGAGAGATGCATACTTCTTAAGTCTTTCGATATATTCCTCTGATGAGGATACTGCAGCAGCCCCTCCTCCTGTCGAGATAACCCCATCCTCCTCGAAGGATGATATAACGATATCCCCACCAGAACCGGCAGTGATAAACTGACCTGATTCATCCTCGAATTTCGATCCAAGGGATTCCGATACATCAACGATGACAGGCAGCCCCAGAGATTTTATGGATTCATATGACTGAGGCATCTGACAGACAGGCTCAAACGAGAGAATGGCCTTAGCCTCCTCCAGATGCTTGGCAGCATCCTGTAGATCAAGAAGGCCGAATTCATCGGTATCGACAAGCACTGCCTTTACACCAAGGCGCCTGAAAGCCTCAAGGTAGATCTTGGGGGACAGGACGGATATGATCACGCCATCTCCTTCATGCACATCCGATGCAATCAGCGCTGCTGATATAGCATCAAGGTATGAACGGAGGGCAATCCCATCGCTTTTGCCAAGGAAAATGGAGAATACACGCAGGAACTCCTTCTTCCGCTCCCCCGGACCTATCTTCTCATCGACCATAGTCTGGAGTACAGCATCCATATCCTTTCTGTACAATGCAGGTTTATAGAATCTGATCAGTGCCATAGTATGGATTCTAGCAGACAAAGGGTTCTTTAGCCATAAGAAAGACCAGTTCACTGAACTGGCCCTAAGCCTAACGGAAACCGGAAAACCAATAAGGGGAAGATGACTGTCTTTCGATTCCTTTATGTATATTCATTATAGTTCACCATAATGTTTATCCGGATGGATTTCATATGAAGAATATCATATAAAATATATATCTAAACAATATTAAATTAAAAAGAAAACCCCTCATAGAGAGGGGGATGAAGGATAAAAAAAGAACCTGGCGGCGACCTACTCTCCCGCGGACGA
>CALXMP010000014.1 GCA_944389505.1 uncultured Spirochaetaceae bacterium
CGCGGGAGAGTAGGTCGCCGCCAGGTTCTTTTTTTATCCTTCATCCCCCTCTCTATGAGGGGTTTTCTTTTTGATTAATGCTTTGCGCTGAAAGAAAATCCTGCAGGGTACTACACCAAAATCCCTAAACGGTATATATTCACTCCGGTATGATTACAAAGAACGGATCAATCAGGAACATAGCTATTATCGCACACGTAGATCATGGCAAGACTACGCTTGTCGATGCTCTTTTCCATCAGAGCGGACTTGAAGGAAAGGGAATGGATGTGGATCGCATCATGGATAGCGGTGCGATTGAAAGAGAGCGTGGCATTACCATCAGCGCAAAAAACTGCGCAATACACTGGAAGGGTGTTAAGATCAACATCATCGATACGCCGGGACATGCGGACTTCGGAGGTGAGGTTGAGCGTGGGCTCTCAATGGTTGATGGAGCTGTTCTTCTTGTAGATGCGGCTGAGGGACCTCTCCCGCAGACAAGGTTCGTTCTTGAGAAAGCGCTTCAGAAGAATCTTTCCCTTATTGTCGTGATAAACAAGATTGACAGGGCTGATGCCCGTCCTGATGAGGTTCTGAATGAGGTTTATGACCTGCTCCTCGAGCTTTCTCCCGATGAGAGGATGCTTGAGGTTCCTGTTTTCTATGCAAATGGAAGGGAAGGACGCTGCGGCACTTCCATTGATGATATCAAAGGGAATATGCATCCGCTTCTTGATGCTATCATCTCTGAGATTCCTGCGCCTGAATATGATGACCAGGAACCGTTCCAGATGCTTGTCTCCGATCTTTCCTATTCGGATTTCCTTGGACGCCTCGCTGTCGGCAAGGTAATCAATGGATCTGCTGCTGCAAATGATTCCCTTGTATGCGTGAAGAAGGATTCCGTTGAACCCCTGCGCGTTACGAGGATACAGGCATACAACGGCCCAGTCTTCTCTGATGTACCCAAGGCCGATCCCGGGGATATAATCGTGCTCGCTGGCGTCAATGATGTCTCTATCGGTGATACGATCTGTACAAAGGACGAGATAAAGGCTCTTGAACGGATCGAGGTCGATGAGCCAACTGTATCGATGCTTTTTTCTAAGAATATATCCCCGCTTGCAGGAAAGGAAGGCAAGGCCGTGACCGGAGCGAAGATATGGGAGCGTCTTGAGAAGGAGGCCCTCAGAAACGTCTCCATAAAGATAGAGAAGAATCCTGATGATACCTTCACCGTCAAAGGCAGAGGTGAATTCCAGATGGCTATCATCGCAGAGGAGATGAGACGAGAAGGCTTTGAGTTCTGCGTAGGAAGACCGAAGGTAATATTCCATGCAGATGAGAATGGCAATAAGACCGAACCTATCGAGGTGCTCATTATAGACTGCCCCGAGGAATTCTCTGGAACTGTAATGGAGAAGCTTGGAAAGCGCAAGGCTGTCATGAGCGATATAACATATACCGCTGGAAACAGAGTGAAGATGCGATTCGATATCCCTGCCAGAGGGCTCATAGGCTTCAGAGATGAGTTTCTGACGGACACAAAGGGCTTCGGCATAATGAATAGCTACCTCAAGGGATATGAGGCCTACAGGGGCGATTTCCCGGACAGGCTCTCCGGCTCTCTCGTGTCAGACAGGGCCGGAAACGCTGTTGCCTATGGAATCTGGGAGCTTGAGGATCGCGGCAGGTTCTTCATTGTCCCCGGCGATCCTGTGTATGAGGGAGAAATCGTAGGAGAAAGAAACAGGGAAGGCGATCTCATGCTGAATCCTACCAGGACGAAGAAGCTTACCAATCTCCGTGCTGCTGGAAAGGATGAGGCTGTTACGCTTACTCCAGTCATGAAGCCGACTCTTGAGCAGGCAATACAGTTCATCAAGGAAGATGAGCTTGTCGAGGTTACTCCGCAGTCAATAAGGATGTGCAAGAAAGTCCTCGATACACAGCAGAGGAAGATCCTGCAATCCAGAGGAGAAATCCCTTCATATCTGCTTAAGTAGGATCAGAGAGTTCGAGAAATACAGGAGCGTGGTCCGAGCCCATGACGGTGCTCATTATGCCCGCTCCTTTCATTTTATCAGTCATGTCGTTGGATACAAGGAAGTAGTCGATGCGCCATCCCGCGTTCTTCTCCCTCGCATGGAACATATAGCTCCACCATGTATATGCCCCTGTCATATCAGGATAAAAATGGCGGAAAGAATCGATCATTCCAATGCTGATAAGCTTCTCGAAGCTTGATCTTTCTTCCTCTGAGTATCCCGCATGCCCTTCATTGGGCTTGGGGTTCTTGAGATCAATGGGTGTCCTTGCGACATTAAGATCCCCTGTAATAATCACACCCTTCGATGCATTCAATCCAGCAGCATATTCTCTCAGGGCCTCATCGAATGCAAGTCTGAATGAAATACGTCTTAGCCCATCCTGGCTATTCGGGACATATACATTGATGAAGTAGAACTCATTGAATTCCATTGTGATGATTCTTCCTTCATGGTTGAATTCATCATCAGGAAGACCATAAGTGACAGACAGCGGAGAAATTCTTGTGAAGATTGCAGTCCCGCTGTATCCTTTCTTGTCGGCATAACTGTAGTATGAGGAATATCCCGGAATCCCTGCGCTGATGCTCTCCGCAGATCCCTTGACTTCCTGTATGGCGATGATATCCGCATCAGATCCCTCTGCGAACTCCATGAATCCTTTCTGGATGCACGAGCGGAGGCCATTGACGTTCCAGCTTATGAATCTCATGTGCTGATTCTATATCATGTTTGATATTTTGTCTTTGATTTAAATATATATTAAATAATAATTCCAAAAAAGGATTAATTTTATAAATTAAATATAATGTGTTAATTTATATTCAGAAGTAAACTCAACTATTCCAATTGTGTAATGATAGTTATTTTCTACAAAATTTTTATATTAATTATATATTATTTATTTAATTTCAATTCAGACTGATATTTTTCCATTTAAAAGATTGTGAATCTTTCTGTTATGTCATATAATCAGAGTCAGTTTGGAGGATTGATGTCAAAGACTGTTGCGTTCCATCTTCAGAAGGGCGGAGTTGGCAAAACGACCATTTCCGGCACCTTAGCCTGCCAGTCTGCGCTGGAAGGCCATAAGACGCTTATCCTTGACTGCGATCCTCAGGGGAACCTTTCGTCATGGTTCCTCAAAGAACCTCCTAAGTTCGAGCTTTCGGATGTGCTTCAAGGCCGCTGCTATGTAGGCAATGCTATCGTTGCCGCTCCCGAGTTAGAGAATCTCAGCATTCTTCCGACCTTTGGAATCGGGGGCACTCTCAAGAATTACAGCGAGACGAAGCTTTCTGAGGAGCCGTTCATTCTCCAGGATCTGGTGAAAGAGGTGTCAGAGGAGTATGAGCATATCATCCTCGATCTCTCACCTGGACTCGGGAGGCTTGAAAGATCCGCACTGATTGCAAGTGATGAAATCGTTACGCCCATGACGCCTGAGGTATTCAGTCTTGATGGGCTTGAGATATTCATAGATGAGCTGGCGAAGCTGAAGAAGAATATGCGAGCATCTGTCAAACATAATAAAATCATAATAAATTCTTATGATGAAAGAATTAGACAGCATCGTGACATATTCAGTGCCGCTGAATCATCTGGACGATTTCTGGTGTATAGGATTCCTGTTGATCCTCTGTTCAGGAAGGCACAGGAAGCTGGAAGAGTACCTCAGCTGTACAAAGTACGGGGTAGGGGAATGAAGGCAGCCACACAGCAGGCGATCATGGATCTTGACAGCAGCATCTGGAGATAGGGGTAGGAAAATGGCATTGAGGAAGACAGAAGAAAACACAAACGAGAGCCTCAGCGGAATGAAGGCAAAGCAGGTATTCTCCAATAAGGAGAAGAAGGTGCTTACGACATTCTCTATTGAACCTTCTTTCAAGGCAGAGCTTGAAGCTCTCTTCTCTGATATGGGCCTGGGGTGGGCCGCAGGAGTCAGGTTCGCTCTTAAGGAATTCCAGAAGAACCACGCAGAATAGTTTCGTTATTTCTGCAAAGCCGGTGAGTGCTGTGCCTCTTTGCTATATGGGAAGAGGCACGGTTTTATTTTCTTTTTATTTGATTTCGATATCGCAGGTTGTGTACTCTGCTCTGGGAATTATATTCCATTAACTGTATTTCTTTAATTACCAATAGAATTTCTGTATCAGTTCTTTCTGTTCTGAAATCTCTTTGCTATGAGTTCCTTTAGCATATCTGCCTGGGCTTTCTTCCTGTCCTCTGCGCTCATTTCCTCATTCTTCAGAAGATCTGATGGAATTTCCTCAAGAAAACGGGAAGGTATTGCCGCTTTCTCATCACCTTCTCTTGTGATAAGGGTATCTGAATAGTTGAGGATGAGCTTCTCCTCGGCTCTTGTTATCGCGACATAGAAGAGCCTCCGTTCCTCCTCGATATTCCCTGGATTCTCCTCCAGCGCTCTTGATGAAGGGATTATGGAATCATTGATTCCTGCAAGATATACAATCCGGAATTCAAGGCCTTTAGATGCGTGCATCGTCATTAGGTTCACCTTGTTTCCTTCGTCATCATTCTCATCGCCAGCAAGCGTTACAGCGTTGATATAATCCTTCATCGTGCTGTCAGGATTCTGTGAGAGATAGCGGCGCAGCCTGTCAGAAAGGATCTCGATTCCATGCATACGGTAGTCAACAGCCTTCGGGTTATCTGGAAACTCCTCGGATAGCATTGCCTCATAGCCTGTATCGGAGATTATTCTCTCAATGATATTGCTGCAGTCTGCAGCATTCTCCCATGACTGGATTCTCTCGAGGAAGGCTTTGAGATTGCTTCGGGTTCCTTCCCTTAGGCCTGCGGCTGCACCTGACATCTCTGATATGGAGTCGAAGAGCGATATGTTCTTGTCATCGGCATTCTTCCTCAGCTTCTCTACCGTAGTCCTTCCTATGCCGCGCCTCGGTGTATTGATGATTCTCAGAAGCGATGTATCGTCGCTGTGATTGAGAAGGACCTTCAGATAGCAGAGGATGTCGCGGATCTCACGCCTGTCGAAGAAGCTCTGTCCGCCAGAGATCTTTACTGGGATATTCATTTCCGTAAAGGTATTCTCAAGCTCTGTGATAAGCGCATTTGTACGGACAAGTACCCCGATATCGCCATACTTAAGATCATGGATCTTCATGTCATTCCTGATCTGCGCTCCGATCCAGCTTGCTTCCTCTCTGTTGTTTGCGTGATGCTTTATTGAGATTGCGGCGCCTCGGTCTCCCTCTGTCCAGAGCTTCTTATCCTTCCTTTCAGTGTTGTGGACGATAAGCGCATTGGCCGCCTTGAGTATGTTCCCAGTAGATCTGTAGTTCCTCTCCAGCCTGAACTCCTTTCTTTCAGGGAAATCATGCTCGAACATCACGATATTCTGATAGTTCGCTCCACGCCATGAGTAGATTGACTGATCATCATCGCCGACAACGGCAATGTTCCTGTATTTCGATGCGATCATCGAGATGAACCGGTACTGGAGAAGCGATGTATCCTGGAACTCATCTACCATGATATAGCGGAAACGGTCCTGCACCTTCTCGAGTATCCAGGGCTTTTCTTCGAATATCTTAATTGGAAGAAGGATGAGATCATCGAAATCAACGACGTTGTATGCCTTCTGAGTTAGTCTCCATTCATTGTATATCTCCGCAATCGCTCCATCGGGATTCTCCATCTTCTCTCGTCCGGTCTTCAGATTGCTGAAGAAGGTGAGGAGAGTACGGACATTGTAGTCCGGTATCTGATACCCGCATGCAACGATGCAGTTCTTTATGAGCGCTTCATTGTCATTCGTATCGTAAATGGTGAAATCATTGTGGTAGCCGATGTGCTGTATATACTGCTTCAGAAGGCCAAGCCCGAATGAGTGGAATGTGGAGGCGGTAAGATCCTTGAGTGTTCTTCCAATCTGGGCCTGAATCCTGTCTCTCATCTCCTTTGCTGCCTTATTCGTGAACGTCAGAGCAAGGATATTCCTTTCATCGATTCCTTCCTCAAGCATATGGGCGATGCGGTAGGTTATCATGCGGGTCTTGCCGGAGCCTGCACCCGCTATTATAAGGAGCGGGCCGCTGATCTGTGATGCCGCTGCCGCCTGTTCCTTATTCAGAACCGATGATAGATCTGTCTTCACGATGCAAGCTCCTTTCCGTGACAAGCGTCACAGCAGAAAGGAACTTGCCATAAAAGAAGAAGGCAGTCAAGCCATGGTCAAACCATCTCGTTATGTATCCAGCCGATTACTTTGCCAAGGATTCTGACTCCATCTGATTCGGCATCGATGATGCGGACAGGGTAGTTCTTGTTTTCGCTTATGATGCTGAGCTTGTTCTTCGGGGCGTCGAAAGCAAGCCGCTTGACCATTATATCGCCGGCAAAAGCGATGACGTATATTCCTTCGCCTTTGATAAGTCCTTTGGAGAAGAAGACATAATCTCCAGGAAAGATATTCGCATCAATCATGCTGTCTCCCTTGACCTCTGCACTTACCAGCGTTGATTTATCCGCAACACCCTTCGTAAGCGATTCTGGAATCTGGATTCTCTTCATCGTGATGCTGTCATCGTCAAGGAAATCCTCTCCATAACCTGCGGAGATCTTCTGGGAGATAAGCGGAATGGAGATGTAATTCTCACCCTTCTGGCTGTTCCATGGACCATCCCAGCCGAGAATCTCCCATGGTTCGACATCGAGGGCTTTTGCCAGTCCCTGGAGCTTCTTGTTAGGAATAGTATCGACTGCACCGGATTCATATTTGAATATATTCTGCTTCGTTGTTCCGATTGCCTTTCCCAGCTCGCTCTGGGTCATTCCTTTCTTTTCTCTGAGTTCCTTTATACGCATTCCCTGTATGGACATGTTAGACTCCTTGGCTATAGAGTAAATTTTAAATCAGATTAATGCAAGGAAAAGTTCCTTGAAAGCAAATAAAATCAAACTGAGATTATACTCTGGTTCTAATCTTTAAGTTTCCATTGGCTGGTCTGAGCCCTTCATTGATACTTCTTGATTAAACCAAGGTCAAGAATTCATCGAGAAACGGAAATAAGGGTATCAGCTCAATCTGCTTCTGCTTTCTCCTGTAAGCCTGCGGAACATTCCGAAATACATCCCAAGTGAGACGGGGAGCATTATTATCTCAACAGTCATCTGCGTCCACATCATTCCGAACATTCCGAATACAGCATTCATGATTATCAGAAGAGGAATGTTGCAGAGTCCTTGTCTGCACGATGTTAGGATTGCGGAGTGCATTCCCTTGCCCATTGCCTGGAGAATATAGCTGATGAGATAGTTTACTGATGAGAGGGGTAGGGCAAGGCAGGCTATCCTCAGGAATTCTGCGCCAAGCATGCTAGTGTTCTTTTCAGGAATGAAAAGGTGCAGAAGCTCCGGAGCAAAGAGACGCATATACCTGCAGGGATGGATGAAATGCTCTCCGATGTATCTTTATATGTATCGTACAGGGCCTTTTTCATGATGAATACATCTTAGAGCATGATCTGAGCCTGTCAACATTGAGGATAATTGCTTATATGGGTGTTCTTCCTCGATGAAGTCCATTAGGATTCTCTGCAGAATTGATAGCTTGTATTTCCTCTCTCATGTTCTGGAATATGGATTTATAATTCAGATGATAGTCATTAAGGGAGGATTGCGATTATGGCCGATATTGATTATTTTGAGCTTTCCCGATCCACATTGGAAGAGCTTGCAGGGCAGGGGGATACCGATGCGATGATTGCGCTTGGGCTTGGCTTGTATTTTGGGTCTTTTGGGGAAACGGATGCGGGTTCCGCCTTTGACTGGTTTTCCGAAGCATATAGGAAGGGTGAGGCGAAGGCAGCTCCATTCCTTGCCGAGATGATCTATTTCAGGCAAGTCAGCATCTCCGGCTTTGATTCCGATGAAGATTATTGCCGTAGAGCATATGAACTTTACAAGGAAGGTGAGGAGAGAGGAATGGTCGCTGCAATCAGGGGCATATGCAAGATGATGCTTCGCGGCGATTATCTTGAGGAAGATGTTGATGGCGCTTATGAAAGGCTTAAAGAATTAGAGGACAAGGATGAGGAATGTGCTCATCTTGTCAGTTTGCTTGAAGATGGGACGCTTACTGATGATGACATCGTCCCATGCAATGAGTTCGGGGACGATGTTGAAGAAGAAAGCGAAGAGGCTGATGGGGATGAAGACATAATCCGACGCTGGCTGGAAAGGGATACCCCTGAAAGTGACGGTTTCAGCCTTTCTGTGGACATTGATGAGATCATCGACCATCTGGATGATTACATCAAGGATGATATCGATGAAGGCATTTTCCGGTTCAATGAGTATTTTTCAGGGGAGAGCGTGAAGGATCTTCTCATGGATGTGATCAACAGCGGTGATGAGGCTGTGGAGGAGCTTGTTGCACTGGCGAGATGCTATCGGTTGATGTCGGGGGCTGATGCGGATGACTTTGCCCGCGCTGCATACTGGGCCCATAAGGCCGCCGTTCTGGCAAGGAAGGGCTGGAACGATAACTCGCTGGAAGATGGCCTTGACCTCATGACGTTGGCTTACGGAGAACTTGGAAACGTCTTCTTCTCTTATCCTGGGCATAAGGATGACCGCTTTCCTGATGTTGAGGCTGCGGCGAGGTATTACAGGAGGGCTGCGGAATGCGATGCGATAGTCTTCAATTACGATTTCAATATAAACGCAGGCAGGGCATATGCGGCACTTGGCCGCTATGAAGAGATGAAGGAGATGTTCAGCTCGGAGTTGGGGATCGCTGAAATCGGGGATGCCTGGTGCGGCCAGATGCATTATGTCGTAGGAGACATAAGCACTGCTATGAAATACTGGAAGGCATCGTTGGGTGGGTATTGGGGATGGGGAGAGTATTTCCTTGGAAGATACCAGTATTCTCATGGGGACAGCTATTCTGCTGTGAAGAACTGGGAAAAGGGAGCAGAGAAGGGCAACGTTGAATGCCTTGCCGAGCTTGCCGCCATGAGCTTCGGGAAGAGAAAAGATATGCAGAAGAACTGGGATATACTCATGAGCCTCTATAACGAAGGGGAATGCTTCGGAGTGTTCAAATATATCTATCGATATTGCACTGACCCCGATTACAGCTTCGATATGGATGAGATACAGCGGAATATGCTGGCTGGAGAGGCCCTTGCCAAGGGAATGAGGATGTTTTGTCCTTACTGTGCATCACTCTATCTCGATCAGTTCAAGGATGATGGCAGTGCGGATATCGGAGCTGACAAGGCGATGAAGGCATGGGGTTTCGATTATAATTTCCTTGACTTCTCGTAGGGCATACAGCTGTGTCAGATGAATGTCTTGTAAGCATATTCATTGAATTCAATGATAGGGGTGTTATCTCAGATAGGCTTGAGAAGGCAATCCCTATCGACGCCCAGTCAATAGTGGAAGGTGAGTATTTTCCGTTTTGGGAATTCGATAGGAGAGCCCCAGTTGTTGAATATTATGATGGAGAGACGCTTGAACTATCATATGAAGGGAAGAAGCATGCCTGCAGGGTAGGATGGGAGCCTGCTGGAATCAAGCGTTTTCTCGTTCATAACGGATATGTCCAGGAATCTGCAAGGATCGAGATTGGGTTGGTGTCCATTGCTTATCACATTCCTTTTGATTACGCAAAGGCGTTCCGTCATGGTTCATTCAATGCGCTTATCCAGAACTTCCTCAGTAGGCAGAAGGCTGCAGTTCCTTCGTTTGCAATCAGGTATTACCTATGGTCGGTAGAAGCCGGAGAGAATTTTTTCTTCCTCTCTGATGATACGATCGAAAAGCTCAGGACCTCCGCGGAAGAGGGCAATGCATATGCTCTCTATGCGCTTGGACGCTACCATTATTATATCCGTCCTGATTCCAGATCCGTCAGCATTGCCTTGTCTGCATTCATCAAGGCTTATGATAAAGGTATTTCGGACGCATTGGCCGCCGCTGCGCTCATGTACCGGTTCGGTGATACCGGGATAGCTGACAGGGAAAAAGCTGATGATCTTCTTATGAAAGCCATCGAAGAGGGCAGCTGCTTTGCCAGACATATCCACCTGCGGGATATGATCTTAGGTTCATACGGAGTAGCAGAAGATCCTGAAAGCGCCAAGAGGATGCTGGATTGCATGATAATGGAGGATGGGGAAGATCCTTTTCTCTATCAGCTAAGGGGCTGGGCCTGCCAGGCACTCTCATCCATCTGTGATGCAAAGGCTGATTATGCAAAAGCCGCCGAGCTTGGCTCCATCTCATTCTGGCTTGATAGGGCAGTTGCCTTTTCTGTCGATGAAGACGGAGACATCATAGATCGTAGGGTTTATCTGGAAGCCTTGGATGATGGGGTGGCCAATAGGTCCTCACAGTGCCTTTTCCTGAAAGCCTTGGAATCTGTTGAGGATTATGACTCCGTTTCCCAATATGAGCAGTATACAAGACGCGTTTTCCTGATTCCGGAACTTGAGAGGGCAGCCGGCATGGGATCCATTTCTGCAGCGGAGATGCTAGGGGATATATATTCCAATGGCTTGTATGGAATAGCTGAGGATGATCAGAGAGCATATGAATGGTATCTGAAAGCATCGCATCTTTACAGCAGCTCTGCATATGAGAAGCTTTTCTCTATGGTAAAGGATGGCTATCCTTGCGCTCCTTGGTGCAAGGCTTGGTTCTTCACGATTGGCAAGGGAGGTTGTCATAGCTTATTCCAAAGGCCGGCTTGAATGCTATCGAAAGGAGATAGAACAGTATTATGTTCCTGTCTTTGACGAAGATGATGGCAGATATGATGCTTATCTCTGAGCCGTTTGATACATTGCGGCAATCTTTTTCGCGCGGGGATAACCTAGGGCTGCCTTG
Source organism: uncultured Spirochaetaceae bacterium (assembly GCA_944389505.1). Taxonomy (GTDB): domain Bacteria; phylum Spirochaetota; class Spirochaetia; order Sphaerochaetales; family Sphaerochaetaceae; genus Ornithospirochaeta. The sequence continues at coordinate 10,920 of CALXMP010000014.1, forward strand.
ATGCGGCATGGTGAGCAGTCTCCGCTGTTTTTGCTTATCTTGATCTCATGAGATAAAAATAGGTGCTGCTGGGAATAATGCCTTAGAATGGTAATGAGGTGGGCATATGTTCTATGACTATGAGATCAGGGCTATAAACGAAAGCCTGGCATTGTATGAGGAAGAAGCCGGGGATCCCGGGGTCAATTTCATCAGATTCATATCAACGACGCAGAGGCATAAATGCTCTGTTGTCGGGCAATACCAGAGGCCGGATAAGGATTGCATCCTCTCAATTGATTCATGGTCAGATGCTGAAGATGACGGGGAGGCGTATGATATCGCGGTGGATATCCCTGATATCCCGGAAGGGGAATTCTATCATGGTATCGCTCCTACCTTCACCGCAGAGAATATAAAGGCGATGATCCAAAGAGGAACATTCAGGAACATCCGCACGCTCATTTCCTTCCTCAGCAGGTATAGATCCCATTACAACTGGGTATTCCCCTGTCCGGCAGAGCCATCTGGCTATCCATGGATGGAGGAGTATTTCATCTATACCGTCATCCGGATGGCTAGTCATTTCGGATTCGTGTTCAGAATAGCGGACAGCGATACCTTGGAGATCCTCAAGGCCATAACCGGATCCGCTGCTGATATCTTCGTCCATTCTGTGACATTCTCGATCATCGCCAAGGAGAATGGCCGGATGGAGTTCAGCCTGATAGGCGGGCCGTCGGATGCAATCGTTGAGATGCTTTCCTATTTATATATCTCTTCTGATATGGTGATCTCCTCGAAGAAGAAGGAGGGGATGATCCCCTTCGCTCTCTTCTACGATAATACGGTGAATGAATTCATCAAGGTCCGCATGCTGGGCCGCGCTGGCTATTATTCCGGCGTGATATCCAGGCTGATGAGAATAGATGTACCGTCCTCCTCCGAAGATGGGAACAACAGCATAAGGGTAATGAAGCTGAAGGTCGGCCGGACAACGTTCGCGACGCTTGATGCCTTCGATAATGGCAGTGATATCTCGCATCCGCTTCTCAGGCATCGCCTTCACGGCCATGGTTCTTCAATAGCTGACGCGGTCCGCTCTGTAAGGCGGGCAGAATACAAGAGGATGGACTTGGTCATGTCATATGACAACAATCCCATAGGCAGGCAATCCCATGCCAGGACGCTGGTAGGCCTTATCAACGGATATCTCCAGCAATCGATCAATTCGAACACCATTGCCGTAAGCGCGAATCTTGTCTCCCGTGATGGCTGCCTCATCGCGGCTGTACGTGATGGCAGCTCGATTGACAGCAATACCGGCTACTGCTCAGCCAACGGGCAGACCGAGTTCAGGGACAATTTCGTTACATTCTATCGCAACAGCGTGTATGAAGACCTTCCTTCTCTGGTGGTCCCTGCTGAGAATGAAGAGGATTTTGTCCGTCTCGACTATACCAGCGAAATAGAAAGGGAGACCATAGCGGAGCTGAATTCCTCGCATTTCTCAGCAAACTGGATCTACTATGGGATCTCGGTTCTCGGGATCAGGAATAGGATCGGAAATGATGCGGCAGGAAGCATGAGGCTGCATTTCAACATACTGCTTAAGAATATCCTCTCGGATGATTTCATCGATATCTGCGAGTTCAGGAATGACGCTACCGAGAGCTTCGAGAACAGCCGGCTCATAGGCCTTAAGCCCGTGAAGGCATCTGTCATCGTCGAGACTGCAATCGGATGGATACTTGACCATGGCGATCTTCTCACGAATCTTCTGCTGATAGTGTATCTGGTATACACCCGATTCGCGGAAGGCCATGTGCCTGACCTTACGGATTATGCCATGACCGTCCTGTTCACGGCCCTTGAAATGTTTTATTTCGGCAGCCTTTATGCTAGATATATGAAACGCAGGAGAGATACACGCGCCAGGGTGCTCTTCGTGCGCGGCATGGCGCTTAAGCGAAGGGATAAATCCGCCATGGATGTTGATTCGCGCCGCGTGATCCTTGTTTCCGAGCTTCATGGCAGCCTATGGAGCATGAGCCGCAGAATGAGGAATGCGGGGAAGTATGGAGCTTATCCGAATGCAATCCTCCAGCTTATGTATCTTCTTGACATACTTGGCGATACCATAGATAGGTAACGGAGGAGGCGATGTCCTTGCAGAGGAACAGCATAAATCTTGATATTTCCGGTAAGGAGCCGTATAGAAAGGGAGGCAGCCGGTTCGGAGGCCGCCCTGATATTCCAGAAGGCTTTGAATGGCCCCGGTTCTGCCCGGGAGAGGGGCGCTCAGCAGTCCCCCTTTCATTCATTGCCCAGTTTGATTGCGGCGCTCTGCGGCAATATGATGATGACAATATGCTCCCGAATCATGGCGTGCTCTCGTTCTTCTATGAGACTGATTCGATGAGATGGGGGTATTCCCCATCCGATGCAGGATGCGCAAAAGTCTTCTGGTTTGAAGACGTTTCAGCCCTGTCTGAGGCGAGTTTCCCAGATGATCTACCTTCTGAAAGACGGTATCCCATGCTCCATATCGGCATGCAGAGGCTTCCGTCTTTCCCTGATCCTGAGGATTGCTATGAATTTGGCCTGGCACAGGAAGGCAATCCTTATTCTGAGCAGAATACAGGATCAAAGCTTCTTGGCTGGCCTGACATAATACAGGGTAGCATGGCTCTTGAATGCGAGCTTATAGCAAGGGGTTTCTTCCTCGGCCATGGGTGGGATGATATCACAGAAGAGGAGATTGCGGAGGCCCGGGACCATGCGGGTAGATGGCGGCTCCTTTTCCAGCTTGATATGGTGGAGACCGAGGATTTCTCCCTTATGTTCGGGGATTGCGGCAGGATATATTTCTTCCTGCCTGCAGAGGATCTCCTTGCACGCCGTTTTGAGAATACCTGGCTCATGCTGCAGTGCTATTGATCCCAGCAAGAGGCAATTGAATTGAGCAGAATGGAAGACAATCAGAGCACCTGGAAAGGAAATCGATAATGAATCCGGCGTGGTCGATTTGGCGCTTTTTGGCTTTCTGAACAGGTTGTATAATAACTAATTCTTTATATTATTTAATCTTAATCGCATCAAAAGGACACATTTCATGACAGCAGAAGCAGTGGATACACCTATGCTTATCGATATGTATGCGTCCATGGCGGAGTTCCAATGCCTTTGCAGGGCAGACTTCTGCGCACTTCAGGCATCGCCTGCAGAGAGAGGTATCGAAATGCGGATAGGGCCTTGTATCGTGCTGTATGCCGAAGAAGCCCAGCACATTTGGCATGAACAGCGACCTGAGCGTACTCTTCTTTCCTTCTGGGATTCTTATGAAGCTGTCTATGACAACCTCTTCCGGATGGAGAAGGGGATAGCTGCAGTCAGTGATGCCGGGCTGGATCCTTTCCGCCTCGCTTATGAGTGGAACCGAGCTGTAACCCATTATCGCAGCTTCAGCCTTATCGAGCGCATAGGCATTGGCTGAGCCCATCAGCAGCCCTATATGCTTCCTTATTCCGTTTGCAGGCCCAGGGCCTTCCATTCCCTCAACGGCATCGATGAATGCATAGTCTGTATGTGATTCGGCGAACACAGCCATAAGGAACCTTGCAAATGATTCCGGGGTCCTGGCCTTAAGGTGCATGGGGCTTTTATTGAGTCCCGGGATAAGGCCGAACATATTCTTGACCGCTCCTGTCGCATACATCAGCTGGTGAGTCTTGAATTTCGCTATGGATATGACGATGTCTGCCTCATCGAGGACTGCTGCCATGGGCATGCGGAAACCATCTCTCTCATGCATTCTGGGGTTATCACGAAAATCGGCAAGCTCGGCACCAAGTTTATCCGCAACGTCGATTATCCCGGACAGCTTCGGCCTGAACGGCCCTGTCTGCATTCCAGGAGAGTCCCCTATGATGATTCTTGCCGCTCCTTTCTCCTTTATGAGCATTCCAATCTCATATACAACGGCAGGGTGTGTCGTAATCGCTTTCTCCGGGGGATTGTCGGAGAGTACATTCGGCTTCAGTAGTACTGTCTTTCCCTCTACACATGGGAAATCTGTATTGGCGATTATCTCCTGCAGCGCTTTTCTTATACTGCTGCTTTCATAGTCCATGCATCGGGTTATCGCGCATCCAGTCATAGCTTCTCCAGAAGAGCCGCATACATCGGACCGCGTCCTCCGCTCCTGTCAGGAAGGACTATGGCTCCATGCTCCCTTTCCTCTCCGTATTCCAGTGCTATCGGCAGTTCCCTGATCTCTCCGGGATGCTTTTTCATGAGCCTTGCTATGATATCCTCATCCTCGCCTCTGTTTATCGAGCATGTGGAGTAGAGCATGATGCCACCCGGTCTGAGGGCAAGCAGGGCAGAGGAGATCATCGAGAACTGCAGCGCCTGAAGCCTTTTGGGCCTCGATGGCGACCACTGGGATAGATGCTCCGGACTGTTCATGACATGGCGCTCCGATGAGCATGGCGCATCAAGCAGTATTCTGTCATAAGCTTCCTTCTCGTAGACTCCCCATTTCGATGCATCATGGCCTGTTATCGTTATGTTACTTCTCCAGTCCTCAGGGAGGGATGTCTCGAATGCCTTCCTCATGCGGCCTCTCCTGTCAGGGGATCTGTCATTTGAGACAAGACTTCCGCTTCCTTTCAGGCGCGATGCTATGACGATGCTCTTTCCTCCCGGGGCGGCACACATATCGAGAACATCAAGCCCTTCTTCAATCGGAAGCAGCATGGCTGTCTCGATGCTTGTCCTGTCCATGAAATAGGGCTCAAGCAGTCCATCTATGCTTGCCTTGTCCTCTTCCTCAGATAGCATCGCTGCGGCCAGGTTATCCCACCGCTCACCATACTGCTCTCTATAGAATCCATTGAAATCGGGTTTATGCATTTGTCATCAGCAATGTTGATGCTGTCCCTACAGCCAGTCCCAGCACAAGGCCTGCGGCTACCTGGAGACCGGAATGTCCTATCATCGTCTTAAGATTCTGCGGGGAGAAAGGACCATTCTTGTGTATTTCCGAAAGCAGCTCAGACCACTGGTTGAGGAGCTCTGCCTGCTTTCCTGTCTCGTAGCGTACATTCGTGGCATCGCTCATCGTTATGAGTGAGAATATTACGGCAAAAGCGAAAAGCGGACTTGATAGCCCTTCCGTCATCGCAATCGATGCCGTCATAGCAATGACAGCTGACGTATGCGAGGATGGCATTCCACCGGTTGTCAGAAGCAGATGCCAGTCCCATCCTCTCCTCAGGACAAGGTGGATGATCGGCTTAAGTATCTGGGCACTCACAAGCCCCGATACGGCAGCCCAGAGGACTATGTTTCCTAAAAGCTCCTGCATGCCCATTAGCTTATCATCCTTGGATGCCAGCATCAAGGAGCTCGGAGAATGATGCAATCTCCTCGATTCCGCCGATGCTGAGATCCTTTCCCTTCGGTCCCCTTATTCTTATCACCTTCATGCAGCCGGCATCGAGCGCAGCTTTCACCCCTGATTCCGAATCCTCGAAGATGAGGGTACGGGAGGAGGGGAGTCCGATGCTCTCTGCTGCCAGACGGAATATAGTTCCATCCGGTTTTGATGGTATGTCGCGCCGACCTGCGATAATTCTCTCCAAGGGAACGAACTCCGTAAGATTGAAGTATGGTATATACCAGTCCATATTCACCTTCGGAGCAGAGGATGCTATCGCCATAGGAACGCCCTTATCCCTGAGCATTCTGAGCAATTCCCTTGATCCCGGAGAAAGATCGGGATTGCCTTTGAGGCATATCTCTTTGTAGATCTTCTCCTTCTCATTGCTCCAGTAGTCGATTGTGCGTATATCCGCATCGGGTAGGAAGTAGAGGATCGTTTCCTCATCCGTCCTTCCATTGAGAGATGAGAATTCACTGTCTGAGAGTGCTTTTCCGCGTATCATGACTGCAGCCTTGTCCCATGCCTCCCTGTTCTCATCTTCATCCCAGAATAGCGTTCCATTGAAATCGAATATGATGCCGTCGGCTCTGAGTTCCATCTCAATCCTCGTTCATGCCAGATAGTCTTCTGAGGGCTTTGACAAGGACCTGTGTTCCATCCTGCCCATGGCCTTCTGCGCTTACGGCTTTGTACAGTTCCCTCGTAAGGGCAAGCGATGGAAGTGAGAGTCCCATGGAATCTGCCTCGGAAAGCGCGATTGACATGTCCTTGATGAAATGGTCTACCATGAAGCCTGGCGCATAATCTCCTTTGATTACTCTTGGAGCAAGGTTATCGAGAGTCCAGCATCCTGCTGCGCCTTTTCCTATCGTTGCAACTAGCTTCTCAGGGTCGAGACCAGCTCTCGCTCCGTAGACGAGGGCTTCTGAAACACCTGCCATCGTACCTGCTATGACAATCTGGTTTGCCATCTTCGTGTGCTGACCGCTTCCTGCTGGTCCCAGATGGACAATGTTCTTGCCAAGAACGCTGAAGTAGGGAAGGAGAGATCTGAATGTCTCATCATCGGTACCGCACATGATTGATAGCGTTCCTTCCCTCGCTCCTCTGTCTCCTCCCGATACAGGAGCATCGGCGAATGCAGCTCCTTTCTCCGCAAGGCGCTCTGCTATCATGACCTCAAGCGATGGCTTTGTCGTTGTCATGTCGCAGAATATCTTCCCTTTTTCCGCTGCTTCGATAAGGCCGTCTTTGCCAAGATAGACATTCTCAACATCCTTTGGATAGCCGACAATGGTGAAGATGACAGAGGCTTTCATCGCGGCTTCTCTGGGGGTGTCGCACCAGATGGCGCCCTTTGCCACAAGGTCATTGCCTTTCGATTTTGTCCTGTTGTAGACATAAAGCTCGTATCCTGCATCGATCAGCCTTGAAGCCATCGATTTCCCCATTACGCCAAGTCCAATGAATGCTATTTTTCTATCCATGGCTGAAGTTTACCATGTGCTGACGATATCCGCTACAGAATTCCGGTATACTGTCCGGAAAGAAACTGTTAAGGAAATATAGCAATATGAATGATGATTAATTAAATATTATATCTAATTTATATTGATTAATATATCAATTATTTATGTTTCGATATAAAATCGAGTATTTTCTTCAATGGGAGTCCTACGACAGTGGTCCAGTCGCCATCTATTCTGTCAACAAGCCTGTAGCCTGTTTTCTGGAGCCTATAGCCACCTGCGGCACCCTGCCATTCCCCTGTAGAGATGTATGCACCGATCTCATCATCAGTGAGCGTCCTGAAGACTACATCTGCCGTATCGGTCAATACGATGCTGTCCTGGCCCGGCAGCTTTACGCCTGCTGCAGAGATCACGGTCTGTGTCCTCCCTGATAGCTTCCTGAGCATTGTCCATGCATCCTCTTCAGAGGAAGGCTTTCCCAATAACTCTCCGTCAATCAGGACAAGCGTATCCGCAGCGATTGCTATCCTTGCCGGATCATAGGAAGAGGAGGATAGATATGCCTTTATCTTTCCGTCCGCTATCCGAGAGACTGTCTGTACGGGAGTGCTGCCTGACTTCTCCTCATCTGTCGATGGGATGAATACATCCACGTGCGAGCCACCTGCCTCAAGAAGGGCTTTCCTATTCGGGGAGGAGGAGGCAAGAATGAGCGATGGGACAGCTCTGGAAAAATCGAGCTGAAGAGAATCCGGTTCAGTTATCCTGTCCATTCAGCTCCTCCAGCTCAGAGGACCTGGTGAGCCATTCCTCTTCCTTTGTATCTATCATTCCCTGCAGCTCTTCCTTCTTTGCCATGAGCTTGCCGATCTTCACTGCGTCAGAGTAGTTCTCAGGCTTTGCTATATCCTCATCGAGTGCGATCATATCGCTGCTTAGTCTGTCAAGATCGGCAGAGAGCTTCTCGACCTCCCTCTCCAGAGATCTCATCCTGTTGCGTCTCTGCTTTGCCTCCTCATGGGAAAGGGCGTTTCTGCTCTTCTCCTGCGGCTTCTCTCTCTTTACCTGGAATTTAGCTTCCTTTTCAGCGATCTTGTATTCGAAGTACTCATAGTCGCCGTCGAAGAACTCAGGTCCATCCTCCGACAGATAGAGTATCCTTGTCGCGAGGTTTTTGATGAAATGCCTGTCATGGCTGACGAATATGACAGTGCCGCCATATGACTTTATCGCCTCAAGGAGCATCTCCTTGGCGTTTATATCGAGATGGTTCGTAGGCTCATCGAGAAGGAGAAGATTTGATGGATGGAAAAGTATCTTCAGCAGCTGCAGCCTTGACTTCTCTCCGCCGGATAAAACCTCCACCTTCTTGAAGACATCATCATCCGAGAAGAGGAATGCTCCCAGAAGATTCCTTATCCCAGGGATATCCTTCGTGTCCGCTTCGCTCTCAGCTTCCTCCAGCACTGTATTCGATGGAGTCAGGTAGTTCTCCGTATCCTGGGCAAAGTATGCCTTCTTAACCCCGGCTCCATCCCTTATCGTGCCAGTATAGGATGTATCCTCGCCGGCAATCATCCTCAGCAGCGTTGATTTGCCTGCGCCGTTGCGTCCTGTGATTGCAAGGCGCTCTCCCTTCCTGACTAGGAATGAGAACCCATTGTATATGACATGGTCGCCATAGGCTTTATGGAGATTCTCGACAGCCAGCACATCATTACCGCTGTGTGGGGATGGCGGGAATGTGAAGGAAAGCTTTCTAAGATGAGGGGGGATTTCGATGATATCAAGCTTATCCAGCGCCTTTATCCTTGACTGGACCTGTTTTGACTTTGTTGCCTTATAGCGGAAGCGCTCGATGAACTCCTCTGTCTTCTCGATCTCCTCCTGCTGCTTCCGGGCTCTCTTCTCGAGCTCCTTAAGCTCCTCTTCCCTTGTCCTGAGGTATGCTGTGTAGTTCCCTGCATACCGAGCAAGATGTCCGGAGAATAGCTCATAGACCTCATTCACCATGTCATCAAGGAAGCCCTGGTCATGCGATACGACCATGAGTCCTCCATCGAATGCCTTCAGGTACTCCTCAAGCCATATCATTGCTTCGATATCAAGGTAGTTCGTAGGCTCATCGAGGAAGAGGAAATCGGGATCCTCGACAAGGATCCTCGCAAGTGCGATCCTCATCTGGTATCCACCGCTGAAAGTCCTGGCACTGCGTGAGAGATCAGCTTCTGTGAAGCCGAGTCCGAAGAGTATGGCCCCGATCCTGCTTTTCCTGTCATAGTATCCGGAGGATGAGAGTTCATCATGGATCTCCGCAATCCTCTCTGCAGCCTTCATTGCCCGGCTTCCGCCCTCAGCTGCTTCATTCTCGAGAGCGCTCATCTCCGAAAGCATCGCATCAAAGCGCCTATAGCCTTCCTCTGCAGCTTCATAAACAGTGCTATCAGGAAGTACGATTCCAGACTGCGGCAGATATGATATCCTTGCTCCCTTTGTGATTGACAATGATGAGGAATCGGCTTTTATATCCCCTGAGATGACCTTAAGAAGGGTTGATTTACCAGAGCCATTCGCTCCTGCGAGCGCGGCCCTTGTCTTCTCATTCATGGTGAATCCGATGTCTTTCAGTATCTCCCGATCCCCGAAGGCAAGCGATACATTCTGAATCTGAAGTGTTCTCATTCTTCCGGTCCCATCTCTTGAATTCTGCAACCCTCTGCGGCTAAGATAAAATATCTTAAAACAAATCATTCATCAAGGAGCGCCTCAGTTGATCTGTCTTACGTTATCTTCACCAACACTTGCCCTTTGTCTTGAGGAGATCAGAAAGAACAGAGAGTATATACAGATGGCGGAGCTGAGGCTTGATCTCCTGGATGAGGAGGAGCAGAAGAGGGCAAGGCTCTTTCCTGCAATGACCGATGTGCCCGTCATCCTCACACTCAGAAGAAAGTGCGATGGAGGAAAATGCACTCTCTCTGAGCGCCAGCGCAGGTCTCTTCTCCTTGATGCACTCGATGGGGATTTTGCCTATGTCGATATCGAGGAGGACATAAAGCGCAGCGAAGTCGAGCAGAAAGCCCGGGAGCGCGGTGTGAAGATAATCAGATCGTTCCATGACTTCACTGGCATGCCCGATGATATCTATTCCCGGATATATAAACTTGCTGAGCGCGGTGATGTCGCGAAGGCCGCGGTCACTCCCCATTCGATTGCGGATCTCATGACGCTTTTCCGCATCGCGGATGAGCTTAGGGATGTCCCGAAGATAATCATAGGAATGGGTGAGTGGGGAATGCCCCTGAGAATCCTCTACAGGAAGGCTGGATCGATGCTCACATTCGCTTCATCCGGCAGGGAGGTTGCCCCAGGCCAGCTTACGGCAGAGAAGCTTAGTGTCCTTTACAGGGCGGATAAGGTCGATGACAGGACTGCTATCTATGGCATCATAGGCAATCCTGTGCTGCATACATCGTCTCCGGAGATCCATAATCCTGGATTCCATGCCATCAACTACAATGCGATATATCTTCCATTCCTTGTGGACAGCGTGCGCCATTTCTTCTCCCTTGCTGAGTACCTGAAGATGAGGGGATTCTCCGTCACGATTCCATTCAAGACCTCTGTCCTTATGTATCTTGGGAACATAACGAGGGAAGTGAAGCAGATAGGGGCATGCAACACTGTCGTCAGGGTTCCTGGGATGTGGAAGGGCATAAATACCGATTACTATGGCTTCCTCCGTCCTATCCTGAAGGATATCGAGTCGGGAAGGATCAGGAATGCTCTTGTGATAGGTGCAGGAGGGGCTTCTCAGGCTATTGTATGGGCTCTCAGGAACCGCGGGGTGAAGGTCACAATCCTTAACAGGACGCTCAGCCATGCCCAGGAGCTGGCAACGCTCAATTACTGCGGCTATGACAAGCTTGAGAATGCAAAGGCATATGAGGGCACGGTTGATCTGGTTGTGCAGACCACATCGGTAGGTCTCTATCCCGATTTCGACCAGAACCCGATCGAGGGATTCCGCTTTACAGGCAAGGAGATTGTCTACGATATAATCTACAAGCCGAAGATGACAAAGCTATTGAGGGAAGCTGAGAAGGCAGGATGCACCCTCCATTTCGGGGAGGAGATGCTCCTTGAGCAGGGCAAGCTGCAGTTCGAGGCCTTTACAGGCTATCACTATCCGAAGGAACTCCCTCAGTCCTGATTGATTTCACCGACAGTGGAAGCTCTGCTGTCTTCCATATCTTCGCGATATCCACATCCTCGCCATCGATGATGACGTGCCCTGGATCCTCAGCCTTCGAGGCTCTTCCTATTATCGTCCGGCCATCGGTGAACTCGGCATAGACCTTAGCATTCCGTGTCGCCGCTGATGCTATGAGCCTTGCTTTCTCCTGGTAGTAGAGGCCCAGTATCATGCTGACAGGGGGATTCTCTGTATCAGGGGACAGGATGAATCCTGATTCGATAAGCGCCCGTCTCAGCGCACTATCCGCATTCTGCAGCATGTCCATCCGGTTCTCAGCTCCGAACGGAATGCTGCGCTCCATTGCAATGCAATCAAAAGATGAGGCCTTGAGTTCCATCGGGCTTTCCTTCTCCTTCAGCTCCCAGCCTTCGGTCCTGCCAAGCATATCGAAACCCGCTGTCTTGAGTATCTTCCTCCATTCCTCTTCTGTCGATGGGTTCATTATGAAGACATTATCGGACAGCTTGGAGACTATATGTATCTGCAGGGTAGGAAGTGCATCCATCACACGAGCATTCTTGTCATCCGCAGAGATTACAAGCGCTCTCATGCATCTGAGCGAGCTGAATGAGCCATACCATGATGAGATCCTTCCAGATACCATATCCGGCACGGTCTCGCTGGAGATCTTCTTTATCTCCTTCATGATATCCTTGTCCGACATTCCCATTGAGAATGCAGCCTTCGCCGATGTCCTTGTTATCGCCCACTGCTCTGAGATATCAGCCTTCAGAGGCTGAGCAAATTGGAAGACAGGTGCTTTGAGCGAGCCGTCCGATGTTATCGTGAAATCCGAGGAAATTACCGCTGTGTCGGCTCTTCTCTGATCTGCATCAAATGCGCTTATCCGTCCTCCTTCAGCATATAGGACAGAGAATCTGAAGAGCATCTCCATATCGTTGGAGAGATCCACACCTGTTATCCTCGAAATCCTATGGAGAAGGGTTCCTATTTCATCCTCTGGATAGTCCGAGAGCCACTCTATGATATAGATTGCATGGGCAATCTTTCTGTGCATATCCCCATCCGCTTCAGGATGCATCATGTATGCAAGCTTGTCGTGGAGAGGGAGGGAGAAGAACGATAGCGCTGTATTTCTGTCCATGCTGAGTTTTCCGCCATCATGGCGCAGCATCCCGAGCTCATCCATCGCCTCTGCCGATCTCACAGCTGCGAATGCTGTATTCTCCTTGTCGATGGAGGGAAAGCATCCGGTGATCAGATCTAAGGATAGATACCTTGAATAGAGCGCATGATGCGAAGGAACATCCCCGGAAGAGAGTATGGAGAGCAGCATCGGGAAGAATGAGAGCAGATAGGGCTTCCTGCTGCTCTTTTTCCCCATCAGCGGATATACAGATACCGCCTTCATCCCTGTCTCGGTTATCTTCAGCGTCCCGTCCTTCTTCCTCTCTATGAGTCCTCTGTCAGCAAGGGATGCCTCCTCTTCGTCATCAAGGTGGTAATCATCGGAGAGCGCTATCGACGAAAGAAGGATGCCATCATCGTCCGAAGCCGCTCCTGCAATGGCATCGGAGTATGTCCTGATGAACTGCTTCCTTCTGTTTCCCTGGTCCCTGTAAAGAAAAAGACTCTCCATTAGACGTATCCTTTCTCTATTGTGTAGCTGTAACCCTGCTCTGACAGGAACTTCTGCCTGTTCTGCGCGAAGGTCTCCTCCTCCGTATACTCCGTGATCAGGGTATAGAAATGGCTATCATGGTCCTTGGGCCTGAGTATCCTTCCGAGTCTCTGAGCCTCCTCCTGCCTGGAGCCGAATGTGCCGGAGATCTGTATCGCAACCGATGCATCGGGAAGATCTATGGCGCTGTTTGCTACCTTGGAGACTATAAGGACATGAATCTCCTTTTTCCTGAATGCATCATACAGCTCCTCACGCTTCTTATTCGGTGTCGATCCTGTGATGATGGGGTAGCCGAACTCCTCTCTGAAGAGCTCAAGCTGTGTCAGATACTGCCCGATTATGAGGATAGAGTCGTCCTGGTGCTTCTCGATGATGCGCTTGGCAGCCTCTATCTTTCTTGGATTCTCTGCCGCGATCCTGTACTTCCCGCCCTTCGCGGCAAGCGCGTAGCGTATCTCATCCTCCTCGGAGAACTGCAGCCTTATCTCATGGCAGTATGCTGTGGCGATGTAGCCTGATGAGGCGAGCTCCGACCATGGTGTGTCATAGCGCTTTGGGCCGACGAGGGAGAATACCTCATCCTCCCTTCCATCCTCCCTTATGAGCGTTGCCGTGAGTCCGAGCCTGTGTATGGCCTGAAGCTCAGCCGTGACACGGAATACAGGAGCGGGAAGCATATGGACCTCATCATAGATGATGAATCCCCATCCGCCTTCCTTGAAGAGGGAGAAGCGGGGATAGGGCCCTTCCTTGTTGGGTCTCCATGTGACAATCTGATAAGTACAGACAGTCACTGGCTTTATCTCCTTCTTCTCTCCTGAGTACTCTCCAACCTCTTCCTCTGTCAGATATGTCCGTGAAAGGAGTTCCCGTATCCACTGATGCACCGCTGTCACATTCGGGCAGAGTATCAGGGTGCGCTTTCCGAGCTTTGCTGCCGCCATTATGCCAAGTATTGTCTTTCCTGCACCGCATGGAAGCACGACAGTACCGAAGCCAGAACCAGGCTTTCCATCTCCGAGGAATGCATCGAGCGCATCCACCTGATACGGTCTTGGGCTGAATGTGGGACGGAGCTTGATCTGAAGATCCTTCCCTCCAGATAGTGGGATCCTGTCATCGACAGGGAAGCCAAGCTTGATCATCAAGGCTTTCACTGTTCCCCTGTTCAGCCTGTCAATGAGGAATGAGCCATCATCCGTCGGCTCCAGATACTTCTCAAGACTCTTCTCAGCCTTGAGCTGGAGAGCGAAGACAGGGCGTCTTACCGTGAGGAGTATCCTGGCATCATCGTAATCGGTCATTATGAAGTCGCCATACCGCGAGCATTGATCATCGATGAAGAAGAGAACCCTCTCGTCGATTCCGTACTTCGACCATTTCTCCAGCCGCCTGATAATCTCCTCTCCAGATATGCCTGAAGACACGGCATTCCAGAGCGATAGCTGCGAAAGAGCATATGTATGCACATGCTCAGGGCTCTTCACAAGGTCTGCGAATGCGATGATATCGCTGCGGCACTCCGCAGCATCAGGAGAGTGCACGTCCAGAAGCATCGTCCTGTCGCTCTGTATCGTAAGCGGTCTATCTTTCATATGCCCTCGATATAAGCAGATGATCTGCGATGACAAGTGCGGCCATTGCCTCGGCAACGGGAACTGCCCTGATTGCTATGCATGGATCATGGCGTCCTCTGACTGTGATCTCCGTGTCCTCCATGGTATCGGTTATGGTCAGCTGTCTGGTGGATATCGATGGGGTAGGCTTCACAGCGATCCTCATGATTATATCATTGCCATTCGATATCCCTCCGAGGATTCCTCCTGCATTATTGGAAAGGAAGACAGGTCGGCCACTTTCCATTCTCATCATGTCATTGTTCTCAGAGCCTCTGTGCATAGCGCCTTCGAATCCGCTTCCGAACTCGATGCCCTTGACCGCTCCGATGGACATAATCGCCCCTGCAAGATCCGCATCAAGCTTTCCTGCAGCAGGTTCTCCAAGTCCGGGAATCATTCCGGTTGCCCTGCATTCGATGAGGCCTCCTATGCTGTCGCCATCAGCAGCTGCCCTCCGTATTTCCTCCTCCATAGCTTTCAGTTCAGGGCATTCGGGCGCATAGATCGGGGGAGGGAAAGGCGGGGTCCAGCTGTAGCCCGAGGCCTTCGTCCCTCCAACTGCTATCACTCCGGCATCTATGCTGATGCCTTCGTTTCTGAGAAGAAGCTTGGCAAGGGCTCCTCCGAATACTCTGCAGCTTGTCTCACGTCCTGAGGATCTGCCACCGCCTCTTGGGTCACGTATCCCATATTTCATCTGGTATGTGTAATCGGCATGGCCCGGCCTGAATGTATGCGCTATATCATCATAGTCCGATGACCGCTGAGATGTATTGCGTATGATGAACCCGATGGGAGCTCCTGTAGAAACACCATCCAGGATTCCAGAGAGAATCTCCGGCTCATCGCTTTCGTTCCTTTTTGTCCCCAGGGAAGTGCTTCCAGGTCTCCTCCTTGCCATCTCGGAGCGGATGAAATCCATGTCTATGGCTATGCCTGCAGGAAATCCATCGATAACGCCTCCGAGCGCTGGTCCGTGCGACTCCCCGAATGTAGTAAGACGCAGTAATCTTCCGAATGTGTTATTGGACATAGCCATTCTCCTTGAGCGCTTCCAGGATTCTCTTTGCTGTCTCCTCCTTGTCTCCATAAGGACCGAGCTCCAGCACAAGGTCTGCCATATCAAGATATTTCCTGTCGCGTTCCATGTAGAGCTTATGGAATGAGAGCGCAGGATCATCCTTGTCCAGAAACGGTGGAATACCATCTTTGAGGATAACAGGAAGCATATCCTCCTCATTCCGCCTTAGGTATACGACCTTCCCCGCTGTTTTGAGATAATCCCTCAGCCTGGCATTATCGGAAGCTCCGCCTCCAAGCGAGAGTATGAAGCTGGAATGGCTCTCAGCATAGTTCCTGACAGCTTCGTATTCCTTCTCCATGAATGCGTCCTTGCCGGATGACCTGTAGAACTCCCTCACGCTAAGGCCTCCGAGAAGCGGCAGGGCCAATGCATCTGCATCACTGCATTCTGCAGCTATCATATCCGAGACAAGCTTTGCCATCCTTGTCTTTCCTGAATGTTTGATGCCAGCGAAGAATATCTTTGCCATAATAGATGGATTCTATCAAAGCCGGAATAGATTAATCAATGTCATCAGGGACTCTGTACTCCGGAACGGATGGTATCTTCTGCTCCGTAGCCGCACGCTGAAGTGTCTTCTTCCTCTCCCTCTTTCCCTTCCTCATCTCATACTTCTCAAGGTACTCAGCTTCCTTCCTGTTCTTTCTTGAATCGCTTTCGAACCTGTTCTCATCGATTGTCTTCTTCAGCGCATAGTGGAATACGACAATCATCATGTACCAGAGGAATGCAAGTATGAACGGTGCGAAGTTCGTGAAATTGTACTCAAATGATGTTATGCCGGCCTCGCCAAGCATAAGCAGGGTATTGAGATTCTGGAAGAACATCAGCAGCGAGATGATTGCAGGGAATATCCAGTACAGACCCTGCCGGGAGAATATGAACCGGAGGGATGCCAGCAATGCCATGAATGTCAGCATGAGCGCTGTTATAGGAATGATGTATACAATCATCTTTGCCTCATAGCAATAATAGCATAAATCATGCTCCGTATGGTATCATCTGGTATGGAATTACCGCGTCATGAGGATAAAGATGCCCTTCTGAAGTCAAGAAAGCGCAGAAGGGATGAGGATGTAAGGGGCCCTTACTATAGGGATACGACAGCAATAATCCACTCATCGCCGTTCAGGCGGCTGAAGCATAAGACACAGGTCTTCTTCGCTCCTTCGAATGACCATATATGCACGCGTATGGAGCATGTTCTTCATGTTGCCTCGATAGCATCTGCGATCTGCCGTCCTCTCGGTCTTGATTCAGAGCTTGCATGGGCCATCGGAATGGGGCATGATCTCGGGCATACTCCGTTCGGACATGTCGGAGAGAGGATAATATCGAAGATGTCCGAGGAGCGTGGGCTCGGCAAGTTCGAGCATGAGGTCAATTCGCTCCGCGTCGTCGACTTCCTTGCCGATAACGGCAAAGGGCTTAATCTCACATATGCCGTGCGCGACGGTATTGTATGCCATAATGGCGAGAGCCTTAGGAAGAGAATAAAGCCATCATACGAGCTGAAGGATCTTGACAGCATAACGGAACGGGAAGGCCTCCTCCCTTCGACATATGAAGGCGCGGTCGTACGCTTCTCCGATTCTATAGCCTATCTTGGGCGTGACTGGGAGGATGCGTATCGACTTGGGATCCTGAAGGGCCGTGAACTGCCGGAAATCGTCCGCGAAAGACTCGGGTCGACAAACGGTCAGATCATCAATACGCTCGTCTCCGATATAATCTCTGGTGCCTCTGAAGCGGAAGGCATAGGATTCTCCGAGGACATATTCGAAGCTGTCGAAGCCTTCAGCGCATTCAACTATGAATATATCTACCGTTCGGAGATACTCAACGGCTATACAAGGTACTTCACAAGGCTCCTGCATCTCATTGCTGACTACCTTGAGGATCTGTACTCCTCATACGGCCTCGATGAGAAAGGCTATGCAGCGGAGCATAACATGCTCGCGGCGGGGTTCTACAGCCATATTAAGGAGATGTATCCGAAGTATATTGAGAGGGAGGGATCCGATCGCCGCATGATAATCGATTACATAGCGGGAATGACCGACAACTTCACCCTTGACTGCGCGAATGAGATCCTCAAGCCTGACCATCTCAATGTCGAGATAGAGCAGAGCATAACAGGACGCTGGTTCGACGCTGTCAGGACTGGTGGCCGGTAAGACTCTCTATCTCCTCGATGAACTGGTCAAGATCGTCGAATGCCCTGTATACCGATGCGAACCTTACATATGCGACAGGGGAGACGGGGTAGAGCTGTCTAAGCGTCTCTTCTCCCACTTCCTTGCTTGTTACCGTATTCTTCGCACCGGCAAGGTCGTAGATATTGTCCTCAATCTTCCTGAGGATAGAGTCTATATCGCCCTGCGGAATGCTGAGCTTCTCCGTGCACTGCCTGATTCCGCGCTCAACCTTGCTTATATCAAAGGGCTGATGACGTCCATCCTTCTTTATGACCATGATCGGTTTTTCCTCGATGCGTTCATAGCTCGTGAACCGGTGCCCGCAGCTGAGACACTGTCTCCTGCGCCTTATTGCAGTTCCTTCCTTGTTCGATCTCGATTCGATCACCTTATCATCATCATTTCCGCATCTTGGACAGACCATGGAATGATGATAGCACATCCGGCGAGGATGGTGTTGATTTTGATATGTTAATTATGTAACATAATGTTATTAAAATAACAGCATTGGAGTAGTCAGGGACTTATGGCAGCATCTATAGCGAGCTACGTGAAGACGATTATCGACAGAAGCCCATTCATTTCGGATATGCTTATACAGGATATCGCGTCATATTCCAACCTTGCTCTCTCTATCAAGCCGAAGGTTGAGGAGCTCTATGGTGCTCCCGTCTCGGATTCATCCATCGTGATGGCAATCAGGAGATACGCTGAGGAGCTTAGATCAAGACCTAAGAAGAGCAGATCTGGAAGCATAAACTATGAGATACAGATGAAGACGAACATCTATGATGTTAATCTCCGCCGCAATGATCTCTTTGCCGAGAAACTTCCTGAGATATACTCTTCCGTTCACACTGATCGTGGTGATTTCATCAATGTAACAATCGGCTCACATGAGATAACGCTTTCCGTATCGGAGAACTGCAGGGAGAATGTCGATAGAATCCTCTCCGGCTTTGACATCGTCCATTCCTATACTGATCTTGTTGCATTGACTATAGTTTTCCATGGAGATTATATCCAGACTCCTGGCATCACATATCTTGCGGTAAGGAAGCTTGCCTGGGAGCACATAAACATCATTGAGATCGTCTCCACGATGAATGTCCTTACTTTCATCGTATCGAGAGAGGACAGCCACAGGGCGTATCAGGCACTCGAGGCATTTCTTGATGAAGAGCTGTAGGATAATCACTGGAGAGAAGCGCGAGGGAAAGAGTACTCGCATGATGCAAATTGCAAATGAGATTCCTAATTCGGTAGGATTTATTATGCCTGTATCTGAATGTGGCTATTCATTGTACCGCATCTCCTCGAACAAAGCCGTTCCTTTTATGACTGATAGGGATGTATTTCCTGACAGGATAGGGAAATGGTACTATGTTCAATCTCTTTTTGAGACAGTTCTGGATGAACTTTCAGAAGTATTCTCAGGCACTGTTCTTATCGATGAGGTAGGGCGTCTAGAGCTCGATGAAGGCGGATACGCTCCCGTCCTGCGCCTTCTTAAGGATAGGGATATCGACCTTGTGGTATCTGTGAGAAAGAGCTTTGTCGATGATGTTATCAGTAAGTTCTTCCAAGGAGAGAAGGTCTCGGTGGAAGCGCTTTCCTGAGATACTCCCTGCTAATCTCTGTCCCTGAGTATACAGATCCTATGAATGGTTTCTTCTGAAGCATCTTGTCGTCATAGAGGTATGGCGTTCCATCATAGTATACAAGATCCATCCCAAGCTTCCTGACAACAGCGTGCGACGATGCGGTGTCCCAGATGAAGCAGGGAAGAAGGGCACTTGCCTCCACGGATGGAAAGAGCACCGGTGCGAGGATGTGCAGGATCGTTGATCCAAGGATCCTGATCTTTCCCGTATAGGCAGAGAAATCAAGATAGCGGCAAGCCTTTGATCCTGTTGTAATCTGGCTGACTCTGTCTTTGTCTCCGATAAGCACAGGTTCTTCTCCGTTAATCAGCACATCTTTGCCTGGAAGCAGTGAGACGAACAGCGATTCCTCACCGACACCAAAGCGGGGTGCTGCAATGAAAGCTCCGACAGGCTCCTTATTGGAATCAAGGATACCGAGCGAGACAGCGAAGGCAGGCATTCCCTGGGAATATACATCCGTTCCATCGATCGGATCGAGGACAAATGTCCACTCCGCATCGATCTGTCCTTTTGCCTCTTCTTCTTCGGATATCACAAGAGCATGGGGGAATAGCTCGTGGATTAAGCTGGTTATCCTATGGCTTATGGCAAGGTCTGTTTCCGTAAGAACAGAGCCATCTGCCTTGAATGACCTGTGGACGCTTTTCTGCATCCTGAATGCATACTCTCCTGCTTTCCTGATTTCCTCGCTGATTATCTGAAGCCTTTCCTCATCAAGATCCATATGGATAATTCTATTTTTCAAAAATATTTGATTCAAGTCCCAATTAAAAGGATACGGAATATATTGCTTGTATTAATGATTCCTGTAGCTATAAAGTATGATTTACTTCAATAACAAATGGATATTGAAGCGTTTTTAGTTTAGAAAGTAGATAAAATGATATTTTGACCATAAAAATCAATATTATATCTATATAATAAAAATTAAATAAATGAATAATTTTATTTTTTAAAACATATAAATTTTATTTATAGAAATATGAAAATTCTTCAATCGGCTGAATCAGAATATATTCATTAATAAATTAGTTTGTTTAGACCTATTTCAATATGGTTTAAATTAGTAAGAATATCAATATTTAATAAATTAAATATGAAAAATATGAATAAATTATTAAATCAGATATATAAATTTGCATGTATCTGTTGTTATTACTCTGGATCAATATCTGAAATGCTAAAATCATACAGGTTTTCATAGCTGTTGCCCAAAGAATTCCTATCAGATAATATTCAGCAAGTGGACAGGGCATTTCAAGACATCGTTGCTGATTATATAAAACGCAGCCGGGTTTTCAGCGATTTCAAGGATGGACGTGGGAGAATCATCAGGGCAGATGGCCTTGATTACTATCCGCTCTCCAGAGCTGTCAGATATATCGCTGGAAGACGCCGGGGCCGTGTCTTTGTCATTGCGTCTACGGAAGAGTTCGCCAAATCACTGATAACGGATCTTTCCGATTCCGATGATATCCCTGCTGTGATGATTCCAAGCGATGGCAAGCAGCTCTATTCATCATATACAGCCTCGGCATCAGAGTATGAGCAGAAGAGCGCACTCGATACGCTTTCGGAGATGAAGCACGGGATTGCGGTTATATCACTCAGGGCTTTTGTCTCTCCGATGCTTTCACCTGAATCCCTTGAGCGCTATTCATTGAAGCTGAAGCCGGGAGATCCATTCGATCCCCAGGCAATAGGGGCAGAGCTTGCCGATGCGGGCTATTTCCGTTCCCCTTCATGCTATGAGGAGGGCTCTTTCTCGATACGCGGCGAGGTAATGGATATATTCCCGTTTGCCTCGGAGTATCCGATAAGGATATATGCGGACTGGGATAAGATCGGGAGGATAGCAGCCTTCGATCCGATGACGCAGAAAGCTTCCAAGGAGTTCGGCCGTGTATCTATCTCCCTGATATCCGGCAGCACGAGTCCTAGACTGTCTGGTATATCGAGCTACATACGTCCTGATGACTATTTCATCCTCTCAGGATTTGAGAGGCTGGAGACATCATGGAACGCGATGCAGAATGAGGCTAAGGCCAGATTCCGTGAGGCATACAAGGAGAATCCCGATGCAGTGCTCCCGGAGAAGCTGCTGTATGACTGGGAAGGCTTTGTCAGGTCCCTCTCTGAAGGCTTCTTCATCTATGATATCTCATCCCCTGAATACTTCCATTTCTCCATAAGCGCATCCAGGTCTTATTTCGGCAATGTGACGTACTTCAAGGACGATCTTTCAGGAATGCTGAAGAACGGATGGAAGGTATACGTCATTGCTCCATCTGCGGTGCAGGAGGAGAGGCTTAGGAATGTTCTCAGGGATTATCCTGTAGATATCCTTGTCGGCGATATCTCCTCTGGTTTCCAGATTGAGGATGTGCCGATGCTTGTTGTCCTCGATTCTGAGATATTCGGCAGGAAGAAGAGCAGATCCAAGAGCATTGTCGAGACAATTTCATCGCCTCTTGATTCCTTCGTCGAGCTGAAGGAGGGGGATTTCGTCGTCCATGTCAATTACGGTATCGGCTCATTCGTGAAGATCGAAAGGGTGAAGACAAGCCGTACTGAGCGCGACTATATCAAGATACGATATGCCAATGACGATTTTCTATATGTTCCGATCGAGCAGGCCGATCTTGTCCAGAAGTACATCGGAAACGATGGACGTCCTCCTAAGCTCGATTCCCTTGGCTCGCAGAGCTGGAACAGAAAGAAGGAGAAGGCCATACGCAATGCCGCTGAGCTTGCGGCAGAGCTTGTCCATCTTTATGCCGCCAGGCAGGCTGTCCATGGATATCCTTTCGAGAAGGATAAGGACTGGCAGGTGCAGTTCGAGGCATCCTTCCCATTCACAGAGACTCCCGATCAGCTTAAATGCATTGAGGATATAAAGAAGGATATGGAGTCTGACAAGGTCATGGACAGGCTCGTATGCGGAGATGTCGGATACGGGAAGACCGAGATTGCCTTCCGTGCTGCGTTCAAGGCTGTCATGAGCGGGAAGCAGGTTGCTTTCCTCGCTCCGACTGTCATCCTTGCAGAGCAGCACTACAATAATTTCAGGAAGCGTCTTGGGTCATTCCCTGTGGTCCCCGGAATTCTTTCCCGTTTTGTGCCTGCCAAGGATCAGAGGAAGACGCTGCAGGGTATTGCCGATGGCTCTGTTGATATCCTTTTCGGAACGCATAAGATCCTTCAGAAGGATGTCCGTTTTAAGGATCTGGGGCTTCTTATAGTCGATGAGGAGCAGCGTTTCGGTGTGAAGGACAAGGAGCGTATTAAGGCGATGAAGACGAATATCGACTCGCTGACGCTCTCTGCTACCCCGATTCCACGTACGCTCTATATGTCTCTTCTTAAGGTTCGTGATATGTCTCTTCTCACAACCGCTCCGAGAGAGAGGCAGCCGATTGAGACGGAGATAAGGCAGTTCGATCCAGCAGTCATCGGCGAAGCAATCAAAAGGGAGCTTGATAGAGGAGGGCAGGTATTCTATCTGCATAACCGTATCGACGATCTTGAGGATGTATGCCAGATGATACGTTCCCAGGTTAGATACGCTATTGTCGAGAGCGCTCACGGGCAGATGGAGGCAAAGGATCTTGAGGATATAATGCACAGGTTCGTCTATGAGGGCATACAGGTGCTTGTATCCACAACGATAATCGAGAATGGTATCGATATCCCTAACGTCAATACAATCATCATCGACCATGCGGACCGGTTCGGTCTGTCGCAGCTTTATCAGCTCCGGGGAAGGGTTGGACGGTCAGACAGGAAGGCATACTGCTATCTGCTGTATGAGGATAGATCAGCCCTGAATGATGATGCACTGCGCCGTCTGCGCGTTCTTTCCGAGAACACCGCTCTTGGCTCAGGGTTCAAGGTAGCGATGAAGGATATGGAGATACGAGGAGCAGGGAATATCCTCGGCAGAGAGCAGTCCGGCCATCTGGAGGCTGTCGGTCTTGATATGTATATGCGCCTTCTCGAGGAGGAGGTCGACAGGCTTACCGATAATGAGAAGGAGGCAAGGCCTGTGCTTCTCGAGCTCGATTATTCAGGCTTCATCCCCGACCAGTACATCCCCGATCCATCGTCGAAATTCGAGGCATACAAGAAGATCGCATCCGTTTCCACAGAAGGGCAGCTTGAAGGGCTCAGGGCAGAGATGGAGAACAGGTATGGAACCATGCCTGAGGAGGTTGATAACCTCTTCTGCATAGCGGAGATAAAGATTATATGCAGAAGCCTCTCTATATTCCATCTCTCAGAGTCCAGGGGTGTTGTCGAGATTGAGTTCTCGAAGCTCTCTGATCTCAATCCTGACAGGGTAATAAATCTCCTGCGCCTTGCTGATGGGAAGATCCAGCTTGACAGCAGGAGGATGAACTATATGCGCATGGAGACCGGCGCAGTATCGCTTAAAGATAAGGCTGTATTCATACTGGAGCAGCTAAGGAGACTCTTATGACAGATGAGGAGCTTTTCCAGAAGCTGGGAAAGATCGAGATAAGGGAAGGGAAGGAACGGCAGATAAAAAGCTATGTCCTCCGTAATAATGTCCTATCTGATAAGGAGAAGGAAACCGTGGCAGCATATATGCCCCAGTACGGCTTCTTCTTTGAGGACAGGATTATCGACTATAAGGAGCTGTTCGGCTCGGATAAGCCCGTGATAATCGAGATAGGGTTCGGCATGGGCGATACGACACAGCAGGTCGCTATAAGAAGACCGGAGTACAACTATATCGGGATAGAGGTCTTCCTGCAGGGATTCGTAAAGCTTCTGAAGCACCTAGGGGAAGATAACCTGGATAATGTCAGGATAATCCGTTTCAATGCCGTCGATGTCATTACGCATATGATAGCTGACGGATCCATCCAGGGCTTCCATATCTTCTTCCCCGATCCGTGGCCTAAGAAGAAGCACCATAAGCGCCGCCTCATGCAGCTTCCTTTCCTTCATCTTCTTGCAACGAAGCTCGTGAAGGGCGGGTATATCTATATGGTCACAGACTGGGAGGAGTACGCTGAGGAGACTGTGGAGACAGCCAAGGGAGAGCCGCTGCTCTATAATCCATTCTTCGGATTTGCTCCCCCTGTAGCATGGAGACCAGTGACGAAATTCGAACAGAAAGGCATGGAAAAAGAGTATTCAATCAATGAAATATGGCTGGAGCGTGTCTGAATTTGCCTTATTTCCAGCAATTCTGGATGTATCACTACTTTTTCGTTGTTAATAATCAGCTGATATAGTAGCATGGAATTGAACTAGTAGCTGTCGTTGGGGAAAAAGATCTGCTCGTTCAGAGGCGCATCCTGCACCCATATGAAAGCCCGGAAGCAATGCCTCCGGGCTTTCTGACATTCATATGAGAGACTGTAAATAAGTTTGTGGACATTTGAGAAAGCTCCTAAGCTGGAAGGAAGAAGGCATAGGAGTTTTTGTTA
>CALXMP010000015.1 GCA_944389505.1 uncultured Spirochaetaceae bacterium
TGCTGCCTCAGCTACAGATTATTTCCCTTTTTCCAACTAGCTAAGAGGGAATGTCCACAAAACGAATTACACTCCCCATATGACCGATTATTCCTCGCTCTTCTTTGACTCTGCGATCACGTCTTCCGCAAGCTTTCCATTGAGCGTCTCATAGTGATCGAACTCAAGCTCGAATGAACCTGTGCCTGATGTCATGCTCTTGAGATCGATAGCATAGTTCCTGAGCTCTGCCATCGGGACCTCTGCCTTGACCGATACAACATGTCCTTTTTCTTCCTGTCCGAGCACACGTCCGCGCTTTGAGGAGAGATCGGAGAGTATTGCTCCGAGATACTCATCATCGACGAATACCTCAAGCTTCATGAATGGCTCAAGAAGCACGCAGCCTGCCTTTGAAAGGGCCTGCTGCATAGCACCCTTCGCAGCGAGCTTGAATGCCATTTCTGAGGAGTCTACCGGATGCTCCTTTCCATCGATCAGCCTTACACCGATATCGACAAGAGGATAGCCTGCGAGATAGCCTTCCTCCATTGCCTCGTGGATTCCCTTCTCGATGCCTGGGACATAACCCTTCGATACGGCTCCGCCCTTTACTTCGTTTGCGAATTCATACTGCTTTCCGCGCTCGAGAGGGTAGATGTCGATGACAACACGGCCGAACTGCCCATGTCCACCGGACTGCTTCTTGTGGGTGTATTCCGCAAGTCCGGAATCCTTGGTGATTGTCTCACGATAAGCAATCTTAGGTATCCTTGTGTTGATGTTGATCTTCTGCTTCTCGCGGATCTTGTCGAGGATCATGTTGATATGCAGCTCTCCCATACCGCCGATGATGGATTCCTTTGTCTCCTCGTTGTACTGCATCTGGAATGTGAGGTCCTCTTCGGCGATGCGATGGAGCGCATCATTCATCTTGTCCTCGCTCTTCTTGTCCTCTGCAGAGATTGCGAGCTGGTAGATTGGCTGTGGGAGCTTGAGAGGCCTGAAGCGTCTCTTGAACTCTGGTCCTGCTACAAGTGTCGCATTCGTATATGCGATATCGCACTTGGTTATGATGCCTATATCACCGGCTCCGAGGGAGTCTGTCTCGACCAGCTTCTTTCCGATGGCCCTGAAAAGCTTTCCAGGCTTTGCCTTCTTGCCGATCTCGTTGTTGTATATATCTGTCTCGGGTGTGAGCTCTCCTGTAACTATCTTCAGGAAGCTCATCTTTCCTGAGAACTGGTCAATCGTCGTCTTGAAGCAGTATGCAGAGAATGGCTTCTCTGGGTCAATCTCAAGCGTTGTCTCCTCGCCCTCATGTCCGATGATGTACTCCTCGATGCCGAGAGGCCAGGGGAAGTTGTTCTTGATGAAGTTCAGAAGCGATGTGATACCGGCTCCCTTGTCGGTTGCTCCACAGAATACAGGGACGACCCTGTTCTCCCTCATACCAACTGCAAGCCCGTGCCTGATGTCATCCGGCTCCAGCGTTCCCTCTGCAAAGTACTTCTCTATAAGCTCGTCAGTACCTTCTGCTGCATTTTCGATAAGCCTGTTCCTGAAGTCCTCGACGACAGCTGCATACTTCTCAGGAATCGGCATCGGAGTCTCCTTTCCGCCTTCATGGCACTCATATGCCTGATTCTCAATGAGATTTATAACGCCATGGAATTCCTCTGCCTCCCCAAGTGCCATTACGACAGGCACGAAGTGCGTTCCGAACTCCTCCACAAGTGAATCTATCGTATGCCTGAAGCTTGCCCTCTCCTTATCCATCTTGTTGATGAAGACAGCTCTTGGCTTATTTCTCTCATCCAGTCTTCTCCAGAGCTTGATCGTCTCGATCTGAGCGCCCTCCCTGCCATCTACAAGCATGAGTGCAGCTTCCGTTGCTCTGAAAGCGGAGATAGCCTCTCCGATGAAGTCGCCAGTACCCGGTGTATCGAGCACATTGATTCTCTTTCCATCCCACTCCATTGAAGCGAGTGATGAATGGATGGACATCTTCCTCTGAATTTCCTCGTCTGTGTAGTCGCTTACGGTCTTGCCGCTCTCTACTGTTTCGGGATGGGAAAGAACGCCTGCATAGTAAAGCATCTGCTCTATGAGGTTCGTCTTTCCCGTTCCATTATGGCCGATGATGGCCACATTCCTGATATCCTTGGTATTGACGCTCATCTGAATCCTCCTTTTGAATTGAAATAAGCTATTAGGAAAATGTTAAATGCTCAGATAGCGGAAGTAAAGGAAAATCAGACCAGACACGCAAATTGGCTCAGATTGCCTGCCAATACTCCTTTGTATCCATATCCATGACAGTGATTGGCCCAAGCCCGCTTCCTGCCCCCGTATCGATTGCTATCAGATGATATTCATCTGAGAAGAAAGGTTTTGAGTCATTAATGAATACAAGAGGCGTATGGCCTATGAATATGGTCCTCTCTGTCATGATGGGTGAAAGCTTCTTATCAGGCCTGGCGTCACTTCGTCGCTTTTTATCCGGAAGCGCAGAAAAGAGGTAATCCCTGTCCCAGATAAGCTCCTCAAGCCACCTTAGATCCGTTCCGGCTTTCAGCAGGGAAGGGGAGTATGCCTTTGACATCGGTATAGGACGATGGATGGAACCAATTCGCAGGATATCCTCTTCTGATAGTGGAAAGGGAATACCTCCATGAACGATGATCGCATCATCTTCGACCCGTATTACCGGGAATCTGTTCCCGAGCCATCGTCTGATTCTCCTTCTCTCATCGTCATCCATCATCAGAATTGTCTGAAAGGTGCTGCTGCCGCCATTCTGTCCAAGCCAGATTGGAGATGGACGTTCCATATAGAGATACTCCTCGAGCCATATGTCGTGGTTGCCGAGTACAGGACGGAAATCCCTCATTCCCATCAGAAACCGTATTGTCTCAGCCGGTTCATCGCCTCTGTCGCAGATGTCGCCGACAGAATACAGAATATCCTCGTCCTGATTGAATCCAGCTTTCTCCAGCGCTGATTTCATCAATCCGTATCGGGCATGTATATCTCCGATGATGAATCTTCTCATGTCATGATCAGGATAGCATATTTGCGCTGATTTTCATTATTTCCATATGCCTGCAGAATGATACATATGGAATATATTCTGGATTAATTATTGTACTTATATTGTAAATTATATAAAACGGTATTGAATTATATATTATATATTAATTAATAGTATAATTTAAATATGGATATTATTTGAATGATTGTTTAGGAATATTCTGGTGATATAGGCAGGAGACCCCGGCTATGTACCGATGATCTCCTTTGCCATAGGTGCTCTTACTGTCCTGCTTTCTCGCTGTAGTGGGAGAACTCCATGCTGAACGTTCCTCTTCCCTGTGTTGAGGATCTGAGCACTGTCGTATAACCGAACATCTTCTCAAGCGGCGCCTCAGCTGTGACAAGATCTCCGCCGGGGCGTGATTCCATCGATATAACGATGCCTCCGCGCTGTGTTATCGATGAGATGACATCACCTATATACTCAGATGGGGCAGAAGCCTGAACCTTCATTACAGGCTCCATGAGCACAGCCCCTGCCTCCGATGCGATCCTGTCGAATGCCATAGCAGCGCAGGAAGTGAATGCGAATGGGGTAGAGGTATTCTCATCGTAATCAATCGCAGTTACATCCGCTTCGATATCAGTGCACTCGTATCCGAACTTTATACCTCCTGAGAATGCCCCCTGGATACCATTCTTGATTGCTTCAACAATCTCCTCTGGGATATCCCTTGTATTTGCAGAGATCTTGAGAACATTGCCGCTCTTCGGAGGAAGAGGCTTCACTGTAAGCGAGATGCCTGCTGTATTCTCCTTTCCGGCTATCGTCCTCTCGAATTTCTCCGATCCGGATGCCTCGCCTCTGATGCACTCCCTGTATGAGACCTGCGGGTTGCCAACGCGCGCATCGATCTTCATCTCCTTCGTTATCCTTGTCACAAGGACATCGAGGTGGAGCTCTCCCATGCCTGAGATGACAAGCTGTCCTGTTTCCTGGTCATCCTTGTAGGAGAATGTGGGATCCTCCATGGCAAGCATCTCGAGTGCCTTGCGCAGCTTGTCCATCTCTGCTGTGCTTTTAGGCTCGATAGCTATCGAAATGACAGGGTTGGGGAACTGCATCTTCTCGAGAAGGTATGGATGCTTCTCCTCTCCGATGGTATCTCCGGTCTGGGCAAGCCTGAATCCTATGATTACTCCGATATCCCCGGCACGAAGCTCTGAGAGATCCTCCTGCCTGTCGGCATGCATCCTCAGAAGCCTGTTGATCCTTTCCTTCTTTCCCTTTGTGAGGTTGTATACGCCGATACCCTTCTTCAGGACACCTGAATATACGCGGACGAAGCACATCGGACCGGCCTGGGGATCGACCTGGATCTTGAAGATCAGGGCCTCAAGCGGACCGGATACGCTGTGCTGCAGCTTTTCTTCCTTGCCATTCTTTGCATTGATTATATCTACAGGCTCTGCCTCAGCAGGGGATGGCAGGAGATCGACGATGCCATCAAGCAATGGCTGTACTCCGATATTCTTCAGCGAAGAACCTACGAAGACCGGAAGAAGAGCTCTCTCAAGCACAGCCTTGCGGAGGGCTTTTACAATCATCTCAGAAGGAATATCCTTGCCTTCAAAATACAGCTCCATGATCTCATCCGAGAATGATGCAACGCTGTCAATAAGCTTCTCCCTCCATTCCGCAGCTTTATCGGCCTCGGAGGATGGAATATCCTCTTCTGTTATCGTCTTGCCCTCATCCGCTGGATCGAATACAAGGTATCTCATCTTTATGAGATCTATGATGCCGGAGAACGCATTCTCCGCTCCGACAGGGATGAAGAGAGGCACAGGCTCTGCACCGAGCTTCTTCTTCATATCCTCAAGAACACGGAAGAAATCCGCACCAAGCCTGTCCATCTTATTGACGAATGCGATTCTTGGCACTTTGTATCTATCAGCCTGCTTCCAGACCGTCTCTGTCTGCGGCTCAACGCCTCCTACTGCGCAGAATACTCCGACAGCTCCGTCGAGGACGCGGAGGCTTCTCTCAACCTCTGCAGTGAAGTCGACATGTCCCGGAGTATCGATGATGTTTATCTGGTGATCCCTCCAGTAGCATGTTGTCGCAGCACTTGTTATGGTGATACCCCTGTCCTGCTCCTGCTGCATCCAGTCCATTGTGGCTTCACCGTTATCGACCTCGCCGATGCGATGGTTCTCGCCTGTATAGTAGAGGATTCTCTCCGTTGTGGTCGTCTTGCCGGCATCAATGTGCGCCATGATGCCTATATTGCGTATTCTGTTATCGTCCATGGCGGAGATAAAATACCATAATAGATGGACTTTGGAAATATTCAGGAAGCACAATGCCTCCTCTGATTGTCACTGGTGCATGAGCGCAGCTTTCTGATGCTGATAGATGCTCTCCCTGCCAGATGCTATGAACGCGAAGGCCACTGCCAGGAAGAGGAGTATCGGCTCGCTGTATCCGAAGAGCTCAAGGCCGAGTGCGAAGCATGCAAGCGGCAGGTTCGATCCCCCCGAGAGCATGCCGATAGCTCCAAGAACGGCGAAAGCACTCGTATCAAGCCCTAGCACGGATGCAAATGAGTAGCCGAAGGTTCCTCCCGTGACAAGGAGCGGAACGACCTCTCCTCCTGTGAATCCCGCTGATATCGAGAGGAAGACCAGCATTGCCTTGACCACGAATGCGAAGTAGGGGACGCCGCGCCCGTCAATCGCCGCATACAGCAGATCGAGCGATAGTCCGCTGTAATCATTATCATTCGTCCTGAAGTAGAGCGTTACAAGCATTACCATCGCAAGCGATGAAGGAATGATCACAGCCAGTATCGGAGAATCGAAGGCGGCTTTGAATGCCTCAAGCAGGAAGATGAAGATCCTTGCGGCAAGACCGATCAGGCATGCGAATGCTATCACGATGAATGCATTGCCGATTGTTACGGGGAGAACGGTGAATGGCGGTATCACCATACGGTGTATCCCTAGGAGCGATGAGACAAGGACCGCTGTGTATGAAGAGATAAGGGAAGGGCAGAATGCCGGGATGCGGAGTATGTCAGGAGAGGCAAATGTCAGTCCGAATAATGTTCCTGCGACTGGAGATCCGAAGAGTGCTCCGAATGCGGCGGATGCACCGCACATCAGGTAGTAATCACCTCTTCCTCGCTTTCCCCTTGGCATTATGCGCTTATCAATACGGTAGATCAGCTCACTTGCCGATAATCCTATCTGTACTCCTGCGCCTTCCTTGCCGATTGAGGCTCCTACAAAATGAGATATAGCTGCTGCGATGTATGCGACAACACCCATCACCGGTGTTATCCTGAGCCCGTTGTGGCCAGGCCTCGCAACGCCTGCTTCCTCCGCCTCTCCATCATGGATGAAGTCTATGGCTGTTGACGTGATTCTCTTATATGCCTCTCCCATTGCCTTGTAGAGCATGAATGTGATGAATGCACCGGCAGGCATCAGCAGCACGAGCAGAGGGTGGTGTGAGTTGAGATTCCCGAGGAATGATACGGTATTGGCAAAGATCGTTATCATGACCCCTGCCAGGGAACCTATCATAATGCTGCGGACAGCATCCGCAATCCACCTCAGGAAACCATGCATCATCGCATCAACAGCCTCACGAGCTTGATTTTATCCTTAAATGGGGCAAAGCGTATAGGAAGATCTATCCATGTTGCTTCTTTTATTATCGATTTTCTATGGGTGAATACCCTGAAACTCTCATCTCCGTGGTATGAACCCATGCCTGAGTTCCCAACGCCTCCGAATGGGATTCGCGGATTCGTGAGATGTATGACCGTATCGTTTATGCATCCGCCTCCAAATGAGACAAGGCTGTGAACGCGCTCAATCGAGGAACGGTCATTGCTGAAAATGTAGAGGGCAAGAGGTTTCTCCCTGTTCCTTATGAAATCTATTGCCTCATCCAGAGAATTGTATGTGAGTATCGGCAGCACCGGTCCGA
This sequence comes from uncultured Spirochaetaceae bacterium, assembly GCA_944389505.1. Lineage (GTDB taxonomy): Bacteria > Spirochaetota > Spirochaetia > Sphaerochaetales > Sphaerochaetaceae > Ornithospirochaeta. Next base: position 7,016 of record CALXMP010000015.1, read on the forward strand.
AGATCTCTTCCTGCATCACCGGATCGGTATCCTTGACGGGGTAGAGCACCGTAGGCTCAATCCTCATCGTCTTCTCGTCAGAATGTCCGCCGATAGCTGTTGCAGAGCCTTCGATCAGACCTTTGATTCTCTCGAAATGCTTTGAGTTTATGATCTTCGGGAATTCCTCTGCGGCAAGTGGGTTATCGGAGAACATCTCCCTGAACCGTTTTCCAAGCTCTTCTATAAGCCTGTCCTGGAAGCCTTCCTTGACAAGGACATAGTCCGGTGCAACGCATGTCTGACCTGCATTCAGGAGCTTTCCCCATGCTAGGCGGCGTGATACGAGCTTCATATCCACAGTGCCATCTATGATAACAGGGCTCTTTCCTCCGAGCTCCAGCACGCAAGGAGTGAGGTTGGGAGCACATTTCTCCGCTACTATCCTTCCTACATTCGGAGAACCTGTGAAGAAGACGAAATCATATCTCAGGCTGAGAAGCGCAGTATTCGTCTCATGGCCGCCCTCGAATACTGCTATGTATTCAGAGGGAAATGCCTCCTCTATTATCTTCTTCATCAGTGCTGAAGTCGCAGCAGAGTATCTGGAAGGCTTGACGATTGCCGTATTGCCTCCGGCTATTGCTCCTGCAAGCGGAACCATCGTCAGCTGCAGTGGATAATTCCAGGGAGAAAGGATGAGTGTGTTGCCAAGGGGCTCCGAAACGGTATATGAGCTTGCCTTGAAGATCGTTATAGGGGAGGGCACCCTGTGCTTCCCCATAAGCTTTCTGAGGTTCTTCATCAGATACCCGATCTCGCCGTATACGATTCCGATTTCAGTGGCATATGCCTCGAATGGGCTTTTCCCAAGATCCTCGTGAAGAGCTGCGATGATCTCGCTTTCATGCTTTCTGAGCGCATCCTTCAGCTTCCCGAGATTCCTCTTTCTCTCCTCATATGGGAGCGTTTTCCCGCTTCTGAAATATTCCCTCTGCTTTGCTAGCATTGTGCTGTACTGGTCCATGGCGGCGATGTTATCATTACTTGATAAAAATATCTACACTTCAAGAAAAACTGTCAGGAAAAGAAATCTTCATAATAGCTTCACAGACAATCCGACAATATGTCGTATTTTTGTTGTGCAGACAGGTATCCCTTCTTATTACTATTCAAATCAGGTAATGATTATGAAGGGCAGTAAGACCATTATTCTGAGATATATCATCATGCTTCTTGTCTTCGCTGTACTGACAGCAGGACTTGTTGTTTTCTTCTCATCACGTGAAGCGGTTGTCTATACCGCTCCGCCTAAGCCGGTTGAGGTGGCAAAGCCGGAGATAAGGACAATCGACAGCGCAATCGATACGACGGGGTATATAGAGGCATCAGCTATGATTCCTGTCGTGCCATTTGTTCAGGGGACCATCGAGAAATACAATATCGAGGCGGGGATGGCTGTCAGCAAGGATGATGTGATCGCTGTCATCGATAAGCGGCCATATGAGCTGCAGCTTGCCCAGGCAGAGGCCCAGTTCACAGCTGTGGAGAGTGCCCTGAAGAGGACCGAGCCACTGTATGAATCGGGAGCTGCCACAAAGCAGGACTATGAGATGGTCAAGGCACAGCATGACGCAGCGAAGGCCCAGCTGGAGCTTGCAGAGCTGCAGCTTTCCTATGCCGATGTTACATCTCCTGTATCAGGTACCGTGCTGATGGCTCCATCCGCTGCTGGCTCTATTGCATCCTCCGAGCAGCCTCTTGCAGTGATTGCCGATCTTTCGGACCTTGTCGTGAATATCAGCGTCGGGGAGCAGTATTTCGGAAGAATAAGCTCCGATCCCGATAGTCTGAAGATAACGATATCAAGTCCGGGCGGAGCTGTCTCCGCGGCCTCTGTTGTCTCTGTCTCTCCATTCATAGATCCGACTTCCAAGACATTCAAGGTCAAGGCATCCCTTTCCAATCCAGAGGGATTCACTCCAGGAATGTTCATAAAGGTCCATATTGTCTACGAAAGCATTGAGTGCAGCACACTACCTGTAACAGCTAGGACCGCAGAGGGCGCTGTCTACATGCTCAATGGTGATACAGCCGAAAGCATCGTATTTGACCGCATGGCATCGGATTCGTCGTATTTCCAGATACCTGATGGATATAGCGATACGCAGTTCATCATCCGCGGGCAGAACAGCCTCCTCTCCGGTGAGAAGGTGACAGTTGTTTCCGGAGATGATGTATGAATGTCTCAAAGTTCTCAGTAAGACATACACCTGTCCTGACGATGATACTCATCGCCTTGGCGCTCTTCGGTATCTTCTCTGTCTCATCGATGAATCTTGAATTCATCCCTGATATTAACCTCCCGCAGATATTCGTTGTCGCGATATATCCTGGGGCATCCGCTGAGGATATCGAGAAGACGGTCATAGATGTGATGGAGGATAATTTCGTTACGCTCCCCGATTTCAGGGGCATGGATTCGCAGGCGATGAACTCCGCTGCGATGATTACGATCACATTCAGTGATGGCGTCGATGTCTATGATCAGCTAGATGAGGTCAGGAACAGGATATCCGAGATGTCCGATCAGCTTCCGGCAGGTCTGCAGGGCGAGCCTACGGCCCTTGTCGGAGGAGCGACAATGCTTCCTATCGCGACATTCACCGTTGAAGGCGGCTCCGATCTTGGTGCTGTGACAGACTACATAGAGAATGAGCTGAAGCCCAGGCTTACCCAGATATCAGGAGTTTCCTCGATAGCCATTTCAGGAGGCGCCTATCCTGAAATCGATGTAAAGCTCCGCCTCGATGATCTCGATTCGAAGTGCATCTCTCCTCTGACTGTATACCAGCTTCTGTCATATTCTAATGTTTCGATGCCTCTCGGCACATCGGAAGCAGGTGGAAGAAGCGTTGACCTGAGATTCGATGGCTCCTTTTCCGATATCGAGGAAATCCGGTCCCTTCCTGTCGGAGCTTCTGATGATGGCACGATAATCCACCTTTCCGATGTCGCGGATGTCAATCTTGTATATGACGGCGATGATTACTCTGTCACCTCCATGGGCAAGGATGTCGTTGTCGTCGAGGTCTCGAAGAGGGCTGATGGCAATACCGTCCAGATAACAGATTCAATCAAGTCCGTTCTCAGCGATGCGGAGAGGGTGACCAATGGAGCTCTCCATTTCAGCATGATCAGCGATGATTCGCAGATAGTCACGTCATCGCTGAAGAATGTCATCGAGTCTGGAGTCATGGGAGTCATAATAGCAATCCTCGTGATCTTCGTTTTCCTCAATGATCTCCGTGCGACATTCATCATAGGCCTTTCAATACCGCTTTCATGCTTCTTCACATTCATCGTCATGAAGATTGCAGGTATCTCTGTGAACCTTATGTCCATGTCCGGCATCGTCGTCGCGCTTGGCTCTATAGTCGATGCCTCGATTGTTGTCCTTGATCAGGTATATCGATTCTATCAGCAGGAGAAGGATGGAAAAGGGCTGTATAGCGTAACGCAGTCGATCTACCACGGAACGGGAATAGTCGATAAATCGGTTATAGGATCCAACCTTACGACCGTTGTCGTATTCATCCCGCTTGCTATGCTTTCCGGAATCGTCGGCCAGATTCTCCATGATGTCTCTCTGACATTCATGTTCGCAATCTTCTCATCGCTTCTTGTTGCGATTGTGTTCGTGCCGTATCTGATGAAGAAGCTGCTGAAGGAGGATGGTTCCAGGAAGCCTAAGAAGGAGCTTCTCTTCGTCCGAGGAATCAACAACCTTGAGAAGCTCTATAACAGAGCGCTTGCGGCATGCATAGAGCATACGCCTTTTGTCATTGTGATTGCGCTCCTGATCTTCGGTGTCACGGTATACTCGCTGACACAGCTGGGATTCGCATTCATCCCTTCCACCGATAATAATGATTTCTATATCAGCATAGAGCTCCCATATGGTTACACAGCAGAGGAGACAGAGGCTGTAATGCAGAAGGCTGAGCGTATCCTCGTAGAGAATGTCCCTGAGCTGAAGACCGATGTTGTCTATTCCGGCAAATCCATTGAGGTCTTCTCCTTCTCTGCAACAAAGAACCAGGGAGGCATTCATGCGGTCCTTGTACCTGTCGCGGAAAGAGACAGGGATATACATGAAATCATTCTGGATATGCAGTACAGGCTATCCGCAGAGATCCCTGATGCCAAGATCAATGTGAAGAACGGAGGCTTCGACTACCTTGTAGGATATATCTCCGGTGGCGGTGGTTATGGTCTGACTCTGGTAGGTAATGACAGCAGGGAGCTGTATCAGGAGGCTGACCGCATACGCAATTTCCTCCTGACAGATCCTGAGGTCATCTCTGCATCTGTGAACTCATCGTTCGATGCGAGAACATCGGTAATCGATGCATCGTATGAGTACATGTCATCGCTTGGCATTCCGGCCTATGAGGCAGCTATGTCATCTGCAATCCTCTTCAATGGTGTCGATGCAGGCACATTCCGTGATCAGAATAGCGATGAGCGCTATGATATACGGCTTACATCTGATGCTTCGGAACGCCCTGTCGATGAATCCCTTCTTTCATCGCTTAAGATAAAGACCCAGGCTGGTTCCACCGTCTCGTTCTCCGAGATCGCAGAGCTTACAGAAGAGCAGACACTCTCCTCGATAAACCACTCTGACAGGGCTCTGACTATCACAGTAAGCGCACAGCTTACAGGAGAGTCGACCTCTGGTGTGACAAGGCGAGTGAATGAGTATCTCAGGGAGAATCCGCTGCAGAATGGCATCACTACGGAGACAGGAGGCATAGGAGAGCTTCTCGATGAGTCGATGGGGCCAATCATGAGAGCTCTTGTCATAGCGCTCTTCCTCGTTTATATGGTCATCGTCCTGATATATGAACGCTTTGACCAGCCATTCATGATCATGCTTACTGTCCCATTCTGCGTCATAGGTGTTGTCGTATCGCTCGCTGTATTCGGTTCATCGATGAATATGGTATCGATAATGGGAATAATCTCCCTGACAGGCATGGTTGTTAACAACGGAATCATCATGGTCGATTATATCAACCAGCTTGAGAAGCAGAATAGGCTTGATGCTGCAAAGGCTGCCTCTATAGAGGTCGATGATGCGGACAGGGTTCTTATCGGATTCATGTCATTTGATGATGAGATAAAGCATCTCAAGGAGAATGTCAGGGTAGGAACATCATCTAGGCTGCGGCCTATATTGATGAGTGCACTGACGACGATTCTTGGAGTCATTCCTATGGCTGTCGCAACAGGCGAGGGTGCCGAGGTATATGCTCCGCTTGGACAGGTAATAATGGGTGGTCTTACGACCAGTACATTCATAACACTCTTCCTTATGCCGGTACTCTATTTCGTGCTTGAGCGCCACCGCATAAGAAAATTCATGAGAAGAAAAGGACTGGAGGTCAGATAATATGAGAAAGATATTCACAGCAGCTGCGGCAATGCTTATGGTCATGCTTCTCGCTTCATGCTCGTATGTATTCAGCAGCCTGATCAGTGTTGAGCTTACAGGTGAGGTGAATGGAACAGATGGGGAACTCATAGATGGAGCAAAGATTCTTGTTTATGATTCCAGGGAAGCCAGGGATGCAGATTATGAGGCTGCTTTGCATATCTATACGCGCGGATCGTATCAGGAGATGGAGAACAGCAGTGTGATTCATAGCTATACGACCGAAGGTATAATCAGTTCGATGCCTCTGGTCTGGAAGACATCATCCTCCGCATATGGTGAAGATAAGGATATACATCCTTTCTATTTCCTAGTTCTCAAAGATGGATATAGACCTGCCATAACCGATTTCAGGGTCACGTCAGGTTCAGGATCGCTTGGTGGAAACAGCGTCAGGATAGGAAATCTTGAGGAGATTTATAATGCAGAATCACGAATCTCCGGACTTGTGACTGATGACTCAGAGAATAATCCTGTTAATCTGGGTGGTATAAAGATCTATGCTTTTGATAGCAAGGACGATCGTGACGGTGCCCTTAAAAAGGCATCCGGTCTCTTCTCTATCAATCCTGATTCATATGCTAATAGCTTTAGTCCTAATGATTACCACAGCGTTTCCGTAACACAGTCAGATGGACGGTATACCATGCAGGTAATGTGGAATACTTCTGATGCAACAAACCCCTCAAGTCATGATTTCTATATTTTTGCTGTGGGAAATGGATTCAATCCTGATTCCGCGTATACAGGTGATGGGAGGATAACATGCAATAGCGATGAGTCTATGGATTATTCAATTAAGCTTGAAAGGCCGTAAAAGCAGAGGAAACAGTTTGATGAAACGTTTGTTATTGGTCATTACTATTGTATTATTCCTTGTAACTCCAATATTTGCGGAGGACGTGGAAAAATACGGCATTGATGATCTGATCCAGTCCATCTACAATAACAACACGAAAATAAGGAAGGCTGACGAAGAGGTTGTTCAGGCTCATCTGGATACGAAGGATGCGGAGGCGGGGTATCAGCCGACGATTGAGCTGACGCTGATGGGCATGTACATGGCCAATCCATTCATCGATGATATCACGATCAACACCAATGATATCCTCATGCAGATGGGTATGGCTCCGATTCCACAGAGCTACGATATAACGCTCTCCGATGGGATTGGACATACCTTCTACAATGCCTCTATATCTATCACGCAGCCGCTTCTGACCTGGGGCAAGATAACGAACTCGGTAAAGCTCTTCAATGCAGCGGAAAGCGCACGTGAGATGCAGCGCGCGGACATTGGCAATCAGCTTGTCACAGAGCTGAAGGCAAGGCTTGCAGCTCTTGTTTATCTGTCCGATATCGAGGAGCTTCTCGGTGATGTGATAGACACATCCGATGAGCTTGTCTCCCTTGCAAAGAAGGGCAGCGAGGAGGGCATGATACTCGAGGAGGATGTGCTGGACGCAAAAATCCAGGCAGGCGAGGCTGATGTCTCTCTCAAGGAGATAGGAAAGCAGAAGGCGATGCTCATTGACGGGCTTCGCGTGCTCACAGGTATCCCTGATCTTGAAGCTGAGGATATCAGCTATGAGGTGGATGAATCGGAGTTTGACGCGATTCTTTCCTGCCCGCTTGATTCCCTTGTAGCCCTTGCTGTTTCACCGTCAGCTCCTGCGCTTCAGATGCTGGATAAATCAGGAGAAGCAATGGAGTATGCGAAGAAGATCGCTAATGCCTCGATGTATGGTATTCCTGATCTTGGACTGCAGCTTTCGCTCAATTATGGTGGTACTCGTTTTCCATTCTTTGAAACAGGATGGACAGGTGAGGATGACTGGGGACTGAATGTCACAGTGGCGTTCAAGACGACGCTATGGGATGGAGGCAAGATCCTCAATAACGTGAAGCGCGCCGAAAGCCGAATCAGATCAAATGATATCGACAGGGATAGCGCGATAGATGCCCTGACGACGAATGTCACCGATGCATATACGAACGCAGAGCTGTCGGTTGCGAAGATAGAATACCAGGAACTTAAGCTCGAGAATGGTGAGAGAAAGGCGGAGAACGAGAGAATGCGGTTCGATGCTGGAAGCTCCTCAAGGAGCGGTATTCTCCAGAATGAGCTTGATATGCTCCAGGATCATATAGAGCTTATTACCGAGAAAATAAATCTGGCTCAGAACTGCTATACGCTTTACTATCTTATCGACAGAACTTCTGATTCACTTCCATTGATATCCGATGGAGGAACTGTATGATTCAATAGCCATCCATATTATTTTATGGATGGCTATTATACAGTTAATATAGAGATTCTGTTTCTAATGAATTTATTTAAATAAATAAAAATATAATTCAGATATAAATTTTATTAAATATAAAACTATTTCTTGATAAAACCTCTATCTGACAGATATTTTGTTACTATATCCTTCGTACTGTTTCTATCACACTGGACCAGTGTTCCACGTATTGCAACACCCTTCATGATTCTTGCTTTCGGATAGGTCTGGCTGAGGATTCTCTCTGTCATGGCAAGTCCATTATCCTCATGAGTGCATACAGGGTAGATATCAAGTCCCTCTGTTCTTATTCCATCAAGGAATGTATAGACCGCCATCGGCAGATCTCCCCACCAGTTCGGATAGACGAGCACAAGGTTGCTGAATCCGCTCATATCCGGAAGCGCATTGCGAAGCTCTGGCCGTGCATTCTCCTCATGTTCCTGCTTTGCCTTCCTGTTGCATTCTTCCAGATCGTCCGGATAGCCTTCAGCCGTGCAGATTTCGTACTCAGATGCCCCAAGCAGGTCTGCAATCATGTCAGCGAGAATCTCCGCGCTGCCTTTCTCTACGCTTCCTACATGGAAGTTGATTCCTTTCCTTGAGAAATAAGCTACAAGCGTGTTTTCGTTCATATATTCCCTCTTAGAAAATGATATCCTTACATAGAGCTATTTGGAAGTATCTCTCCACCATGTATTTATTATATGCGTATATCTTTTGCTATTACTATATCATTACATTTATATACTTATTGAATAATCGTTCTGATTGGATATCTATAATAGGAGATAATTATTACAAATATTGTTTATTAAAATTATAAATTTATATTTATCAGAGCAAAAATTATTAGTTATAAATCATATTTTATAGATATTAATATTTGATTTTAAATATTTATTAATAATATTTAATATTAAATATATTTATTAAAATAGTGATTTTATATTCTAATATAAATAAATATTAAGCATATTTAAATCGGAAATAAAAAATCCCCAGACACCTTGCACTGTATCTGGGGCGCTTGTGGGAGGATACCCTTAGCAGAGATAAGATTACAGCAACATAGCAGGGTTGTCAATTGAAATCAGAAACAATGATTCAGTTATGTTGAATTTTCCATGAAATACTGTTTCTTGTCCGTGCTTCTTGTAGCAATTCCCTGCTTAATATAGAATCCTTTATCGGAGATAAACATGCATAACTTCAGAAAAATCAATGATGATGTGTATTATGTTGGTGCAAGCGACAGACGTCTTGCTCTTTTCGAGAATATTTATCCAATCGAGCGCGGTGTAAGCTACAACTCGTATCTTGTGCTTGATGAGAAGACCGTTCTCCTTGATACGGTTGACCATTCCGTTTCCAGAGAGTTCCTCGATAATGTTGAGGCAGCTCTCTCAGGCCGTGCCCTCGATTATCTTATCGTGAATCATATGGAGCCAGATCATTGCTCCGTGATAGCCGAGCTTGTGCTGCGCTATCCTGATATCAAGATCGTTGGGAATGCTAAGACAATCCAGATGATCAAGCAGTTCTATTCCTTCGATATCGATGCAAGAGCGCATGTGGTGAAGGATGGTGAGTCCCTCTCGACAGGAAAGCATAACTTCGTATTCGCATTTGCACCGATGGTTCACTGGCCGGAGGTCATGGTGTCTTTCGATACTACTGATGGCTACCTCTATTCGGCAGATGCTTTCGGAACATTCGGAGCCCTTGCCGGCAATCTCTATGCTGACGAGGTCGATTTCGACAGGGAGTGGCTTGATGATGCGAGAAGATATTATATAAACATTGTCGGCAAGTATGGTGTGCAGGTTATGAATACCCTGAAGAAGGCTGCTGCCCTTCCAATTAAGATGATCCTGCCTCTCCATGGCCCGATCTGGAGGGAGAACCTCGGTTACTTTATCGATAAGTACACGACCTGGGCTTCATATGTGCCAGAGGATAAGGGACTTCTCATCGTCTATTCCTCGATCTATGGCAATACCGCCTCTGCTGTCGACCTTCTCGCATCGATGTGCGCAGAGAAGGGCATAAGGAATATCCACATGTATGATGCATCGAAGACCGATTGCTCCGTGCTTGTCTCTGAGTGCTTCAGGTACAGCACGATCGTCTTCGCATCCCCGACATACAATGCGGAGATCTTCCCGAAGATGGAGACTCTTCTTCTAGATCTCAAGGCACATGCATTCCAGAACAGGGATGTAGCTGTCATCGAGAATGGTACATGGGCTCTTTCTGCGGGCAAGAAGATGACTGAGCTTCTCTCAGCAATGAAGAATATCCGCATGATTGAGCCTCAGCTCTCGATTAAGTCTTCCCTGAAGGATGATCAGAGAGAGCTGCTTGGTTCCCTTGCATCTGCTCTATTAGAGAGCGTAACAAAGGCTGAGTAAGGCATTTTAGAATCCAGAAGAGGGCTGCGGCCCTCTTTTTCGTGTACAGGTTGGTTATGGGAATTATTGAGACTTTTATACTTGCAGTCGCTCTCAGCATGGATGCCTTTGCTGTCTCTGTCTGCAAAGGGCTGTCCATGGGCAAGGCAAAACTGGGCAGTGCATTGACTGTCGGACTCTGGTTCGGCGTATTCCAGGCTCTTATGCCTCTTATCGGCTTCTTCCTCGGAGTGCAGTTCGAGAACTATATCAGCGCATTTGATCACTGGATTGCTTTCATCCTACTGGCTGCAATCGGAGCGAATATGGTAAGGGAGGCCGTCAAAGGTGAGGATGAGGGTGATCCTTCCGTAGGTTTCATGGCAATGCTTCCTCTCGCTGTCGCGACAAGCATCGATGCTCTTGCATCCGGTGTTGCGATGGCTGCTGCCGGTGCGGATATAATCCATGCAGTCGTATTCATCGGTATCACCACATTCGTTCTCAGCACGATAGGCGTAAGGGCTGGCTCACTTATCGGAGGCAGGAACAGCTCTAGGGCAGAGGCGATAGGAGGCATCGTGCTTATTGCCATCGGCCTCAGGATTCTTATACAGCATCTCGTAGAACATATCTGATTTTCCGTGCAATGCCTTCCTTGCTGTTTTATAATAATAGCCAGGAGGCATGCTTATGGCTGAAAAGATAATCTATACGATCGGACGCCAGTTCGGTTCTGGCGGAAGACAGATAGGAAAGGCCCTGTCTGCTAAGCTTGGTATACCGTATTACGATAAGGAGCTCCTTACGCTTGCTGCGAAGGACAGCGGATTCTCAGAGGCTCTGTTCCAGAATGTGGATGAGAAGCCTGCATCATCGCTCCTTTACTCCCTTGTGATGGGCAACTATCCAATGTCATCGGGAACGCTTGGCTTCAACGAAATGCCTCTGAATGATCAGCTCTTCCTGATCCAGTCGAATACGATAAGGAAGGTAGCATCGCAGGGTTCATGCATTATAATCGGACGCTGTGCGGACTACGTTCTCAAAGGTAATAAGGATCTTATCTCGATTTTCGTCCATGCTCCTCTTGAAGCCCGTGTGAAGAGGGCTATAGAGAGCTATGGCATAGATCCGGCAAAGGCGGAGGATGTCTGTCTCAAGAACGATAAGAGCAGGGCTAATTTCTACAACTACTACTCCGATCATAAGTGGGGCATGTGCCGCACATACAATCTCTCCCTCGATTCGTCCCTTCTCGGGATCGATGGATGCGTGGATCAGATAATAGAGTTCACCGAGATCGTCAGGAAGCACAGGAAAGAGGCTAATAACAGCATATGATAGTCTTCGATACGCTTTCGTATCTTGAGAGCTACACAGGTCCATTCCCGGAGATCAATACGATAATCTCCGTCATGGACCGCTCGCTTCCTTATGACCAGCTTCCGGGGCGCTATGATACTCCTGAAGAGTCTTCAGTAAAGTACATAATCGATGAGTGCCTCTCCTCAGAGAAGGGCTTTGATAGCCCGAAGCAGGAGGGCAGACGTATTATGGAGATTGTGCTGGAAGGGGAGGAGATGGTCTCTGTATCATCATCGGTATTCCGTCTCTCTGAGGGACGCTTCCTGATTTACTCCGGAGATGAGGATGTAAGACGCGGTATGCTGTACGCCCTTCCTGTCCATTTCAAGGCTGTCAGGTTTATCTTCTGAGAAGATTTATTTCCATACTCTGATGCTTGGCCGAAAAAGATTCCACCCCGTAATGAGGTGGAATCAGTTTTCCATGTTAGGATAATCACTCTTTGATTTCTTTGAGCGTTATATCGAAAATAAGGAGGGAATTCGGCTCGATGTTCCCAGCTCCCATCTCACCATATCCCTGTGCTGGTGGGATATAAGCCCTGATTGAATCGCCAGGTGTCATCTGCATCGTAGCCTCAGCGAATCCTGGAATGAGATTCTGGAGGTTGAATTCAACATCCGTTCCCTGATCCATGACTGAGCCATCGAGGAGGGTCAGCTTGTAGTCAACAACGACATTGCTGTCCGCCGCAGGCTTTGCAGTGCTTGAGTCGTCATCTAGGATGAACTCTACCTGCACACCTGAATCAAGGACGAGAATTCCTTCCTTTGTGCTGTTGTCAGCAAGGAATGCCTCCGCCTCTGCAAGGTTTGCAGCAGTAAGCTCAGCTACATATGCCTGATACTCCTCCTGCATCTTCGCAGCATAGTCGGCGATGAATCCATTCATCTCCTCCTCGGTGAATGTTGTGGATGCACCATAGAGAGCGGAAAGAGCACCGTCTGCGAACTCAGGACCTTTTACCTCGATGCCGCTCATCATGAGATTGAGAGTTATAAAGTAGCCATAGCCATATGCGAATCTATCCTCATCGGTAGAAGGAGCTTCAAGTGCATTGATCTCCTCCGCGGTTGTATAGACAGTGCCATAGTCCGTCTGGACGCCCTGGCTGATGTAGTTATCGATGAAGAGGGTAAGGGCCTCATTCATCTCATCCGTGGTCATCAGCGGTTCTGCCTCACCGAATGCCGCAGCATCGAGTATTCCCCTTGCGAAGTATCCTGCATGGGGGTAGAGCCCCTGCGATTTCAGCGCGCTGATAGACATATATCCATATGAATAGCTGAATGCCGAATCGAGATCATCACCATTGACTTCTGCTATCTGGACAATGAGCCCGGGAAGCGTGAGCGGAGCAGAGAAGTCCGCAGCGATAAGTCCGTTCTTCACAGCCGGCGTCACATACCTGATCGATGCAGCTGGAGCCTGCGGCGGAATGCTCATTGTCATCATTCCATTGTCTTTGACGAGAAGATAGTCTCCCTCACCGATGCTATCAATAGGGTATCCTTCAACAACTGTATCGGGCCCTGCGATATAGATGATGCTCTCTCCGTTCTCCTTCTGCGCAGATATCATATGATTACCATCGGGATCAACCTCGGCAGAAAGCACTTTTACGAGCACCTCTCCTTCCTGCTGTTCCTTCATTCCCTGGGCAGGAAGAGTAAACATCATAAGAAAAACCAGAGCTGCGATAGCTGTTCTCTTGATTCCTTTCATAAAAACCGTCCTTTTATTTTCTATTGGTAAATCTACGATTTATCGCTATGCGGGTCAACAAAGGCTCATGTAGATTGCGTGAATGTGCTATCATCGTCGGTATGGATGGAATGACTGAAAAGGACAAGGCACTTCTCAGGGAGTGCATAAGAATAGCTCATGAGGCGATGGAGAAGGGAAACCATCCCTTCGGAGCTCTCCTTGCTGATAAGGATGGAAATATACTGATGGAGCAGGGCAATGCATTCACTGAAGGTGGAAGCGCATACCATGCTGAGACGCTTCTTCTTCTGCAGGCTGCAAGGAAATACAGCCCGGAGGAGCTGCAGAGCTGCACGCTCTATTCGAATTTCGAGCCATGCTGCATGTGCACAGGTGCCCTCTACTGGACGAATGTCGGAAGGCTTGTATTCGGAGCCACCGAGGATGCTCTTCTTTCATATACCGGAAGCAATGATGAGAATCCAACATTCTCCCTTTCCTCAAGAGAGGTGGTGAAGCACGGGCAGAAGCCGATTGAGATCCTTGGCCCGACTGAGGACAAAACGCTTCTGGAGGAGATTGTCCGCGATCATATAGGTTTCTGGGATGCGAGGTGATGCGCTCTACCCACCGTTCCTGAAGCATAGCTGGATATCCAGGATAGAAGGTGATGTGCTCTATGTCACGGACAGGAGGAAGCTTCCTTCCGTGCATGAGGAGGTCGTCTGCAGGAATGCGGAGGAGGCTGCTTCGGCGATAAAGGCCATGATTACCCAGGGCGGAGGACCTCTTGAGGTTGCCCTGAATGCCATGCTTCTTGCCTTCAGGAAAGGAGAGGATCTTGAGAACGCCGCTCTCGTCCTTTCATCCTCAAGACCTACGAATACGACGATGAAGCGTACTCTTGCAGCAATCATGGAGCGCTACAGTGCAGGGGAGGAGATGGAGGATCTGATCCATAAAGCGTTCGTTTATTACGATGAGCTTTATGATGCCGTCTCCGATATAGGAGCGTCACTGATAGAGGATGGGGATGGAATCCTTACACGATGCTTTCCTGAGCATACCTTCCTTCTGTCTGTGCGGAAGGCTGTACTTTCGGGGAAGGATGTGCATGTATACGTCCCTGAGACGAGGCCCTATCTGCAGGGAGCGAGGCTGACAGAGCCATCCCTGAGGGCGATGGGCATCAGGTGCAGCCTGATAACAGATGCGATGAATGCCCATTTCATGGCTGAGGGAAGGATAGCGAAGGTTATGACTGCATCGGATCTTGCTCTCAGTGACAGGACAGTCGTGAACAAGGTCGGGACCCTTTCCGATGCGGTAGCTGCAAGATACTATGGCATACCTTATTACGCTTTCTCCCTCTCCCTTGATAAGGGCAGGACGAGGAAGGATATAGTGATGGAGGAACGCAGCGGGGAGGAGGTGAAGAGCATCGGCGGCTCTATGATTGCAGAGAAGGAAACCGATGCCCTTTATCCCGCATTCGATATAATTCCCCCGGAACTTGTATCCGGGATAATAACAAAGGATGGTGTGATCTGAAGGCGATAATAGCGGGGACCGGCATAGACCGCGATCCCAGATTCTGTGAAGGTATAGTCAGGAAGGAGACGGCATACGGAGATGCTTCCTACTCGGAGCATGATGGAATCATATTCATCCCACGCCATCTTCCAGGGCATAAGACGGCTCCCCATAAGATAAACTACAGGGCCAACATAGAGCTTCTGAGGATACTTGGCGTCGATGGCGTGATATCCATTTATGCCGTCGGTTCGATAACAAGGAAGCTTGCTCCTGCCTCATTCGGGCTTGTGAGGGACTTCATCGATCTGACATATGGCAGGGAGAATACATTCTTCGATGATATGGTACGCCATACTCCAATGATCAATCCCTTCGATATAACGCTTAAGGCAAGGTTCGCATCTGAGGCGATAAAGGAAGGGATTCCTATGGGTTACGAGACAATATACGTCACTACCCAGGGCCCGCGTCTCGAGACGGCTGCTGAGATCAATGCCTACAGGCATATGGGTGCAGATATCGTAGGTATGACGCTTGCTACTGAGGCGGAGCTTCTCAAGGAGGCTGGTATCCCTAATGCAGCGGTCGCCTTTTCGATAAACTGGGCGGCGGGACTCGATATGGAAGGAGTCTCATTCCTTGAGGATGAATCGATTGAGCGCATCGCATCGCGCATAATGAAGATTGCGCTCAGGGCTCTGTCATGATGGACCGCATTGATGTAAGGGAGTATAGGGAGGAAGACCTTCCTGAGATGCTGGAGATCTGGAATGAGGTAGTCAAAGAAGGAAATGCATTCCCTCAGGAGGAACTCCTTGATGAGACCACAGGTCGCCAGTTCTTCGCATCGCAGTCGCGCACAGCAGTTGCAGTGGCAGGGGAGAGGCTGGCAGGGCTCTATATACTCCATCCGAACAACATTGGAAGGTGCTCCCATATCGCAAATGCAAGCTACGCTGTCTCATCCGGTTTCCGTGGGATGCATGTGGGAAGAGCCCTTGTCCTGGATTCGCTCGATGCGGCGGCATCGCTTGGCTTCAGGATCCTGCAGTTCAACGCTGTCGTACGGAGCAATGTGCGTGTGAAAAAGCTCTATGAGGAGCTTGGATTCCATCCGCTTGGAATCATAAGCGGAGGATTCAGGAAGCCAGATGGGGAGTACGAGGACATCTGTCCATATTGGAGGGAGTTGATATGAATGATCCGCTTGGACTTTGGATGACGGACAATGCAGAGCTTTTCAGATATGCAGGGGAGATCCCGTGCATGAGGGAGGGGGCCTCTTCGATACTCCTATCAGGTCCTGCATCGGCATTTCTCGCCCCTCTTTACCGTTCGCTTTATCCTGATGCTGCGATAACAGCTGTTGCGGAGGACAAGGCAAGGCTGGAGGAGGCTAAGTCAGAGGAGCCCTCTCTGGATATTGTGGTGGCCGATCCTGCAGGGTATATCGCTGATAAGGCAGATATCGTGGTATCGGTGCTTTACATACAGGGACTGGATACAAGGGAGCTTACGCCTTATCTCTTCAATCTTGCCGATTCCCTTGCATCCGGAGGCAATCTCTATATCTCATTCCCTGCGACATTGAAGTATGAGCTATCTCCCAAGAAGCTTGTCCAGTCCTGGTATTCGATGGAGGAGGAAGTCTATTTCAAGCGCTACATGCCCGATGATGTCATGAAGGCTCTGTCGATGATCGGCTTTGATATAAGGGCTGTCGAGAAAGACTCTGTTCCGGATCTGGGTGATGTCGTTTCAATACATGCTATAAGGCGATAATGTGTAGTTCTGTGCAGATTCGGTGTTCCTGCGAACTAAACCGATGGAAAGTGCTATCTTCTTAGCTGGAGGCTGTATATGAGAAAAAGCGCAGTGATAATGCTTGTGGTCTCGATAATCCTGCTTATTGCAGGAATCGGGCTCGTTTCATATGGAGTATACCTGAATATGCCACATAGCTCTGTCTACAGCTATGGCAATGGGCATTTCAGCTATTCATACAGGGCGGTATGGGCAGGCCCTGCAGGAGCAGGTATTCCTTTCACGGAATTCGGACGCATCGTATTCGATGCTGGACTTCTTTCCATGGCCGTATTCGTCATTCTCCTTGTCCATAAGACACAGGACAAGGAACTGAAGGAGAAGGAGAGGAAGATAGACAGGATGGAAGCGGAGAAGGCCAAGGCTGATGCTGAGGATGCAGTTGTCCATGAGTCTGCTGATACAGCGGAACCTCATAAGGATTGACCTGAGCGCATTACCTGCGCTATAGTCTTTGGGAAAGTTCTATTCAAGGAGAATAACATGTCCAAAGCACATAGAGGAACAGGTATCCGCGATCAGTTCAACAATGGCAGAGCTACATGCCCGGTATGCGGCAGAACAGCAATCAAGTGCCTTTATGAGAAGGAGATTGACGGAAACAAGGTCAAGATCTGCAAGGAATGCAATTCCAAGCTCTCTAAGTAATATGGCATTCTTCAGAAAGAAGAGGGAGAGCACTGAGATGAGGGAGTACTTCAGTACGCCCTCTTTTTCATTTGAGGCATTGCAGGCGGAAGTCATCGAAGCTGCGTCTGCCGATGATATGAGAAAGATAATCCAGAAGAAAGGGAAGAAGGGCGTCATCTTCCTCCCGTCAGAGGATGTTCTCGTTTCACCCCGGAAATGGGTATCCGCCTTTGCTGATATCCCATATCTTGTCATCATCGGCAGGAAGAGCATTCCCGAGTTCAGCGAGCTTGAGAAACTTTCCGGGCGTCTTGTATTCTCTCCCGTGCCCAAGGCTTTGTCTTCTGTCTTTATGACAGAGGATCCGGAGAAGGCCTATGATCTTCTCCATGGTGCAGGATACAGCAGCGAGGATATCATGATAATCAGGGCAGGAGGTCAGAAGTGAGAAGCATGACAGGGTACGGCCATGGTGTATGGCGGTCTGGGGATTATATTGTCGAGTGCGATATCAAGAGCTACAACAACCGCTATCTTGATATCGTGAAGAACATGACTGCGCAGCTTTCTTCCTATGAAAGCTATGTCGATAGTGAGGTAGGCAAGGTTGCAAGAAGGGGACATGTTGAGGTATCTCTCAGACTCAAGGTTCTCAGCTCTGATGTTTCCCTTATAATCGACCGCGGTCTTCTTGATGCGTACAGCAGTGCATTCAGGGAGATAGAGGCAGTGTCAGGATGCAGCGGAAGGCTCTCAGATCTTCTTGCTGTTGACGGGATTCTCACCGCTGACAGGAATTCCTCCGCTGATAGGTACCGCGAGGGAGTTGAGTCCGCTCTCGGTGATGCTCTCAGGATGATATCATCAGAGAAGGATAGGGAAGGAGAGGGCACAAAGCGCGATCTTGAGAAGCTTGGCAATGAATTCGCTTCCTCCCTCTCTGCGATCGAGAAGAGAAGCGGAGATCTTGAGGCTCATTACAGGAAGCTTCTTGAGGAGAAATACCTTGCGCTTACAGGAGAGAAGGCTGGCAGCTCCGATTTCATGGCAGAGCTTGGCGCGATACTCGTGAGATACTCAATAAATGAGGAGGTATCGAGGCTTGGCGTTCATATAGCGGAGTACAGGAAGCTTCTTGAGTCCGCCGATCCATGCGGCAAGAGGCTCGATTTCCTCTGCCAGGAGATGCAGAGGGAGTGCAATACAATAGCCTCCAAGAGCCAGCTTGCTGATATAAACCTTCTTGTGGTAAGAATGAAGGACAATATCGAGAATATCAGGGAACAGATAAGGAATATCGAATGAGAATAGCTATATCTTCGAGAAGCGGCTGCGGAAATACGACAGTCACAAAGCTTGTGTCGGAGCGTCTTGGATACCCGATGATCAACTTCACATTCAGGCAGATGGCTAAGGAGCGCGGTGTTGATTTCTGGGAGTTCTGCAGACTTGCGGAGAAGGATTATGAGATCGATAAGGAGCTCGACAGACGCCAGGTGGAGATGGCTATGGCCGTTCCTGACTGCGTGCTCGGCTCACGCCTTGCAATATGGATGCTCGAGAAAGCAGATCTGAAGGTCTATCTTACCGCTTCTGCTGAGACAAGGGCCAGGAGAATCCAGAAGAGGGAAGGCGGATCATATGATGAGCGCTATTCTGAGACGATAAAGCGCGATATGAATGACAGCGCACGGTATATGAAGATCTACGGCATAGACAATACAACCCCTGAAGCTGTCGCCGATCTCGTCATTGAGACCGATACAAAGAGCCCTGAGGAGATTGCGGAGATTATCCTCGATAAAGTCGATGACATCATCAGAGCCCGTGGCTGAGAGCAGGATGGGCCTCAGAATCGCGGTATATCTTGCCGCGATGGTCCTTCTTGCATTTGGTATAACCCTGAATGCACAGACAGGGCTGGGGGTCTCGCCGATAGTCTCTGTTGCTTACAGCATATCTGAGGCCTCAGGACTGCTGTTTGCTGATATGACATTCATCCTCTATGGTGCTTTCGTCGTTGCAGAGATAATCATCCATTCGATTCTGGGAAAGGGGAGGAAGTATTTCATCCGTGATATCCTTCAGCTTCCATTGAGCCTTGTTTTCACGAGGTTTATGAAGCTGTTCCAGATTCTCTTTGCGGATGTTCCATCATTTCCAGTGCATGTGAGGCTTCTTTGTCTTCTCATTGCCATAGCTGCAACGGGGACAGGGGCAGCGGCAACGCTGTCGATGAGAATCATCCCAAATCCCGGAGATGGTATCGTTCAGGCCTTGTCCAATCTTTCCCATAGGTCTGTAGGGCTTGTGAAGAATATATTCGATGGTGTCAATGTGCTTATTGCGCTGGCAATCGGCCTCATATTCCTCCATAGCCCATCAGGTGTAGGTATCGGTACAATCATCGCATTCATAGGTGTGGGACGGTTTGTCGCACTGTATAATGGAACGATAGGTCCACGGATTGCTGGAAAAGTGTTTGCAGCATGATTGCTGAAAGCACTTGCAACAACCTTCCATCTGTGCTATCTTAGCCAAGTCCGGAGGATTAGCTCAGCGGGAGAGCGCTTGCCTTACAAGCAAGATGTCACAAGTTCAATCCTTGTATCCTCCATAAGCCGGTTAAGCCGGCTTTTTATTTTGCGCTTATAGAGAGGTTCTGGGATGGACAAGAATAAGATGACGCAGCTCCCTGTTGTCTTCCTGCTGGCTATGCTCAGCTGCTTCCTGTGGGGAAGTGCTACTCCTGCAATCAAGATAGGCTACGAGATGTTCGGAATCGCATCTTCTGATACCATATCGATCATTCTGTTTGCAGGAATCAGATTCTTTCTGGCAGGTATTCTTGTCATCCTCATACAGTCGTTGATGTCTGGGAAGCTCATCCTTCCTGAGAAGGGATCTTTCCCTTCGATACTTAAGCTCAGCTTTGCCCAGACGATGTTCCAGTATTTCTGCTTCTATGTAGGACTTGCGCATACAAGCGGAGTTACAGGCACTATCCTCTCAGGAACATCGGGATTCTTCTCCATCATCCTCGCAAGTCTTCTTTTCAGGTACGAGAAGCTTACAATGGCCAAGATCGCTGGCTGTGTGATGGGGCTTCTTGGCGTTGTCGTGATGAATATCTCCCTTGAGGGCGGCGCATCATTCCATTTTGCGCTGAATGGAGAAGGGCTGGTCCTTCTTGCATCGATCAGCCTTGCTGTGTCCGGGATTCTCTCGAAGAAGTATTCTAAGAGATTCAGCGTTGTGATGCTCAGCGGCTATCAGTTCCTGCTTGGCGGCTTCGTAATGATCATCGTAGGTCTTGTGCTTGGAGGAAGAATAAGCCTTCCCGGCAATTTCTCCGCATATGTCCTGCTGCTGTATATGGCCCTTATATCCGCAGTAGCATACTCTGTGTGGGGAATTCTCCTTAAGTATAATCCTGTAAGCCGTGTCACGATATTCAACTTCCTTACGCCGCTTTTCGGAGTGCTTCTCTCTGCCATATTCCTCGGAGAGGTCGACCAGGCTCTTCAGCTGAACAAGCTCCTTGCGCTCATCCTCGTCTGCGTTGGCATATATGTAGTCAACAGGAAGAAAGCAGCCTGATAGCATTCTCCGAGACAGCCCATAGTACGGTAATATGGAAATTGATGCTTTAATCTTTTCCTGCATTGGGTTATCTTCTGACTGGAGGCTGCAGTGGCTGATAGTTACATAATACTGTTCTTCATATTCTCCATCCTCGGCTATATCTCCGAGGTGATATACTGCTCCATACCCCAGCACAGATTCGTGAACAGGGGATTCCTGTATGGGCCTTATCTTCCCATATATGGATCTGGAGCGATGATAGTGCTTGTGCTGCTCGAGCCTTTCAGGTCCAATCCTGTGCTGATCTTCATATTCGGACTGGTCCTTACATCGATGCTTGAGTACTTCACATCCTGGGCACTGGAGAAGCTTTTCTCCGTAAAGCTCTGGGATTATTCAAAGCATAGGGTGAATATAAACGGCAGGGTATGCATGCTCAACTCGACGCTCTTTGGCATCATGGGGCTTGTGCTTGTATACATTGTCTATCCTCCGCTTTCGGATTTTATCGCAAGGATTCCACGTATCATCCAGCACTATACCGCTTATCTCATTGTCATCGCCATGAGCATCGATGCAACGCTCTCCGTGATGAAGATGAATGCATTCAAGCGTGGTCTTGAGCGCATCAGGGCTACCAGGAAGGATATCGAGAGCAGAGTCATTGCGCTTGAGGGCGAGGGCAAGGCAGAGCTTGCAAGAGAGCTCAGGGCACGTCTTGAGGCAAGTGTCTCGCGCTCTGTTGAGGAATTCAGGGAGAGGTCGAAGCATATCATGCTTGCAAACCCGACGATCACTGCCAGAAGCAGGGAGCTCCAGAGCGATATCGAGATACTCTCTGAGTGGGTTCGTGAGAGAAGGGATCTGAGAAGGAAATACAAAGAGGATGCGAAGGCCTCTGACCGCAGGCATCTTGAAAGAATAAGGAACTCAAAATGACGGGCTATAGGAATGTTTATGATGAAGTGAGCAGGATTTCCGGAGGGAAGGCTGTTCTTGTTGCAGTCTCGAAGCTCCATCCATATGAGGCTGTTCTTGAAGCTTATGCTGAAGGTGCAAGGATATTCGGAGAGAACAGAGTCCAGGAGATAGAGGCCAAGTTTCCTCTGCCTGAGGAGCGCCCGGATGGGATGGAGGTCTATCTCATAGGACAGCTCCAGAGAAACAAGGTAAGGAAGGCAGTCGCCCTTGTTTCAAGGATTGAGAGCGTTGATAGTATGCCATTGATCCAGAAGATTGAGGACGAGAGCGCAAGGATAGAAAAGACTATCGACGTGCTTCTTGAGCTCAACAGCTCGGGAGAGGAGCAGAAGGCTGGATTCAGGTCAGCTGACGAGCTCTTCGATGCTGCATGCTATATTATTTCATCCTGCCCGCATATAAGGCTCAGAGGAGTGATGACTGTCGGACCTCTTGGATTCGACTATGACAAGAACCGCGAAGCCTTCATCGCTGCAGAGCAGTTGTTTTCCCGTATTTCTTCCCTTTCCCCCGATATAGATGTACTATCTATGGGAATGTCGGCAGACTGGAAGGAAGCGCTTGAGTTCGGTTCGAATGAGGTGCGCATCGGAACTGCGATATTCGGGGAGCGCAAATGAAACGGATATCCGCCATTCAGTTGCTGGATGCGGAATATATACTTTGCTTATTTTATATAAAATAATAAATTAATATTATATCGATATAAAATAAGTAGGATAACAGAGTATTCAAAAGAAATCCAAAAAGTATCCTTTCGACGAAAGTGTTACAAACACGTCCGCCGATGTTACAAATTTTCATCTTCTCAATGTCCTGATTTGTATTGTATCAAAATTAAAGGAGAACGGCAGAGATGAGATTTAGACGTAGGTATACATTATTCCCACGAAAAACGAAACATGGAAAGATATGGTATTTCAGGCTGTATCTTCCAAACGGAACACGAAGGGCGAAATCTACAGGCTGTTCTTCCAAGGAGAAGTCCATCCAGTATGTTGAATCTCTTCTTGAGTCATCCTCACAGCTAAGGCTTGTTTTTGAATCAGATATACGGAAGGGCTGGGAGAATGTCGAGGTATCTGCAGAAATGCATAGCGCAGGTCTTACGTTTGAGGAATATTCAAGAGATTGGTGGAAATGGGATTCATGTCCATATGTCCTTGAAAGAAGGAGGGTCGGAACACCTGAGCATCCAGCGATAAAAAGACAGTCCGTAGATTTATATTATAGAGCTTTTTTCAAAACTCGAAATGGCTGAATGAAAATACGCCTGTAATGGCATGAATATGCAAAATAATAGGATTTCATCCCTTCATAAAACCATTCTCATTTGACAATAAGGGGAGTAGGCTCAACCAGTTGCATATGACGGCATGCAAAGGCAGCCCCGTCGCCGTGGCTTGAAAGGGAAAAAGATCATTAAGCGGTCTTTTGGGCTATGGATTCTGCTCTCAGTCTTGCCGAGATCTTCTTTATATCCAGCATCAGGATTGAAAGCTCTATCTGGAAGATGCCTTTCTTGCCGCGAGAGTAGAGCTTGCCAGGCAGGAAGCACTCCTTCAGCTCGCTGTTCGTCCTCTCGACTGTTGTCCTTGCCTTGTACCGCTCAGCTTTGCATGGTTCCATCTCTTTCTTATTCCCGTTCCTGTC
>CALXMP010000016.1 GCA_944389505.1 uncultured Spirochaetaceae bacterium
CTCTCCCTTGCCCTTATAAGGAGCTCCTTAAGGGACATGCCTATAGAAGATGCCAGGCATGCTATGGTGGATATGCGCGATGAGTATGACCTCCTGAGCTCCCTCATCATCCTTGGAGGATTGATATCCCTATCTGAATACTCCTCCATAAGCACATCATGGAGCTCATCATTGAGGAAGAGAGGGAAAGCAGCAGGAGCAGTCCCAACAGGGAAATATAGCTCATCCCCTGACTCAAGCATGGATAGGAAACCTATTGCATCCAAGCCTAATCTTGATAGCATCCTTGACAGGGTATACAGGCAGGGATCCCAGGAGAAGAGGCAAGGGGAGGAGAATCCCCTCGCGGTGATTGTTGGACAGTGCATAATAGCATCCTCCTTTCAGAAGGGAGACATCACAGCGCGATAAGCCTAAAAGCCGAAAGCAATATGCATTCCCTCCCACGTCGTGTATGGGTAAGAGTATTGCACGGCAGAAGGGATAAAGCAAGTACAAAAACACACATAAATCCATACGTTAGCACGAGATACGCGCGCGGACACATAATGCACGCACGCGAGGGATGGCATAAATAAAATGGAGTGAACCCCCTTGGCTAATACATCGATCCCTAATTCCCTTACCCGGAAAAGATAGAAGAATAAAAAATCTGAAGAAAGTTACAAAAAGCGCTTGACAAAACGCAACCGGGGGGGGGGGTAGCCTATAGGAGCAAATTAATTGGAGGAAAGAATACGATGAAGAAATCGATTCTCACTATTGCGCTTGCAGCAATGATGCTTTTCGCATTCGTTGCATGTGAGCCTAGTTCAATGACAATCAAGCAGGAAAATGAGACTCCTAGCGTTGCTGTTATGGCTACTCTTGCTGATGCCGATTACTATGCTGGTTCTACTGAGCTTGCAGATGGAAAGATCGTAAGTGCAACAGTAACAAAGGAAGATGGAAGTACAGTTTCTGTAATGGGAACACTTACTCTTGCTGAGGTTGTAGCAGGCGAAAATGTAGCGACATTTGCATATGGTCCAACAAAATCACAGACAACTGTTAATGCAATTGTCAATGGTGTTGGTGTTACGGCTATCAAGCTTGATACATCAAAGGCTGTAACCGAATTCACAAAATCAACGATTGCCTCTGCAACAGCTGGTGAAGATGTTGTAGCAACTCTTGTATTTGCTGATGGTTATGAGATAGTAGCTGAATCAGGCGATGTTGAATATGCTTTTAATGGCATTGCAGGAGATAAGGCAGATTCAACAGCTGTTGTAGCAACTCTGAAGGATGGTACTCTTACTGAAGTTGAAGATCTTAAGGCTGAGTATGCAATCAAGGTAACTGGCTATGAGCCAGCTAAACCCGTTGTAACTGTTGAGTGGGCAATTCAGGTTAAGGGTGCTGATGGAACCTATGCTGATGGCGAAGATGTTAGCATCAAGTACAATCAGTCCAAGTCTGATATTGTCAGCCAGATCAGAGTTCTTGAAACAACTACAACAGATGGAGAAGAGACAACAGCAGTGCTGAAAGAGGGAACAGATTATGTTATTCAGGGAATTCCTTCTGGAAAGCTGACTGCTAATGGTACATACACTGTTGTTCCTCTTGTTGATCTTGCTGGAGAGCAGGAAATTACATTCACAACTCAGTCTGGAGAATATACGGTAGTAGACTCAATTGACTGGAATTCTCTTAAAGTAGAATGGGCTGAGACACCTGCAAATCTCAAGGTTGGTGGAACTCTTGATGACAGTGATGTCAAAGTTACACTTACAAAGCTTTCAGGAACTGCTGTTTCTAGTTCTGGCGCTGGTGCATATTCAGTTTCTTATATTGGTATTCACTCATTCCCTGAAACAGATTATAAGGCAAACGATGATGTTACAGTAAGAGTTAAAGTAACTGTAGGATCCGAGTCTGATTCAAAGACTCTCAAGGGAACGCTTGGACCTAAAGCCTGAAAAGAATTTCTGCGGCTGCCTCAGTTTTGTCTGGGGCAGTTATAGGAGGACGGACATGGAAGAGAAAAATACGTCCCTCCGGAAACACAGAGTTCCAACAGAAAAGCGTAAGGAATGCTTAAAGCTCTTTGAAGAGGGTTACGGTTATAAGAAGACGGCGCAGCTTGCAGGACTGAACACATATACGGTGAGGGACTACAAGAGGCGCTATGCCTCGGGGGACAACTCCTGGGCGGAGAGGGGAAGCAGCGCAGCTGTCACCCTCTGAGAATGCAGATAGAAGCGAGGATATCATTCATTTGGTGTCTAGCTCTTCTGGTTAATATCACAAACGGGCTGCGGCTTAGCCTGAGCGGCTGCAGCCTTCTCTGGTTCTGATGGGAATAGGTGGATATTGCCATGAGGATCGGAAGATCCTTGGATGATGGATCGTATTCCTTCATTCCTAGATTAATGATGAGGACCTTCTCTTAGCCTGTGCGGAGAAGGTTCTATTATTTCGTTATGTTTTTCAGGTAATTTTCAACGTTGAGATATTCAATACCATCTATCTCAGTTTCATTGCCTCTATAGATAACATATCTGCCTGTTATTTTGCCAAAGCTATGCTCTGCAGCATCGCATTTATCTTTGTCTATGAGATGCCTGTATTGCTTTGCATTGATTTCCTCGCTGTGTTTAATCTCATAGATGCTGCAGGTGCATGATTCAGGATCAGAGACAACCATATCGAATTCGCCTACAGGGAAGTGGAGGACAAAGACATGCTTGTCAGGGAAGGCAAGCTTTGTCTCAAGCAGAACGATATCTTCCATCATTCTTCCTTTCACTTCATTACGTATTCGATTAAGGATACAGGTACGCTCGGTTAAGGAGAGATCATTCATTTTCTTGTCTTGGATGAGACTTTCCACAAGGCTTTCAACCTGTGAATAACGTAGCCCGGGCTGTGTGATGATTGTCCTTTCTGAAATTTTGCCATTGGTATCAAGGACATCGATATACTCAACAAGATCCAGCAGCTCAAGATATTCCCTGATTTCCTTTGCATGTCTTTCTGTTATATCGATGGATTGGTTTTCCTTATTCCTTATATCCAGTATATCCATCAGCCTTTTTGTCACTTCATCAATATCAATGTGATCAAGGATATCGGTAGGATTATGCCTGTCCTTTCTGAGATTGTTTCGAGAGATTGCAAGGTCCGATGATCTGAAATCACGGGTAAGAATCTCTGCCGTGAATCTATGGTTCATATCCTCGACAATCCTGTTGATAGCGCTTGTGAGCTCATCCCTTTCGTATAGTTCCTGAAGTGCTCTGAAATGGCTTCCATGCTGATAGCCTTTGAGCGAATGCTGGATATTATGCGCTATTGCGGTGTCGATGTATTCATTGGTGCTTCTTGAATTCCGGAAGACCGAGGTTTTATTGTAATCAGTTCCGCTGAGACTCATCGTACCGCCATAGCGGATATATTCATCAATCCCATTGATTCCCAGAACCTCTGAGAATTCTCTGTATGGAATATATGTTGTATGGAGCATTATGCATCTGTCATAGAGCTCATCATCCTCTGCGAAGACGAATCCAAGGGAATCTGTACCGGATAGCACTATCTTCATTCCGGATGCTGCGAAGATATCAGAGAAGAGGGCTGCGCTCTCAATGAAATCATCGAGAAGCGTTGCTTCATCTATGAAGACGAAGCTATAACCATTGTCCTCAAGATATCTTAGATCCTTGTTCAGCCCAGCCATTGTTGTTGATGGCAGTACCTGGAGGAATGCTGTTTTTTTCATATCCTTTGGAGGCATATCAAGGATCATCTGGCGTATCATCGTTGTCTTTCCAGTACGCCTTAGACCATAAAGAATCAGAACCTTATCAGGATAATCACCATAGATATATTCATGAAGTATTGAGAAGCATCCACGTTTCCTGTATCTCCTTACAGGTTCAGCAAATGCCTTAAGCACATCCCCAAGCCTGACTGCAGCAGAGAATTCATGATTCGCTCCATTGCTGCTGGAATGAAAGCCTCGTAGGTACGATTCAAGCTTCCTGCGTTCATCTATCCTTTTCTTGAGCTCTGCAATATCCTCTTCTGGAATATATTTCTCCTTGAGTTTCCCATCCTCATGCCATCGATGATAGAAATACGTATTTCCATTTACCTGCTTTTTTGAAATAGATCCCTTAGGCAGTTCGTTTATGCGCTCTTTTATTTCATCGGCTGTGGACATAGGCTTTCTCCCAGCTGTTATTATACCACATTTTATCCATTGTGGTATAAGTGTGGTATAAACCTAGTTCTGATTAGCTTTCTTTCTCTTCTCTGTCTTTCTCTTGCCATCATCAGGAGAAGTCCAGAATATGGCTATTCCATTGTTCCTGAGGAGTCTTTCGAAGCGTGGTCTGTTATAGCGCTGGATCATGATACAAGGCGCATTGAGAGCAAGCGCCCAGAGGATGATCTTTGGATTCGCAGAATCGACTGTGAGGAATATCAGGACGATTGCGAATACTACCGCATATTCATGGCAGAGCTCTGCCCTTAGGCTTTCAAGAAGATATTGAGAAACATATTCCCTGCTCAGATCCTTCCTTAGGTTCTTCTTGTCAAAGACACCTATTGCCGGAACATATTCCTTCCAGCTCCTGATTCTGAATAGCTTCTGATAGATATCGCCATTCTGCTCAACCTTATGCAGTCTGAAGTAAGGATAAAGTTTATAAAGAGCATTGTATGAAAGTATATTCACTAGATAGGAAGAGAGTATCTGGGAAAGGATTACAAGTACTGCTACTGGCCATCCGCTGAGAGGGAATATGCGGTAGAGGAGGGAACGCATATCAGGTGTAGGGATTGCTTTCCATCACAGCTTCGGCATTCTCTATCCCGGAATCAGCGATAAGCTTCTCTGCCTCGGCTCTGCGGAATGCGACGATATGCTTCACCGACAGATCTATTGTCCCATCGCCTGTCTCAGCATAAGGCTTGAGTCCATTTGCAATAAGCCTTGTATATGCATCGTATGCATCCTTGCCATTGCTGTATGAACCTGCTTTATAGGTATACCATCCGGTATTGCCCTCATTTTCCTTGATTGTTCCTTCTCGTATTATTGTCACATCGGCATCTCCGACTCCGGTTGTACCGATGCCAAGCTCTTCGGCTGCGGCCTCCGTTATAGCGAAGGTTCTTCCTGGAGGAAGTTCCGGGAGCTTACCGGTGATTGTAACCACCGTCTCACCATTTTCTGATGTAAGTGCAACAGACGATCCGAGAGGAATGGTATCGGAGAGGCCTTCAAAAGCACCGCTGCTGAAAAATGTCCCTGTCTCTGTCGTGAAATCAGGATTGGATGGTGTATACCACATCACTCTTTCCGCACTCAGCGGCAGGATTGCAATAATCATCACGGCAGCAGCCAGAAGCCTTCTCATGTCTACGATTATATGCGTGCTCTATGAAAAAATCCATGCTCAGTATTTATCTGGACGGATATAGATGAGGTTTGACTTGAGGGAATGGCATTTTCCTGTTCCACTCTGATATCCTCTTCGGACTGTATAGCTTTATCGTGATATGTTGGAAAATAATAGCCACCTTTAGGTGGGTTGTATCACTCTGCCTTCTTTGCGATAATCCCAGCTATGAGCGAAACACAGAATCAGAGTATGCATTGGGCCGATATCATGGCCGATAGGATAATCCGTGAGAAGGGCGAGAAGGATATGTACACATGCGCTTCCGGCATTACGCCGTCTGGCACTGTGCATATCGGCAACTTCAGGGAGATCATAACCGTTGAGCTCGTGGTCAGGGCTCTCAGGGAGCGCGGGAAGAATGTCCGCTTCATATACAGCTGGGATGACTATGATGTCTTCAGGAAGGTTCCTAAGAACATGCCGGAGCCAGAGCTTCTTGAGACCTATCTCAGAAAGCCTATAACACTTGTCCCAGATACAACAGGCAGGGCAGAGAACTATGCACGCGGCAACGAGGTTGCTGTCGAGAAGGTACTGCCAACAGTCGGCGTTTTCCCTGAGTATCTCTATCAGGCATCACGCTACAGAAGCAATCTCTATGCTGAGGAGATCAGGAAGGCACTTTCTCTCAGGGATGAGATCAGGGCAATACTCAACGAGTATCGTACGGAGCCTCTACCGGAGGATTGGTGGCCTGTTTCCGTATTCTCATCATTCACTGACCGTGACAATACAAAGGTCATCGGCTGGGATGGAGAGTATGGTCTTACATATATCGATGAGGAGCTCGGCAAGGAGGAGACTATAGATATCCGCACAACGCCGAATACAAAGCTCCCATGGCGCGTGGACTGGCCGATGAGATGGGCATATGAAGGCGTCGATTTCGAGCCTGGTGGAAAGGACCATCTCACAGAGGGTGGCTCCTATGATACAGCAAAGAGCGTTGTGAAGCTCTTCGGGGCTGAGGCTCCTGTCACAATGCGCTATGACTTCGTGCGCCTCAAGGGAAAGGGCGGAAAGATCTCATCATCAGGCGGAGAGGTCGCAGATCTCTATGATGTCCTTGAGATCTATCCCCCTGAGATAGTCCGCTACCTCTTTGTCGGTACAAGACCTTCGTCAGAGTTCGCCATCTCATTCGATCTCGATGTGCTGAAGATCTATGAGGACTACGATAACACCGAGCGCATATACTTCGGTCTTCTTCCTGTCAATGAGAAGAGAAGGGAGAAGGAGAAGAGAATATATGAGCTCTCGCAGGTAGATGACAGGAAGATCCCAACAGAGCCCGGATACCAGATTCCTTTCAGGCATCTCTGCAACTACCTCCAGATCTATGGTGGAGATAAGGAGAAGGTCCTCGAGAGGCTTGAGGGCATCACGGAAAGCCAGAAGGAAAGACTCCTTGTCCGTATGGACTGTGCATGGGCATGGATCTCCAAGTATGCACCAGAGGAGTTCTGCTTCTCTCTCCAGGGCGAGGGTGATGAGCTCTATCATGCTGATGAGAAGGAGCTTGCTGCTATCCGCGACTTCACAGGTTATGTTGACAGCTATCTCGACAAGCTTTCAGAGAAGGAGTTCTCCGAGTATATCTACAAAGCAGCCAAGGACAATGGCATGGAGAATGCAGACTTCTTCCGTCTTATCTACATGGTCCTGATCAACAAGGAGAAGGGACCGAAGCTTGCCGGATTCCTCAAGGCATGCGGCCGCGATAAGACAATGGAAATCCTGAGGAGGTACTGATATGGTTCTGCTTATAAATGGATCGCCAAGAAAGAATGGCTGTACATATACAGCTCTTTCAGAGGTCGCAAGGATTCTGGAAGAGGAAGGTCTTGAGACAAGGATCGAGCAGGCTTCGATGGATAAGGCTGAGATCGAGAGGCTTGCAGCAGAGGTCTCTGCCGCGGATGCTCTTGTCGTAGGTTCTCCTGTCTACTATGCATCTGCTTCCGGGCTTATCACATACTTCATGGATGAGCTATTCAACAGAGTCTCAGGAAAGGTAAGGCTCAAGCCTGCGGCCGCAGTCGTATCATGCCGCAGAGGCGGTGCCTCCGCAACCTTCGATCAGCTGAATAAGTACTTCACGATAAGCGAGATGGTCGTCGTCTCCTCGAACTACTGGAATCAGGTGCATGGGAATACGCCTGATGAGGTCAGGAAGGATGAGGAGGGCATGCAGACGATGCGTGTCCTTGGAAGGAATCTCGCATATACAGTCAAAGCCTTCAAGGCAGCAGCTCTGCCTCTCCCTGAGACCGAAAGCAAGGTCAAGACCAACTTTATAAGATAATGGGAAAGATCGGAACATTCATAAAAGGATATAGGAAGGAATCAGTTCTCGCACCGCTTTTCAAGCTTCTTGAAGCGGTGTTTGAACTTGTCGTGCCACTGCTTGTTGCATCGCTGATCGATGAGGGTATAGCGCTTGGCGATAAGGGACATGTAATCAGGATGATACTCCTGATGCTGCTTTTCGCATTCACAGGTCTCGTCTCGTCAGTCACAGCACAGTATTTTGCCGCAAAGGCTGCAATAGGATTCACCAAGGGGATGAAATCCGCGCTCTTCGCGCATATCTCATCGCTTCCGGCGGTGGACAGGGACAGGGTAGGGACTTCTACGCTCATAACAAGGCTCACCAGTGATGCCACAGTGCTCCAGAATGGCATCAATATGTTCCTCCGCCTCTTCATGCGTTCCCCGTTCATCGTCTTCGGTGCCGCTATAATGGCATTCACCGTTGACAGCTCCCTTGCAGTCATATTTGCTATTGTGATTCCGCTTCTCGGGCTTTTTGTCTACATAATAATGAAGGCAACGATTCCTATGTACCGCAAGGTGCAGGGGGCTCTGGATAGGATTACGCTCAGGACCAGGGAGAATCTCAGGGGTGTGCGTGTCATACGTGCATTCGGCATGGAAGAGAGGGAGGATGAACTCTTCCTTTCCGACCTTGCGTCGCTCAATGATCTCCAGATACGTTCCGGCCGCATCTCCGCGCTTCTCAATCCTATCTCGATGCTTGTCATAAATCTCTCAATCGCGGCTATCGCAGCATATGGCAGGATAAGGTACAATGCATCGCTCATCGAGGTCGGTGCAATAGTCGCTCTAGTGAACTACATGAGCCAGATACTCCTTGAGCTTATAAAGCTTGCCAACCTGATTGTTCTTATATCAAGGGCGATAGCATCGGCAAAGCGTCTTGAGTCCGTATTCGAGATGGAATCATCAATCAAGGATGGAAGCGAGAGAAATGCCGACGGCAATGCTCCAGCGGTCGCTTTCTCCGATGTCTCCCTTATATACAGGGAGGGAGGAGAACCTTCGCTGAGGAATATAACATTCACGGTTAACAGGGGCGAGAAGGTCGGTATAATCGGCGGAACGGGCTCAGGCAAGACTTCGATAGTGAATCTCATCATGCGTGGCTATCCTGTGACATCAGGCGCTGTATCAGTCCTTGGCCATGATGTGAATGCCTGGAATGGAAGTTCGCTTCATAGCCATATCGGGCTGGTGCCGCAGAAGGCGGTCCTCTTCAGGGGCACTGTCAGGGATAATATAAGGAACGGCAAGCCCGATGCCTCTGACGAGGAGATATCCGCAGCGCTGAAGGCTGCAGAGGCATATGACTTCATCGCAGCCAAGGATGGTTTCCTGGACTATGAGGTTGAGGAGGGCGGCAAGAACTTCTCTGGCGGACAGAGACAGCGTCTCTCTATTGCCCGTGCGCTCGTCCGTCGCCCTGATATCCTGATTCTCGATGATAGCTCGTCAGCGCTTGACTATGCTACCGAGGCGAGACTCAGGAAGAACATAGCGGCCATGACAGGCACTACAATCATCTCAATCTCCCAGAGGACAAGCTCGATGATGACGATGGATAAGGTAATCGTCCTTGATGGCGGTGCTGTTGTCGATATCGGCACGCACGATGAGCTTATGAAGCGCTGTGCCATCTATCAGGATATCTACAGATCGCAGTACGGGGAGGAAGCATGAAGAAATCAGCATATATTTCCACGCTCAGAAGACTCCTTGGATATATTAGGCCCTATGGGTTCTTCCTCGCAGTCTCCATCCTCTCTGCTCTGTTCTCGGTCCTTGCGACGCTCTTCTTCCCGCTTCTTACAGGAAGAGCCATCGATTCAATTGCCTCGTCTGATACCGCATCGTTCTTCAGGTATATCGCATACATGGCAGCATCAGCAGGGATAGCAGCCCTGTTCCAGTTCGTGATGAATATATCGAACAACAAGCTTGCATACTCTGTATCGAGGGATATAAGGAAGGATGCATTCCTCTCGATGAAGAAGCTCCCTCTTTCATATATTGATTCCCATCCCCATGGCGATATAGTCGCGAGGATGGTTGCGGATGCAGATCAGATCTCCGATGGACTTCTGATGGGCTTTACCCAGCTCTTTACAGGTATCATCACGATATTCGGTACGCTTATCTGCATGTTTGCCGTCAATTGGCGCGTTGCCCTCGTCGTTCTTTTTGTGACACCGCTTTCGCTTCTTAGTGCATCATTCATCGCAAAGCGCACATTCTCGCTCTTCTACAAGCAGAACTCCGCTCGTGGTGAGCAGACTGCGTTCATCGACGAGATGGTAACATCAATGGATGTCGTGTCGGCATTCGGCATGGAGAAGGATAACCAGAAGCGTTTCGATGAGATCAATGGAAGGTGGGCAGGCGCATCGCTTCTTGCCGTATTCTACTCATCGCTGACGAATCCTGTGACAAGATTCGTGAACAGCATCGTATATGCGGGAGTCGCCCTTTCCGGAGCGTTCTCATGCTTTGCAGCGCTGATGACGATAGGTGAGCTTTCAAGCATCCTCTCATATGCATCGCAGTATACGAAGCCATTCAATGAGATCTCCGGTGTGATGACCGAGTTCCAGAATGCAATGGCCTCGGCAGACAGGGTGTTCCGCTTCCTCGATGAGAAGAAGGAGAGCGATGACAGCGCTCTTGCTGATCTCAGGCCTGCGGATGGTGCTGTCAGCTTCGACCATGTCCGCTTCTCATACAATCCGGGAAATCCCATCATCCGGGATATCTCGCTGAAGGCTGAGCCGGGTATGAGAATCGCAATCGTAGGACCAACCGGCTGCGGCAAGACGACGCTTATCAATCTCCTGATGCGCTTCTATGATCCAGATTCCGGAACGATATCCATCGATGGACAGAATACCCTTGATGTGAACAGAGCATCGCTGAGAAGGCACTTCGGAATGGTTCTCCAGGATACGTGGATCATGACGGGAACGGTAAGGGAGAATATCTCATTCGGCTCTGATGTCGATGATGCGAAGATTGAGGAAGCTGCGAGGATATGCCATATCGATGGGTATATTTCATCGCTTCCTGGTGGATACGATGAAGTCATAAGCGATGACAGCGGAAATATCTCCGCAGGTCAGAAGCAGCTTATGTCCATTGCCCGTGTCATGCTCTCTGAGCCAGAGATGCTTATCCTCGATGAGGCTACAAGCAGCATCGATACACGTACAGAGATGCTCATACAGGAAGCATTCTCCCATCTCATGGAAAGGCGCACTTCGTTTATCGTCGCCCATCGTCTTTCCACAATCAGGAATGCCGATCTCATCATCGTCATGAAGGATGGCGAGATAATCGAGAGCGGGAAGCATCAGGAGCTTCTCGATCGGAATGGCTTCTATAGCAATCTCTACAGAAGCCAGTTCGCCTGATCAGCGGAATATACGTCCGAGGACTTTATCGGAAGATCTCCACTTCGGGTCAGCTTTGACCCGGAGATCGAGAGTAAGCTTTGATCCGGGGAATATTCTCCGGATTTCCTTGAATGACGCCTTGCGTATTCTCTTTATGTTCTCACCGCCTCTGCCGACGATGATTCCCTTCTGTCCCTCGCGCTCTGTGTTTATTACAGCGCGTATCCATACTTCCTGGCTTTCCTCGGAGTATTCCATATCCTCGATCTCGACATAGATCGTATGGGGAAGCTCATCGGAGAGCGTTGCCATCGTCTTCTCCCTTATGATCTCCGAGATCCTGAACTCCAGATCCTGATCGGTGTATGTGTTCTCGTCATACATCAGCTCTCCTTCCGGAATGACTTTGAAGAGCTCTATCAGGATCTCATCGACACCTTCATCCTCCGAGGCGGA
Organism: uncultured Spirochaetaceae bacterium; assembly: GCA_944389505.1. Taxonomy (GTDB): domain Bacteria; phylum Spirochaetota; class Spirochaetia; order Sphaerochaetales; family Sphaerochaetaceae; genus Ornithospirochaeta. The sequence continues at coordinate 11,642 of CALXMP010000016.1, forward strand.
TGCAAAGAGTATAGGAGAGGAGGGGAACCTCTCCCGGAGGAAGAATTCCGCATCCTCCCTGTTATTCTTCGTGAGGATGTCATTCTTGTTGATGACAGCGACGACCGGAACCCCAGCCTTGGCTATCATATCGGCAACAGCCTCCTCCTCAGTCCCTGGATGGCGTGTGCCATCGACAAGGTAGAGAATCGCATCGGAGTCCGTCAGCGAGGATATCGTCACCTCCTGCATCCTGCGGTTTATCTCCTTGCCTGAGAGATGGTATCCCGGTGTATCGGTGAATACGAGCTGCCCTCTCTGGTCCGTATAGATGCCTCTGATCTTGTTCCTCGTTGTCTGTGGCACAGGGGATGTTATCGATACCTTCATCCCTGTTATCGTATTCACCAGCGTCGATTTGCCTGCTGATGGTCTTCCTATCACAGATACTGTTCCGGATTTCATCCATTTACCTCCATAAGATCCATTGCTCTCTCCTCGATGCGGCCGAATCCTTCTATGATCTCATAGCCTTCAAGCCTTCTCCTTCCATTCCATGAGATGACGAAAGGATAGTCGGCAGCCGCCAGCATATGTGCATCGGTAGGACCATCACCAGCAGCGATGACCGTGCATCCTGGCCATCTGGTGCGTATTGTTTCTATTGCCCTGGCTTTGTCCTCGATGCTGTCTATATGCCTTATCATTCCATCGATCTTCCCATCTTTTATCATGATTTCCTTCGCGACTATGAGTTCCGCCTCCAGCTTTTCGAGTTTCAGGAACTCCTTTATCAGAAGGTCACTCCCGCAGGAGATCACTGCAAGATGGCAGCCATGCTGCAGAAGCCTTCTCAGAGGCTTGAGATCTTCAGGGGAGATTCTTTTGTGTATGATCTCTGCAGCGTCGCGGATATATCCTTCATCAAGTCCTTTTATGATTCTCTCGAAATCATTATTGAAGGCTATGGGATCATAGCCTCCCTTCTGGTCGCGCTCGATAAGCTCCTCTGCGCCATCACGGCCTGAGAGGTGCAGCAGCATCTGCTCCGAGTCATAGTCTGTTATAGGGTACAGCGTCCCATCGAAATCCAGGGCTATCACGATATCCATATGCTGATGGTACTAGATTATATGGGGCAAAAGAAAGTACCATCCAATTCTACGGAGGATTCAAAAATGGGTGCTTTATCCGACTATCTCTCATCTGTTTCAGCTCCCTCTGCGGAGATGGCTATGTATGTATCATCGCTCGAGATGGTATCAAGGGTGTCTCCTGAGGTGGCAGGCCGCATCGTTCACGAGCTCAGGGACCAGCGAACACGCCTCAAGCTTATCGCAAGCGAGAACTACTCATCGATTTCTGTCCAGGCTGCCATGGGCAATCTCATGACCGATAAGTATTCTGAGGGATTCCCGCATCACAGGTTCTATGCAGGCTGCGAGAATGTCGATTCGATAGAGGATGAGGGCATTGAAGCCGCAAAGAGGCTGTTCGGAGCAGAGCATGCATATATCCAGCCACATTCAGGAGCCGATGCGAATCTCTGCGCATACTGGGCAATACTCAATACGCGTGTTGAGGTGCCTGCTCTTGAGGAGATAGGGATTGCCAATCCTTCTGCTCTTTCAAGGGAGGACTGGGACAAGATAAGGACAGCTCTCCACAATCAGAGGATACTTGGCCTTGATTACTATTCAGGCGGCCATCTTACACATGGCTACAGGCAGAATGTCTCGGCCCAGATGTTCGATGCATATTCCTATACCGTCGATAAGGAGACAGGCCTTCTTGATTACGATGAGATTGCAAGGCTTACCGCTGAAATCAAGCCGCTGATCCTTCTTGCAGGCTATTCGGCTTATCCGAGGAAGATAGATTTCCATCGCATGGCTGATATCGCTCATGCAAACGGTGCGGTCTTCATGGTCGATATGGCACACTTCGCAGGGCTTGTAGCGGGCAAGGTATTCACCGGAGATTACGATCCCGTCAAATGGGCAGATGTTGTGACGACGACAACGCATAAGACGCTCAGAGGACCTCGCGGCGGAATGATTCTCTGCAAAGAGGAGTTTGCCGCCTCTGTAGATAAAGGCTGTCCGCTTGTGATCGGAGGACCGCTCCCTCATGTAATGGCAGCGAAGGCTGTTGCGCTGAAGGAGGCAGAGAAGCCCGAGTTCGCAGCTTATGCGGCATCCATTGTCAGGAATGCAAAGGCTCTTGCCGATAGCTTCATAAGCAAAGGCATAAGGGTTGCGACCGGCGGTACCGATAACCATCTGATGCTTCTCGATGTCACATCGTTCGGACTTAATGGCAGGCAGGCTGAGAGCCTTCTCATCGAGGCTGGTATAACACTCAACAGAAATGCTCTTCCATTCGATCCAAATGGTCCGTGGTATACTTCAGGGCTCAGGCTTGGTACTCCCGCTGTCACGACTCTCGGTATGGATGAGAAGGACATGGAGGAGATTGCATCAATCATAACCGATGTCCTCTCTGCAGCACATCCCGTGAAGCTGACGAAGGGAGAGCATGCCGGAGAGCTCTCGAAGAATAAGGCGAAGGCTCCTGAGAGCGTCATGGAGAATGCAAGGACTCGCGTCAAGGCTCTTCTTGATAAGCATGTCCTCTATCCGGAGCTTGATCTTGCCTTCCTTGAGAAGGAATTCCCGATGATTGAGGGCTAAAAGCCTTCAGTATCAATCAGAGGCCTCGCTGATCTGGGGCCTCATTTCATTGCAGAGACGGCGTGATGCATTCTGAAGGCTTTTCTTCTCATCGTGAAGTATGCGATAAGAACCGATGAGCCAGTGATGATCCATGTGAGCGGGTAGACAAGCATGAGCACTTCGAACCTCGGCCAGATTCTGCATATGGAGAAGGCCCATATGAGGCGGAGGAGGCAGGTTCCAAGTACTGTGAGGACAGCTGGTGTCATCGAGTGGCCCATGCCCCTCAGCGCAGCGCCTCCGATCTCATATGTATTGATGAGGAAGTGGGGAGCAAGCGCTATCATCATCCTCATGTATGCATACGATGCGACTTCGGGATTATCTGTGAAAATAGCTGCGAACGGTTCCTTCCCGAGGAGGAATGTCCAGCTGATTACGATATCTGCGGTAACGCTGTAGAGAAAGCTCAGCCTGAATATCCTGGTGCATCTTCTGTATTTGCCGGCACCGAAGTTCTGGCTTGTGAATGTGACGACTGTCTGGCTGAATGCGGATATAACGAAATAGGCGAGGTTCTCATAGTTCAGGGCGACTGCCGATCCTGCGACGGCATTCGTACCGAAGCCATTGAGGACGCTCTGGATTATCACATTGGAGATGGAGAATACCATTGACTGGACACCCGCTGGAACACCTATCATCAGGATTCTCCTGACATCGTCCCTGTTTATTCCAAGCTTTCTGATATCAAGATGAGCTTCTCCTTCCTCTTTTAGCAGGAATGAAAGCACGAGGGCAGCGCTTATCGCATTGGATATTACTGTTGCAATGGCTACGCCTGCGACATCGAGGTGAAATACAACGACAAGAAAGACATTGAGCAGAGCATTGATGATTCCAGAGAGCAGGAGGCAGTACAATGGGCGCTTCGTGTCACCGATGCATCTCAGGATTGCTGATCCGAAGTTGTATATCATGATCACAGGAAGCCCTAATGAGTATATCCTGAGATACTGTACTGCATATGGAAGCACGTCCTCCGGTGTGTTCATCAGTTCCAGCAGTGGCTTTGATATCGCAAGTCCGATGAAAAGAAGAACAATGCCGCTCAGCAGCGCTATCGTCATTGCTGTATGGACAGCACGGTTAGCTTTCTCTTTGCTTCCCTGGCCGATATACCCCGAGACAATGACATTTGCCCCGACCGAGATTCCAACGAACAGGTTCACTATGAGATTTATCACGGAGCTGTTGCAGCCGACTGCTGCAGTAGCCTGAGCCTTATCTGCGGCGAAATGGCCGACGACAGCGACATCGACGGAGTTGAATAGCTGCTGGAGAATACTGCTTGCAGCGATAGGAAGGGCAAAGATTATAAGGCTCGTGGCAAGATTGCCATTGAGCATATCGACTTTACCGGAAAGCCTGCGTTGTCCATGCATTTTGTGACCTCACGACGATAATAGCACGAATATGCACGGAATTCGCGAGTTTTTCAGATAGTCCTGAATATGCGTTCAGCTACTTCCTTGTCCCTTTCAGTAAAGCAGCAGAGTATTGTGTCCATTCCCTCTGCTTTCGACATCTCCTCAAGCGCTATTCTTATCGCAGCTTCCTTCGGGTATCCATAGACACCGGCGCTGATGAGAGGGAATGCTATGCTCTTCAGGCCATGCTCCTTTGCTATTTCCAGCGACTTTCTATAGCAGCTTCTGAGCTTCTCCTCTTCGCCATGCGTTCCACCATGCCATACAGGCCCGACCGTATGTATTACATATTCTGCAGGTAGATCGTAGCCCTTTGTTATCTTCGCATCTCCTGTATCGCAGCCTCCGAGCGTGATACACTCACGGAGGAGATCCGGCCCTGCAGCCCTATGTATCGCTCCATCAACACCTCCACCTCCGAGAAGGCTGCTGTTCGCCGCATTGGCTATGGCATCAACTGTTAATTCTGTAATATCTCCCTGGATTATTCTGATCATGTCTGCATTTTAGCATATGATCTGCAATGGCTAATTTCATTGCGCTATTCATTCTTTAGTACTGAGGCTCTGATGTTTTGATATAATCAATATGAAAATGGAATCAGACCATTGAGTTTTTCAGTGAATCTGGTGCTTTCTGCTCATTGGCTTGCAAGAATGCAGGCAGAGATATTCTGATTCCAGATTCATGGAAGATGGAAAAACGAGGAGGTAGAAGTAATATGTGTACATATTGCAAAGGTGAGAAATTGATTGAAAGCACTACTACTCATGTCGTGGTTCTTCCAAAATGCACAATCATAATCAGAAATGTTCCCTGCATGGAGTGTGTGCAGTGCGGAGAAAGATATTTCACGTTGGAAGTTTCCAGACAGCTTGAGAAGATTGTACAAAATGCCAGAAGAGCCTCAAATGAGCTTCTGATTACTGATTATGATTACGTAGCTTGATTCTGGGCTGCTGTTTGCCGTATTGACTATGGCATCAACTTTTAATTCTGTAATATCTCCCTGGATGATCTTTACCATCGATTCTCCTTCATTTTGTCAATAGACAAAACCGTAGTCTTAATATATCGTGTTCTCGTTATCAGATACATTGTTCCAGAAGGAAAATAAATAGATGAAATTCACAGAACTGCCTCTTTCTGAAGAGGTTCTAGCAGGAGTAGAGAAGGCCGGTTATACAGAATGCACTGATGTCCAGCAGCGGGTCCTTCCATTGACACTCCAGGGCCGTGATGTGATGGTCCAGTCAAAGACGGGCAGCGGCAAGACAGCTGTATTTCTTCTTACGATCCTTGAGAAATACAAGAGGAATAAATCGGGAGCCGCTCTGATAGTATCCCCGACAAGGGAGCTGGCTGTGCAGATTGAGGAGGATGCAAGGCTTCTTTCTGCCGGTTTCCCTGAGTACAGGATCGGATGCTTCTATGGCGGGGTAGGTTATAAAGAGCAGATAGAGGAGCTGGCTTCAGGTCTGAATCTCTATGTCGGCACCCCAGGAAGGCTTCTTGATTTCGCCTCGTCAAGCCGTATCGATTTCCGCTGTTTCGATACTGTCGTGCTCGATGAGGCTGACCGTATGTTCGATATGGGTTTCTATCCAGACATCCAGACGATGTTCTCGAGGATGGTAGGTCCGCAGGAAAGGCAGACAATGCTCTTCTCCGCAACGCTTTCCACACGCGTCAGGAATCTGGCATGGAGCTATATGAATGAGCCTGAGGAGATTATGGTCCAGCCTGAGGAGATTACTGTAAAGAACATAACCCAGGAGCTTTTCCATGTAACGAAGACGGAGAAGTTCCCTCTGCTTCTTTCGATATTCAATAAGCTCAAGCCGGCTTCCTGCCTTATCTTCACGAATACGAAGGATATGGCTGTTGAGGTTGCCAAGAGACTTCAGATGAATGGATACAAAGCAGAGTACCTCATGGGCGATATGCCTCAGGCGAAGAGGCTGAAGACGATTGACAGGATGAAGGAGGGAAAGCTCCCGATCCTCGTTGCGACCGATGTTGCGGCCCGCGGTCTTCAGATCGATGACCTCGAGCTTGTCGTCAACTACGATATCCCAGAGGACTATGAGAACTATGTCCATCGCATAGGACGAACTGCAAGGGCGGGCAAGTCCGGCAAGGCTATAACACTTGCCTGCGAGGAGTATATCTATGGTCTCGAGCCAATTGAGACATATATCCAGATGAAGATACCTGTGCTTTGGCCGGATGAGGCTGGACTTGAGCCTGTCGAGGACAAGAGCGCGGGATTCCATTATAGGAGCAGAAGGCCCCGTGATGGCGAGAGAAGGTCTTCGTCCAGGGATTACAGGAAGGATAGCAGACCTCAGAAGCCTGCAGGAAAGAAGAAGCAGGCACCTCAGAAAAAGAAGGCGGAGAAGGCCGATAGCGATTACAGCAAGCTTTCCACTATGACACTTGAGGAGAGGATGGCTTACTACAAGAAGGAGTTCGGTTCGGCGCCAGGCCAGAAGAAGAGCGAACAGAAGCCGAAGACGAAGAAAGCTCCTCAGAAGCAGTCTCCATCCAAGCCTCAGCAGAGGAAGGCACAGCCTCAGCCGAAGCCTTCGGTGCAGTCTTCAAAGGTGGAGAAGAAGGTTCCAGAGTCGACGAAGAAGGAAGTGAAGAAGGGCTTCCTCGCACGCGTGCTGGCTAAGCTGAGAGGCAAGTGATGCTCCGTCGCTTCATATCGTATTACCGGTACTATAAAGGGCTATTTGCCCTCGATATGTCCGTTGCAGTGCTGTCATCTGTGCTTTCGGTGATTGCACCTGCTCTTGTCAGGGATGTGCTGTATACAGCGCTCCCTGCGGGCAACTGGGAACTGATGATCTGGATGCTCTCAGTCATCCTTGTGATATACATTGCACAGGCGGTCGCCACATATATCAGGATACGCTGGGGGCATTATCTTGGAGTGCGAATGGAGAACCAGATGCGCAAGGAGCTGTTCTCCCATCTTCAGACGCTATCATTCTCCTATTTCGACAAGACGAAGACCGGAACGATAATGAGCAGGATCACGAATGATCTCTTCAATATCGCGGAGGTTGCGCATCATGGCCCTGAGGATTTCCTCATCTCCATCGTAACGATAATAGCTGCATACAGCTTCATGTTCTCATTCTCATGGAAGCTCTCACTTGTCTCTCTAATTCCTCTGCCGATAATGCTTGTATACGGTATACATTTCAACAGGAAGCTGAAGGAGAAGAACAGGGCTATCAGGAAGACAATCGCTGATGTGAACGTCGCAGCCGAGAACTCAATCCAGGGAATCCGCGAGGTCAAGTCATACTCCCAGGAGAAGTTCCAGGAGAAGAAGTTCGGCGTATCGAATACAAAGCTCAAGGAAAGCAGGGAGAGCATGTACAGCACAATGGCGAATTACCAGACCGGTATGTCCTTCATGAGGGATTTCTACTACTTCACGACAATCGCTGGAGGTGTGCTTCTCATCGCTGCAGGGCAGGCTGCTGTATATGATCTTGTCACATTCGTCCTGTATGTCTCCGTAGTTCTCCCTCCGATTGACAGGCTCATAAACTTCACCGAGCAGTTCACACAGGGGATGGCATCGTTCGAGCGTTTTGCCGAGATACTCGATATCAATCCGCAGATTGAGGATAAGCCCGGTGCAAAGGCTCTCTCTGTATCCGATGGTACTGTTGATTTCAGCCATGTCTCTTTCTCTTATGAAGCTGATGACAGGGAGATAGTCATACCGGATCTGACGATGCATATCCCGGGCGGGGTTAAAGCGGCGCTTGTCGGTGAGTCCGGTGCAGGAAAGTCGACGATAGTATCCCTTCTTGCAAGGTTCTATGAGAGGGAAGGGGGATCCATAACCATCGATGGTACGGATATAGACAGCGTTACGCAGAAATCGCTCCATGATTCTATCGGCTTTGTGCAGCAGAATGTCTTCCTGTTCGATGCGTCGATCAAGGAGAATCTGCGCTATGGACGGAGCGATGCTACAGATGAGGAGATGTGGCAGGCTCTGCGAAATGCCAATCTCTATGACTTTGTCGCATCCCTTCCTGATGGCCTTAATACCGAGGTCGGAGAGAGGGGAACAAGGCTTTCCGGAGGACAGAAGCAGCGACTGTCCATTGCCAGGGTATTTCTGAAGAACCCGAAGATCCTTGTATTCGATGAGGCTACAAGCTCCCTCGATACGGAATCGGAGGCATTGATCCAGGATGCATTCGATCGTCTTGCGGAAGGTCGCACTTCGATAGTTATTGCGCACAGGCTCTCAACAATCAGGAACAGCGATATCATATTTGTGATAGATAAAGGCTCCGTGAAGGAGCAGGGAACCCATGATGAGCTTATGGAGAAGCATGGGTTATACTATAAACTGTATTCATTCAAGGACTGAGATATGGGAAAGCTTCGCCTCATTATAGGTATCATATTCATAGCGCCGATGTTCGTGCTGCTTGGTGTCCTCTCAATGATCTTCGGAGGACTCCTCTGGGCACTTAGGCTCAGACAGGCTTCATATGCCGTCGTTCATTTCATTCTCGGATGGCTCATAGGATGGATATATTTCTTCCTCGGTGTCAGGGTGAAGGTTGAAGGCAGGGAGAATATCCCTAGGTGGGGTGAGAAGGTCTGCTATGTGCCGAACCATTCATCGATGCTCGATATCCCGGTGCTCTTCGGATCTGGCATGTGGTGCGGTCTTGTCGCAAAGAAGGAGCTGTTCAAGGTTCCTGTCCTCCATGGACTTCTGAGGACACTCCATTGCGTGCCTATTGACCGTTCAAGTCTCCGCGAGGGCTTCAAGTCAATCGTACAGGGTGCGGAACGCATCGAATCGGGCTATCCGATGGGAATATTCCCCGAAGGAACCAGAAGCAGGACAGGAGAGATGGCTGAGATGAAGGCAGGGGCTTTCAAGATGGCAATCAGGGCAAAGGCGAAGATTGTGCCTGTAGCCATGGCGAATACGCGTTTTGCAATGGAGGGGGCTGAGAATCTCAGGATTGTCCATGTATATGTGAAGATTCTTCCTCCTATCGATACTGCGGAGATGTCACCGGAGGAGCTCAAGAACGTCCATACAGTTGTCGAGGATGAGATCAGAAACACACTGAAGACTCTTCCAGGCCCTTATGGCAGACATTGATATAGACCTTTCATTCAGCTATGAGAGCGGAGAGGGTATATTCTCCCGTTTTGGGCTTTCCTTGCATAAAGGAGAGCATCTGCTGCTCATAGCATCGCCCGGCAGTGGCAAGACGACGTTTGCAAGGATACTTACAGGCGCAATTCCGAAATATATCAACGGCGATCTTGACGGCCATTTCATTGTAAATGGTACCGATGTCCTATCTCTGGATATACCAGAAAGACTTGAGATCGTAGGCAGGGTGAGCCAGAATACCGATGAGATGCTGCTCTTCTCCTCAGTTGAGGAGGAGATTTCATTTCCTCTGGAGAATCTCGGACTCGAGGCAGAAGAGATCCAGAAGCGTATATCCTATGCCCTCGACCTTTTCGGCCTTGGAAGATACCGCAATGTATCCACATCAGAGCTCTCAGGTGGTGAAAAGCGCCGCCTTATGCTTGCTATTCTGTTCGCTGTCAATCCGGAGATCTATATACTCGATGAGGCTTTCGATGAGCTTTCCCCTGAGTGGAGGAAGAGGCTTGCTGATATAATCAGGAATCTCGACAGGACTGTGGTAGTCCTTGGCAGCCATATGCTTATGGAGTATGAGGGAGTCTTCTCCAGAACGCTCTCCATAGCAGATGGAGCTGTAAGACCATATGAGTACAGACCATTCGCATTTCCAGATTTCCATTTGAGCATCGGGGAATCGGTCCTGGAAGCAGATAACCTTCTGATAGAGCGAAGCCACAGAAGCTCCGATGAGCTTTCATCATTCTCCCTCTCTATACCCCATTTCGAGCTTCATGAAGGGGAGTGCGTTGTTCTTCTAGGAGAGAATGGGAGCGGGAAGAGCTCTTTCTCGCGTGTCCTTACAGGGTTGCTGAAGGAGATGAATGGGAAGATATCAATCGATGGAAAGGTGCTATCTGCGAAGGAACGGCGCAGTACTGTAGCATATCTTATGCAGAATCCTTATGAGGAGCTCTTCCTGCCAACTGCCAGGGATGAGGCTGCAAGTACCAAGGCCTCTGAGCATGATATCGAGAAGGCGTTCCATCTCTTTGGGATAGATCCTGATGCATATGTCCAGGAACTGTCATATGGCAAGGCCAAGATGCTCCAGCTTGCAGTGTTCTATCTGCTCAGACGGCGCTTTGTGATATTCGACGAGATGGACAGTGCGCTCTCGTCAGAGGATTTCGCATCTGCGGTCTCTGCGTATCTCGATAATGGCAGAGGGCTTCTTGCCATCACCCATGATATGTCGGTCGCTGCAGCGCTTCCTGGAAGGAAACTCAGGATAGAAGGAGGTGTGCTCCATGAATGTCAGTAGCTATATCTACGGTGCATCCTTCTATCATAAGTTTGATGTAAGGCCCAAGCTTATCTCCACACTGCTTTTTTCGGTTATCGCATTCATCATGTCATCGTGGACGGGCTTTGCACTCGTACTCCTTATGCCGCTGGTAATAATGGTGCTATCGGTAGGTGCAAAAGAGACATGGCGCTGCTATTCCCGCCTTATCCCGATCTTCATCTTACTGATCCTGTTCATCCCGCTCCAGAAGCGTTCAGGGCTGCCGATTCTATCGGTCGGGGGATTTGTTGTCATGACAGAGGAAGGGCTCTGGATAATCATGAGGATCATCGCGCGGCTTGGAGGGATATCAGGGGCATTGATGCTTCTTCTCCTTACAGAGCGCAATGAGGATATCATAAAGGGGCTCAGAGCATTCCGTATGCCATACAATGCGGCCCTTACTGTTTCGATTATCCTGCGCTTCATCCCTTATCTTGGCTCACTCTTTACGGAGATAAGGGATTCGATGTCGCTGAGGCTGGAAGAAGGTAAGCATGGCTATCCGATTCTCCCTTCGATAACAGCGCTTGCGGTTGCCGCCATCAAGATGATTCCTGATACAGCTGCATCGCTTGAAGAGCGCGGGTTCGGACGCAGGAATCAACGAAAATCCATAAAACTTCCTTATCCTGAGGGATATTTAACACAATGGCTTATTGGTGTTATTATTCCGTTCAGCTTGTTGCTTGTGAGGTAGGGTATGACAGGGAACAGAACAGCGCTTAGGATCAGCCTGATTGCTATCATGACAGCTATTGTTGCTGTATTCACTCTGATTATAAGAATACCATCTCCTATCGGAGGGTATATCTCGCTTTGTGATGCTGCAGTCACGTTCGTCGCATATGCATTCGGTCCATTCTCAGGATTCATCGCTGGTGGACTTGGAGCTGCCTTCGCGGACCTGATCGGAGGGTTCCCTCAGTGGGCAATCATATCCTTCATCGTCCATGGAGTGGAGGCTCTGGTCATGGGTCTTGTCGTCAGGAAGAACAGCCAGTCCGTAGCGATGTGCATTCTTGCTGCAGTGCTTGCTGTAGTCATTGTATCCGGAGGATATCTTCTCCTTACGACACTTTTCGGACTGACGGTATTCTCGGAGGCAATCCTTGAAGTCCCTGGCAATATTGCGCAGAGCGCGGTGGGTGCTGTGATAGGACTTCTTCTCTATACAGGTGTCCGCAAGGCATATCGCCAGCTTGACAGCCTCAGGTGGTAGAATCGCCCAGCCCGTTTCCTATAGACTTTAATCAGGAGGCATACATGGCCATAAATGATCATGATTCCGTCATCGTCCTCGATTTCGGAGCCCAGTATAGTCAGCTTATCGCTCGCCGCGTCAGGGAATGCGGCGTATACAGCCAGATTGTTCCTTTCACGATCACGGCGGATGAGGTGAGGAAGATTGCCCCAAAGGGCATCATATTCTCCGGCGGTCCATGCTCTGTGACAGCAGAGGGTTCTCCAAGACCCGATAAGGCAATATTCAGCCTAGGGATACCTGTTCTCGGCATCTGCTATGGTCTTCAGGTTATGACAGAGGTGCTTGGCGGCCATGTATCTTCATCGGGAAAGAAGGAGTATGGTCTCCAGAATATCGATATAACTGATAGATCATCGGAGCTTTTGAAGGATGTCTCCGATAAGAGCCAGGTATGGATGAGCCATGGCGATTCTGTTGACAAGCTCGCTCCAGGATTCCGCGTAGTCTCATCGACTCCTACATGCCCGTTCACGGTGGCAGAGGATAGGGACAGGCGATTCTATGGAGTGCAGTTCCATCCAGAGGTAGTGCACTCTGCAGAGGGAATCACTATGATCCGCAATTTTGTCCTTGATATCTGCAAGGCGAAGGCAGACTGGAACATGGGTTCCTTTGTCGATGATGCGGTCGAGGAGATAAGGAAGGCGGTAGGGGATAAGATTGTTCTCTGCGGACTTTCTGGTGGTGTTGATTCCTCCGTCGCTGCTGCTCTGATCCATAAGGCAATAGGCGACCAGCTTGTATGTGTATTCGTCAACAACGGAATGCTCAGGAAGAATGAAGCAGAGTCCGTAATCGAGCTTTTCGGCAAGACATTCAATATGAGGCTGCAGTATGCAGATGCCGAGAATGATTTCCTTGAAGCGCTCAAGGATGTTACAGAGCCGGAGGCTAAGAGGAAGATAATCGGAAAGATCTTCGTCGACATATTCTACAGGGAAGCAAGGAAGTGCGGCGATGTATCTTTCCTTGCCCAGGGAACGCTCTATCCTGATGTGATCGAATCGAAGTCTCCTTCAGGCGGTCCATCATCAACGATCAAATCCCATCACAATGTCGGAGGGCTTCCAGAGGACCTCAAGTGGCAGCTTCTTGAGCCATTGAAGGAACTTTTCAAGGACGAGGTTAGGGAGCTTGGCAAGGAGCTTGGACTTCCTGATGAGCTTGTCTACCGCCATCCATTCCCAGGCCCAGGTCTTGGTGTAAGGTGCATCGGGGAAGTGACGAAGGAACGTCTTGATACGCTTCGTGAGATTGATGCGATCTTCATTGAAGAGATCCGCAAGGCAGGTCTGTATGATAAGATCTGGCAGGCATTTGCAGATCTTCTGCCTGTGAAGAGCGTTGGCGTTCAGGGCGATGAGAGGACATATAGAGAGGTATGTACACTCCGTGCAGTTACCAGTGAGGATGCTATGACAGCTGATTGGTTCAGGATGCCATATGATGTCCTTCAGCGCGCATCACTGCGTATCTGCAATGAAGTCAAAGGTGTGAACAGAGTACTTTATGATATCTCTTCAAAACCACCAGCAACGATAGAATGGGAATGATTGCACTTTTAACGTAATGTATAAGTCGTTGTAAAACAAGCACTTGTTTTATGACGACTTTTTATTTTATGTCGATTATCGCTATTATTTCAGATTTTCTTTCCAAATTCCTACCAGCGAAAAATCCTTAAAACTGATATACGTATTATCTGTATTATCTTGGGTAATATCCTATCTGCTTTCTCTAAAAGAAAATGCGAATTCCATGCATTGACATTAAATATATCTTATTATGTTTGTACATAGAATGATTAATTAATGCTTTTACTTTATTATATCTTTACAACTCCTCCCAAGTTATATTTATCAGGGCTTCTTTGAATATAATCATATTCTCATTATATAAGGGATGCGTGAAGTAGATTTGCTAACGTGTTCATAAAAAATGGGACAATTACTGAGTAGGATTTTATTATCAGTGATAATGAGTCCTTTGTAATACAATATGATTTAAAGACTGGAAATCTATTTTATCTTAAAGATACTCTCGGTACGAAAGTTGGAGAGGAATTTATATTTTTTGGATTTAGATTCTTATTATGAAATGTTGGTGATTATGCCAACTGACCTGATAGAAGATGGCATACTTCAAATAATTTTATCAATAATGCATAATCTATAAAACTTGCAAATCAATATGTAAATCTTTATAATCCTGCTTTTTCTTTTCAATCAAACTAATTGAGTAGATAAAGATGATAAGTCAATTGATATTTATATCGAATAGGCAGTATACCATATATATATGGGGATGAATCAGTGCAATTACTAAAATTTATAGAAACTATTGATCTCTCGGCAAAACCAGAAACAGAACGAGCGACGCTACTATGTTTCTATCATTACAAAGAGAGTGGAGAAACTACATTTACGATGGCAAAAATAGTCCTTTGGTTGGAGGAATGTAATTTCAGCAAACCAAACACATCTCGTCTCAAAAAACATCTGATCAAAGGGCAGAGTAAATCTTTCCTTTCTTCAAAAACAGTTAAAGGAGCTATAGAGTTTGTCCCTGCTGTTCTCCAGGCACTTGAACGTAAATACGGCACTTTGTGGATAGATACCACGACTATAGAATCCCATGACGAGCTACTTGAGGAAGCAAAATTCTGTGGAAAACGTCAGTTTCTGACACGGCTTATCCAGCAAATTAATTTCACTTATGGGAATAATTGCTTCGATGCATGTGCTGTTTTGATGCGCAGGCTTTTTGAAGTGTTACTGATATTGTCGTATCAAAACAAAGGTATCGAAGCGTATATTACAAAACCAGATGGTAGCTATAAAATGTTGGAAGGGATTGTAAAAGACGCTGTACAAAATAAAGCGCTCGGAGTCCCTGTAAGAATATCTAGAAATTTCGATGCATTTCGCGAAGTAGGTAACAATTCAGCCCATAGTATTACTTATACTGCAGGAAAACTTGACATTGACAATATCGCTCGGGATTATCGAGTCATGATGGAAGATTTATATAACCGAGCTGGGTTAATGTGAGGAGAATTAAATAAGTGGACGATGTTTTTAAGCTGAAATATAAAGTAGGTGAAATCGAATTTGAGGCAGAAGGTCCTGCCGATGCTGTTGAACAACAGCGTGTCAACTTTATGAAAGAAGTGTTGCCTGCTGCGGTTGATGCAATGGTAAGAACCCGGGCTGTTATAGAGCAGCAATCATATATTAATGCTTCGGCGCAGCCAGCAATGCTTGAAGCTGGTTTATCGAAAGATTCTCTGGAAATTCCTAATCAATTAGGAAATGATTTTTCTCGCACAAGTCTCTCTTCCTTCTTGAAAAAATATGGTCCGCTAAGTGAGCAAGATTTCACTCTCTTTGCTGCATACTTTGACGAAAAGAAAAATGGAACTAAGGCATTTTCAAATGAAAATGTAAAGCAGTATTATCAGGAGGGGCGTAGACCAGCATATTCTAATAATGGCATGCTGTTAAGAGGTCTTATTAAGAAAGGTTATATCATGGACACATCCATACCTGATGATGCAAAACCTGGGAAATACTATATGCTAACTGATGCTGGTATCTCATACATTGAAAACTATGTTCCCAAAGGAGATTCTTTTGATAAGAAAAAGTCCCGCACAAATGTAAAGAAATCTGCATCAAAAATTTCCGAAGCTTATGTATCTATTACTGCGGATGATTTAAACATTAAGAATTATCCTGCCGTTAAGTCTCTACACGGTTCAAAAGAACAAGTTATTATGGTGATGTATATCGTTACTAGCGAAGGAAAGGGAGAATGGTTTACCGTAGATGATGTAATCCATTTGCTTGTTAATATCTTTGAGGTTCCGGCTGACAAAGACAAAGTAAGTGGTGTATTCAAGCGTAACAAAAATTTGTTTTTTTCAGAAAACGATCCAATAAACAAAAAAGCGCTTCGCAGGAAGTTGCTTTCTGGTGCAAAAGACTTTGCAGCCTCCATTATTCAGAAGGCGAACATGTAAATTGGGTCACCTAACTCATTCTTGAGGCTGTAAATAAATTTGTGGGCATTTGAAAAAGCTCCTATGCTGGAAATGAAGAAGGCTTAGGAGTTTTGATTATGGCAAAGGAATATGGAATAAGCTGAGTTCTGAAAGGAAAGAGCTCATTGATGAATTCGACATCAAGAGCGAGAAGAACATTGAGGATATGTTTAAGGACATGTTCTCACCGATGCTTCAGGAGATGCTTGAGGGAGCGTTTGACGATCATCTCGGATTTAGAAATACGAGTTTAGAGGAGAAAATGGATTCAATAGTCGCAATTGCCACGGCAATAAGAGCATACCCCCGAGGGGCGCCTCATCCCGTCTTGAGGGCATCTATGGTATAGAGGCTTCAACTGAGAAGATTAACAGAATAATCGAAGAGTGCTTACAGAAGCGAAAACCTAGCAACTTGAATTTAACACATGAAAGAAATCCACAAGCTGGGCTTGTGGTGCGGTAAAATGGGGTTCAACCCTATAAACAAAGCCTCC
>CALXMP010000017.1 GCA_944389505.1 uncultured Spirochaetaceae bacterium
TTCTTTTTCCTCCTTGGATTATTTTAAGGGATGGCTTCCCCCCCCCCCCGGTTGCATTTTGTCAAGAAGTTTTTGATTTATTTTTGAAAAATCTTAATTAATAAAAATACTTATATTTTCACTAAAATATTAGCAATTTATTGTCAAAATCAGGATTTATGCTAAAATATTAATAGTATGGTCAATATAGATAATTATATGCTCACACCTGATGAGATTCTTTTAGGGATAGCAAGGAATGAAAAGAGCAGAAGGAAAGAGAGAAAGATGACGCAGGAACGGCTTGCTGAGTTATCTGGGGTATCTCTTGGTTCGATCAGGCGGTTTGAACAGACTGGGGATATCTCTCTGGTAAGTCTTTTGAAGATTGCGATTGTCCTTGATGAAACAGATGCATTGTCTTCTCTTTTCTCAAAAAAGATTGAATACCATACCATGAAGGAGCTTCTTGATGCGAAACGTCGTGAAGGCTGATGTATTTGCAGATGGAAGGCATGTTGGAACAATTGCTGGTTATGACAGATTCCGCACTGCTTTCGAATATACAGCAGAATGGATAGAGACTGGATTCTCTATCAGTCCTATGTCACTACCTCTCAGGCCTGGGCTTTTCGTTGCAGAGAAGGATCCATTCTCTGGTTTATACGGTGTCTTCGATGATTCCCTCCCCGATGGATGGGGCCGTTTGCTTACGGACCGCTATCTCAAGGAAAAAGGAGTGAATCCCGATGAGGTGTCAGTACTGACCAGGCTGTGCATGCTTTCAGGCAATTCTTCTGGAATCCTGGAGTATAAGCCACAGCTGATGCAGGAAAAGGCATCTGGCAATATTGATTTCGATGAACTCTGCAGAGCAGCTGAGAATATCCTGCTTGATCTGCAGGAAGATCCTGCAATGCTGGATACTCTCTTCAGGGAAGGCGGATCCTCCGGCGGAGCAAGGCCAAAGGTATATGCAACCATCGATGGTCAGGAATGGATTGTGAAGTTTCCTGCAAAGGCAGATGGAATGGATGCTGGCAAAAGAGAGTATATGATGAACATGCTTGCCAAGGAGTGTGGGATTGATATCCCGGAAGCAAGGCTTATTCCATCTGCGATCTGCCCGGGATTCTTTGCCTCAAAGCGGTTCGACAGGAAGGATGGAAGACGCATCCATATGATATCCCTATCTGGATTGCTCGAATCATCACATAGGTTCCCTGTACTGGATTATTCTCATCTCATGAAGGCAACTATAGTGCTGACAAAGTCAGGCAGCGAACTCTGGAAGGCTTTCAGGCTCGCCGTCTTCAATGTGACAGCAGGCAATATGGATGACCATGGGAAGAACTTTGCATTCCTCTTCGATGAAGATGAGAGAATGTGGAAGCTTGCTCCAGCCTATGATCTGACAAAGGTTTCGACATACTATGGAGAGCAGTCCACGACGGTCAATGGCAAGGGGAAGAACATTGATGAAGATGATTTCCTGGCATTGGCTTCACAATTCAGGTTATCAAGGCAGAAGGCCATGAGGGAAATCAGGAGAATACAGGATATCATCAGATCTGCAAAGGAATATCTACCCTGAAAGTACTTCCCTTCCCTTTCTCGCTCTCAACGGAGACAGCGCCATTGTGAAGGGTGGCAATCTCCTTCACGATTGATAGTCCTAGACCTGAGCCGTTACCAGCGGAGCGGGAACCATCAACCTGATAGAATCTGTCCCAGATGCGGTTTATATGCTCTTCAGATATCCCGATGCCATCATCGCGGACAGTAATTATGGCGTTATCCGCATCTCTCGATATTGAGACCCATATATTTCCGTTTTCCCGGCCGTAGGTTATGGCATTGGATACAAGATTTATAAGTACCCGCATCATCATATCGCGGTCAGCGGAGACTATCACGCTGCCATCACTTACGGTATGTATTCTTATACCTTTCTCAGAAGCCCTCTCTTCCATTGTCTCCGCCACCATATCCATCAGCTCTGACAGGTCGATATCCTCTTTCTCGAGCTTTATCGTCCCTTTATCGGCACGGGCTATGTACAGAAGCTCGGAAACGAGCGAGGACATGCGTTCTGCCTGATGGGATATTACACCGAATGTCTCCTTTGCATTCTTATCATCGGTGTGGGATAGTCCGTAGCTTGAGGCAGCAAGTATCACGGAGATAGGAGTCCTGAGCTCATGGGATGCATCGGAGGTGAACTGCTTCTCCTTCTCGAATGATGTCTCAATCCTGTCCATCATCCTGTCGAATGATGCTGCGGCCTTATAGAGTTCACTGCTTCCCTTCTGGCACCCTATCCTCTTTGACAGGTCATTCCCGCTCGATATCTCCTCCGCTGTACTGATCATCCTGTCAATCGGACGGAATGAGCGTTTTACGATAAGGTAGCCACCAGATGCGGCCATGATCACAAGAAGCGGCAGGACTATCATAAGAACACCCTGCATCGATGATACGACAGCACGCATGTCATAGCTTCCTATGATTCCTCTGATCCATACCGAATCCGTCTCACTGAAGGAAAGGAGTGAGTCATACACGTACCAGCTGCTGCCTCTGGATGACAGTGTCCTAAGGATTCCATCAGAGAAACCTGAATACGGAACCTCCTCAGGTACATTACCGGCTATACGGAATCCCTGCTTGTCATACAAAGCGATATATGCACCGCCGCGGCGGAAATCAACATCATCGAAGTCCAGCCAGCCATTGTCATACTCAATCTCATTTATCGCATCGTTGACTGCATCTATGACGCCGGCCTTCGTCCTGCGTTCGACAAGATAGCTGCTCCCTGAGAAAATACCTGCAAACACAAGTCCGATCAAAAGGACCATCCAGATCGTATACCAGATGACAATCCAATGGCGTATGGAAAGCCTCATTCATCCCCATCCTTGAGCATATACCCCGCTCCGCGTATTGTATGAATGAGCTTCACACTCTCGCCATCATCTATCTTCTTTCTCAGATACCTTATATAGACGTCTATTACATTGGATTCACCATCATAGTCCCATGACCATATATGGCTGCGGAAGCTTTCCCGTCCGAGGACAGCTCCCTGATTGCGCATCATGTACTCGAGGATCGAGTACTCCTTTGCGCTGAGATCGATCTTCCTGCCACGCCTCCGTACAGCATGGGAAGATGTATCCATAACAAGATCTCCGCATTCGAGTACCGAAGACGAAGCTGAGGTGGTATTCCGTCTGAGAAGAACCCTTATCCTTGCAAGCAGCTCTGGGAACATGAAGGGTTTGACAAGATAGTCATCGGCCCCTGCATCAAGTCCTACAACTCTGTCCTCAACGGCATCGCGGGCTGTAAGGATAAGAATAGGAGCCTTTCCGCCGCTCTTCCTGTACTCTCTGAGGACAGCAATGCCATCGCGTCCTGGCATCATGATATCCAGGAGCGCTATATCATAAGGGGTTGAGGAAAGATACTCGAGCGCAGAATCGCCATCGAATACGGAATCAACGGCATAGCCCTCATCCTCAAGGGTCTTTCGCACCAGATCATTCAGTTCCTTCTCATCTTCCGCAAGCAATATTCTCATATATCATCGATGATAGCAGATTATGATTAAGAAATAATGAGAACTAATACCTCTTTGCGCTTATATCCAGCACATCAAGCCTTAATACTGCTGCATGGCTGAGCGCAGCTTCGGGGATATCCCAGTCGTATCTGCCGGTATAATGCTCCATTATCCTGCACATACCGTGGAGCTTCTCCGCTGTATCTTCGACTATCGAGATCCTTCCTGTCCCTATCACCGATTCGTATCTCATGCTGAATGCGCATGCTTCCTTGCCGGAGACAAGTCCATTGGCCTTATCAAGCTCGAAACCGACGGCTGAGGAGGCTTTGATCATGTCCACCTTCCTGCCAGTGAGTGCAGAGTGCATATAGAACGATATTACACCGCTCCTCTCTTCGTACCCGAAGGAGAGCGGAACAATATATGGTCCTTCCCCTGCGTTCATAGCTATCCGGATCGTATCCATGCCTGCAATCATCGATACAATCTCATCTATATCCTTCACTTCCCTGTCCGTTCTTCTCATATCTGCATTATGGATTCTTTCAAGGCAGAAGGAAACCTCATCACACACTCTTAACGAAGATTTCATTCCATCTTGATGATTAGCCTTATCAGGAGGTGTACTATACACTCAGAGTTAGTTAAGGCCTCCAATGGAAACAGGCCGCAATCATGAGAGGAATGGATTGGCTGTTCCTCCTTTTTTTGTCTTCATATATAATCACATCCAAGGAGATCTCTATGGAATACTCGCATGATACGTATATAAGTCCGCTGACATGGCGCTATGGATCGGATGAGATGAAGACAATCTTCTCTGAAGTGCACAAGAGAAAGCTGCTGAGGCGTGTCTGGATAGCGCTTGCAAGGGCAGAGTCCAAGGCTGGCATCGTCACTGAGGAGCAGGTACGGGAGCTTGAGAGCCATAAGGACGATATCGATATCAACAGAGCGACGGAGATCGAGAATGAGATACACCATGATCTCATGGCTGAGATCAGGACATATGCGGAGCAGTGCCCGAAGGCTGGTGGCATCATCCATCTCGGAGCAACGAGCATGGATGCGCTGGACAATGCCGATGCGGTCCGCTTCAAGGAGGCTCTTCAGCTTGTAGCGGTACGTATTGCGGATCTTATCGATGTGCTGGCGAAGCGTGCTTCGGAGATGAAGTCTGTTCCGACAATGGCATTCACGCATATCCAGCCTGCCGAGATAACGACAATCGGATACAGGCTATCGCAGACGCTGCAGGACCTTTCAGATGATGCCGATGATCTCATCGGGACCATTGCCTCCATAAAGGGAAAGGGAATGAAAGGCGCTGTAGGGACAGCAGCAAGCTACAAGGTACTGCTCGATGGCACCGGCGTAAGTGCCAGGGAGCTTGAGAAGATGGTCATGGATGAGCTTGGCATCAAGCCATTCGAGGCAGCCACCCAGGTATATACCAGGAAGCAGGATCTGAGGATAATCTCAGCACTGTCCTCAATCGCAGCATCGCTCCATCGCTTCTCGCTCGACATGCGCATACTGCAGTCCCCTCCTATCGGGGAAGTATCAGAGCCGTTTGGGAAGAAGCAGGTAGGATCATCTGCGATGCCATTCAAGAGAAATCCTATAAACAATGAGAAGATATGCTCGCTCTCCCGCATCGTCGAGAGCGCATACCAGAGCGCATGGAACAATGCCTCCCTCATGATACTCGAGCGCACGCTCGATGACAGTGCGAACAGAAGGATCTTCATACCAGAGGCATTCATCGCACTCGATGAGATGCTCATCACGGCAAAGCGCATCGTGAGCGGCATGAACTTCCATAGCGAAGCTACGAGAAGGCTTATGGACAACTATGGCATCTTCGCATCCACGGAGAGGCTTCTTATGGAGCTTGGACTCAGAGGTGCTGACAGGCAGGCGATGCATGAGACCATAAGGGAAGAAAGCCTCAAGGCATGGGCGCTGGTACAGGTCGGTAAGGATAATCCGCTGAAGGATAACCTTGCATCCGATGAAGAGGTTCTGAAATACCTTTCAAAGGAAGAGGTGCTGAAGCTCCTTGATGCCTCTGACTACATCGGAGATTCCGTAGAACGTGCCGAAGCTGTGATAGAAAGGGCCGAGGCTCAGAGCATCAGGCTGAAGAGCGCGAAGTAAATAGCCGCACGGATGAATCTTGTAAGGCATGCCAGGGTAACCTTCCTGGCATCCATCTGCACAGCCCCTGCCGCAACGCAGATCGTTGAGAAAGGCAGGGGAAGAATTCCTGCAAGCATTACAAATAGTACACCATAGTGCTGGATGTACCCGCCCCACTTCATATATGCCTTCCCTGTCAGTTTCTTGATTGCAGGTATCTTGTACAGCAGTCTTCCGATTGAATAGGACGTCATACCGCCAAGGGCAGATGCTCCGCCGATGATAGGTATCATTACGAATGGATTCATCCCTACTGCTATCGGGAAGACGAAGTCGGGAGAGAGCGGAAGAATCAGGGTATCGACAATATAGACATAGAGGAAGATGCCAAGGATGCCGAACTTCTCCTCAACAAGGTATACGACATCGTTGTATGTATCCTCACCTATAAGCCTTGTAACTCCGAAGAATGATGTAAGCATCACCAAGAGCGGAATAAAGCCGATAAGAGCAGCCTTCTTCCAGTTTATATGGTGTTCTTTCCCTGAACTATGGCCCTCCATTGTATTATCTTGAATCTTCTCAGTCATTGCCACGGATCACCTCCTTAGCGGCAGCAAGGAAATCAGAGGCAGAGCCGGAAAATGAGCCATGGAATATGCCATTCCTGCCACCTCCTTTAATCTGGAGCTCACTTCTTAGCTTGGAAAAGAAATCTCCATCACCATAGAAAAGTAATCTTCCTGCCGTATCAGCGACAAGTATCGGGTATGTGTATTCTTCGGGGAGAATACCATCATATGCGGATACAGGGATATCAGAGAGAAGGAATACGGGTGCATCGCAGAGCGCTTTATCGAGCTCAAGCGAAGCAATATGCTCCTCAAGCTTCCTGATATTCCTCTTCATCTCCGTCCCTTCCGCAATAACCCTTTCCGCCTCTTTTGCTATGTCCTTGCTCTCTGCCGAGAACAGTGCTGAGAGTGCATGGACTATATCCATATTCTGCCTGCGGAAATCACGGGCAGTGCTGCCGCATTTCCACATTGTCCTGACATGGGAGCGGATGCGTTCCTTGCCGGTATATGCGATCTCACCTATCTCGTGCGTATTGCTTACATGCACACCACCGCATGCGACTTCATCGATTCCTTCGATATGAACGATCTTCACACGGCCTTCGACCTTTATCGAACGTCGCATATGGAGCGCTTCAGCATCGCTATGCTCCATCTCATCCTGCCAGATTCTGTGTCCCTCGATAATGGCTTTTGATGCAGCATCCTCCACGGAGAACAGAACTTCGTCAGGGATATCCTCAGCATTGGTCTCGATAGTGAATCCATCAGTGCCTTGATGCACTGCTACAGTACCGATGCCATGCATAGAGAAAAGAAGCGCCGATACAAGGTGCTGTGCTGAGTGCTCCTGCATGTAGAAGTATCTATGATCCCAATCAAGGATAAGCTTTCCTTTAGTACCTACCTCAGGAACAGCAGATCCTTTCTCAAGGATGTGGAGAGGTACTTCATCCTCCCCTTTCTGCGTATCGATGATTCTTATGCCATTGAACCATCCGGAGTCTCCGGGCTGTCCGCCCCCTTCCGGATAGAAGATTGTTTTATCAAGGATAATGGAAGAACCAGAGACTGCAACAACCTCCGCTTCGATTTCCTTTGAATATGCATCCTTGTAGTAAAGCTTCTCTGTCATTTCCATTTCTCCTCACCTGCAAGACGCGCAACGGGAAGCTTCCATCTGAAACGATAGCCGAGTATGCGCGATATGGTTGTGAATATGGCTGTCGAATAAAGAAGAACATTGCCCTGTATACCTGCAGACCCGAGAATCAGGAAGAGAACCCCGCCAAGTATCGAGGCAGATGCATAGAAATCGGAGGTGAAAACCATAGGGATCTCTCTGCAGAACACATCCCTGAGCACACCACCGCCGACCGCTCCAAAAACCCCGCTTGCTATGACAGCAACAGGCCCAAGCCCAAGGGATGCGGCCTTTACACAGCCAATAGCCGTGAATACGCCAAGCCCCAATGCGTCGCAGTACTGTATAGCACCCCACTGCCCAACAATCTTAGGGCTGAGAAGGAATATGGCAACACCTGCAATGATACAGACAATGACATATGCTTCATCTGTGAATACGGCAACAGGAAGGTCCAGAAGCACATCACGGAGCATACCTCCCCCACAGCCAACAGTGATTGCAAAGACAATCACACCAAGGAAGTCCAGTCTGTTACGGACTCCTTTGACTGCTCCTGTTATGGCGAATATCGCAGTGCCGAATATATCAAAGAGGTAGATAATGCCATCAGCCATACAACGCATAGCCTAATCAAAAGAGGAATGCTAGTCCATATCAAACCGGGCTATAGCCTCGCAAGGCTTTTCTGATTATATTCCAAGACATGGGAAAGATTAAAAGCGCATGGGAAATTGCCCTTGAGAAGACTGAGGGCATAACGATAGATAAGGATAAATTCCGCCATGGCGAGGATGTCGCCAAGGCACGCCGCATTGCAGGTTCATACCTCACCGGAGATGAGACCGATGCAGAGAAGCTGAAGAAAGAGCTTGAGGCAGTTGAGCCTTCAGCGAGGAAGGAAGCTCTCACAGCTTCCATACTCTCCTCTCTTTCTCTTCCCCAGGATGAGGTTGTTGATAACAGATTCGAGAAGACGAAGGTTCTTGCATCAATTGCTTCCAGTGATAATCCGAATGTCATGGGGCTTGTAGGTGAGCTCGCTGATTTCCTTATGCAGTATCCTAAGCACAGGAAGGATCTTGTAGAGAAGATGAAGGAGCAGTTCAGGCCGGTGCTCGAGGAGAAGGAAGCAAAACTCCGTGCTCAGTATGGACAGGATGTGCATATCGCTCCGGAGACTGACAAGGAGTTCCTGGAGGTTGCATCCAAGAATCTTGAAAGGCTTCAGGCACAGTATGATGCGACGCTGCAGAACGCCAAGAAGCAGCTTCAGGACATGCTCTCAGGGAATTAACCTAAAATCGCATATTCTTGCAGGATTTATTGCAAACATATACAGAATAAGGATTTAAAAAATTTCTTGACAGCTTGCTATTCTATGGTAGTATGTAGTCAGGAACAGGGAATAAAACCCCTGGAGAAGCGAAACGGATGCTCCCTGAAGTGTCCGAAAAGAACTCCGTTCCTGCGGGAACAGAACACAGCAGGTGAGTAAACCTGCAAAGGGCAAAGCTCTATGATACCCCTTAAGTATCAGAGCAGTCGGGTGGCCGACTCTAAAGAAACACTTGCTCCGTTTAAATTCATAACTTCGGAGCGTAGAAAAGGCTGTTCCAGATGCGAACAGTCTTTTTTTGGTTTCTTGCATAGCAATCTTTGAAGCGTTGGTACACCTCAGTTAGCTGGAGAGATATCAATTGAGCTTATCTCGCCTATGCTGCCGAGCTTTGCGAGGATATCACTGAGGGAGAAGTTCTTGTCGAAAAGGATTCTGATTGTGAGAACCATCTTCCCTTCATCATTCTTCTTCATGTACATATTCCTGACGATAAGGCCTTCCCTTCTTATCGACTCAAGGATCGACGATATAGTCCGTTCCGTATCGTCAAGAATCACGGATACAACACCGGTCGTCTGCATATTGTGATGGATTCTCTTCGCATGGAACAGCAGCTGCAGCATAAGGAGGAAGAATGTAAAGACGATACCGGTGAAATACAGACCGGCACCTATAGTGATACCCACTCCTACTGTAGCCCAAAGACCTGCTGCAGTAGTCACACCGATTGTATTCTCGTTCCTTACGAATATGACACCAGCACCAAGGAATCCTATTGCCGATACCACACCTGCCGCGACTCTGGAGACATCGACAGAAGCGCCATCGATTGCGATGACGTCAAAGAATCCATATTTTGATACGATCATCATCAGCGCCGATGAGATCGCAACAATCGTATATGTCCTTATACCAGCTGCCTTGGCGCGTCTCTCACGCTCAAGCCCTAGTATCGAGCCACAGACGGCTGCCAGAACGAACCTGAACACGTATTCCAGCTCAGCTATATCAAAAAAGTAAAATGACATATGTTACCTCTGCAGATCATTCTGCGATGATAATCTCTATCCCCTTCGATTCGAGAGTACGGCGCAGATCATCGGATATACCATCCGTAACGAAGACATCTATATCATCCCAGGAGCAGACATTCGCGAAAGCCTTCTTCCCGTTCTTTGTCGAATCGGCGAGAAAACACACCTTGCCTGCAGCTTTGATCATCGCCCTCTTCGTCTCCGCTTCGATGACATTGGAGCAGTACAGACAGGAATCGGTGTATCCGGAAGCACCTAGGAAGAGAATATCGGCATGCAGTTCCGCAAGCTCCCTGCAGGCGAAAGACCCAATCACCCCTAAGGAATACCTCCTAAGCATTCCTCCGAGAACCATCACCTCAATCGATTCATCGTCAGAGACCTCATCAATCGCTATCAGGGAGCTCGTTACCATAGTGATCCCTTTCCCTGAGAGATGCTTCGGAACATGGACGGTAGTGCTTCCGCTATCAACGATGACCGTCTGGTTATCCTGGACAAGTGATGCCGCTGCTCTTCCGATCCTCTCCTTCTCCTGTCTGAATTCGGAGATTGTATTCGAGATAAGCCTCGAAAGGGATTTCTTCTCCGTCAAAGCAGCTCCTCCATGGAGACGCTTCAGCACACCTTTCTGGGCAAGAGCATCGAGATCTGAACGTATCGTTACACAGGAAACGCCAAGCGTGGATGCCAGCTCATCAACGGATATATAGTCCCTTGCATTGAGAATTTCTATGATTGCATCGCGTCTCTCATGTATATTCATCGACATTCTCCTCATGGATGCAGATTCCATGACACTACTATTATGAAGCCAGGCAGGACATGCAGTCCACAATCCAGAACCTCAGATCCTGAATACTTCCAATGGTTCCGGTATCTCTGATTCAGGGAAGACCATAGAAGCCTCATTGAGGATTGCTATCCTCTCCTCCTCGGAATCGGGAAGATGGACCAGGATAAGGCATTTTGCAGTAAGCCTGACAGCAAGCTCCGCAGCATCCTTACCGCTCTGATGTCCTTTCTTTATCAGAATCTCCTCAGCTGAGCTATCCCCTGACGCCTCTGCTATAAGGATATCAGGAGAGGACATCTCCTTCATAACCGAAGCGACGGGACGGGTATCGGATGTATATATGACACGCTTTCCATCTGCTTCTGCGATAAGTCCCAGACTATCTCCCGTATGATCCGTTCTGAATGGAGTTATATGGATATCTCCTGCGGAGAATGCATCAGCTGTGCAGAGCTCTATAGGGAACATCCCCTTCTTGGACAGAAGCGAGAATGCATCTAAAAGCTTCTCGACTATACTCAGTGTAGTCTCGGGGGCATAGACCTTGAGGGGCTCTGTCCTCCCTGAAAGCCACAGCTGGTGGATGAGCGATGGAAAGCCATATACATGATCGATATGCTCATGGGTTATAACTACAGCAGCAAGACCAGAATCATGCACAGCTTCCTGCAGATTGCCGGAGCAATCCACAAGAACGCTGTGAGAAGGAGTGGATAGCAATAATGATGTATTGGAGGAAGCCCTCTCCTGAAGGCTTCCATTCCGTCCTAATATCCTTACAGACAGACTCATGCGTTAGCTCCATTCTTCCTGTTCTTCATGATTGGAACGACCACAACAGCCACTGCGATGATAATGAATATCCAGCAGATAGGCTTTGTGAAGAATGTGAAGTAGCTGCCACCCGCGAGCTTTACTGCCCTTCTGAAGTTCTCCTCGAACATGCCGCCAAGGATAAGACCGAGGACAATCGGTGCTATAGGATAGCCATCCTTCTTGAGGACATAGCCGACAAAACCCATCACCAGAGCGATACCCATGTAGTAGATACCGGAGGAGATTGACTGCCCTGCTACGGCATACGATCCGATGTATGAAAGGATGAGGACTACAGGAAGCAGTATCTTCTGTGAGATCTTAAGGACCTTCGGATAGATTCTCACTCCTGCCAGCTGGTATACAGCCATCATTATGTTCGCGAAGAACATCGCGATGAATATACCGTATACAAGCGGCATATTCTGCTGGAAGAGCTGGAAGCCAGGGGTTACGCCCTTGATCATCAGAGCTCCGATAAGAACAGCAGTAGCGGCGTCTCCGGGGATTCCGAGAGCAAGTGCCGGGATGAGAGCTCCGCCGGTAACAGCATTGTTTGCAACCTCCGGTGCGAACACGCCCTCAAGACATCCTGTTCCAGGCTGCTCAAGCTTGCCCTTGCTGGACGCACAGATTCCCTGCGCGGCATTCCTTGCCATGAATACGGCAATGGATGCGCCCGTTCCTGGGATAGCCCCGATAACCGTTCCGATGCCAAGGCTGGAGAGGATAATCTTCCACATCTGCCTTACTTTCTTGAAAGGAGGGAAGATCTTCTCAATCTTTGTTGACACAGGTGCAGCCTGCTGCTTTGTAAGGTTGACAATCTCAGCAAACACCTGGCTTACACCATAAAGACCGATAAGCGTTG
>CALXMP010000018.1 GCA_944389505.1 uncultured Spirochaetaceae bacterium
GTTCGTTCCTTTTTGTTGTGGTTAACAAAACTTTAGAACTCACATGCTCTTCTTTTCAATCTCTATTCTTCATCCCTCAACTTTCCGTGAAGAACCTAAATATTCAATTCGGCTGATAATGAATAATCAAAGGAAAGTAATAACTAACATGACGGTATAAATAATAGTTCAATCGGCTGGCGTATATATCAAAAGAACAAATCCTGTATATCGACCAGGAGAATAATAGTCCTGCCCCTCAGGTGGATTCATAGTCATCTGAATTTTATAACTTCCAGATTCAGTAATATGTACTGTACGCTCATTTGTGCTTAACGCTTCCCCTGAGTCCTGAACAGTTATTGTATTACTTCCAAGTGCCATTCCATTTTCATCCGTACCAGTAATGGTAACATTATAATTCAATCCAATCTCTCCTCTTTCATGCATAAGCATGTAACCAGATGGCGTTGAAAGATAGTCATATGTATCATTACAATCGAAAATGACTGAGAGATCATGATTGCCTTCAAAAGTATTAAAATAATAGAAATACAAATCCGAGGCGATAGTCTCTCCTCTTGCGGCAGAAGGGAATGTGATATAAGAATCTCCTGGTGTATTCTCATCTATACCAAATCCGTACCTGAGAATCCCGTCTTTTTTAAATTCAATTTCAAAGTTTAAACCATCTCCATCTGGAGATATCTCCCTTGAATCCAAAAAGGAAACTGCTACTGAAAGGATTAATAAAATGAATATGAACCTTTTCATTATTTGACCTCCAGTTTCATTTTGAGTGTTCCTTTATATGACACATTCTTATCAAATACAGTATCTCCAGGAATACTCAGAATAACCATTCCTTTCTGGTATTCCGGGTTGTTATTTTCAATTACCAATGCACCTTCTATTTCTATTTCTCCATTAGCCTCTCTCAATTCTGCCCCATCTGGTAATTCAGAAGATTTAACATTATATGAAAGTGTATCAGCTGAATTGGTTTCATTTATAACCTTCCCATCAAGTGTTACTGTCCATTGATATGTACTAGATGGCTCACCCTGAAAGGCCTGTACATAGAAATAAATATTTTTTGTCTCATAATTCTGAGTTATATCGTTATATGTAAAGTCAAAATTTTTAATATCTGTCACTTCTCCAACTGAAGAAACATTCTGATCTGTAAATCCAAAGAATGCTTCTATATCAGCAAAAAAGTATACAGGCATAACCTTTACAAAATGATACTTATCAGCATCGCCCTCACTAGGATATTCGATTGAATATAAAGAGAGAGAAGTCATCAATATAAGTAATAATGCTATTATCTTTTTCATAGTTCTCCTCTTTAATCCACTATTTTCAATGTAATAGTTAGTTCCCCTGAATAGCTTTTGTCCCCTGAACTAGTAGCAGCTGAAGTTGCTTCTACCTTAATTGAAAGAGGAAGACAATTGGTATCTGTACTCATTTCATTAGCAGCATTTTTCGTATGAATCAGCGTCCCTGGATTTTCTAAAGAAACATAGTCCTCAATACTTATCTCTTGTGAGGCCTCTGAGACACTTACCTGCCATTTAACAGGATTTGAGGAAGTTGTATCATTAATCTCCCCGAAATCATTAGACTCTTTTCCAAGATATAGTTCACACCTCTGTGAACTTCTGAATTTCCAATAAACATATCCCAAATCAAATGTATCACTACTTCCTGCCGCTCCTACATCAAGATTTCTAATGACCGTGGTTGGCAGTTCTGTGGCAGCAGTACTCCACGAATAGATTTCATTCGATGAGAACCCGGCGATATAACTTCCCGTATCTGCCTTTAGAGTTATAGTAGCACTTGCTGAATTCTCCGACAGACCATTTTCATACTCAACTGAGTACAGTGGCAATGAAAGCAAAAGAAGAAATATCAGAACCGGGTGTCTCATAAACCACCTGCCTTACTCTGGTATTGTGACGAACATCTTAATTTTTCCACTATAATCGCCTGTCGCTCCAACAGGGATCTTATCAATTGTTGTGGAAATAGTAAGAGCAACACTCTCAGCCTTTGCCTCTGCCACATTATCTTCAGTCGGCGTGAAAGCCAGAACAGGAGTAGCCTGCTCAGCCAAAGTTGCCATGGTTGCAGCGCTATCAATTGAGGTTGCCCCACCTGTAGTACCTTTCGGGGTAAATGAAATATTGAAAGGAATAGTGTGGTCATTTGCAATAGTGGACATATCTTCTGCTGCAAGAGAAATCTGAATCTTATCTGCAGTCCTTACCTGATAATACACATAAACATCATCAGAAGCATTATTAAACGTACTTTCATCTGTTCCTGCTGCAAGAGTTACATTTGCCTTGTCAGAAATTATCCCAGTAGTGTCATTCGTGATTTCTGTGCCAGAAAAACCAACCCTGATATAGTTAAGAGCATCTGGATCAATTGTGAGATTGACCTTAAATTCATTTCCTGCAGGTGTTTCCCATGAAGTTTTACTATTCAGATCTTGTGTAATATCTACAGCAAATAGCATTGCAGCAGATAATCCGATTACCAAACAAAGCAATAATTTTCTCATTTTTTCCTCTCCTATCGCTTGTTTAATTTACATTGCAACTAATCATTATTCCGCCAACATATGAATCTGTTTTCACACGAGTCGGAATATCCTTCTCAACATCAATATCAAACGTCAATTCATAAATATGAATTTCCGGATTTCCTCCGTTATATCTGAAAGTAGTAACACCGCCACTATGCACAGTTGTACTACTTAAGGTAGACGCATCACTCTCCCCAACACTTACCTCCTTTACAGCAACACTATATTGAATATCCTCATAGCCCTCATCCTCAATAGACATAGGAAGAGGCCTAAATGTGAATGTACACCCTGAAGCATCGTATCTCTGCCAGTAGAAATAAACCTTTGAAGGTGATTGTTCTATCTCCCGATTCTTATTCAAGAAAAGGCTTACACCAGAGCAAGAACTTGGCTCCTTCCCTGACTCCCAAGAGAATCCTGTAGCTGATCCCGTAAAACCAACCTTAGTCTGGTCTTTGACCCCAATATTGAGATTGAAAACCATATTAGCCTGTCCATTCTGATCAAGCACACGAGCAGGAAGAAAACTTATGAGTAACAATGTGATTAATAAAACTGTCGCTTTTCTCATTGTCATCCTCACTCTGCCTGAACTGAAAGTGTTAGGCTTCCAGAATACAATCCAGCAGGCCTGTTCCCTACAGCACCATCGATATGTTCCGTAACGACACTCAATGGAATGATTCCAATTGAAGTTCCAGATACACTTATACTGCCCTCTGAAGATGAATTTGCAGTATCATATGATGCATCACCTGCAGAGACATAGAATTCGATCGGTTTTACTCCATCCTTGTCGATAGTAAGACCTTTGGCATCAACAAAAGCAATTTTATAATCCTTGTCTCCTACAATCCTGTAGAAAACATAGCATCTATCATTTGCATTGGTTGCTTTATCATCATTTTCATTATATGAGAGCTCCAGCTGGCATTTGCTTCTTAAACTAGAAGCAAGCCGAACAAGACTGTCAGTACCTAAGACAGGAATAGCATTTTCACTATTAGAGTCCGAAGCCATAACAAGCTGATCATCACCAATGAATGCAACATCAACAAACTCTATTTGATCGACAAGAAGAGTCACACTAAGGGTATTGCCATCATCAATGATATAAGGAGATGATGCAGCAACACCAGAAAGCAGTAATATAGATGTAACAATCAACGCAAAGGCCCTTCTGTACATCCGTCACTCTCCACTCAGCATCAGAGAAAGATCTGTCGCATATATTCCAGGCATGAGAGTCATCGGAGACTCCCATGACAGTGTGATATCAGCTACAGGCTCGCCTCTTATAGGACCCGTCGCCTCAATAAAGATATCAACGACACTATCATCGATTTTTGTGACCGAAGCAGTACCAAAGCAGTCATCACTTTCATAAATATTTACTTCAATCGGTATGGATACCGTTTCATTATTGTTTTCTCCCATCCAGTTCAACTCTGGAGAAGAAGAAAGCCTCACCTCGTAATCATTAGAAAGATTTCCATAGTAAAGCAGAGTAAATGTAATACTGCTTCTCTCCGAGATTCTTATGTTCTCGGCCATGCTTTTAGTTATAACAGTATATCCTGTCGTTCTGTCGCCTATTGCAATAACAAAATGATCAAGACGCATAGCTTCATTCGGGAAAATGATCCCGAAATCATCCTCAAACTCAAGACCAAGCTGTATCGTCTCTGTATCGGCAAAAATCAGACTAGAAGGAATCAAGATCAATAATATGAATGTCAGAATCTTTCTTATCATTTCATTCCTCCTCAAGGTGTTTCATCCTCAACAAATACATGGACATAGATATAACTGTGGTATGTACCCGAGTACATCACGTTGTATTTATTCTCCAGAATAATATCGACAGATCCCTGATACTCCTGCCAAGCTGTCCCCTGACGTCCACTGCCAAGGTGTGATGTACGGAACATATCATGAGGAATTATCACTTGATCAGAACTATCCAGCTTGGCACGAGTCATAGTTCCATCAAAGCTGACGATATCTCCTGTATCATTATCAGTAGTCCTCACCTCATAACTGATACTATTACGGTCATCAAGGATCTCACCTGTTTTCAGATCATTATGGACAAAACGGAATACGCCACCATCTATCTCAGGATTTGCACTGGATGAAAGGAATATTTTTGTTTGATATTTTTCAAAGGTTCCATCAGGAGCATTAGATGTGAAAGTATCTACTTCATCAGAAGAGATTTCACGCCCCTCATCATCTCCCAAAACTTTAATTCCTGTTCCCAATGTCCTCATGAAATCAATAGTCGCAACTTCAACAGGAGTTCCCTGTTCCTCATCCAGCTTTATATTGCTTGCCCGTCCTGTCGATATGATTGACAAAGATGAGAAATTGTCGCTCTCGCCATCATTCGAACCCAAACGGGAATCATAGAATCCTGAAAATGGAATAACGATTGTCTGCGACGGAGCTCCATCGATACCATTTGTAGCAATTGAAATACTGACAGACGCCATGTAATCATCAAGATTTGCAATAGGCATTGTCGTTCCATTATCCAATGTTAAAACACCATTCGACACATTGCCTTCTAGCTCAAGAATGATATCAAAGATAACACAATATTTAGCATTATCACCATTCTGGAGATTAGGATTATCAGGACTCAGATCAAATGTTACAGATGTGGGACCATTCAGTCTAACCGACTCTCGCTCGCTATCACTCAACCCCCTCCAGAGTCTTTTGCTTACCTTTTGAAACCATTCGTATTTTTCATAATCACCAATCACAACATAGGAGGTAGAAAGGATTATATTAAATGGTCTAACAAATGCAGGATTGCTTAATGAAACAAGATCAAATCCCTGCGGACAGTCAACATTTATCGTAACTGAAGCACCATTCTTGATATTATCCTCGCTTATACCCATAACACTGGCAACAGCAACCTGATGATCAACTGTGAAATAATTCTTCTTTGACCCTGTATCAGAGGGACCTGAACCATATGTAAAATCTGCTAGATTATCCTCAAACAAATATTTCGTAGAAGCAATATTTATACCATTAGAAGATGCCTGAGGAGTAATTGTTGCATACGCAGCACCATATTCTACAAAATATTGAGAATTCCAATCACCATCCACATCTTCAGCAAATTTATTCCAATCAACTCCAATAACAGGAGAAATGCTGGATAAAAATAATATTATGAATAACAAATATTTATTTTTCATATCACTCTCCCGTCTCAATCATTATTTCGACCGATGCTTTATACTCACCAATCGGCGCATCATCTAATTCTTTAGTAGATTCAAGGAATTTAAAGAAAATCATTCCATCTACACTGCCTATGAATGTCAAAGCCTCAAATTCATTCTTAAAAGAGAAAACAGGATCAAGCTCATCGATTGAAGATTCCTTATAATCACTACTCTTTACAGAGAAGTTTTTCTTCGAATCGATAGAAGGTTCTCCTCCGGGAGCAATGGTTTCAAGTTCATACTGGA
The DNA here is from genome assembly GCA_944389505.1 of uncultured Spirochaetaceae bacterium. Classification (GTDB taxonomy): domain Bacteria; phylum Spirochaetota; class Spirochaetia; order Sphaerochaetales; family Sphaerochaetaceae; genus Ornithospirochaeta. The sequence continues at coordinate 6,079 of CALXMP010000018.1, forward strand.
ATGTCAATTCATAATCCAATGTATAGGAATTATTGCCGACAGCATATAAAGGCTGAGCATTAACCATAATATTGAAATGATTGTTTGCAAGAAGACTCCAGTTGGCTATACCTCTCCCTGATGAATCAGGCTGAACCGAATCATCTTTTATATTGAATGGCATGCCACCCATATAACCCTGCCCCTGAGCCTTGAGAATCTCAACATCGACAGAGCATACATCCCCATAGCCCCCCTGAAGAGGAATTGATGCATTGGTATCCGGTCTATATGCATTAATAGATACAGGAATCATTATAAGTAAAAAGAATGTAAGTAGATTTTTCCTCATATCATTCCTCCCTATTAATCTGTAGTTTTCAAAGTCAACGTCACAGTTGATGTATATGTACCTGCGCTTGCATCTTCATATGCTTTACGGTCAAAAACTAAAGAAACTGCACCTCTTATATACCAAGGCTGAAAATTAGAAGTACTTGTATATGAATGACTCCTTATACCTTCACCTGTACATTTTGAATATTCAATGCTCCAGTTATGTAATGCAATGCCACTTCCGGATAAAACATGTCCACTAGAGACCGAATTCGAGAATCCAAGAAATATATCAGTCGTTTCATTTTCCCAGACAAGATAATGTTTATTTTCACATTCTCCAATTTTGTATGAAGATGATCCATCCTCAAAAGAGGCAGTTATATTCTGAATCCTAAACTTCGAAGCAATAGTAGTATCATCTGTAGTATTCGTGAACGGTTCCATACTAACCGAAACAGAATAGCTCAATTTATTGTCACGGGTTACGTCAGTAACAGAATCAAGATATTCTTCTCCTCTGATAAGATAGGAGAACACAATCTTCTCATTATGATTCGGATATTGGCCATCAATATTGTTAATATCATCAACAAGCATATCCTCAATGCTTGGAAGAACTATTTTATTGGTTGAGTAGTCCAGGATACCTCCTGTTACAGCATCTCCGATCTCAATATAGACACTTCCTTCAGGAGCACTAGAATCTAGGCCTATGTTATATGCAGAAATTTCAAAGCTTGCCGTATCCTGTGCAGAATGAAGTGTTGATGAGAGAAGGAGGATGAAGATAAGTGCGATATGTTTCATTCTTCTCATACAGCCTCCTCAAATGATGGGTAAAGCATTGTCCAGAACTCATTGCTGGTCATGGCTTTTCCCTGATTGAATATGTAAGCCATGATATAAGGCTCAGGGACCTGGGCGTTATCAAACTCAGCCATTGAATCAAAGACCTCTATCTGACCGTCCTCTCCGATATTTCCAACAGTGAAGATATAGAGAATCCACCCGTCCTCGCTCATCACATCAAATGCGTATGTACCAGCTGCAAGATCTGTTATAGTGAATCTTCCATCACTGTCAGCAAATAGGTAGTTATCAAGCGTATTGAGAATTACATTCCCATTCTCAATCGATACAGCATAGAGCGGTGATGCTCCATTTATCCACATCGAATCATCTGGAAGTACAACCAATCCAGATGCGGAGTATCTGTTGTCTGCTGAGATTCTGATAGCGTATCCTTTTCTATTTGAATACGGGAGATTGTACTCAAATGAAGAGCCTCCACTGAATGATTCCGGATCAACACTGTAGAGAGCAAAGCTGGAATCAGATCTGGAAGAAAGTCCTGTATATATACCCATATCAAGGAATGTTCCAATCTCACGAGTAGCAGAGCTTCCGGAAGAACCTACTGTCAGCTGATTTCCTTTCAGCGCTCCGGACTGTCCTATAATGACGAAGTTCGACGGGATATACGACTGGAATGCAAGGAGACCGTCTGCAAAGATTGAGGCTGTCGACAGAGACAGCGTTCCATCAAGACGGTGGAACAGCTCTGAAGCATCAAGATCAACACCGACATTGAAGATATTTCCAGAGTAGTCGTAATCGAAGCCAAATCCATATGTATCTGGTTTTACTACCTCTGCAAGATTTGCAGAAGCATTGATTGAATGCTTGCCGAATCTTGCTGTCGTATTTGCCGTAATGTTCTTTCCTGTTGTCTCGATAGTCACATTGCCATTTCCGAAATAGAATGTCATAGCGACCCTGCCTGTGACATTCGCAGATGGAATATCAAAGTTCTCGGCATTAATGTTGAATGATGCAGAGAGGTATACATTGCGATTGAACGAGAATGAGAGTGAACCACCAAGATTCCACTGATATTCCGAAAGATTGTCAGAATCAATTGTACCGGAATAATTAAGGCTGTATCCCATGATTCCTATTCGTCCTGAGATTCCTGTTGACAGAAGGAACCTATGCCTGTTAGTTACATTCACCTCTTCCGGAGAAGAGTATGCAAGAGCTAAATTGAATGAGCTGAGACCAGTAAAACCGGTACTTACCTGATGACCGATTCTTGCATAGAAACCAGGCATCTTAAGCGTTCCATCATTCTTTGCACGCTCGGTGACATTGAAGTTGTACCTTGTTGTTCCGAGTATGTTGGCATGAGTCATCTCGGAAGCAAACTTCATAACAGGACGGAATGCAGCCTGATTTGTCGGGCTATTCTGCAGCGCAAGTGTTGCGTCGAGTGTCAGATTATCCGTAAGACCAGTTTCAAGATAACCACTGAGAGTAACATTCCTGAAATCATAAATGACGGCCTTGTTGATAAGAGGAAGCTTGACTTCGCCATTCACTGTAGAAGCACTCTTCTCATCCTCATAACGACCAATGGAGACAGAGGCACCATAGTTGACCTCTCCTTTTGAAAGGAGAGAGTTCGAATAGACGATATCAACATCCTTCTCGTAATACGGAGTACCATCAAGGGGTGTCACTCTGATCTTTATATGATTGATACCGGAATATAGCGTGAAGTCTTCAAGCCTGTACATACCTGGCTGGAGCGTATCACGGTAGATCTCTTTCCCATCATTAAAGACCTGAACCTCAGATTCCTTATCAATGACAAGTACCTCATGGATAGCATTCTTCTTTTCCACAATATCATCTGAATAAATGGGATCTCTGTCGAATCTTATACCTACAGTCGTGCCCCTAGGAGAAAGAAGATCTGTCGAAATATTTCCCCACTGAAGCCTGATTCCAGGCTCAGTGAAATCAGTATAGAACTTGTAAGTCAGCAAATTGAAATCAAACCATCTAGTAGAGAAATCAAATCCATAATCAAGATCAAGGTAAACATCATACAATCGGGCCTGGTTGTATGCCCTGAATGAGAACCTCAGAGAATCAACAAAGCTTGTCCTCTCATTTAGAGAGAAACGCGATGTGAGAGTATATCTTGATCCAAGCGTGAAGACAGCTGGCTCAAGAATCGTACCACCTGTCATCGGTCGTCTTGCAACTCTCCTGACATTTCCCTTAAGGCTTAAGGTCTGGATAGGCATATCACTTGCTTCAAAGAAAAGATCGATAAGATATCCTTCACTATCGAAATCAGACCTGACACCAAGTTCGGAAAGACGTGTCAGAGATATATATTCAGTATCATCAACGAATATGCGATTGAAAGCATCATCTGTCAGATTCTGTTCCACCATGGTCTTCAGCTGTGACATGAGAAGTGAAGCTTCCTGATTCTCCATATATGCTTCAATCTCCCCACAGTATTCACCATTTGCATATAGATCGAAATAGTAAATCCCATCGTCAAACTCAAGGCCCTCTCCTGCTATATAGAAATCAGCCCAGAAATCATCCTCAAGGAAATCAGGCATAACATATACATCACCAGATTCTTCTGAGACTGTTGAATCTTCCTCTACTGGAATTGCTTCAACTTCTTCTGTATTTTCAGATATAATAATATCTTCCTCTTCTGATTCCACAACCTCTTCAGCATCAGTAGTAGGTGCTACTTCCTCGATTGATTCCTCTTCAGTTGTTTCAGCTATAGCAGATTCATCTATGTCAGAAGGTTCATCAATAACCTCTTCTATATCTGGCTCTTCATCTTCAACAGGCTCCAAAGATTCCAGTGCGATCTCTTCAGGAACAGAATACGGCCCTGCTTCAGCCGACTCCTCCGCAAATACTTCCTCAATCTCTTCTATAACTGGTTTTCCATCTTTTTCAGACGCTGGAGACTCCACTATTGTCGGAATAGAATCCTGCTCTGCTTCAAGCTCCTCTGCCTCATCCTCCGTGCTTTCCTGGTTGTCATCTTCCTCCTGCTTCTCTGTTATCACTGCAGGAAGATCATCTGGAGATGGAGACTGATTGCCATTCATGGTATCAATGGGTGATTCAGATTCTTCGAAGTATGCAGGAGGATCTGCCTCGGTTTCCACTGCAGACGGGACAGATTCCGGAAGATTGGAGAACAGGTATGAGACAAGGTATGCCCCCGCAGTGGACAGAACGATGACAGAGAGGACCGTCATCACCAATGCCATCTCTGCAGCAGTTTTCCCAAGATAAGATGAGAGAAGGAAAACCGCTGCGGACATGGCATCAAGAAGCAGGACAGCTATAGCTGCTGCCGATATGACGCCGTCTGAAAATAAATATGTGGTAAAAGCGCCTATAGCAATGACCGCATTGGCTGATAAACCTCTGCGGATTGCCTTAAGCCAATCCAGCCTATTCATATTCCCCTTTTTTCTTCTTAAAGAACTAATTGCTTAATAGCTGAAATCGTATGTGAGCGAGACGGTGTAAGCGGTTGAGTCAGCTAATTCCTCAGGAACATCGATTATTGTCCTGAGACGCGAATCGGTAAGGAGATTCTGTCCCGATACAGGGGCAAGCTCCTCCTCTGTCAATGTATAGTTTCCGCCACTGTTGCCAGAGACGGTAATTGACACACTATTGAGCATCTGATGCACAGAGCCTGTATTCTCGAGAACGATCTCAAGTTTTCCCTTATCGTTGAGTGAAGCCGTTCCTGTGACGCTCTCGACAACACGCGATGGCTTTACATAAGCGCTTGTCGAATAGACGAAGAGGAATGAGATCATCTGCCCTGCTTCCTGCTCTGACGCTCCGGAAGGCATCGGGATCTGCTCTGAGATGATGCGGAATGAAAGCTCCTTTGTAACAGTTGATGGTCCACGATACTGGACGCGCACAAGCTGTGTCGAGTCAGGTCTTATGATCATCTTGTTCGGCTGGATGGAGAAATACTGAGGGACATCCTCGTTGTATTCATTGCCATCAATGTCGATGCTGCGCTTTACAGCCCTGACCTCGATTGCTATCGGGGAATCGGAGTCGTTTACGATCGTATAGACCTTAGCGCTTCCTGCCCCTGTGGGATCATATGTCACATTCAGCGGCGACAGCTGATAAGCAGCTGCTCCGAAAAGTGTGACAGCAAGGAAAAGCAATAACAGTATTGCCCTTCGTACATTTGTGATCATCATGCCCCCTTTGCTATGCCCTATCAGGCATATCTCTATCGCATGATGAAACATGGGGTTTCGTAGCTCAAAGATACCCCCCCCCCCGTTGAGTAAAGGGTGCCCAACGAGAAGGCAGTACGGTTTGGGCCAACTCTGAGAGAATCTGTCTCAGAACCAGTCTCATCTTATACCGAGATAAATTTTTAGGGGAAAGAATAGCTAGTGTCAAGCAAAAACATCGGATAACGGTAAATACGCTATCCGATGCGGGGAAAAGTATACAGCTGTCCAGTTATGTTGATTTAATTTTACAGAATCAAGTGAAAGTGAAGACCAAAGGATCGCTTCCTGCCTTCTTCAATGTCAATATTCCATCCTTGCCTGAGAACTCAATCGGGTTCCTTCCAGGGAGGCTTACCGGAGCATTTCCCTCTCTGTATTCATACCTCTCTTCATTGAGAATAAGCGTATAGACCCCTTCTTCATATGACACCCCGCCGAAACCTGACGGGAAGTATTCGCTGATATCGCCGGAATCGGGCTGGGTAACAAGCTCCTCACGATCCGTATCATCTGACGGTGTTGCCGGGTCGGAAGATGGTGTCTCAACCGGAATGGGAAAGAAATCCGAGAACGAGCATCCAATGAACATCAGAATGGCTATGATTGATATGACTGCCACTATTTTCTTCTTCATAACGTCTCCTTTTGAATCCTGTACTCTAAGGATTCTCATGGAGGAAAGGCGGTAGCATAAGGTTCTTTGAGTTTAAATAAGGGCTGGGTTCGCGCCCAGCCCTATGATCGAATCCGATTGTCCTGATCAGCAGATCTTGTGGATCCAGCCTGCAGGTCCTTCGATAGTACCTTCCTGGATTCCCGTGATAGTCTCGCGGAGCTTCGTAAGGACAGGTCCCATTGAATCCATTCCGGAAGGAACGAGGATCTCACCACCATCATATGTGATTGAACCAACAGGTGAGATTACAGCAGCTGTGCCGCAGAGACCGATCTCAGCGAAGTCCTTGACCTCAGTGAACGGCACCTTGCGCTCCTCAACCTCCATTCCGAGCATCTCCGCAGCTACGACGAGGATTGAGCGGCGTGTGATTGAAGGAAGAATCGTGCTGGATTTCGGCGTTACGAGCTTTCCATCCTTTGTGATGAAGATGAAGTTAGCACCGCCAGTCTCCTCGACATATGTCCTTGTAGCAGCATCGAGATACATGTTCTCGCTGAATCCATGCTTGTGGGCATAATCGCCAGGATAGAGGGACATAGCGTAGTTCAGTCCTGCTTTGATATCGCCTGTGCCATGCGGGGCTGCCCTGTCATATGCACTCAGAAGGAGCTTGATAGGCTTCACGCCGCCCTTGAAGTAAGGACCGACCGGTGTTGCGAACATCCTGAACTCATACTCAGGTGCTGGAGCGACTCCGATGACAGGGCCAGAACCGAAGAGGAACGGCCTGATATAAAGCGTTGCACCAGATCCATATGGAGGAACCCAGGCTGCATTTGCCTTGACCATCTCATCGAGAGCCCTGAGGAACATCTCCTCGGACACTTTGGGCATAAGGAGCCTGTCTGCACTGTCCTGCATTCTCTTCGCATTGAGATCGGGGCGGAATGCCACGATATCCCCATTCTTCTGAGTATAGACCTTAAGGCCTTCGAAGCAGGTCTGTGCGTACTGAAGGACGCCTGCACTCTCTGAGATTGTGACGGTTGCGTCCTTTGTAAGACCACCTTCATCCCAGCTGCCGTCCTTCCAATGTGCGACGAAACGATAATCCACCGGCATATAGCCGAAGCCGAGCTTGGACCATTCGATATTCTTCTTTTCCATAGTTAAGCCTCTTTGATGATTAAGGTAATGATAGTCATCTGAGGTGTGCGCTACAAGATTTCAGAGGCTACGTACTCAGCGATTTTCCTGTCAGAAGGGCCGAAATCATAGGAAAGAAGCTCTTCTTTCGCAACATACAGCACCTCTGTATGGACAGAGAGCGCAAAAGCGAGGGAAAGCGGTGTGACAAGACAGCACTTCAGATGGTAGAGCTTATCATTGTTGGTGAAATCAAAGGAGAGAACCTCCTCCCCTATCTCGATACCAATACCGAGCTCTTCGAGCCACTCGCGCTTAAGAGTATCTGAGACGGTCTCACCGTACCTGTTCTTGCCTCCGGGGAATTCCCATTTGCCAGAGATCGATCCCCCCGCTACGCGGTGTGCTATGAGGACCCTGCCGTTATCATCTACTGCGATTCCCGCAGTTGTTATCCTTTCTTCCATATAGCTATTATAGCAGGACAAACTGCGGAATGATGAAATGCACAGCAGCAATCAGAGCTGTAATCCAGCCAAGGCGCGTTGTCCTATCCTGCGTGAATGTCTCAAAGAAGGCCTCGCCCTGCTCCGTACGCTTCTCTGAGTAGCGGAATCGGAAGAAGAATGCGGAGTAGAATATCCAGAGAGCAGGTATGAGATCTCCGAGTATCACAGGGCCGGGATGCATAGGGAAGAACAAAGCCAGCAGCGAGATGATGATTCCCGATACGAAGAAGGCATCAAGAAGCTTCCTGTTCTCCATCAGCGCACCCTTGATCCTTATGGCAAATGAAATACGCCTCCTATAGGAATCGACAAGGAAGAGGAAGGAAACGAGTATCAGATAGGCAATCGATAGAAAATACTGCTGGATCATCTCACCTTCCCCACAGAGAGGATAAGCTCATCTGCTGAATAGAAGCCATAGTCCTCATGAGCCTTCCTTCCTGCTCTCTGATGGAGGATAACGCCATCGATAGCCGCCCTCAATGGTTCCTCCCCCGCTGCAAGAAGCGTGGCGATTACTCCAGAAAGGACATCCCCTGATCCGGCAACGCCTAATGACGGATTCGCTCCATCGTAGATATAGATATCATCACCAGCTGTTATCCACACAGTAGATGACTTAAGCACGATCACAGCAGAAAGTCTCCGGGCAAGCGCTCTCAAGGAATCTTCAAGCGAGAGCGCTGAGCCAAGTCCATCATCCATATCCATGGATGCCATAAGCCTGCGGTACTCACCGATATGAGGCGTAAGAACAGCCTTGTTGCCAAAATCATGCCCAGGAGCGAACTTCAGTCCATCAGCATCCAGCACAAGGTTCTTCCCTGATTCAATAGCTTCATCAACTAGGGAAGGAATACCATTCCCCCAGCCCGGTCCTACAAGGAGTGCATCATAGTGCGAGAGATCGGAACCAGGCTTCCTTATCATGAATGAGGGATTGTCATCACGTATCTTCTCGGAGTCCGTGATGACAGTCACAAGGCCACACCCCGCGAAGAATGCAGCCCGCCCTGCAAGCCTCGGAGCGCCTGTATACTCATCGGATCCGCCTATTATCGCAAGATGCCCCCTGCTGTTCTTGAAATCAGCAAGTCCGATTTCCCTTATGCGGCTGTCGCTATCTGTTATGAGATATGTACCGGAAGGACTTACCACAAGCTCGTTATCGGGGAAACCGGGATTGAATATATGTATCTCCCCTGCAATGCCTCTTACAGAAGGAAGATATAGCTCAAGCTTCGGTGCCATGAATGATATGGTGATATCTGCACGGATGATACCACCGGAAGGAACATCCATCGCAATGCGGATAGCATCCTGATCAATCTCCGCATCCAGCTTCCTTATGATCTCATCGCTACCTTCTCTGTATGAGAATCCAAAGAGTGCATCGATGACAATGTCATACCCCGCTGGCGATCCTGCCATATGGACAGCTGAAGAAAGATCCTTCCTTCTCTTCAGATTCTCCTCATTACCATTCGTATAAGGAAGTATTACCGAGACATCATATCCATCGGATGCCATAAGCGACGCAAGCTCCAGTCCATCGCAGCCATTGTTTCCAGGACCAATCATCACAACGATACGGCCATTAAGTCTAGGACGGATTATCCCATAAGCTCCCGCTGCAGCGCTATCTATGAGCGCTGAGGAAGAGAGCTTATACTGCTCAATTAGCGATCTATCCTTCTTCCCTGCATCTGAGAGAGTGAAAATGGCATCCATGGTCTATATTCTAATCAGAGGCAGGATATATGTCATTACATTGACCTGAATGGAAAACTATGACCTTACGGGGACGTATCCTGAGAATCTTCAGAGGATGTAATACAGGTAATATTCTGTCCCCTAAAAAAGTTATCAAATGTTCTAATTCTTTAGTTTATCATCTTCCTCTTAGGAAGGAATATTAGATGAAATTCATTCGATAAGAGAACATCGGGAAATATCGAGTTTGGTTTTTGATCCTGCATGCTGATAAATCACTTTATGCAATAAATGACTTTTCCAAATCCATTTTTCAATCCCCACATTTTTAATTAGTATATTTCAGATACTTTTCTAGTAAGCTACACACTCGCTTTGTCTCAAGCCGTACATCATACCCTGCCTTGCGTATAATATCTGCAGATTCAGAGCTTTTTCTCATGCCAGCAATCTTTTCATTATTATAAATATCTAATATTGCACCAGCCCAAGCAGAAACAAATTCTGGAGTAATAGGAAGGAAATGGCACTCATTCTTTCGTATATCAAGTTCTTTTGGGATGGTATCACTGAAAAGGCATGGAAGACCTGCTGTCTGAGCCTCTATTCCTACAATACCTAATCCCTCGAACTTGCTTGGAAAAGCAAACACGTCGAATGCAGAATAAAACTTTTCAATATCATTGCGAGAACCTGTAAAAATAATAGAATCTTCTATCTTATATCCTTCAATCTTCTCTTTTATTTTCGTGAAAAGCTTTTGCTGCTGCACCGCCCCAACAATAATCAGTTTTGCAGCAGGAACAAGTTTCTTTGCCTCTGCGAAAACATCAATCAGGTATTCTTGATTCTTCTGGAAATCAATCCTCCCCACATTTCCAATCAGAAAATCAGATTCGGCAATACCAAGAGATTCCCGTATTTCCTTTCTCCAATCTTCCCTGAATGCAAACTTCTCCGGATATATTCCATTCTTGATTACCTCGAAATCAGAATTCTCCCCAAACATCCACTTACCGGCGATATCAGAACAGGCCCATCTTGCAATATTCAGGCTACCAAATCTCTTTCTAAGTGATTTCAGTTCTTTTCTATGACCTACTCTATCAAATCCCCTGAATGGATAATTTCTGGCAATATGGCTATGAAGAATTATCTTCTTGAAACTTGAGTATTTCTTCAGCTCACGATGGTAATAGATTGAACCAGTACCCATAAGATTCAGAATCAAAAAATCGTAATCTGTATGAGTCTGCAGAAATTCCTTCCAGGCTTTCCTATTCCTAAGATAGAAAACATTACTGCCTCTTGAATTCACTTCTTCTATATAGCGTTCAGGAAATTCACCTGTTGAGAGATCATATACGAAATCAAACTGGAACTGAGAAGTGTCTATGCATTCGTACTGAGTCATTATGTAGGTTTCCCTTCCGCCCACAATCGAAGTCACACCTTCTACCAGCACCTTGATTTTCTTCATTTACCTGCACCTTCTGAGTTCAGAATAATAATTGCATATAGGATCATTTTCATCCAGAGCTAATCTGATTATAAAATCCGCATGGACTTATATTTGATACAGGTTATATAACCCCTGTATGACATCTATGGAAAAGCACGCTTACCTCTGGAGTTTAAAATTTAATCTGTAACCTTCATTTTTAGATTGCTGGATTAGGAGTGTAATGAACCATGGATTGAAAAAAGACAGCATCTGCAATCTGTGAGGTTTTCTTCTTCCTAGCAGATAGAATTCTATTCCCTATTCAGTCTCACCATCATCATCTTCTACAATGAATCCATCAGATCTTTGAATGACACATTACGCCCTTTTCCATTAAGATATATATTTCTGAAAATGCATCGTATCTCATCACTGACGAAAGATGAACATCCATTCGAAATATATTGAAACTCAAGTTTCACGCAATGCCTCAGGATAGCACCCGCAGGAAGAAAAGAAAGCCCGGCAGGTCAGGAATCCTGTCAGGCTATCATCATTGTGATAATAGAAATTAAAACGGAGAATATGTTAGACCTAGATACATCTGAGGTATGAATACATTCTTATCCTGATGATTCTTATAATTGACATGATAAGCGAAGGAAACACCACCGAATAGCTCCAGAGAATCATAGAATTCCCACCCAGCATGTGCATTCAATTCAATTGTATGCGCAGGAATTCCTGAAGGTGTGCTCTCATATGGACCTTCGCCACCATCCAATGTCGGGTTGAGAATACCCTTCTCACCCTGCACTTTGTATATAAGCTCTCCATCTATCCAGTAGTTACCATCATAATTATCATAATTGGTTCCCAATGCAACTGCGATTGTATCTGGACCAAAAGGGTGCCCAGAGAAATTGATCTCAGGAGCTCTGTTGCTATCCCGGTAGTATCCTAATATCCAATCATAATTGTAGTTAGGGGTTCTATTACCATTTTCATCAACATTATATTTTTCATTCAGGTATAGGTATGGAGTTGTATAAAGGAATTCAAACCAGAATCTAGCAGCTGAATTCCCGAATGTTTCCGTCCAGGAAGCATTTGCAAGAAATCCTAGAGCATTGGGAAGTCCATTAGTCTCCCAAGGCAGAAGAAACTGATCCATGACCGCCTGCATCGAAACAGACAGCTTGGGTATTATCGTCCATTCAATTTCAATCGATCCAATATTGTTTGCTTCATCGCAATCATTAACGATGTTGAGATCATTTGAATTATTGTAATAGTTATGTGCAATCATAAATGGGGTGAAGAAACGGAAATCCAAGGCTGAATCAGCATAATATGTTGAACCAAAGTTGAGTACTATCCTAGCTTTATCGGCAATATTGAAATCAAACCTATGAACTATCCTTGTCTGATGCTTTCCACCGAATGACTCTTTCTTGAAAGCTTCCAACCCTGTCTGGGAATCAAAATGGGTAAGAGACATATCATATGAAAAGAAGTTGCTGTTGAGGCTTATATCAAGAACTTCCTGATAAAGGAAATTATCACTTATTATGAGATTGCCAGTAAAACCGGTTCCCATAGAATGCGGCGTACGACCTATGATCACATTAATCCATTTATTACCTACTGAACCTCTTGCCAATACAGGAATATTTGATAGCAAGTCAGGGCCTTGGTTCCAAGCTGTTATCCACCCATCGTTCCTGTATGTCGCAATCCAATCAAGACTAGTTATATTCATCCCAATCGGAGAAGCGCCACTTAATAAAGGCAAAGCTCCTTCGACAAATACATACCTTCCAAAATTAAAACCGACTCCTAAATCAAGGAAGGGACGTTCCTCATTATATGGAAGAAAGAAATCACGTCTGTCTTCTATGATTCCTTCTTTACCCTGCATATCCGTAGAAAGGAAAAACTGTGCGGTCAAATCAATATTATATTCCCAAGAGAATGAATTATCGTACCCTGCAACCTTGGAGTATATTTCGTCGAATATTGCCCTGAGTTCTGAATTGAGATTCTCAGTTCTCACTCTATCGAGAGCAATAAGAAGTTCTTCTCCTGTTACAGGTGTTGCAGACGAGGGGCCTATTACACCACTGCTTATACATAAAATAACGGTTTTTCTGTATTCATCGTCATTGGCATCATATAATTTCTGATTAGCAGATGAATATAGAAGTTGAGATATGAACAAGAGGAGGCACAAGACAGCAAGGAGTTTGTTTTTCATGTTTAAAATATACAGGATAGTCTTGTTAATTGAAAGGCATAAAATTACATGACAATATCTATCATTATCATGACGATAATCGAATCGTGATAACTCATCAGATAATCAGTCAGATATTCAGTGGTTAATGCAGCATACTCAGGGAATACGCGGTGTACGCAATTATTGAGCTTTTTGATATAATAGCGTTCATGGAAGAAAAGAAAGCAAGCAAATCGTTGTTCGTAAAGGTATTCGAAATTGTTATTAGTTTCATACTGAAATTCAGAATACCTGTACTCATATTCATTGGTGTGATGACTGTTTTCTTTGCTTACCGATTATTCTCATTGCAGATTGATGCTAACATTTTCAGCTTCACATCAGGAGTGCCTCCTGCTGAATATGTGCCTACTCCAACAAACGTACCTGATAGAGCTCCTGTATTCTATACACTACCTGATGACTATGTGAAATTCACCCCTGAAGCTTATGGGCATACAGAAAGATCGGAAAACGAAAAGCTGCAGGCTGATATTCCGGCAAGCATGGTCAATGGAATGGAATATTCTGGTTATCCAGATGGTTTTGTCGTCATTTTCTCATCCTCGCTCCTTTATACACCGGAAGTGCTGAATCTCTTATCGGATGTAATGGCAGAGCTTGAATCGCTTGATATGGTCGGGCCTTGCCTCTCTCCTTTTGATTTCGTCACAGTACAGAAAAAAGGTTCCAGGCTTTCCATCATTCCGATTTCCCCGATAAGCGACGGAGAGAGATGGACTGAAGAAAGCGCGGCAATCTTCAAAGATCGCCTTCTGAATGATGATATGGCAAGGAACTACCTATACAGCGAAGATGGCAATACAATAATGCTGTATTACAGGACCGCCCACTACAATCAGGCTCAGCAGGATATACTGAATTCAATAATTGATCCGCTCAGGGATTATGGCAGAGTTGCAATTAACGGCGGCAGCACGATAATAAACAGAGTAACCTACTACATCTTCAAGGATCTGAGCATACTTCTTTCGCTCTGCTTTCTTGTGATTCTTCTGGTATATTTCCTATCATACAGATCTCTCAGAGCTGTTATCATCCCATCATCACTCTCAATAATAGGCATCATATGGACGCTTGGCATGATGAGCCTACTAGGATTCAAGCTGACAATCGTTTCTATCCTTACGCCATGTCTTGTACTTACGCTTGGATCATCCTATTCGGTTCATATGCTATCAGAGTATTTCACAGAGACAAAAGACCCAGAAAAGGCTGTAAATGGTTATGCAAGGATCTCAAAGACAATCCTTTCGGCCTGTCTGACAACCGTTGTAGGGTTCCTTTCGATGCTGGTATGCAAAACTCCTATGTTCAAAGAGTTCGGGCTTTCTGTATCAATAGGAATTGCGTTCTGTGCTATCCTCGCAATCATGTATCTCCCCTCGATATTGTCGCTTCTGCCGCAACCAAAGGCTACTAAGGTCGAAAAGATTGAACATGGAAAGATAATGGGAGGCTTCCTGAACTTTGTAGAGATAACGGTCACAAAATTTTGGGGTGTCGTACTTGTGCTTGTTGCAGCTTTAATTCTCTGCTTTGCCATCGTGCATGATAAAGTTGACTTCAATTCAAACTATGTCGATTACTTCCCACAGAATGATCAGTTCGTGCTCGATACGAAATTCTTTGCCCAGACAATGGGAGGAACAGATCCATATTATATGGAAATAGTGGCTCCTGACAGGGAGCCAGGATTCTTCCTTAAATCAGAGAATATAAAGAAAGTATTCGACTACGAAAACAAAGTCATGGAAGCCTGCCCTGATATCGTGCAGAGCCTGTCATTGCCACAATATGTAGGATTCCTCAATAAAGTATATTCAGACAACAATGACATTCCTGAAAGCAATGGTCTCATAAATTTCCTGTACAGGATTCTTCAGATGATGAAATCGCACATTGGTACAAATGTACTCGATATCATAGTCAATGAAGATGCGTCAGTGATAACACTTGCCATGAGAAATTATGATGCTTATGAGCAGAACCTCCAGACAACAGCAAGTGCTAGAAGAGTCGAGAACACCCTTGACTATTACAGATACATGCTGCCTGAGGGAACAACAACAAAGATATATTGCGGCGCATCTAGCTCAATAAAGGCAAGCGACATGATTGTCGCAGACCAGAATACTGCGACATGGATATCCATGATATGCAGCATCATTATAGCTTCAATTACCTTGTTCTCTGTTTTCAGAGGATGTGCTTCGATTGTTCCTGTTCTTATCGGAATAATGTTCAACTATATATTCATGTTCATCACAGACATTCCTTTTGACCTTGTGACAATAGGCTTTTCGTCTATAACATTTGGAGCAGGCATAGACGATGCCTTGCATTATCTTCTCAGATACAAATACAACAAAGACTTATATCCGGGGAAAAAGATTGAAGACATAATCACAATAACGATGAATGAGACGGGACGCCCTATAATACTCACAACAGTCTCCATTGTTGCAGGCATGTGCGTGTTGATATTCGGATCATTCACGCCGATCAAGTACTTCGGTCTATTCATGTCAGTTGCACTTACAATAGCCATGCTCGCTACCCTATTTGTGCTTCCTGTTGTGATGATATTGTCGAATAAAATAAAAGACCGATTAATCAAAAGGAATTAATGGGGTATTCTTTATATTGAAAAAAGTGTTATGTTAGTCGAGTAAGTTTTGACAGGTTGATAATGGCAAATAATACCAACGAATTCAGATTCAAGAGTTCAACGAGAAATGCAATGACTGCAGTCATTACTCAGATTGTAATGGGAGTTGTCAGCTTTGTTGAGAGAATGGCATTCAATCAATGCTTCATATCTGATTATCTTGGTTTTTATAGTTTATTCTTAAACATCATTTCAATTTTATCTGTTGCAGAGCTTGGAATATCGGTAGCAATATCATTTGCATTATATGCACCTTTTGCAGAAGATAATTTTTCAGAAATAACCGCAATCCTTGCATATTATAAAAAAATATATAGAACAGTAGGAACGATAATACTTGTAGGAGGATTGATATTCATTCCATTCCTGCAATTTCTAGTAAAAACTGACGTCCCTATGGCTGCCGTTTCTATTTTCTTTGTTATTTTCTTACTCAATACTGTATTTGAGTATTATTTTTCATACAAAACAATTCTCTTCTCTGCTAGTCAGAGAGATTATGTATCTACATTAATAACTAATTTATGCAGAACAGCGACATATGCCTTACAGATTGCCGTTTCTCTTTTGACTCAGAATTTTTATCTATACTCGTTATGTTTGTTGACAATAACACTTATCAAATGCTTGATAATCAATTTAATCGCAAACAAAGAGTATAGCTTCATCAAGCAAAAACCTAAAAAGCTAAGCAAAGAGAGTCGCCATAAAATATTACAAAATGTAAAAGGACTTATTGCAGCTAGGATTGGAACGGTTATCTCAGATTCAACAAACGGAATATTGATAAGTGCAATGGTTGGATCTTCTATACTTGGTCTATACTCAAATTATCAGATGATAACGTTAGGATTGCTGGGTTTTACCAATATACTTCCGTCTGCAATAACAGCATCATTGGGTAATGTTGGTGCTACTGAATCAAATGATAATGTTGCAGAAAGCTATAAATACATTGACACATGTTTTTTCATTCTCTATGCACTAATTTCAATAGTTCTTGTAAATATAATCAATCCAATAATTGCTACGTTTTTTGGTGTAGATCGCTGCTTGCCATTCAGCTCAGCCTTGCTGATCTGCATATATTTTTATATCCGTAATGTGAAACATTTATTCAACACTTATAAATCCTCCTTGGGGTTATATTGGTATGATAGGTATAGGCCAGTACTCACAGGGCTTTCAGATTTGATTCTATCTATTTGTCTTGGAAGATTCTTAGGTTTCAATGGAATAATCTTGGGAACAATAATTGCTTATACTTTCATTGACCTTTGGGTTGAGCCATTGATTATTTTCCATAATGGATTCCATGCAAGTTCTAGAAAAATGATTGCAAAGCAGATGATCCGTTTAGCATTTGTAATATGTATGATGTTAGGAACGAGTTATATTACTTCAGAAATTCCTGAAAAAGGAATAATAAGCTTATCCTTAAGATTGGTAGTATCTATAATCACAACTAGCATAATATTTTTTATTCTGTTCCATAAAAATAAATATGTAAAAGATGCCTATAAAGCAGTAAAAAGATATCTTTTTAAAGATAGTTCCC
This sequence comes from uncultured Spirochaetaceae bacterium, assembly GCA_944389505.1. Taxonomy (GTDB): domain Bacteria; phylum Spirochaetota; class Spirochaetia; order Sphaerochaetales; family Sphaerochaetaceae; genus Ornithospirochaeta. The sequence goes on from CALXMP010000018.1 coordinate 23,467, forward strand.
TAATTTAATGATCTTCACCCTCTTATACCAATTGCCATAAGATCTAAAGATTTTGATATCTTCTGCTGCACAAGCCCTATTTCTATACTTGGAGTACCCATAAATCAGGATACCTTTGTAACTTATGCAAGTGATACATATCCCTGTGAATAGAATCATCTGGGGATTAAAAGCAAAAGGCAAAAGGTTGAAATTTGGAACCACATAAAATAAACTTTCTTCCATGAATAGAATTTGCATAGGGTTCCCAGATTATAAAACATTTGATGCTGGGTCAAAAGCAAAAAAAGATGCAGAAAATATTGTAGTTGATTTTCTATCATATGATTTCTTCTCTCTCTCATGCAAATTCCAGGATTTTCATATTAGCCACTTTCACCCTTTTCTCGAACTATATAATTTACTTCGATTCCCTAAAATAAAAAATTCTATTGTCTTCGTTCAACAGCCTTTTTCGATTGCTGCATTGGATTTCAATTTTCCAATATTATCAAAATCCAATAAGACAATTGTTCTATCACATGATGTCGATTTTTTAAGATGGGGGAAATCCAATAAAACCAATGGATTAATTAAGAAGCTAAACAAAGCTTCTTGTGTAATTGCTCACAATGAAAAATATGAAAAGGCTTTAAGAGAGGCAGGGCTACGAACACCGATAATCAATTTGGAAGTATTTGATTATCTAGTTGACGATAATATTGAAGTACTTTCTAATAGAAAACTCTCTAAAACTGTATCATTTGTTGGAAACTTAAATAAATCAGAATTTATTCAAGAATGGGTCAATGATAAAAACAGAAATTTTAATATTGAGCTTATAGGGAAATGGATAGATAAAAAACCAGATTGTCCCAATTATGTGTATAAAGGGGTATTCACCCCTGAAGAAACACCGTTTAAAATTGAAGGCTCTTTTGGACTTGTATGGGATGGTAGTTCAACTAAATCTTGTATTGGGGCTCTTGGACAGTATTTACGTTATAATTGTCCACATAAAATTTCATTATATCTTGCTTCCTTCATGCCTGTATTTGTATGGTCCGAATCTGCAATGGCTGATTTTGTATTATCAAATAATATCGGATATGCCATAAACAGCTTAGATGATATCAATGCAATTCTTGATGATATGACTGAATCACAATACCAGACTCTTATAAATAATATAAAGCCAATACAATATAAAATTACTCATGGGGAATATTTGAGAAGCGCCATAAAAAAAGCCGAAGCTTTATTGATTTAAGGTTCTTATGAACGAAAAATCCTCAAAGGATATTATCTAAGCCTATTCTAGGAAAGACCTCCAAGGCCCCTCCCCTTGTGCAGTTATAAATATGGAAATCAAGATTCTTATGCTCTATATCATCCTTGATGCTTTGGAAATCCTTGATCATCAGCTGCCCCTCCCCTTTGATATATGCATTGTTCTTAACACTGCCCAATCCTTCACAGTAGCTTTTCTTATCAGAACTTGTACCACAATCCGTTCCAAGAAGATAAACTTCTGAGAAACCCATATAGTATGCTAGCTGGATTATCGTATGAGCGCACGAGCTCCCGGCATAAACATATTCATATGCATCGGTACTTAAAAGGCAATCATGGGCTCTAGTCCTATATTTCCTTTTCATAGAATTCCGCAGGATAAAATCAATAAAATTTACTTTGAAGTATAGAGCATCCTTTGGCATCCCGGAAATCTCAGACCGACTATATGCTACGGTCGTTCCGGCAGAAAGCATAGAATCAATCGCAGACATAGTTTCAGAAGTGCATGCCTTCGCATCAGATACGACATAACAATCAGGCCTCCATGCCGTCTTGTCAAAAAGGCGATAACACCTGTTCATTGAAAATGTATACTCATGATTCTCTGCAAGTAAATCAAGATCCGCAACTTTCAAACTTGGCCCTAGCCCGACAATAAAGCATCTCCGATTTCTATACTTATCCTTCAACCTAAGAAGGCGACTATCAGGCTTCAATAATCTGAAGCTGATCTTCATATAAAGCAAGCATAGAAATGTGCAATGCCCCAAGATGAAGTCCAGCAAAGGTGTTATTTTCTCTCTGAATGTTTTCATATATTTACGCCTGAAGCTGCTTCAATAACATATCAGCAACATCTCGGATCACACCTTCACCTCCCTTTAATTCGGAAATATAATCCACTTCATTTCTGACAGCCTCCACCGCATCGCCAGGGCAGCAGCTGAAGCCGACAGACTTAAGCAAAGGCAGATCATTTATATCGTCCCCGATATATATAACCTCATTCAGTGAAAAACCTTTTTCAGCACAGAGGTTCTTTACAAATCCTAGTTTATCCTTGCAGCCTGGTGCATATATATCGAGATGAAGTTTATCGGCTCTCCTTTTATTAAGTTCCACAGACTCCCCTGTTATCAAACCTGTAAGAATCCCTGCCTCTTTAAGAAGAGAGAATCCCATTCCATCCTTTGTATTGAATTTCTTGAGTTCGTCTCCTTTTTCAGAATAATACATTCCCGCATCTGTAAGACAGCCATCACAGTCAGTCAGGAAAACCTTTATGCCTTTAAGATTCCTTTCAATGCCAAGGCCTCTTTTGCGCATCAAGGCCTCTATAATAATCCAATCACTCAACTCATCAATCTCAAAGAACGAGTCCTCATCCATCTCAACAATGTGGATATTACCTGATACTCTGTTTCCTGATTCAAGAAGCCGTTTCCTTGAAGTAATATAGAATGCTCCATTCTCTACAAAATACCCCTTGAACTCCTGTCTTCTAGGCCTTTTGAAAACATCATAGTTCGTTGGATGGGCATTGCCATTTTTATCAACATCCCAATGGAATCTTTTCTGTCTGACAACTGAAAGAACACTATCGGTAGATTCTTTTCCGAATTCAATGAACCCATTATCAAGATCTTTACCTGTAAGCAATGGAGATGTTGCCTGAACCAGAACAATATTATCGAAGTCATAAGTTGCAGCGAATTCAAGCATCGCCGACTCTGTAGAAGCCGTATCCGTCGCAGATTCAGCAGACCTGCCAATGACAAATAGCTTCGAGAATAATACCGCTTCATCACCTGATGCAAATGATCTGACAGTCTCCATGATTGCAGGGCTGTCAGTCGCGACATATACCTTGTCTATATACCTGCAGGCACATGCAGCTTTTACCGTCCAGTATACTAATGGCTGGCCGCATATCTTCCTGATATTCTTTAATGGTATAGACTTGCTACCACCTCTGACAGGGATAAATGCAACATTCATCTTGATCTCCTAATCAATGTATTCGATATTTTAATTTAGCTCTCTGGACTTCCTCTATCGGAAGAATCTCCTGTGATTTATAAGTCAGGGCAGCATGGACTGCATTAAGATCCCTGGCTAAGCGCCGGATACCATCCGGCTCAAGCGATGCAGCTTGATCAGTCCCTTTCCATGTACGGTCCAGAGTATAATGGCGTTCGATAACATTAGCTCCCAATGTATAGGCCGCAATATCAACAGAGATTCCAAGATGATGACCTGAAAACCCTATTGATTTAACCCGTGAACCGAACTTTTCCTTTAATCTTAGAATCTCAAGAAGGCATACATCTTTAAAAGGAACAGGATAACCTGAAGTACAATCGAAGATAACAAGATCTTTTGCCCGACCTTTATCTTCGAATAGCTTCACAATTGCTTCCTCTTCGTCATGAGTAGTCATACCAAATGAAAGCTGGATTTCTCCTTTGTAATTCTCACAAAGCCAATCAAGCATTTCATAATGGGTATTACAGGCAGATGGTATCTTTATGAATTCAGGTTTGAGGCTGGCAATTTCCTTAGCACTTGTAAGGTCCCAGACCGAAGTGGAATAAATTATTCCTTCCTCTTCACACCATTTTTTTAGAAGGGCATGCTGCTCAACGGTAAACTCAAGAAATTCCCTATGAGCTCCATAGGTAGCCCCAAACGAATTAGCAGGATTAGGATGCGGCGCATTGTACTGCTCTTCAGTCAGAAGCTCCTTAGGACATCGTTTCTGGAATTTAATAGCATCAGCCTTGCAGAATGCGGCTGCGGTCTTAATCATTTCATGTGCAATCTCAATCTGTCCCATATGATTGCACCCTGCTTCAGCAATAACAAAAGGCTTTCGATATTCCATGCTCTATACCCAGACAAAGTATAGCATCATGATGATTATTAGACTACAACGAAGTCACACAACAGAAAGTCTGCAACATATACTACAACCCAATAAAATGGTCATAATAAGTTTTTCTGTTTGATGCCTTTCCCTCTATTTTCCATCGGAGCTTCTGAAACTCATTCTCAGCAATTATCTGATTCCACTTTTCAGGATCAAAGGGCTTCAGCATATTCTGTCCTAAAAAATATGAACATGAAACAGATGGAGCAACAGAATCAATCATCATTTTTGCCCACTCAAAATGAGTATAAGCATAAAGCCATATATAATCTATCTGAAAATAATCAAAAATGACTTCATACTGATCATAATATTTTAAAAACATTTCATAAATAAAGGAAAATATAGGATTATTCTTACCTCCTCCACAGCCATAACCACTCCATCGTCCTTCTGTAAAATACTCATTCCACTTTTTTTTAAGAAGCAAATCATTAGTCAAATGATGAATTGTAAAGAATGTCAGATTCTTATGAGTCAGAATAAAATCCTGACGAGTAACGAACAGAGTGGCATCAAACCAGAATCCACCCCATCTGCTCAATAACTGACAACGCAGTATATCAGAGAATGTCTGTATCGATATGTTGCCATTCTCGAAATATTGCTTTATGTTCCCTTCGAAAATGAAGTATTCCTCAAGGTTGGTCTTATCAATTACTACTAAATCCACATCAGGCAGCTTCGAGACTATTGAAACACATTTCCTTACTATCGGCGGAGCACTCTCCAATCCGGTATACCAGAACATCCATACTCTATTGCCTATTGGTTTTAAAGAAGATAAGTCCATATCCCTGAACTTATCATAAAGACCGCTTTCTTTAGCGACTTCATCCAATAAACTATCAGCAAGCATTTGCTTCTTATCCCCCACTAAATCTCTGAAGAATCTGCAAGGGGGAAGGAATTGCAAGCAATTAAGAATCAATCTGATTCTCTGAAGTTTTTTTATTTCTGATATAGTAGTATCCATGGCAATTTCCTAAACAACAAAGTTATTCTTCAGATATTATGTGCTGAACATCAATAACAGACAACTTAGAAGAAATTAAATGAAAATGCAAATCTATACAGCAAGAACACTGTAAGCTAAAATATTTCACTGATGAGCAATATCTGGCATATAAAGAACTGGTTCAGAGTCGGACACAATATATCCTGGAAGCTTAATTTCCATACATTATTCGGCTTCCTATATCTTTCGTACCCTTCTGATTTCTTCTATAGACAATCGCTCAAGAAACATCAATTCGTGCTTGATTATCTTAAAAAAGATTACTGTAGCATAATAAAAAAATATAAAGATATTGAGGAAGGCATAGATAATCCAAAGACAAGAAAGATATGGATTCTGTGGTGGCAAGGAGAAGAGACAGCTCCAGATCTAGTGAGAGCCTGCATAAAAAGCACGAGAAGGAATGCTAACGGAGCAACTGTCACAGTCATCACAAAAGACAATGTGAAAGATTATATTGAGATACCAGACTATATCATGGAAAAAAGAGCGAAGGGCTGGATATCCTTTGCTCAGCTGTCAGATATAATAAGGTTCCTTCTATTGGAAAAATATGGTGGGTTATGGCTGGATTCGACTGTGTTCACAGCAAAACCTATTCCTGAATCATATTTCTCATATCCATTCTTTTCCCAGCATACAAAATGGCAGAAGACCTGCTTTGTGCAACACAATCTCTATCATGGTTTCATAATAGCAAGCAGGCCTCATGCGAAACTTGTGTCATTTGCAAAGGAAATGTTCCTAGAATACTGGAAGAATCATGATACGCTTATCGATTATCTTATGATTGATTACATAATCATGATAGCGTACAACGAGTTTTCGGACATCCATGAAGAGATAGATGGATTGCCATATTCCAGTGAGCGTCTTTATGATCTAGTACACATGATGGACATGCCATACAGCAAAGATGAGTTCAATAGACTTTGCAATGAATGCATCTTCTCAAAGCTTGACTGGCACAGAAAGTACAAGAAAGAAACACATGGAAAAAGAACTTACTATGCAAAGCTACTAGATCTCAGTTAAACCGCTTAATATATTCAATCGAATCAGATATAACCAGTTCTGCTAGTTCCCGGGCACTGTATCGAATCGGAACATTTCTGAATGAAGTTTCCATTTCATCCAGCAAAGATGGATTTTCAGCATATTTTCGCACGATTTCCATCTGTTTCCTTACGTCATTCTCACAGTTCCAGCCAACATGATATTTCTCAAGATAAGCAGCTGATGGAATGACCGTATAGACAAGCTCTGTAATCAGGAATGGCCTATGGGCATATATTGCCTCGACTATCGTATTTATCCCCGCTCTTCCTGCAATAATATCAGAAGCCGAAAGATACTCATTAACATTACTGACAAACCCTCGCACATATACTACAGTTCTGCCTTCACAATGCGTTGCTATATTCTCTATGTGCTTCTTCGATTCCTCAGACAGTCCACCGATTATAACAACCTGCACCGGAAGTTTCTCCTTGATAATATTTTCCAGCAATGCAAGAGATCCTATTCCCTCTCCGCCAAGATTGAGCTGAAGCGTAAAAAGTGACTCATCAAGCCCAAGCGTCTTCCTTGCCTCGCTTTTTGATATCACAGAACCTTCAGCAACAGATTTCTGCAAAGGAAATGGACAGATTTCTATCGTATCAGGATTTTGCCCCATCCGCCTTACGGCTTCGGCTCCTTCTTCTGTCGCAATATAGAACTTCTGGAGCTTCGGGCAAATCGATGCAACAGGGGCAGAGAACACATCTGTAGCAAAATAGTAAACAGGGATGTTTATATCAAGAGCACTGAACATCTCAGCCAGAATCGTACTGGCATATGGGTGCGTTGCAAAAACAAAGTCAGGATGAAATTCCATAAGATTGTTTTTCAATCTCTGGCTGAAATGCCGCAATGCGAACTTCACAGCCAGTTCCATGCCATTTGATCCGCTATCATTGAATCTGGAAAGCTTCTTCTCAAGATTCGGCATTTTCAGCATTGTCCGCCAGTATTTCTTGTTTATCCATCCTATCCAGCGGATTCTAAGATAATCGAAGAATTCTACAAGCCTTGTATCCACTCCGAATGATATCAGTTCTTCACTAACAGCTCTGGCTGGGACATAATGGCCCTTGCCTCCATCAACATATACACATAGAGCCTTCAAAGCATTACCTCGTCTTTATTTAAGAATAGCATAGTAATGGAGGCGATGGTATACAGCTTTGAACAGATAAATGATCCGAACACTCAGCAAAGCAATGGACTGACGATCTTATGATTCCACACTGCTCCATAATTAAATAGCTTCAGGCGCACTATGTCCAGATTCCAGAAAAACTTTCCAGAATCCGCATATGCAGTCAACAGAACCTGCAATGATGCACCTTTTAACATGTGCTTTTTTATTCGAGGATGGTCAAGCTTGGGATATGGGGTAATATAAAAATGCGAAAATAAGAAGCCCTCTCCTACGATGGAGGTCTCTTGATGCAGTAGTCTTCAAGCCATCTCATCTTCATCAAGCGCTAGCGCTTCATTCGCAAAATATGATTGATGGAATACTGCTGTTCTGTTAACATTCCACTAGCACTATTCAAGGGGTTATTCCGATGCGGATTGCCTTCGGGTTCGACATCTTCTATCCAGAGACCAATGGCGTTATAACAACGACAATAAATCTTGCCAACAATCTTATACGCCAGGGTCATTCCGTGTGGTTTTTTGTGCCGAAGGAAAAAGGATTCACCGCGAACGTCATAGAAGAAGGAATCAGGGTTGTGCATGTTCCTGCCATTCCGGCATGGATCTACAAAGGAATTAAGCTGCTGCCGATCTATGGATGGTACCTAATGCCCTATCTTGTGAAGTATCACATAGATATAGTGCATAATACATCCCCATGGCTGATGGGAATGGCTCTCAACCATGCAGCAAGACGGCTCCACATCCCTACGATAGCTACGCATCATACGCTTATTGATAACCCCATATACATTCGCTATGCACTGAAGAGCAAGACTCTTGCAAATGCTGCAAAAGATGCTATCTGGACTGTGGTCTTCAATCCTTTCTATAAGCTGACATGGATGGCAACGGCTCCAAACAAGGAGACATGCGAGCAGGTGCGGAGCAGGATACCGGGACTTGAAGTGAGATATGTCTCCAATGGCATAGATATCTCACGCTTCGATGACTCGCTTCCCGAATCTCCGCTTCCTGCGAAGATCGCCCCCGAATGGCTCGGAAAGCGAACCCTGCTCTACATAGGCAGGCTTGGATATGAGAAAGCTGTTGATGTAGCAATCAAAGCATTCGCGCTGTGCCTTGAGAAGAATCCAGATGCCCATTTCATCATCATAGGACAGGGGCCGGCTGAGGATGAGCTGATAAAGCTTGCCCAGAGCGTCGATAAGACAAACCATATCCATATGACGGGAATGATACCCAATCAGGAGCTGATCGGATCGAAGCTTCTGAAGAAGATATCTGCATTCGTGACAGCATCGCTTTCAGAGAATCAGGCGATGACAGTCATCGAATCGCTCTGCTCTGGCACCCCAGTGATAGCAGCTGATGTAGCGAATATGAGGGCTTTGATCTCCGATGAGCAGGGATGGTTCTTCGAGGGCGGCAGCATCGATTCCCTCGCCGATATGATGGATCATGTCCTCAACAATCCTGAGGAGCGCGACAGAAAAGCTGCCGAAGCGGGCAAAGCGATAAGGAAATTCGACGGAGCTAAGGTAGCAAGTGAGTTCGTATCGCTCTATGAGGAGCTGATAAATATGAAGAAAGAAGGATTCTTCGTCCCCGGAGGGGAGAAGAGAGCCAGAAAGTATCTCAGGAAGATAAGGAAAGCTGATCAGAACATAGCCGTGAAGTAGGCTCCAAGGTCAAGAGAGACTCCCCCTTCATAACCTTCCATCGGCAGGTAATCATAGTAGAATCCGACATGGCACTGGAAAAACCCTAGTATATGCAGACGGAGCCTTGCCCCGAGCGTTCCATAGAATTTCACGGAGTCGCTCTCCATTGTACTATTCAGCACATCACCAGCAGAGAGTGCATTCTCAATGAATACAATAAGTTCAGGATAGGTTCCCTTCGTCAGGAATTCGGGGCCATTGAGTATCACAGCAGCATAGGCATCGGTCATGAATGCTCTGGGAGGAATCTCCTTGGTACGGAATGATACGGCATATGCATGGCGTGGAACCGCGCTTCCGAAGAGGAACTGGCATGTCATATTGAAATCGACGACAAGCGAGTATAGATTCATATCGCTCCTTGCCTTCTGATTCTGGCTCAGTATCGTATGCTTCCATGATGCGGAGTAAATCATCCGGTAATAATCCGTCCTCGTCTCAAACATCGGCAGGTCATTGAAAAGCCACCATGGTGCAAGGGTTATCGATGCTGAGAAATTATAGCCCTCCGGATAGAGGTAATGGTTATCCAGATTCCTGAAGATAAGAGACAGATTCACATAATTCGACAGCGCATAGAGATTGCCTGAAAGCTCCGGTGTGCCGGGAAAGTTCCCTCCTGCGGAATCAGGGAAGTAATCCTTGTTGCCGAAAAGCCCGCTGAAATTGCCATGCTGGATATCATAGAGGGATGCAAAGGCCTGCTCCCATCTCATACCCACAGAGAAGCTCAGTGTCAGAAAATCTGGCTTTGAAGGGTCCGGATTGTCTATAAGCCCCTGATCAATACCTACAGAGCCATCGGAGAATACAACGGAGTAATTCTCCGCCTGCCCAGGATTATGGTCAGTTATTATCTCACCAGTCTGAGGATCCTGTCTGAGCGTCCTCTGCGCCATTCCAGCCTCTACCCTCACGACCGCTCGTGAATCGAGATCCTCGAAGAAATCAAGGTTATCGATACCGAACTCTCCCCAGAAGCTAACGGGGAATACGCTGTATGCGAAGTCCGTAAGGAATGATGCATTGATGATATTCGAGAAGAACACCTCGCCCTCTGCGCCTAGGGGCAGCATCATGACGGCGGAAATGACAATCAGGATCAAACGGCGCATAACGCTGATGATATTATCATTTAGCGGCATTTTATGATATAGTTCCCGGCATTATGGAATACAAGGTACCGGAAAACCCTTCAGAAAACCGGATCGGCAGCTTCACACCGCTTGTTGCCGTTTCCGGACTATTGATCATGCTTTACTTAACCGCCAACCTAATGGCTGTTAAAGTCATCTCGATCGGCCCCTTTGCCCTCTTCGATGCAGGAACGATCACATTCCCGATAGCATATATGCTCTCCGATGTGCTTGCTGAGATATGGGGATACAGGACAGCGAAGAAGGTCATATTCCTGACTTTCGTCTGCAATATCCTGCTGGTGGTATTCACCTCTATCGGCATAATCCTGCCCTATCCCGATTATATGGAAGAGGTCCAGAACGCATATGCGACGATCTATACATACGTTCCAAGAATCGTCATTGCATCACTGATATCATTCCTTGCAGGGGATATCATGAATGCAAAGATCCTCGTTGCGATGAGGGACAGAAGCAGGAATGGACGCAATCTGTGGATGAGAACGATAGGTTCATCCGCTGTCGGATATCTCATAGATACAGTGCTCTTTGTGCTGATAGCATTCACAGGCACGGCTCCTGCATCGGATCTTCTTTCGATGATAGCAGTCCAGTACGTAGCGAAGCTTGGCCTTGAAGCTGTCTTCGGCACCCCTCTTGCATATATGGCAATAGGATTCATAAGGAGGAAGTATGATTGAGAGATACAGCAGGATAACCCAGGGGCTGAAAAGGGAGTTCATACTGCTCCAGGGAACAGGATGCATATGGAGAAAGTGCGTATTCTGCGATTACTACACCGACTCCTCTGCAGATCCATTCGCAGTCAATTCGCCTGTTCTCGATAAGGTAACGGGTGAATTCGGTGTGCTTGATATCATAAACTCAGGATCGGCACAGGAGTTCGATGAGAAGACAGTCAGAAAGATTGCGGATACGGTAAGGGAAAAAGGAATCCATGATCTCTGGTTCGAATCGCACTGGGTATGGAGAAATGAGCTTGAATCGTTCGCATCCAATTTCCCCTGCCGCGTGCATTACCGTCTTGGGATTGAATCCTTCAATCCTGATCTCCGCCTTCAGTGGAGGAAGGGAATCGGGAGGGATGTCACACCGGAGATGGTCAGAGAGCGGTATGATGGGGTTTGCCTGCTTGCCGGAATCAAGGGACAGACCGAGAAGGATATCATGGAGTCGGTAGAGATTGCGGAGAGGCTGTTCGATTACTACTCCGTCAATCTCTTCTGCCCTAATAGCACCTCTACGGAGAAGGATGAGGAGCTTTCAAGGCTATTCATCGAGAAGCTCGCTCCCGAGATAAGGAAGAGCCGCAAGGCAGAAGTCCTTATAGAGAATACAGACCTGGGCGTCGGCTGATGGATTTGCCCTGCTTAAAGATGCTATAATACCGCTATGAACAGATTCTTCCAGTTCGCATTCTCAAAGCTCAAGGGAGTGAAGGTCTATGCGCTTGTCGGGCGGTCAGGGACAGGCAAGAGCTATCACTCAAAGCTTGTCGCTGCGAAGCACAGGATCGATCTGATCATCGACGACGGACTTCTCATAAAAGGCAACAGGATTCTTGCTGGGCACAGCGCGAAGAAGGATTCGGACTTCCTCGCTGCAGTCCGCACTGCTGTCTTTGATGACGAGGAGCACCGCGATGAGGTGATGAACGCCCTTCTCAAGGAACGCTATAAGAAGATCCTGATAATAGGCACCTCCGAGAAGATGGTAAGGAAGATAGCAAAGCGCCTCGAGCTTCCTGAGCCTGAGAAGATCATACATATTGAGGATGTGGCCTCGCAGGAAGAGATTGAGACTGCAATGAGGATCAGGTATACAGAGGGTAAGCATGTAATCCCTGTTCCCTCGATTGAGGTCACGCGCTCAGCCCCTCAGATTGTCTATGATTCCATGAAGGTATTCATGGGAAAGAAAGGACACAGCAAGAGAAACCAGACATATGAGAAGACCATTGTCCGCCCTGAGTTCTCACGCCCTGATAAAGAAGAACTGTCGGAAGCAGTCCTTACGCAGATGGTCAGGCATGCTATCGGCGAATATGATCCTGTGATGAAGGTAAAGAAAGTCCGTGGATCCAAAAACCAGGACGGCTCCTACTCCGTCAGCATAACACTGCGTCTTCCAGTCAGGCATTACATAGGCTCAACCATCTCCGATCTCCAGGAGTATGTCACGGAATGCATAGAGAAGTACGGAGGCATAATGGTGAAGAGCGCAAGCATAGAGATCGAGGAATGGGGTTAGCCGCAATCAGCTAAAAATTTTCTACTTCACATTGGCAGTGATGGGCACTTGGAGCGTATAGATATCAAGGAGGAAGATATCTATGTCTTCAAATGCAGGTGAAAATAACTATACTGATAGCATGAAAGGAATCATAACCGACAGGTTCAGCTTCGAATATTTCATAACGAATGATTTTCTGTACGTCGATAAGACGATGTACGCTTATGAGCTGGTAGAATCGGATAAGAACTTCTTCTTCGTCTCCCGCCCAAGGAGATTCGGCAAGTCCCTCTTCTGCTCTACGCTCCATTCAATCTTCGATGGAAGGAAGGATCTCTTTAAGGGGCTGTATATAGCGGAGGAAACCGATTACTCATTCGAGAAGTATCCTGTCATCCACCTGGACTTCAGCAAAATGTCATTGCTCTCAGAGCAGGCCGCGCTCAATGCCTTGCAGAAGAGGATACTCGGTGCTGCAGAGGATAATGGGATATCGATAGAAAGGGACAGCCCCTCGGAGATGCTTGATGATCTGATAATGAAGGCCACCAGGGCAACCGGAAAGCAGGTCGTCATAATAATCGATGAGTTCGATTCCCCGTTTACCTCAAAGATATCATGGAAGCCAGAGCTCATCGAATACATCCGAGAGTTGTTCAATGAATTCTACAAATCCATAAAGGCAGACAGCGCATACATAAGGTTCTTCTTCATGACAGGATGCGTGAGGCTCTCCAATCTCTCGATATTCTCAGCTATGAACAACCTCTATGACATATCTATGGACAGGAGGTTCGCAGGGGCATTCGGGTATACGGAGAAGGAGCTTGAGGACAATTTCGGGGAGGGGATGGATGAGTACCTTGAGGCCAATCCCGGGATATATGGATCGAAGGAAGTGTTCATAGGGAGGATAAGGGACTACTATGACGGGTACAGGTTCTCGCCTCGTTCTGATATAAAGGTATACAATCCTGTATCTATAGGCAGGTTCTTCGACAGGCTTGAGTGCAAGTTTGATAACTACTGGGAGAAGACTGGTGTATCAACGATGGCTGTTGGGCTTGCGAGGAGGTGCAATCTCGTAAGCCTGCTTTCGGAGAACTCCTCTCTTCTGCTGCCTTCGTTCTCATCATTTGATATCTCTCTGATCTCGGAGGCAAAGCTATCCAGAAGCAGCGTACTTGCCCTTCTGTATTATGCGGGCTACCTGACGATAGCCGACAGCGATGATGATGGAGTGGAGCTCGGATTCCCCAACATGGAGATCAGGTCATCCTTCATCCAATCGCTGTCTCTGCTCTATGCTGATAATGGCGATGATGCTGCCGGAATGATAATCCAGGGCGCAAAGGCGGCCCGGAGAGGTGATGCGGAGAAGATGATCGACTCCCTTAATGAGTTCTGCAGGCAGAGCTCTGGGCAGATAATCAGGGAGAAGCTCGAGAATCCATACCATCTCATTGCCCACATGTTCTTCGTCGCGTGCGGATGCAGGGTTACTGCGGAGGACAGCACCTCAAGAGGACGGATAGACCTCACTGTAGAGAAGGATAAGCACCTGTATATCATGGAGCTTAAGATCGATGGAACAGCGGATGAAGCCATGAAGCAGATAAAGGACAGGGACTATGCTGGCAAATACATCGGCTATGCCCGGAAGTCAGGGATAGATATCCACCTCATTGGCATCTCATTCTCATCAAAGGAGAGAAAGGTTTCCGAATGGAAGGAGGAGGTGCTTTCTCCCGGAAGCTGCTGATAAGGCATCAGAGATCGTGCTCTTCAGCCATGGTCTTCGGAGCTTCCTGGACAACAGGCCTTTTCTGCCCTTTCCTCCTGCGCTTCTTGCCCGAGGCTGCGGTTGAGAGCTCTTCCTCTGCAGCCCTCTTCCTGCCGATGATTGCGTTAGGCTTCTTCCTCCTGACTCTCGGCTCTGGCTTCCTCTGCCTCCTGAGACCCATATCCTGCATGATCATCTCAACAGCGCGCTCAAGCTCATAATTCGGAGGGGTCATAGGAGAAAGAAGAATCTTAGCCTGCCTGAACCCCTCCTTGAAAAGCTCTTCGGCTGTCATGGATGAGGCATCTGGGAAAACAATCATAGGACGGAGAAAATGGTAGATTATCTCCTCCTTCTGCACAGGAGTGCCATTCGCCTTCCCTTCTGATACGACCCGGTCAAGCTCAGCGATCGACTTCCTTACGGAATCATATCCAAGATAGACCGAGATCTGCGGAAGGATATACTCAACAAGACCGTATTTCTCAAGATTGGACAGAATAGGAAGCGCAGATCCGGACGAAAGGATCTTCGACACCTCCTCGGTAAGCCTTGAGGTGGAACACTGCTGTATATTCGCGGCATTCTTCTTTATTGCACGCCGCACATCTGGCTTCAGCCTGAAACCTGTCGTTGCCTGATACTTCAGAGCACGTATCATCCTCACAGGATCCTCCGAGAAGGAATATGAGAGCGGAATCAGGGAGCGTATGACATGCCTGCGGAAATCTGGCAAAGCATCATTGAAATCAAGGAGCTGCCCATTCGAAGGGTTGTAATAGAGGCTGTTGATGGAGAAATCACGGCGCTTGGCATCCTGCTCTATCGTACCGAAGACATTGTTCCTGCCATCCTCGAAGTTCTCCTCATCTGACCGGAATGTCGTCACCTCGATTATCTTCTGTCCGAAGAAGAGATGGACTATGCGGAACCTGCGCCCTATTATCCTTGCATTCCAGAAAAGACGCTGGACCTGCCTTGGGGAAAGAGAAGTCGCTATATCGAAATCCTTAGGAGCGCGGCCTAGGATTATATCGCGGATAGCACCTCCGACAATATATGCCTCCCCTCCAGCCTGCTGTATCTTCCTTATAGCCCAGAGCGCATCCTTATCGATCTGGCTGTTGCGCACTGGGTGCTCACCCTGAGGATATATGCTTGCGACAGGAACGCTCCTGCCTTTGCCGTTATTCTTGTATCTTCTGAACACTATTCCACACCGTCTGGCCAATACCACGGACAATTCTGAAGATGTCCTGCCAGACTCCTGAGCATCATATTACCATATGAGGGCAGAGCTGAGAACCACCTCATATAGACCCCGCCGGTCTTCAATGATATTATCCGGATATATGATAGAACCAGCAGTACTCAAAGGCTTCAGGGATAGCCTTCCAGAGGAGGAAATCCCAAAGAAAAGAATAATAAGGATACTCGAGGACGTCTTCTCATCCTACGGTTTCGTACCTATCGACACACCTGTGCTTGAATATACGGAGGTGCTTCTCGGAAAGGGAGGCGGAGAGACAGACAAGCAGATCTTCCGCTTCCAGGACAATGGTGGAAGGCAGGTTGCGATGCGCTTTGACCTTACGGTACCGTTCGCCCGTTTCCTTGCAATGCATCACGACAAGCTCGGCGTACCATTCAAGAGATACCACATAAACAAGGTATGGCGTGGAGAGAATCCTCAGAAAGGCCGCTACAGGGAGTTCATCCAGTGTGATTTCGATATCGTCGGAGCAGACAACGCAGAAGCGGACTATGAGATTCTGTCCATGATGCATCGCTCATTCTCTGCGCTCAGGATAGATGGATACACATTCCATCTCTCGCACAGGGCGCTTTTCAGTGCTTTCCTTGCTCATATCGGGATCGAGGATAAATCCATTGACATCCTCCGTACAGTAGACAAGATGAGGAAGATCGGAACCGACGAGGTCCGTAAGCTTCTTGATGAGATAACAGGGGACAGCAGCAAGACGGAGGGAATTCTCTCCTTCATAACTGCAGGAGACGGCAGGGACTTCATCGGAACGTTAGAGGCTATCGAGAAGCTGTCAGGGGGCCCTTCTGAGCACTCTGAGAGGATGCGCACAATCTATTCGATGCTCGAAAAGACGGGCATAGCATCATCATTCGTATTCGATCCATCGATAACAAGAGGCCTGGATTACTATACGGGAATCGTCTACGAGACCTTCCTCGATAAACTCCCATCGCTCGGCTCTGTCTGCTCGGGAGGCAGATACAACGATCTGGCATCGCTCTATACAAAGGAAAAGCTTCCGGGAGTGGGCTCATCAATAGGACTGGACAGGCTCATGGCGGGGCTTGTTGAGCTTGGAAGCCCTCTTCTTGCCGATTCCTCGGCTGCTGATGTCCTTATTATCCACAATGCTGATGATACAGAGAAGGCGGTCATTGCAGGAGAGATTCTCAGAGGAATGGGCATACGCACCGATATCTATCTGCTGCCGGAGGCGAAGATGAAGAGAATCTATGGCTATGCCGAGGCAAGGCACATACCATACTCTCTGCAGATAAAGGATGGAAGCTACGTGCTGAAGAATCTCGGAACGAGGGAGGAGACATCCTTTGACGATCTGTCTCAGATCAGAGAGGTGATACGTATTGATTGATTTCAAAACCCTTCCGGTATACAGGCACAGAGATGAGATACTGAAGGCTCTTGAATCGAGCCAGACAATCATTGTCGAAAGCCCTACAGGGTCAGGGAAGACAACACAGATTCCTCTTATCCTCCGCGAAGCAGGATATGACAGCAATGGAATCATAGGAATAACACAGCCGAGGCGCATAGCGGCGCTCTCGGTCTGTGAGTTCATAAAGCGCCAGATCGGAGACACTGGTTCCTACGCCGCATACAAGATGCGCTTTGCCGATACATCGACGAAGGACACCAGGATAAAGATAATGACGGATGGGATCCTGCTGCAGGAGGTGAAGCTCGACAAGACGCTCTCCCGCTACTCCGTAATCATGGTCGATGAGGCACATGAGAGAAGCCTCAACATCGATTTCATCCTGGGGCTCTTAAAGGAAATCACGGAAGAGAGAAAGGATCTGAAGATCATAATCAGCAGTGCGACAATCAACGCAGAGTCCTTCTCCAGATTCTTCTCCGATGCTCCTATCATATCCATAGACAGCAGACCTTACGACGTAGAGGTAAGATACGTCCCTGCAGTCCTCTCCCGGGATACAGAGGACTATTACTATTCAAAGCTCCTGCAGCTGGTCCATGAAGCCATGGAGAGCAATATGGGAGATGTCCTCATATTCCTTCCAGGTGAGGCAGAGATAAAGACAGCGGTATCGTATCTTGAATATGCTCCATTCTCCAAGAAGCTTACGATATATCCCCTTTACGGGAGACTCTCGAAGGAGGAGCAGGAGCGTGTCTTCATCCCCACAGAGGAAGGGAAGACAAAGGTAGTCGTCGCAACGAATATCGCAGAGACATCGCTGACAATCGATGGAATAAGGACCGTGATAGATTCCGGCATGGCCAAGGTGAACTTCTATAATCAGAAGAACTTCACCTCTGCCCTCCTCCCTATGCCTATATCAAGGGCATCGGCCGATCAAAGGAAAGGAAGGGCTGGAAGAACCGCGCCTGGGATATGTTACAGGATGTACAGCCGCCAGAGCTATGATTCAAGGCCTGAGTATGCCGAGGAGGAGATTCTCCACTCAGATCTTGCAGAGGTCGTTCTGCGCATGAGCGAGCTTGAGATCTACAATACGGACTCCTTCCCATTCATCACACCCCCAAGAAAGAGCGCCCTCCAGTCCGCGGAAGAGACCCTGATGATAATAGGAGCCATAGAGAAGAACCACCATCTTACGAAAATCGGTGAGATGATGATATCCTTCCCGCTCCTTCCTCGCCTCTCAAGGGTAATTGTCGAGGCAATCATGAACTATCCGGATGTGATTGGATCGGTTCTTATCGCCGTTGCAACGCTCTCTGCCAAGACCCCGTATGTGCTTCCTCCCGGAGAGGAGCTCCAGGCAAGGGATCAGCATCGTTCGCTCTCAGACTCCTTCTATGGCGACTTCGTTACAATGCTGAAGCTATTCAGACGGTATAAATCCATTGAGGGGAAGAAGGCCCGCGAGGACTTCTGCCACAGGAAGTATCTCGATTACGAGACCATGGAAGAGATCCAGCACATCAAGACACAGCTTGAGGAGATTGTCTCAGAGATGGGCATACCGATTTCCGATCAGCCGAAGATTGCGGAGTACTTCTGCTGTCTGACAGCAGGCCTGAGGCAGTATGTCTGCATGAAGATTGACAGGTTCTCATACCGCTCGCTGACAGCCGACAAGATCATGATCCACCCTGGATCTGCATGGTTCAGAGTCCTTCCCGACTACATCCTTGCAGGAGAGATCGTACAGACGACGAAGATGTATGCAAGGACGGTCTCCCCACTGAGGAAAGAGTGGATATCAAGGGTGGATCCCAACCTTATGGAAAGCCTCAGAAACGGTGGAAGGAAGAAGGCGCAGAAATCACTCATCTCTCCTGAGGATGGACTGAAGGAGATGAGGAAATACAGGATAAGCAAGGGAAAGAGCGAGGTATATGCCGTTCCGCTCAATGCCGTGGGTTCGCTTCCTGTAAGATCCGCCTCCGTAAAGTTCTATATACGATGCGGACAGTCTCTCTCCAAATGCATGTTCAAGGCATCCAGGATCGATAAGGAGATATCGCTGATTCCGATTGTACAGAGTCCTGCAAAGATGAAGATGAAGGGAAAGTACAGCCCCGATGACAAGGAGTTCGGAGAGATCTCATCGCTGATCGATTCAGCATTCATGCCGATAACCTCAGGGAAGAAATGCTTCTCATTCCTGGGAATCACCGAAAAAGGCGGGAAATTCGCCCTTGCTCCATTTCCTTCGGTCGGAAGTGCAGCAAAGGAAACTCTCTTCTCA
The DNA here is from genome assembly GCA_944389505.1 of uncultured Spirochaetaceae bacterium. Taxonomy (GTDB): domain Bacteria; phylum Spirochaetota; class Spirochaetia; order Sphaerochaetales; family Sphaerochaetaceae; genus Ornithospirochaeta. Next base: position 42,767 of record CALXMP010000018.1, read on the forward strand.
CTCTCATCGATGCTAGACAGGATCCCGAAGAAGCAGGAGAAGCTCAGGAAAAAGGCACTGACTCTGCAGCAGCGCATAACTGCAGCTCTCGATATGGATGAGTGATTAAGGTGCAGGAATATGCATCCAATGCATCATTGCATGCATATTATGTATATGCTACTATCCTTGCCTGAAAGGAGAAGAGAGATGTCATCGATCCAGATTAACGACTAAGCGCTTTATTTCTTCTGGAGGATACGATGTTTCTGCAGCTCGAAGGCATTTCCTTTTCATACCCAGGTTCCGGGTGTGCTTTGTTTTCCGGTTTGTCATTATCTTTTTCCGAAGGCTGGACAGTAATAGCAGGTGCGAATGGCACAGGCAAGAGTACGCTTATATCCATAGCCTCTGGACTTCTCATGCCCGATTCCGGCCGTGTGAGAAGAAGCGGGGATGTGATACTCTGCCCACAGGTATTCGAAGGACTCCAGCCAGAGGACTGGAGCGATATCTTCTCAGGCGACAACCATGTAGGGATGCTGAAATCCTCACTAGCGCTCACGGATGAGATGATAGAAAGGGAGCATAGCCTCTCTGGAGGTGAGAAGAAGAGACTTCAGCTTCTTGCAGCCCTCTCCCACTCCCCTGAGATTCTCATACTCGATGAACCTACGAACCACCTTGATGCATACAGCAGAGATCTTATGATAAGGGCTCTCAGGACATTCAGCGGCATAGGGATCATTGTCTCCCATGACAGGACATTCGCCTCTGCCCTTTCACACAGGACAATACTCCTTGAGCGCGGTACGGACAAAGCTGCATCGATTGAAGACATTCCGCTGCCTCTGCCTGAAGCGCTTGATGAGAGTGAGAGAAGGAGAAAATCAGGACGCAGCTCATACGACAGCATCCTATCAGCTATATCCGACGAGAATGCAATCGCTGCAAAACTGAGCGAAAGAAGCCGCGAAAAGCAGAGAGGATTGTCGAAAAGAGGCATAAGCAGCAAGGACCATGATGCAAAGGCAAAGATCGATGGAGCACGCCTGACAGGCAGGGATGCCTCCCTTGATGGTGCCATGAGGAACCATATTTCGCACTCAAGGCAGCTGGAGGAGAAACTTTCCGCAATGGGGAAGCCTCTTATGAGGAAAAAAGGATTGACGCTTATCACGGGCATGCATGTCCCGGACCTGTCATTTCCTGAATCGATTCTTGCTATCGGGGACTATACGCTCTCTGTTCCAGCATTGTCCATAAAAGCTGGCTCACACATTGCGCTCAAGGGAAGGAATGGAAGCGGAAAGACGCTCTTCCTCCGCTCGTTTCATGAGCATCTGATCGGACAAGGCAGGGAACGGCATGTATTATACCTTCCACAGGAATTCACAGGGAATGAGATAAGCAGGATCATCACATCCTTCCTGTCGCTGGAGGATGATGAGAAGGGAATGATTCTCTCCGATATGTACAGAATGGGCTCAAATCCCTCAGCGCTTTTCTCCAATTCTCTGGCACTTAGCCCTGGAGAGATGAAGAAGCTTGCCATTGCGCTTTCGCGGAGGGAGGGTCGGTCTGTACTGCTCATGGATGAACCCACGAACCACCTCGACATAGTCTCAATGAGGATACTGGAGAGGATGTTCCGCGAGGATGGAAAGAATCTGACGATGATACTCGTCAGCCATGATGAGTCGTTTCTTTCTGCTTGCACGGATACGGTATGGGAAATAATACGGGATGGACAGAGCGGCAGGCTTACTACATGAAAGACAAAGGGCAGGAATCGCTCCCTGGAGACTGTAAATAAGTTTGTGGACATTTGAGAAAGCTCCTAAGCTGGAAGGAAGAAGGCATAGGAGTTTTTGTTAT
>CALXMP010000019.1 GCA_944389505.1 uncultured Spirochaetaceae bacterium
GAGATACTCACAAGGGAACATAGGATTTTCCTCCTTTTAATTAGTCACGATACCACTTGTATACAAAGCAATATCATGCTATAAAGGTGTTATCAACAATATAAAATGAATTAATTAATATCTATAAAAGCTACGTAATAATATTTAACATTAGCACTGTTTAGTTGTAAGTTTGATTGATGTGTCTGGTACCATATCAATGTATTATTTGAAAATTTGGCCACGAATCTATTATCATCACCTATAATTGTAGACATGATAATAAGAGCTGCACCGTTGCGATAAGAAGTATCTAAAGCAAACGGAAAAAAGAAACCATACTCACTATTATATGTTTTACCATAAACACATACTAAATATGGAATATTAATAAAAGAAATTGAAGATGGGTGATCCGGACCATATGTTCCATTTCCAACATATTCTCCAGTTACCATAATATTAATTCCACTATTTCCTAAAAGTGCTAATAATGCGTCTAAACTGGTTACACCTGTACCGCCTTTTGTTACAGGTAATATTCCAGATAAATTGTTTAGATCATGACTATGATCTGTATATGATAATTCCTTCTTATTTACGAATGCTTTAGTGCTACCCCTTATCCACCCTAGGAGGGATATTAACCCCACCCTTAATTGGGTGGGGTTAATTATATTTATTCTTTCATAATAAAGCAAAGTGCATAGTATGGAGGTAAGTTATTATGAGCTGATCCAGAACCAGTATTTGAAATAGTGCCACCAGCAGTTGCTGAGCTTATTCCCGTAACGCCGCCAAAATATAAAGTTCTACTATAATAACCGCTAGTGTTATTATTCGTGCTGAGTAATTTATCAGTTCCATTTCCGTAATTTTCAACTGAAACCAATTCTATACTATTTTGACCGCCAGATGAAGTAGTATTATGTGTATGGCTTGTTCCGGTAAACGTATGTTTATGACTAGGCATTTCATCTACTGTAAGTTTATGAGTAGCCTCACCACCAGTTGCTTTGGGTGAGTAGGTGCTGCCAGCACCTACTATAAATCGATCTCTTAAATCGGGTGTACCATTAGAACCATCACATAATAACCATCCGGTTGGGATATCAGTAGATGATCCACTCCACATAGCAATAATACCGGATGGAAGTGATGTTATTCCTAAAACTGTTTTAACCTGATCTATGCTGCTCATAGTTACAGAAGCTGTACCATTACCTCTTAAGAAGTATCCAGAAGTCAGAATCGCTCTACCAGTACCACCTCTTAGAACAGATAGTGTACCAGAAGTAATATTGGATGCACTATGATTATGGCTACTAACAGCTGCTCCTATGTTGGCAGGAGTAATACCAAGAGATGTTCTTGCATTAGCAGCTGTAGTAGCGCCAGTACCTCCGTGAGATATTGGAAGAGTTCCAGTAATAATAGAGGCATCAGTTTCTAAATATACAATATCGTAAGTGCCCGAACTGTTCTTACGATACAATCTTCTTTTTAAGGTTGCCATGTTACATCCCTCCTAGGAGGGATATATTTATTAATATTATTTAATAAATAGCAAAATAATAATATCGTATATTATTTTCATTACATTGATAAAATTTTTCTTGATGGCTATTTTGAGTATCAGTACAATACCAAAATAATGTATTTCCAGATCGTTTACCGTAACTTACACTTCTATATAAAGATCGTCCAATCCCACCACCTTCCATATAGTTTTCTTCAGGAAATGTATATTCAACTACTACATATAATCTATAAGTATAGTAATCATTATAAACTATAGTATCTTGAATATTTGTTGTTGCAGCACCTGTTGCATATATACCAAAAAATACTGGTAAAGATGAAAATGTTAATGAATTTGGATTAGATTCTCCACCAACTCCGGTACCTACATATGAATTAAATTCTATTTTTACAGATTTATTATTTTCAGCGAAAGCTAATTCTTTACCTAGACCAAATACTTTAGATGTCCCTAATACTAATCCTAGGAGGGATAATGGAGTATATTAATAATTAGTTATATGGCCAATTTTAAAAATAAACTTAAACGATAATGTAACATATCCATTAGCAATAATATCTATTTTATTAGGAGTTGAATATGATCTATTATAAAATGTCATTATTGACGCATCGTTTGTAACATTGAGTTTGGAAGTAATAAAATATCTAGTTGATATTAAATGTTGATAGTGATGATTTTCTGTACTATTTCTATATCCGAATAAACACATAATCGGTGCTGGTTTTGCGCCTAAGTTAGAATTACAATTTAATGACAAATGTTTTGTATTGTTACCAGATGTATTATATGAAACAAGTGATAATTCTGATGGCACACTATAATCATAATTTGTTACAATATTAATATCATATATTGACATATAAATCATATCTGCGTATATCATGTTATTATCATCAAATGGTGTAATAGTTTTAACGACATTATAACTGGAAAATGTATTTAACGATGTAGCTGGAAAATCAAAATATTCATATGTTACCCATGATATATTGAATGGTAACTGCTGTATACTTGATAGTCCGCTTATTTGAGACACGTCATGTGTATGATAAGCATTGGCTTTACTATTTAACAAATTATTTGATTCTGCCTCAGTATAATAGCGATCATCATGTATATGTCCATTAACTGCTGCACCAATGT